>JAPPMA010000019.1:0-79257 GCA_028819295.1 bacterium | reverse complement strand
TTGAGGGCCATGCGGGCATCGTTGGCGGCCAATTCGTCCTCGCTGTAGCGGCGCACCACCGCGGGGGGGGGGGGGGTCGGGTTGGGGGGGGGGGGGGCCCGGCCCCGGGCCCGGGGCCGCCAGCGCTTCAGCGTGGGGCCCTCGTCGGCATAGCAGGCGGCGATGAACAGCTCTTCGCCGTCGAGTTCGTCGTTGTGCTCGGCATTGGCCACCGCGGAGTCGAGGCATTTGGCGATGGTGTCGGAGATGCGCCGTTCCGAGAAGGTAAGGATCTCCCGGGCTTCGGCGTATGACTTCCCTCGCACCAAGTCGAGCACCTCGCGGGCCTTGAAGGCCGACGCGCGCACATACTTGGCCACGGCCCGGCTGCCGGGCCGGGTCTCGGCGCCCACGGTGACCGCGGCCATCAGCGACGGGCTCCCCGCTCTTGGCCGGCGTGGGCCCGGAACGTGCGAGTGGGGGCGAACTCGCCTAGCTTGTGGCCCACCATCGACTCGGTGATGTAAACGGGCACGTGCTTGCGGCCGTCGTGGACCGCGATGGTGTGGCCCACCATGTCGGGGATGATGGTGGAGCGGCGAGACCAGGTGCGGATGACCTGCTTGGTGTTCTGGTCGTTGAGCGCGTCGACTTTGCGCAACAGGTGGCCGTCGACGAACGGACCCTTCTTCAAACTCCTGGGCATAGGCGGTCCCTCCTTCCTGTCTCTCGTCCTAGCGGCGCCCGCCGCGGGTGCGGCGACGCCGGATGATCATCTGCTGTGACTTCTTCTTCTTGTTGCGGGTGCGGCCCTCGGGCTGGCCCCATGGAGACACGGGGTGGCGCCCGCCGGAGGACTTGCCCTCGCCGCCGCCCAATGGGTGGTCGACCGGGTTCATGGCCACGCCCCGGGTTTGCGGTCGCACTCCCTTCCAGCGGGCTCGGCCGGCCTTGCCCAGCTTGACCAGCTCGGCTTCGGCGTTGCCCACCGAGCCCACGGTGGCCCGGCAGTCGATGGGCACGCGGCGCATTTCCGTGCTGGGCAGCCGGAGAGTGGCAAAGCTGCCCTCTTTGGCCACAAGCTGGGCACTGGCGCCGGCGGAGCGGGCCATGCGGGCGCCGCTGCCGGGTTTCAACTCCACAGCATGGATGGTGGTGCCCACTGGAATGTAGCGCAGGGGCAGGGCGTTGCCCGGCCTGATCTCAGAACCGGGGCCGTTCTGCAAGATGTCGCCCACGCTCACGCCGTCGGGGGCCAAGATGTAGCGCTTCTCGCCGTCGTGGAAGTGCAGTAGCAGGATGCGGCAGTTGCGGTTGGGGTCGTACTCCACCGAGGCCACCGTGGCCGGAACGCCGTCTTTGGCCCGCTTGAAGTCGATGACGCGGTAACGCTGTTTGTGGCCTCCGCCCCGGTGGCGGGCGGTTTTGCGGCCATGGTTGTTGCGGCCGCCGGTGCTGGTCTTTTTGGCCACCAGCGACTTCTCAGGCTTCGCTGCGGTGATGCCGGAGAAGTCCGCAACCGTTTGGAAGCGGCGGCCGGGGCTGGTGGGATTTCGTCTACGAACTGCCATGGTGTGCCTCAGACATCGAACAACTCGATCTGGTCGCCCTCGGCCAGCGTGACCAGGGCCCGCTTGACGTCGGGGCGGCGACCGAAGGTAGGACTGCGCCGATTGCGGCGCCGCTTGCCCTTGCGGTTCATGGTGTTGACCTTGAGAACAGTCACGTCGAACAGCGACTCCACCGCGTCTTTTATCTCGGGCTTGGACGCGCTGGGGTGGACCCGGAAGGTGTAGACGTTGGCTTCCAGCAGCTCGTAGGACTTCTCCGAGACCACAGGGGCCAGCACAACGTCGCGGTGGTCTTTCATGCCTCGTCTCCCTCGGCATCGTCAACCTCGTCGACTTCCGGTTCGGCCTGCTCAGCAGCAGCGGCTGTGGGCAGGGTCTCGAGGGTGAACACCACCACATCAGATACCAGCACGTCGTAGGCGTTCAGCTCGCCAGGGCTGATGAGGTGTACTTTGGGCAGATTGCGGAAGCTCTTCCACACCACGGGCTCATCGCGTCCAACCACCAGCAGCACTCGCCCTTCAGCCTTCAAAGCGCTGAGCGCCGCGATCGCGTCTCTGGTTCGAGGGGCCTCGAACTGCCAGCGGTCGACCACGATGACCTTCTCGCCGCGCGCCCGATCGGACAGCGCCGACCGCAGCGCCAGGCGAACCATCTTCTTGGGGGTGCGCTGCCGGTAGCTGCGGGGCTTGGGGCCGAGGGCCACCCCCCCTCCCCGCCACTGGGGATTGCGTATCGAGCCGTGGCGGGCCCGACCCGTGCCCTTCTGGCGCCACGGCTTGCCCGGGCCCCCCTTGACATCGGCTTTGGTCTTGGTGCTCTGGGTCCCACGGCGTCGAGCGGCCAGTTGGGCGGTGACCACCTGGTGCATGACGGCCACGTTGGGTTCGATGTCGAACACATCGGGGTCCAGATCCACCGATCCGGTCTTGCTGCCGGCGGGATTGCGAACGTCGACGGTGGTCATCTGCCTGGTGGGCGCCTCATCGGTTGGGGCGGTCGCCATGGTCATCTCGCCCCGTTCTTGACTGCGCTGCGGATGAGCACAGTGGATCCACTGCGGCCGGGAACCGAGCCCTTCAGCAGGATCAACTCGTTCTCGGCGTCCACCCTCACCACTTGCAAGTTGAGCGTGGTGACCTTCTCAGCGCCCGCCCGCCCGGGCATCTTCTTGCCTCGGAAAATCCTCGACGGCGTGGCGCATTGACCGACGGCGCCGGGCTTGCGGTGTACCTTGTGGGCGCCGTGGCTGGCCTTTTGGCCGCTGAAGTTGTGCCGCTTCATGACCCCGGAGAAGCCCTTGCCCTTGCTGACGCCGGTGACGTCCACCCGCTCGCCCCCGTCGAACACGTCGGCGCCGATCTCCTGGCCGGCTTCGTAGGCCCCCACATCGTCGAGGCGCAATTCCACCAGCTTGCGGCCGGGGGCCACGCCGGCCTTGGCCAGGTGGCCTCGTTCCGGCTGGGTAAGGCGATCGGGATTCTGGGATCCGTAGGTGACCTGAAGGGCGGAATACCCGTCGGTCTCCGGCCTTTTGACCTGCACGATGCGGCAGGGCTCCACCCGCAGCACGGTCACCGGCACGACGCGGTCGTCCTCGTCCCACACTTGGGTCATTCCTAGTTTTTCGCCGACAATCGCCTTGGCAACCATCGCGACCCTGCCTTCACGCGAACGCTCCGCACGGGTGCAGGCCCAGTTTGCGGGTCTTTCCGGCGGAGCGGGTTTCGGTTGTGCCGCCCGGTTCCCGGAGCAGGGTGATTGCCCCTTGCGGGCCTGGACGGACATCGTTTGACACGAACAGTGCCGACCGGAGTCAGCACGAGAATGAAAGGATAGCGGCTGCTGGGGCAATGGCCAAATCCCCGATTGGGCAAAAGGCGAGGATTAGCGTGAAACCGTGGACGAGGTTTCGCCTGAAGAGACAACGTCCCAGAAGAAGGTGCCACCGTGGCTGTTTCGGGCCATTCTGACCGGTGCGGCCGCTCTCGGCGGGCTGTACGTGCTGGGATGGCTGATCGCAGAGTTGAAGACGCTCATTGTGATCGGGCTGGTGTCGTCCTTCCTCTCTTTCGCACTGGAGCCTGCGGTGAACCGCATGGAGAGGATGGGCATCCGCAGGGGCGCGGGCACCGGGATCATGTTCCTGGCATTGCTGGCGGCAGTGGGGCTGTTCCTGTGGGCCATTGGCACAGTTCTGGCCGATCAGGTCGGTGAGTTCGCCGACGATGCCCCCGGATACATCAACGACATAGAGGACTGGCTGGAGGACACGTTCGACATAGAGGTCGACGCCCAAGGGCTCCTTGATGAGTTTCAAGAGGGTGGGGCGGTGGCCAACCTGGCCACCCGTCTAGCCGACAATCTGATCAACCTCGGCGCCACCGTGATGCAGGTGCTGTTCCAGATCCTGACCATCGCATTGTTCACGTTCTACCTGGTTGCCGAAGGCCCCAAGCTGCGCCGCAACATCTGCTCGTTGCTGTCGCCTGAGCATCAGCGCCAGGTATTGAGCATCTGGAATCTGGCGATCGACAAGACCGGGGGATACATCTATAGCCGGCTGATCTTGGCGGTGATCTCATTTTTGGTCCACTGGCTGGTGTTCTGGCTGGTGGGGGCGCCGTTCCCCATGCCGCTGGCCATGTGGGTGGGCTTGATATCGCAGTTTGTCCCGGTCATCGGCACCTACATAGCCGGGGCGCTGCCCGTGATCATCGGGCTGTTGGACCAGCCCTCTACCGGGTTGGCCGTCTTGATCGCCATAGTGGTGTACCAGCAGGTGGAGAACTACCTGCTCCAGCCCAAGGTGACCGCCCACACCATGGAGATCCACGTGACCGTGGCCTTCGGATCAGTGATTGTCGGAGGCCTGCTGCTCGGGGCGGTGGGGGCAGTTCTGGCCCTTCCGGCCGCAGCCACCATTCAAGCCTTCTTGTCCAGCTATCTCGAGCGGCATGAAGTGGTGCAGGAGCTCGACGACGCCGAAGCCGCCCAGCATCCGCACCGCGATCCCCTGGGGGATCGCATCCGCCACCTTTTGGACCGGGTGTTCACCCCCAAGTAGCGAGTCGCCCCCGGTCAGGTGCAGGCGGCCAGGGCGGAGTCGTAGTCGGGCTCGTCGGCGATGGCCGCCACCAGCTCGGAGTGGGCCACGGTGCCGTCGGGGGCGATCACAACCACGGCCCGGGCGGTGAGGCCGGACAGGGGGCCGTCGACCATCTCCACCCCGTAGTCGTCCAAGAACTCCCGGTTGCGGAAGATGGAGCCTATGGTCACGTTCTCGATGCCCTCGGCGCCGCAGAACCGCGAGCCGGCGAAGGGCAAGTCCATCGAGGCGCATATCACCGTGGTGTTGTCGAGGCTGGCGGCCCGCTGGTTGAATGCCCGCACGCTGTTGGCGCACACCCCGGTGTCGATGCTGGGGAAGATGTTGAGCACCACGCTGCGGCCGGCCAGGCCCTCCAGCGTGACCGGGGACAGATCACCCCCAGTCAGCGTGAACGCCGGTGCCGCTGATCCCACCGCGGGGAGGTCGCCGCCGGTGTTGATTGTCGTGTCTCCGAATGTGGTCTGTGCCATAGCCGTTTTGTACCACCTCGGCCGGTGGAGTTCTTTGCCGGGGAGGGTGATTGGGGTGGATTCATTGGCCGCAGGCCAGTCTCGGCGGGAGCTTGCAACCAAGTTGTCGCAGCTCGCTCGTACAATCGGGTGATGGCTGCTGGTGAACACCGTGACGAGAAGGCTCTGAACGCGGCCATTGCCGCGGCCATCGGGCGATGCCATCCGCAATCGGTGGTGGAAGCTGAGCGAGCCAGCAAGCTGGTCGACTCGGCCAAGCAGCCCGACATCACCGTTGAGGCACCCGGACGGGAGCGGGTGCTGGTGGAGAACAAGTACGCCAATGTGTCCGCCAGGCAATTGGAGCAGCAGTGCTTGGGCCACTTCGGAACGCGGTGGGCCAAAGATGAGCACCCGGTCCGCGTGGTGGTCGGCATGAGGAGCCCAGAGCGGCTAGATGACTTCTCCGATGAGGATCTCGCCCAAGGGGCGTTCACTGAGATCACGTTCCAGTGGGCCATGTGGTCGGTTGACGGTGACGGCGACCCGGTTAGATTTCCCGAATCTGGGTGGCTGGAGGGCAGGATTGCGGAGCTGGCCGCTTTCGTTGATCGGGCGGGTGCCGACGGTGCCGATACCGACGCGATGGCCGACTTGGTGCAGATGCGGCTGACCGCGGCGGCGGAATGGGCTACAGAAGGGGTGGGTACGGCCGAAGCCTTCGGGAATGTCCTGGCTCAGGATCCGGGAGAGCAGACCAACCGCATGGCCATGGCGATCCTCTTCAATGCCGTGCTGTTCCAGTTTCACATTGCCAGACATCACCCGGAGATACCAACGCCCTCGCAGATGATGGCCGACAACGAGCTTGACCAGCTTCGGGTGTTGGAAATGTGGCAGGACATCTTGGAAGTGAACTACTGGCCTATTTTCGGAGTAAGCCGAAGGCTGCTGCGGGGCATGAACAGCTTTGCGGGGGCCAAGGGAGCGCTCGAGATTCTGTGCCGTACCGCGGGCGAGATTGTCGACGATCCGAACTCCGCCGGGCTGGTTGGCCGGCTCTTCGGAGAGTTGATCGGCGATCGCAAGTTCTTGGCCACCTTCTACACCCGCCCCGCGTCGGCTGCGCTGTTGGCCGAGTTGGCGGTTGGTCGCCTGGAAGTTGACTGGTCGGACCCCGAAGCCATTGCCGGGTTGCGGGTGGGTGACATGGCCTGCGGAACCGGGGCGCTGTTGACCGCGGTCTATCGCCGGATTGTCGAGCGGCATCGGGTAGAGGGCGGCGACGATGCCCTGATCCATCAGTCGCTGTTGGAGGAGGTGATGATCGGCTGCGACATCATGGCCGCGGCCGTGCATCTCACTGCGGCGCGCTTGTCGGGAGAGCGGCCCGATATCGATTACACCGGGACAAAGACCTGGGTGATGCCCTACGGCAAAGTGGCCGATGCCCAAGGGGTGGTCGGATATCGGATCGGCGCGCTCGATCTGCTCCACTCGGACACTCGATATGCCCTTTGGGGTGATGGAACCCTTGCGGCTGCTGCCCAAGGTGAAGAGGCGATGGCCACTGCCGACATCCCGGCCGAGTCGTTAGACATCGCCATCATGAACCCGCCATTCACCCGTCCGACCAACCATGAGGCCGGTCATGCTGAGGTGCCCAATCCCGCGTTTGCAGGGCTGGGCAACGACCCACAAGACCAGAAGGCGATGTCAGACGCGTTGGCGGCGAGCTCCGGGAACATCAGGGGCATGAAGGCGGGCCATGGCAACGCGGGCATCGCATCCAACTTCATCGACCTGGCCCACGCCAAGCTCAAGCCCGGCGGTGTGCTGGCCCTGATTCTGCCCGCCTCGCTGGTATCGGGAGCCGCGTGGAGGGCTGGGCGTAGTCTTCTTGCCTCTTGCTATGGGGACATAGAGATCTTTTCCATATCGGACCATGGCGAAAGAGCGTCCGAAGGCAGCGCTTTCTCCGCAGACACTGGTATGGCAGAGGTCATTGTGGTAGCCACAAAGCAGCGCAGATCACATCCAAGCTGCAAGTTGGTCCCTGGCAAGCAGTTGGACATTACCTACACCATCTTGCATGAGACGCCGACTTTACCGATAGCCGGAATAGAGATTGCCAAGGCACTCAGCGCCAGAAGCGTGCGGCCTGGATTGCTGTCAGTGGGGGAGCAGCAAGCTGGATTGGTGACAGTCTCAAATTTGGGGGCAGACATGCAAGGCCAGCCCATCGGAGTCTCGAAGGTCGATGTTATGGTCACAGCATCCGAACTGGTCGAAGGCAGATTGTGCTTGCCGCGTCATGCTCCTGTTGGCCTGTCGATCTCACCCGTGGACAAGTTGGGATATCGGGGACCCGTCCACCGCGACATCTCTGGCAGAAATAGCGACGAGACCTCCCGGGGCCCGTTCGACATTCTGAGGTTGAAAGATCGAACGACATTTGCCCAAGCGAGTTGGCCGGTGCTTTGGTCGCATGATCACAAGTTTGAGACAACCATGGCCGTGTTGCCGTGTTCGGAGGGGATTGAGCGGACTGAAATGAAGGGGTTGGGTCTGATTGTGTGGGAAGGGCGCACCATCGATTCGTACTACAGGGTGGCTGGCGCGACTCGATTGCACCTCAACAGCGACTTCCGGGTGAACTCGCAGCCGGTGGCGGCTTGTTTGACTCCCAAGCGTGCCATCGGCGGGCGGGCGTGGCCATCGTTTCAGCCGACGGCTGATGATGAGGCTGAAAACGAGAACTGGGAAAAGGCACTGTGTGTGTGGCTGAACAGCACCCTTGGGCTGCTTGGCCGCTGGTGGGTCTCCAATCGGCAGCAGAAGGGGCGGGCCAACCTGACTGTCACCACCCTGACGAGCATTCCGGTGTTGGATTTGAGGGCCGTCTCAGGCGGGCAGGTGCGAGAACTGGCGGCGACCTTCGACCGCTTCGAACACAGACCCATGCTGCCCGCCAACGAGGCCTTTCGAGACGAAGTCCGCCAAGAGTTGGACAAAGCGGTGCTGTGCGATGTTTTGGGCCTGCCTGATTCCATCCTTGACCCCCTGGAAACCCTGCGGCTGCAATGGTGTGCCGAACCCTCGGTCCATGGCAACAAGAAGACTCGTCCTTGAAGCCTGCCCTTGGCTGGGGTAGAGATCAGCGGATCGGCGTTTCGGGACTCTGCAACTCTGGCTAGATTCCCTCGGCCTCCACTTCCTCGCGGCTGACCCCGAGCAGGAACAGCACGGCGTCCAAGTAGGGAACGCTGACCGCGGTCTCGACTGCCTCGCGTACCTTCGGCTTGGCGTTGAAGGCGATGCCCAGGCCCGCGGCGGTGAGCATGTCGATGTCGTTGGCGCCGTCGCCCACGGCCACGATCTGCTCGGGCGACACTCCTTCAGCGGCCGCCACCTCGTGGAGGATCTCGGCTTTGCGGGCGCGGTCCACAATCGGGCCATCCAAGTTGCCGGTGAGCTTGCCGTCGGCCATCTCCAAGGTGTTGGCGTAGACGTAGTCGAGGTCGAAGTTTTGCTTTAGCCGGTTGCAGAACCGGGTGAAGCCGCCGCTCACGATGGCGATGGCAAAACCCAACCGCTGAAGGGTGGCCAAAAACGTCCGAGCGCCAGGGGTGAGGGTGACCCGGTCCCACACCCGCTCCAGCGCAGCCTCGTCCAACCCGGCCAGGAGTCGAACCCGGTCTCGCAGGGCGGCCTCGAAGTCGATCTCCCCTCGCATGGCCTGCTCGGTCAGCTTCTGGCACACCTCCACGCACCCCGCCTCAGCGGCCAGCAGATCGATCATCTCGTCTTGGATGAGGGTGGAGTCCACGTCGAGCAGGGCCACCCGCTTGGCCCGTCGAGCCAGCCCCTCCCGCTGAATGGCCACGTCGAACTCGGGATTGGCGCCGGCCGCCGACAGCAGATTGCGCCGGATGGCATCGGCATCGCCTCCCTCCACCAGCAGCTCGTAGCTGTATATGGGATATCGGGAAAGGCGCACGATGCGGTTGATGTTGCCCCCGGCTTCGGCGATGGCAGTGGCGGTGGTGGCCAGCATCGCCGGGGTGAGCTCTCGGCCCAGCACGGTTACAGCGTGGGCGCCGATGTGGGCCGAGGGGGTGGGATCGACCACATCGAACTCCACGGCAACCTTCTGCTCCCAGCCGAACAGCAGCAGATCTTTGAGCAGATCTTGGCCGGGGGGCACTTCCATCACGAGGCCCAGGGTGAGTTGGCGGCGGATGACCACCTGCTCCACGTCTTGAACCTGGGCACCGCCCGCGGTCAGCACATTGAGCAAGGCAGCGAACAGCCCGGGACGGTCGGGCCCGGAGACCCGGAGCAGGATTACCTGCAAGGCCACACCACGAAAGCCCGGTTCGCCGTCAGCCGTGCTGGAGCTTGATCTCGATGTCGACGCCCGCAGGCAGGTCCAGCCGTTGAAGGGAGTCCACGGTTTTGGGCCCGGGCTCCACGATATCGAGCAGGCGCTTGTGAATGCGGATCTCGAAGTGCTCGCGGCTGTCCTTGTCTTTGTGGGGCGACCGGATCACGGTGAAGCGGTGTTTTTCGGTGGGAAGCGGGACAGGTCCCCGCAGGTCGGCCTGAGTGCGCTTGACCGTCTCCACGATCTTCTTGGTGGATTGGTCAATGATCTCGTGATCGTAGGCCTTCAGCCGGATGCGGATCTTCTGTCCTGCGGCCATGGGAGCTACTTGATGATCTTGGTGACGGTGCCCGCGCCCACGGTGCGGCCGCCCTCGCGGATGGCGAAGCGCAAACCCTCGTCCATGGCAATGGGGGCGATCAACTCCACGACCATCTCGGTGTTGTCGCCGGGCATGCACATCTCGGTTCCCTCGGGCAGCGCAATGGTGCCGGTCACGTCGGTGGTGCGGAAGTAGAACTGGGGCCGGTAGTTGCTGAAGAACGGCTTGTGGCGCCCGCCCTCTTCCTTAGTCAGCACGTAGACCTGGGCCTCGAAGTTGGTATGGGGGGTTATGGAGCCGGGCTTGGCCAGCACCTGGCCCCGCTGCACCTCGTCTTTGTCGGTGCCCCGCAGCAGGGCGCCGATGTTGTCGCCGGCGCGGCCCTCGTCCAGCAGCTTGCGGAACATCTCCACCCCAGTACACACCGTTTCGGCAGTGTCGCGGATGCCGACGATCTCCACCTTGTCGCCGGTGTTGACGATGCCCTGCTCCACCCGTCCGGTTACCACGGTGCCCCGACCGGTGATGGAGAACACGTCCTCGATGGGCATCAGGAACGGCTTGTCCACATCGCGCTCGGGCTCTTCTATGTAGGAGTCCACCTGCTCCATCAGATCGATCACCTGCTGGGCGGCGTCGCCGTCGCCGTCGAGGGCCTTGAGGGCCGACACCGGGATCACCGGGATGTCGTCGCCGGGGAAGTCGTACTCGTTGAGCAGTTCCCGAACCTCAAGCTCCACCAGCTCCAGCAATTCCTCGTCGTCCACCATGTCGACCTTGTTCAGAGCCACCACGATGGCCGGCACACCCACCTGACGGGCCAGCAGCACGTGCTCCCGGGTCTGGGGCATGGGGCCGTCGGCGGCCGACACCACCAGGATGGCGCCGTCAACCTGGGCCGCGCCGGTGATCATGTTCTTGATGTAGTCGGCATGGCCCGGCATATCGACGTGGGCGTAGTGGCGGTTGGAAGTCTCGTACTCCACATGGGCCACATTGATGGTGATGCCCCGCTCCCGCTCCTCGGGGGCCTTGTCGATGTTGTCGAACTCGGTGAACTGCGTTGTGGTGGGGTCGGCCTCCGACAGCACTTTGGTGATGGCCGCGGTGAGGGTTGTCTTGCCGTGGTCGATGTGGCCCATCGTGCCCACGTTCAAGTGCGGCTTGGTTCGCTCGAATGTTTCCTTAGCCATTTTTCATCCTCCGAAAAGGGCTCTTCGCCCCTGGTTACTCGCCCCGAATGCGGGCTACGATCTCCTCTTGCACCTTGGCAGGCGCCTGCCGGTAGGTGTCGAACTGCATGGTGTGCGTCGCACGCCCCTGGGTCCGAGACCGGAGTTCGGTAGCGTACCCGAACATTTCCGAGAGTGGCACATGGGCCTTGACAATTTGTTCGCGGCCCCGCTGCTCCATGCTGTCGATCTTGCCCCGCCGACCGTTCAAGTCGCCGATGACATCGCCCATGTACTCTTCGGGAGTCACCACATCCACGGCCATGATCGGTTCTAGGAGGACGGGCTTGGCTCGGCGGGCGGCGTCCCGGAAGGCCGCGGTGGCCGCGATCTTGAAGGCCATGTCCGACGAGTCCACATCGTGGTGCCGTCCGTCGGTGAGGGTCACCTTGAGGTCCACGACCGGGAAGCCGGCCAAGGGGCCGGTGGTCATGGCGTCCTGCATGCCGCTGTCCACCGCGGGGATGTACTCCCGGGGAATGCGCCCGCCGGAGACTTCGCTGGCGAACTCGTAGCCCTTCCCGGGGTCGTTCGGCTCCAGATCGAAGGTGATCTCGGCATACTGGCCGGAGCCGCCGGTCTGCTTCTTGTGGGTGTAGGTGAACTTGGCCACCGGCGCGGAGATGGTTTCCCGATAGGCCACCTGGGGCTTGCCCACCGAGGCGTCCACATTGAACTCCCGCAGCATCCGCTCAACCAGCACCTCGAGGTGCAGCTCGCCCATGCCGGCGATGAGGGTTTGTGCGGTCTCCTCGTCGGTGCGGACCTGGAACGTGGGATCTTCTTCGGCCAAGGCGGACATGGCCTTGCCCAGCTTGTCTTGGTCGGCTTTGGTGCGCGGCTCCACCGCCACCTGGATGACCGGATCGGGAAAGTCCATCTGCTCCAACACGAGGGGGTGGTTGGGATGGGCCAGGGTGTCGCCGGTGCGGACGTCCTTGAGGCCGATGCCGGCCACGATGTCGCCCGCTCGGACGATGTCGAGATCCTCCCGGTCGTTGGCATGCATCTCCAGGATGCGCCCGATCCGCTCCTTGCGGCCGGTGCGGGGGTTGAACACCTGGCCGCCCTTCTCCAATTGGCCGCTGTAGACCCGGAAGTAGGTGAGCTTGCCCACATGGGGATCGCTCATGATCTTGAACGCCAGCGCGCTGAACGGGGTGTCGTCTTCGGCGGGCCGCTCGCAGACCTCCCCTTTGTGGATGCCCCTCACCGAAGGGATGTCCAGCGGCGAGGGCAGGTAGTCGATGACCGCGTCCAACAGGGGCTGTATGCCCTTGTTCTTGAAGGCCGATCCGCACAGCACCGGCACGATGTCCAGCGAGAGAGTGCCGGCCCGCAGTGCGGCCAACAGGTCGGCCGGGGTGATCGAATCCTCGTCCTCGACGTATTTCTCCAGCAGGTTCTCGTCGAACTGGGTGAGCTGGTCGATGAGTTCGAGGCGGGCCTCCTCAGCCTTGTCCCTGAGGTTGTCGGGAATCTCAGTGACATCCCAGGTCGCGCCCAAGTCGTCGCCCCTCCACACCAGCGCCCGCATCTCCACCAGATCCACGACGCCGAGCAGGTCGGCCTCGAGCCCGATGGGAAGCTGCACCACCGCGGTGTTGGCCCGCAGACGCTCTTGAATGGTGAGCACGGCGTGCTCGAAGTTGGCGCCGGTGCGGTCGAGCTTGTTGATGAAGCAGATACGGGGGACGCCGTACTTGTTGGCCTGGCGCCAAACCGTCTCCGATTGAGGCTCCACCCCGGCGACGCCGTCGAACAAGGCGACCGCGCCGTCGAGCACTCGCAGGGAGCGCTCCACCTCCATGGTGAAGTCCACATGGCCGGGGGTGTCGATGATGTTGATGCGGTGTCCGGCCCACTCTGCGGTGGTGGCGGCCGAGGTGATGGTGATGCCCCGCTCCTGCTCCTGCTCCATCCAGTCCATGGTGGCAGCGCCGTCGTGGACCTCTCCGAGCTTGTATGCCTTTCCGGTGTAGTAGAGGATGCGCTCGGTGCAGGTGGTTTTGCCCGCGTCAATGTGGGCCATGATGCCAATGTTGCGGGTCGTTTCCAACGGGTGACGAGACATGGCGTTAGGGGGTTGGACCGCTTACCAGCGGTAGTGAGCAAAGGCCCGGTTCGACTCCGCCATCTTGTGCAGGTCGTCGCGCCGTTTCACCGATGCCCCCAGGCCGTTGGAGGCGTCCAGGATTTCATTGGCCAGGCGATCGATCATGGTGCGCTCGCGCCGCTCCCGGGCGTGGTTGACGATCCAGCGGATGGCCAGCGTGTTGGCCCGCCGAGGGCGCACATCTACCGGAACCTGGTAGGTGGCTCCACCGACTCGTCGGCTGCGGACTTCGAGTTGGGGGCGTACGTTGTCTAAAGCCCGCTTGAGGGTGCCGATCGGCTCGGCACTGGTCTTCTGTTCCACGATGCCGAGCGCGCCGTACACGATGCGCTCCGCCGTGGAGCGCTTGCCCCGCTGGAGCACCTTGTTCACGAACTGGGTGACCAGCAGCTCGCCGTATACCGGATCCTTGGGGAGGTCGCGTCGCCCTGCGGGGCCCTTGCGAGGCATGCTTACGACTCTTTTCCAGCGATTGTCAGGTTGTGGGGCATCGCTAGTCTTCCTTCTTGGCGCCGTAGCGGCTGCGGGCTTGGCGCCGCTCGGCCACTCCCGATGTGTCAAGCGTGCCGCGGATGATCTTGTAGCGCACCCCTGGAAGATCCCGAACCCGACCGCCGCGCACCAGCACAATGGAGTGTTCTTGGAGGTTGTGTCCCTCTCCCGGTATATAGGCAGTGACCTCCATGCCGCTGGTCAAGCGGACGCGGGCCACCCGTCGCAATGCCGAGTTCGGCTTTTTCGGAGTGGTGGTGTAAACCCGAGTGCAAACTCCCCGCCGCTGGGGCGCGCCCTTGAGAGCTGGCGTCTTCTCCTTGCGGAACTTGGACTGGCGACCCTTGCGCACCAGCTGTTGAATCGTGGGCACAGCACTTCCTAGGGCTAATTGAGACAAGATTGAGAGCGCAGAAAACCCGCGCTCCAGCAGTTCAGTTTACGCCCCTAGCGTTCCCATCGGCAACACGTCGGCCGCCTCGGCATCAGCCGGAGCGTCCCAGTGCGCGAACTGATCTGCCAGGTCGATGTCGTCGTCAGTCGAGGTGTAGTACTCCATCGGCGTGTATTCGGGAGCATGGGTGGCGACCTCCCGGTACAGCTCCATGCCAGTTCCCGCTGGAATCAGCTTGCCGATGATGATGTTCTCCTTCAAGCCGATGAGCCCGTCGTGGCGGGACTCGATGGCCGCTTCGGTGAGCACCCGGGTGGTCTCCTGGAAAGATGCCGCCGACAGCCAGGAATCGGTGGCCAAAGAGGCCTTGGTGATTCCCATGAGCTCGGGCCGACCCTCGGCGGGACGCTTGCCCTCTTGGGCCAGCGAGCGGTTCTTGTTGGTGAACACCTGGGAGTCCACCCGCTCGCCGGGCAGGAATTCGGAGTCGCCCGGCTCCTGAATGGCCACCCGGCGGGTCATCTGGCGCACGATCAGCTCGATGTGCTTGTCGTGGATGGACACGCCCTGGTCGCGGTACACCCGCTGGACTTCGTCCACCAGGTATTGCTGGGTTTCCCGGACGCCTCGGATCTCGAGGAGTTCTTTGGGGTCGCGAGGCCCATCGGCTTGGGCCACCGGATCGCCGGCTGCCACCTCTTGGCCCTCGACCACGGCCAGCTTCCAAGCCGGGTCAACGACCGTGGACCACTCAGCCCCATCGTCGCCCACCACAGACAGCCGGCTGACCCTGCCGTCTTCCTCGCTGATGCGGACCACGCCGGAAACCCGGGTCAGCTCAGCCTTGCCCTTGGGGGTGCGGGCCTCGAACAGCTCCACGACTCGGGGCAGACCGCCGGCGATGTCCTTGCCGGCCACCCCGCCGGTGTGGAAGGTACGCATCGTGAGCTGCGTGCCCGGCTCGCCGATGGACTGGGCAGCGATAACCCCGACGGCCTCGCCCACCTCGATGGGCTGGCCGGTGGCCAGCGAGAGCCCATAAGAAGCCCGGCTGATGCCCACCTCGGAGTCGTCGGTGAGGGGCGAGAGCACCCGGGCCCGGGTCACAGTCGGGTCGTCGCGCAAAAGGGCCAGCTCCTCGTCGCCCACGATGGCGCCTTGCTTCAGCACAGTGCCGTCGGCCAGGGCAATGTCGTCGGCCAGGGTGCGGCTGAACAAGCGGGTTTCCAAGTAGGAGCGCCGTCCTGGCTCGTCGGGCACGATGTCCTCAATCCAGATGCCCCGGACGGGTCCGCCGGACTCGAACGGGTCTCGGTCGTTGATGATCACCTCCTGGGCCACATCCACCAGGCGGCGGGTGAGATAGCCGGAGTCGGCGGTGCGCAGGGCGGTGTCCACCAAACCCTTGCGGGCGCCGGGGGTGGCAATGAAATACTCCAGCATCGCCAGCCCCTCACGGAAGTTGCTCTTGATGGGACGGGGAATCATGTCGCCCCGGGGGTTGGCCACCAGGCCCCGCATGCCCGCGATCTGGCGAACCTGCATCATGTTGCCCCTCGCACCGGAGCCCACCATCATGTCGATGGGGTTGAACTTCTCCGACTGGAGCACCGCCTCCATGCGCTGGCGCACCATCTCGGTGGCCTCGGTCCAGATCTCGACCTCCTTCTGGCGCCGCTCCCCGTCGGTGATGATCCCCCGCCGGAACTGGTTCTCCACCTTGTCGGCTTCCTTCTCGTATTGGTCCAGGATGCTCTTTTTGTCGTGGGGGACCTTGATGTCGTCCACCGACACGGTGAGCCCGGATTGACTGGCGTACTCGAAGCTCAGGTTTTTCAGGGCGTCGAGGCTGAGCGCCACTTCCTCTTTGGTGTACTGCTGGGCCAGTTGGTCCACGATTGCGGTTATGTCCCGCTTGGTGGCTACATGGTTAACGTACGGGAAGTCGTCGGGCAAGGTGCTGTTGAAGAACGCTCGGCCGACCGTGGTGGGGGTGTATGCGGCCGCGTCGCCGTTGGCCGGGGTGTCCACCAACTCGGGTATGCGGTACTCGATGCGGGCATGCAGATCGACCTCGCCGGATTCGTAGGCCCGCTCGATCTGGTGCTGATGGCGGAATACCCGCCCCTCGCCGACCGCTCCCTCCACTTCCTCGGTGAGGTAGTAGGCGCCGATGATCATGTCCTGGCCGGGAGTGACCAGGGGGCGGCCGTGAGCGGGGCTGAGCACATTGTTGGCCGACAGCATCAGCACCCGGGCCTCGGCTTGGGCCTGGGCCGACAGGGGCAGATGCACCGCCATCTGGTCGCCGTCGAAGTCGGCGTTGAAGGCGGTACACACCAGCGGGTGGATCTGGATGGCCTTGCCCTCCACCAGCACCGGCTCGAACGCCTGGATGCCCAGGCGGTGCAGGGTGGGGGCCCGGTTCAACAGCACGGGGTGCTCCTGGATGACCTCGTCGAGCACGTCCCACACCTGGGGGCGGCGCCGCTCCACCATACGCTTGGCCGACTTGATGTTCTGGGCCAGGTCCTCTTCCACCAGCTTCTTCATGACGAAGGGCTTGAACAATTCCAGTGCCATCAGCTTGGGGAGGCCGCACTGGTGAAGCTTGAGGGTGGGGCCGACCACGATGACTGAGCGTCCGGAGTAGTCCACCCGCTTGCCCAGGAGGTTCTGGCGGAAGCGCCCCTGCTTGCCCTTGAGCATGTCGGACAGCGACTTGAGGGGCCGGTTGCCCGGACCGGTCACCGGGCGCCCCCGGCGGCCGTTGTCGAACAGGGCGTCTACTGCCTCTTGGAGCATGCGCTTCTCGTTGTTGACGATGATCTCTGGCGCGCCGAGGTCGAGCAGCCGCTTGAGGCGGTTGTTGCGGTTGATCACCCGGCGGTAGAGGTCGTTCAGATCAGAGGTGGCGAACCGGCCGCCGTCCAGCTGCACCATGGGGCGCAGTTCGGGGGGGATGACCGGGACGGCATCGAGGATCATGGCACGGGGATCGTTGACGCGCCGACCGTGCTGATCGCGCCGGTTGAACGCCGACACGATCTTCAGCCGCTTGATGGCCTTCTGCTCCCGCTGCTGGGAGAGCTTCTTTTGGCCCTCGGGCGGGTCGAGCTGCTCCCGGAGCTTGCGCTCTTCCTCGTCGAGGTCGACGCTGTCGATGAGCGTGGCGATGACCGCCGCACCCATGCCCCCGGCGAACAGGTCGCCGTAGCGCTCCTCCATCTCCCGCCACAGATCCTCGTCCTCGACGATCTTGCGGGGGAACAGGGTCTTGAACTCTTCGAAGGCCAATTCGACCCGTTCGATTTCCTCGGCATACTCCTCGTCGAGGGCGAGCAGATCCTTCTCGGCCGCCTTGTGCCGGGAGTTCTTCTCCGACTCCTTGGCCTCATTAGCCTCCAGCTCGGCCAGCTCAGCCTCCAGCTCGGCCAGGCGCTCGTCCCGGCGCTCTTGGTGCTCCTCGCGGATGGCCTCGACTTCCTCGCGCATCTCCCGCTCCAGCTCGGGAAGCCGCTGGTGGCGCTCGTCTTCGTCCACCTCGGTGACCAGGTTGGCCGCGAAGTAGATGACCTTCTCGAGCTGCTTGGCCTTGAGCTCCTCCTTGGGCTCGGTGCCCATCAGCAGGTAGGCCAGCCACGATCTCGTGCCCCGCAGGTACCAGATGTGGACCGCGGGAGCGGCGAGCTCGATGTGGCCCATACGATCCCGGCGCACCTTGGAGCGGGTCACCTCCACGCCGCAGCGCTCGCAGATGATGCCCTTGAAGCGGATGCGCTTGTACTTGCCGCAGTAGCACTCCCAGTCTTTGGTGGGCCCGAAGATCTTCTCGCAGAACAGCCCGTCCTTTTCCGGGCGGAGCGTGCGGTAGTTGATGGTCTCGGGCTTCTTCACCTCGCCATTGGACCAAGTCCGAATGGAATCGGCAGTGGCCAACCCGATGGAGAGCTGGTCGAAAGCGTTGACATCTAGCATCTGCAAGCTTCTCCCCGTGGCGCGGTTGCATTGACATCCAACATTTAGAACGGCCTCCCTGCGACGCGGCGCTCGTCCTCGTCATCTGATCCCCGTTCGGGGCGTGAAATATCGATGCCCAGCTCCTCGGAAGTGCGGAAGGCATCGTCGTCGAGCTCGGTGATCTCCACTTGCTGTCCGGCGGTGTCCCTCACCTCCACGTTCAGGCACAGAGCCTGCATCTCCTTGATGAGCACTTTGAAGCTCTCCGGAATGCCCGGTTCGGGGATGTTGTCGCCCTTGACGATGGCCTCGTAAACCCGCACCCGGCCGAGCACGTCGTCGGACTTGATGGTGAGCAGCTCTTGGAGGCAGTAGGCCGCGCCGTAGGCCTCCAGCGCCCACACCTCCATCTCGCCGAAGCGCTGGCCGCCGAACTGCGCCTTGCCGCCCAGCGGCTGCTGGGTGATCATCGAGTACGGGCCGGTGGAGCGGGCGTGGATCTTGTCGTCCACCAGGTGGGCCAGCTTCAGCGTGTACATGTAGCCGACCATGATCCGGTTGTCGTAGGGCTCGCCGGTGCGGCCGTTGTAGAGCACGGCTTTGCCGTCGGTTCCGACCAGGCGCTCCCCGTCGACGGTCTCGGGCTTGATGTGCTCCAAGAGCTCCTGGATGGTGGGGTGCTGGCCCGAGTGGCCGGCTTCGTCCCAGTGGGCGCCGTCGAACACCGGGGTAGCCACCAGGGTGGCAGCTCGTGTGGCGGGCCGGGTCTTGCGCCCCTCGCCCCGTTCGGGCGCCTCTCCCACTGCGCCGTTCACATCCCAGCCCCAGCGGGCGGCATAGCCCAAGTGGGCTTCCAGCACTTGGCCCACGTTCATGCGGGAGGGGACCCCCAGTGGGTTCAAGATGATGTCCACCGGGGTGCCATCGGCCAGGTAGGGCATGTCCTCCATCGGGAGGATCTTGGAAATGACCCCCTTGTTGCCGTGGCGGCCGGCCAGCTTGTCGCCGACGGAGATCTTCCGCTTCTGGGCCACGTACACCCGGACAAGCTGATTGACTCCCGGAGGGAGCTCATCGCCGGCATAGCGGTTGAACTTCTTGACGTCGATGACTTTGCCGTTCTCCCCGTGGGGGACTTTGAGGCTGGTGTCGCGCACCTCCCGGGCCTTTTCTCCGAAGATGGCCCGCAACAGGCGCTCCTCGGGGGTCAGCTCCGTCTCTCCCTTCGGGGTGACCTTGCCCACCAGCACGTCACCGGGACCGACCTCGGCGCCGGGGAGGATGATGCCCTCCTCGTCGAGGTTGGCCAGGATCTCCTCCGACAAGTTCGGAATGTCCCGGGTGATCTCCTCCGCGCCGAGCTTGGTGTCCCGGGCGTCGATCTCGTGCTCGTGGATGTGGATGGAGGTGAGCACGTCGTCGCGCACCAGCCGGTCGCTCAGGATGATGGCGTCTTCGAAGTTGTAGCCCTCCCAGGCCATGAAGGCCACCAGCAGGTTCTTGCCCAAGGCCATCTCGCCGTTGTCGGTGGACGGTCCGTCGGCCAGGATGTCGCCCTTGCGGAATCGGCCGCCCGCCTGCACCAGCGGCTTCTGGTTGATGCAGGTGTCTTGGTTCGACCGCTCGAACTTCAAGAGCTTGTAGGTGGACAAGCCGGAGTTCTTGTAGTCGACCGTGATGCTCTCACCGGCGACATCGGTGATCGTGCCGTCTTCTTCGGCGATGATCATGTCGGCTGCATCACGAGCGGCCTTGCCTTCGATGCCGGTGCCCACATACGGCGCCTCTGTCCGGATCAGGGGCACGGCCTGGCGCTGCATGTTGGCCCCCATGAGAGCCCGGTTGGCGTCGTCGTGCTCGAGGAACGGGATGAGCGCGGTGGCCACCGAGACGATCTGCTTGGGGGAGACGTCCATGAGCTGGACCTCGTCGGGGGGCACCGAGGAGATCTCGGTGGTGGCCCCGAAGAACACCTCCTGCTCGAGCTGGGCCTGCAATCCCTTCATGGTGGCGGCCTGGGGGGAGCGCCGCACCAGCACCCGGTCGTTGACGAACCGGTTCTGGCCGTCGAGGGGGGCGTTGGCCTGGGCGACCACGTACTCCTCCTCGTCGTCGGCGGCCAGCCAGACGATCTCATCGGTCACCTGTCCGTCGATCACCTTCCGGTAGGGGGACTCGATGAATCCGAACTCGTTGACCCTGCCGTAGGAGGCCAGCGCGCCGATCAGTCCGATATTGGGGCCCTCGGGGGTCTCGATCGGGCACATCCGGCCGTAGTGGGAGAAGTGGACGTCGCGCACCTCGAAGCCGGCCCGCTCCCGCGAGAGCCCGCCCGGACCCAGAGCCGACAGGCGGCGGCGGTGGGTGAGCCCCGACAGCGGGTTTACCTGATCCATGAACTGGGAGAGCTGGCTGGTGCCGAAGAACTCTTTGATGGCTGCGGCCACCGGCCGGTTGTTTATGAGCGACGTGGGGGTTATGGCCTCCACGTCTTGGGTGGTCATGCGCTCTCGCACCACCCGCTCCATGCGGGACAGGCCGATGCGCACCTGGTTCTGGATCAGCTCGCCGACCGATCGGATTCGGCGGTTTGCGAAGTGGTCTTGATCGTCGAGCCGGTAGCCGGGCTCGAACTTCACCAGGTGCAAGAGGTAGGTGCAGGTGGCCAGCACCTCAGCCTCCGAGAGCACCGGCTGGTCGGGGTCGGGGCGCTCCAACGTCAAACCGAACAGTTCTTCGATGCGGTCCAACTCGGGCCCGAGCTTGCGGTCGAGCTTGTACCGGCCCACCCGGGACAGGTCGTAGCGGCGGCTCTCGAAGAAGGCGTTGCGGAAGTAGTTGCGGGCCGCCTCCACCGACTGGGGCTCGCCGGGGCGGGCTCGCTTGTATATCTCCAGCAGAGCCTCGTCGCGAGTGGTGTGCTGGTGCTTGTCGCTCTCCCACTGGTCGGCTAGGAAGTCGAAGTAGGCCACGAATCGGTCAAGAAAGCCGGGGGCGTTCTCCTCGTCGTAGCCCAGCGCCCGCAGCATCGTGAACAGGCTCATGCGGCGTTTGCGGGCTACTCGGGCGCCTGCGGTGGGGTTGCGGCCCGGCTTGTGCTCCACGTCGAACTCGATCCACTCTCCCCGGTAGGGGTGGATTGTGCCGGTGACCAGCTGGTGCTTGCTCAGGTTGCGGAGCCGGAACCGCTCGCCGGGCTGGAAGATCACCCCCGGGGATCGAACGAGCTGGGACACCACGACCCGCTCGGTTCCGTTCACGATGAACGTCCCCTTGTCGGTCATGACGGGGAAGTCGCCCAAGAACACAACCTGCTCGATGATCTCGCCGGTGAGTCGGTTTGAGAACCGGGCCTGCACCAGGATGGGCGCCGAGTAGGTCATGTCCTTCTCTTTGCATTCCTCCACCGAGGTGCCCCAACGGGGGCCGGGGTTCAGTTCTTCATCGTCGGGGTTGAACTCCAGCTCGAGTTGGAGGTTCTCCGAGAAGTCCTTGATGGGGCTGATGTCGCGGAAGGCGTCGGCCAAGCCTTGGCGGATGAACCACTGGAAGGAATCCTTCTGTACCGCTATGAGGTCGGGTAGAGCAAGCACCTCCTCCAGGTTTCCGAAGGAGTAGCGGTCGCGGGTCGCCAAACGGGGGGCCAAGGTGAGCTCCTGAGATGGTGTGATGGATGGGCAACGCCGGGTTGGCTCCTCGAACCCCTAGACGTCAACGGGAGGGCGGAATCCCGCAAACGCGGCCGCGACAAAAGAGAAAGCATGGCCAGGGAGACGAGCGAGCACGTATCCGGGAATGATACGCGGCGCGGGCGTGGTTTACAAACCGTGCCCGATTGGATTGCGCCGGTAGAGCGCTATCTGAGCTCGACAGCCCCGCCGGCTGCCTCGATGAGCTCTTTGGCCTTCTCAGCGTCTTCTTTGGAGGCCTTCTCCAAGACCGGGTTGGGGGCGTTGTCCACCAGCTCCTTGGCGTCTTTGAGACCCAGGCTGGTGAGGGTGCGCACCTCTTTGATGACTTGGATCTTCTTGTCGCCCGCGCTGGTCAGCACCACGTCGAACTCGCTCTGCTCCTCAGCGGCGTCATCGCCGTCGCCGTCGGCGCCCGGTGCGGCCACCATCATCGGCATGGCCGCGGCGGGTGCCGCCGCCTCCACGTTGAAGCGCTCTTTGAACGCCTCTTTGAGCTCGGACAGCTCGAGCACGGTCATGGACCCGATGGAGTCCAGAATCTCGTCAACTTTGGACATGGCAGTCCCTCTTTCCTTCTGTCTTTGGTTTGTTGTTGTCGGTGGTTCGCGTGGGTGCCGGGGTGCGGGTCATGGCGCGGCCCCGCTTTTTTCGCTCAGCGACTCAAGCAGCCCGGCGGTCTCGACCAATGGGGCATCAAGGAGACCGGCCATCTCGACGAGCGAGGCTTCCAGCAATCCGGCCATCTCGGCCAAGGGGGCTTCCAGCAGCCCGACGATCTCAGCCAGCAAATCGGTTCGGGTCCCGAGCTTCGACAAGGCGCTCACATCGTCGGCCGAGAGCACTTGGCCGTCGAGCACGGCCCCCTTGATCGACAGGAATTCAGAGCTGTCGGCGTACCGGCACAGGGCTTTGGCCAATGACACCGCATCGCCGGGGGAACCGTCTTGGCGGGTGCCCGTGAAAGCCAGGGCGGTTGGGCCCACCAAGATCCCATCGAGATCCAGTTTCAGCTCTCGAGCGGCGAAGCGGGTCAGCGTGTTCTTGTACACCTTGTACTCGCCGCCGACCTCGCGCAGTTGGTGGCGGAGGTTGGCCAGGGCTGGCACGTCGAGGCCTCGGTAGTCGGTGATGACCACTGCCTCGGCATTGGAGATGCGCTCGAGCACCTCGTGTACCACGGCCACTTTCTCGGGGCGGGGGTTTTCCATCACGTACCAGCCCTTTCCTCGGGACGCAGAGTTTCCATCACGTTGCCGAACCCTCCGTGAGATGCAGCAATGGGGCGCCGCCGACATGCGAACGCCCCAGGAGTTTCGGGAGGGTTCACCTCGTCAGGCCAGCTAGAGCTGATCAACTAGAGCTGATTAAGCGGTGCTAGGCACTGCGCCTGATGTCTGCGGCAAATCGATTAGTTGTAAGCCGGTTGAAGGTACCAGATCAGTTGCCGGCGCCCAAGTCGGCCGGATCCAGCCGGATGCCGGGGCCCATGGTGGAGGAGATGGTGACCTTGCGGATGTAGCGGCCCTTGAGGGCAGCGGGCTTGGCCCGGGTCAGCTCCTCCATGACCGCTCGGATGTTGGCCACCAGGGCATCGGCCTCAAAGCTGACCTTGCCCACCGGCACATGGACATTTCCCTGGCGGTCGGTGCGGTACTCCACCTTGCCGCCCTTGAACTCGCCCACTGCTTTGGCCACGTCATCGGTGACGGTGCCCGTTTTGGGGTTGGGCATGAGCCCTCGGGGACCCAGGATCTTCCCGAGCTTGCCCACCACCGGCATCATGTCGGGGGTGGCGATGGCCACGTCGAAGTCCATGTTGCCCGCCTGCACCTGCTCGGCGAGGTCGTCGGCGCCCACCACGTCGGCACCGGCCTCGCTTGCTTGGGCGGCCGCCTCGCCCTGGGCGAACACCGCCACCCGAACATCGGTGCCGGTGCCAGACGGCAGGCTGACGGTGCCCCGGATCATCTGGTCGGCCTTGCGGGGGTCCACCCCCAGCCGGGCCGCGAGCTCCAGGGTCTCGTCGAATTTCGCCGCGGTCAAGCTCTTCACCAGCTCAACCCCCTCGTTGGCGGTGTGCGGGCGCTGCTTGTCGTAACGCTGGGCGGCATCGCTGTACCGCTTTCCATTTCTTGCCATGTCGGCTCCCTTCCCTACTCCACGCGTATGCCCATGCTGCGGGCGGTTCCGGCCACTTGCAGCTTGGCCTGCTCAAGGTCGTCGGTGTTGAGATCGGGCATCTTGGTCTTGGCGATGTCCGCGCACTGGGCATCGGTGATGGCGCCCACTACATCGCGGCCGGGCTCCATGGAGCCCTTCTCCAAGCCGGCGGCTTCTCGGATTAGGAACGAGGTTGGCGGGGTCTTCGTGATGAACGAGAACGTGCGGTCCTCGAAGATGGTGATCTCAACTGGGATGATCTGGCCCCGCTTGTCCTCGGTTTTGGCGTTGTAATCGCGGCAGAAGTCCATGATGGCCACGCCGTGAGGGCCGAGCGCGGTGCCCACCGGGGGTGCCGGGGTGGCCTGGCCCGCGGGAATCTGGATTTTGATTGTGGTGGCTACCTTCTTTTGAGCCATGGCTGTGCCCCTTTTTGGCTAGGTCCCCTCTAGAGCTTGGCGACTTGGGAGAACTCGAATCGATTTACAATTTGGCGACTTGGGAGAACTCGAGTTCGACCGGTGTTTCTCGGCCGAAGATGTTGACCAGTACCTTCACCTTGAGCTGATCCTCGTTTATCTCGGCCACCTCGCCGGAGAAGTCGGCGAACGGGCCCTCTTTGACCCGGATGGTCTCGCCCACCTCATACAGCAGGCGGGGCTTGGTGCGGCGGACGGTCTGCTCGCCATCGGTTTTGACCTGGAGGAAGTTCTCCACGTCCTTGCGTTTGAGGGCCGACGGCTTGCTGCCGCGCTGGCCGTGGCCCACGAAACCGGTCACGCCCGGGGTGTTGCGAATCACATCCCAGGAGACGTCGTTCATCTCGGCTCGAACCAGCAGATAGCCGGGGAACATCTTCTTCTTGGCGGTGACCTTCTTGCCTCCCTTGAACTCCACCACGTCTTCCATGGGGATGACCGTCTCATGGATGTGGCCCTCGGTGTCCATGGTCTTGCGACGGGCCTCTATGTTCTGCTGGACCTTGTTCTCGTAGCCCGATTGGGTGTGAACCACATACCACTTTCCGGGCATGTCGTAGGGGCTGATGGTCTCGGTTTCCTCTTCTTCGGCCTTCTCATAAACCAATTCGTCGGCATCGATGAGGGTGTCGGCGTCGTCCACCGCGGCGGCATCGCCGGGCAGGTCGAGCACTTCGGCCTGGCCGTCGGCGAAGGAGTCGGGCTGGGCAACTGGCCCGGTGGGAAGCAGCGCTGCGGCGGCGTCCGCAGCATCCACAGCATCCACAGCATCGGCGCCATCGACAGCATCGGCGCTATCGGCAGCGTCCGCAGCATCGGGTTCGGCTGCGACTGGGTCTGCGTTTGCAGGGAAGAGGTCCGTCATCTCGCCCCCGTCTACCTCAGAGCTCATCGGTCGAACAACTTCAAGATGGCCTCGCTGAAGCCCCAGTCGAGCAAGCCGATGGCGGCGGTGAGCAGCACCAGCACCACCAGCACCACGATGGAGTAGTTGACGACCTCTTCGCGGCGAGGCCAGGACACCTTGCGGAGCTCGCCGCGGACCTCGCGCAGAAACTGGGCGGGCCCCACCCGCTCCTCACCGGGCCGAGGCTGGTTCCGGGGCTGTCGGCGCTCGCGGACCGGGTCGCCTTGCTCGTCGACGAAGCCCTGCCTTTTGGCCATCCGCTTCTGTTGTCTGTTCAGGTCGCTCATTGGGACTCCAGTGCATCTGGCACTGCGGAGACGGGATTGCTTGCGCAGGGCAGGAGGGACTCGAACCCCCAACCGCCGGTTTTGGAGACCGGTGCTCTACCAATTGAGCCACTGCCCTTTGTCAGGGGTTGCTCAAGGCTACCGTGTCGAGGGCCGCAACCCGCAATGCAAAACCGCGGTCCGGTTTTGGCTATTTGCGGCTGCGGCGTCGGAAGACGACGGTGAGCACAGCCAGGGCGGTCGCGGCCAGGGAGCGCCTGATGAGTTGGCGGCGACGGTCGTACCGGTCGAGCCGGGCCATGACCTTCCACACCAGGGTGGGGTGCGCCTCGGTCGGCGCCCGGCGGCTGAGAGTTCGGGAGGCGTCGTTGGTCATGAGGCCTCCTCGTCTCGGACTGGGGGTGCAGACTGGCCAGCGCCGAGCTCGTCCGAGCGTTGCAGCACGGCTCGAAGCCTCTGGCGGGCACGATGCAGCCTGACCTTGGCCGCTGAGGGGGTAATGCCCAATTCGGCCGCGATCTCGTTGTGGGTGAGATCATGCAGATCGCGCAGCACCACCACTTGGCGCAGCCGCTCGGGCAGCGACCGCACTGCCCGGTCGATGTGGTGCCGCAAGACGGCCGCCTCAGCCCGCAGGCTCGGGTCTTGGTCCGGACTGAGGTCGACGATTGGGGCATCGTTGCTCAGTTCCTCGGTGCGCTGGCGGGTTCGGCGGCTCAGATGTGTCGACGCGCAGTTGCTGGTGATGCGGTACATCCAGGTGGAAAAGCTGGAGTCGCCTCGGAAGCGCCGGATCGCCCGGTAAGCCCGAACGTAGGCGTCTTGCACCACGTCGGCTGCTTCATCCCGGTTGCCGGTGAGCCGGTAGGCCAGGGAGTAGGTATCTCGATAGGTGGACCGAACCAACTCGTTGAACGCATCGCGGTCGCCCCGGCGGGCGGCTTCCACCAACTCGGCGTCGTCGGAAATCGGCTCACGAATTGCTGCGGGTTCGATGACGGCAGATTATCCCTAGCCCGCAGTGGGGCGAAAGATTGGTGGTAGCGGCGGCCAGACTCGAACTGGCGACCTCTCGATTATGAGTCGAGCGCTCTTACCGACTGAGCTACGCCGCCCCGGAGTCTCTTGAGCGGCGGACAGCCGCCTGAGAGACCCTGAGCCTCCTGAGAGAATCGAACTCTCGACCTTTTCCTTACCATGGAAACGCTCTGCCGACTGAGCTAAGGAGGCGGGCTGGGAACTCTATCCCTATGAGAAGCCAATATTGCCACTCTGCACCTGCGGCGGGAAAGCCAGAATTGGGAGGTGACGGGCGATACGGTGCAGCCCGTGGCCATTCGAGCAGCCCGGCTGGCTGATGCCGAGGGCATCCGTGAGATTTACAACCACGAGGTGCTGAACGGAACCAGCACCTTCGACATCAAGCCCCGGTCGTTGGCCGCCCAGCAGTCGTGGTTGCAGGATCGCAGCGGTGTTCACGCCGTGCTGGTGGCCACGCCCGACGATGACGACGACACCGTGGTCGGATACGCCTCCCTGTCACCCTTCCACACTCGACCGGCCTACAACACCACCGTGGAGAACTCGGTGTATGTCCATGTCGACCACCGGGGCAAGGGCGTCGGCCGAGCCTTGCTGGAAGAGTTGATCGCCCTCGCCCAGAGCCACGGGTTCCACACCGTGATCGCCCGGATCTCTGGAGGCAACGAAGCATCGGTGGCCGTCCACCGCTCGGTGGGGTTCGAGGTGGTGGGCGTCGAGCGCGAAGCAGGCCGCAAGTTCGGCCGCTGGCTCGACGTCACCGTGATGCAGCTCATGCTGCGAGATTGGAGTGGGCCAGAAGGCTGATTCGCTAGGCGACCTGTTCTTGCTGGCCTGTGACCGCTTCCTATGCACGGGCTGAACCCCATCGAGGAGCTTCTCGAATGGCCGAAGGATTTGCGGGGGTCGGCGGGTGTGAGTTCAGGCGGCGGCTTGTTGTTGGCGGTGTGGGGGCTGTGGCGGCGGGTGGGTTGTGGGGCTGGGGCGGGGTGGGGGTTGGAGGCGGTGCCGGCCGGTTTGGGTGTCGTGTTCGATGGTGTGGTGGTGTTTGTGGGTTTTGGTGTGGCATTTGGGGCAGAGCAGCACCAGGTTGGTGATGTCGGTGGGGCCGTTGTGGTCCCAGGGTTGGATGTGGTGGGCGTCGCAGATTTGGGGTCTGAGGCCGCAGCCCACGCAGCCGCGGTCCCGGCGGTACAGGGCTAGCTTCTGGGCTTTGGTGACTGCTCTTTGGGCTCTGCCCATGTAGAGGGGCTGCCCGTCGGATCCGAAGATCATCGGCATGATCTGGGCTTCGCAGGCCAGTCGGCGGAGTTCATCGAGTTCGATGGGCGTGCCGTCGATCAACCCGGCGTTCTTGAGCTGGCCCTCGATGGCGTCGTAGTCGGCAGACACCACCAGCATTGTCTTTTGCGGCTTGATCCCGCAATCCGGCCCACCCGCCGCCACCTCGTTTGGGGTCCCGCAGCCGGAGGTGCCTTCCGCTACAGCGCTGGCGGTCTCGGCAGGCTGCTGGGTGATGAGCGCGACCAGCGCGTCGGCGTTGCGCTGCTCGAAGGTGCGGATGGGATCGAAGGCGATGTCGTCGACGAGCATTTTCGCGCTCATGGCGTCAACAGCGATTTTGACCCGCTCGCCGGCAACGTGGTCCAGCTCAGCGTGCAACACGACCATGCCGCCGCTGCCGTCGAACACCTTGAAAGAGCGGCGGGCTCTTTGCCGCTCGGCACGACTCATCCCGTCGTCGGCCCGGCGCTTGTCCTCTCGGGCGGCGACTGACTTCTTGAACTCATCGTGGCCTTGCCAGCCGCCCAGATCTAGAAGTTCCTGCTGGTCTTGTGTGCTCATTGGCGCCCGCTTGTGCGATTCGGCGACCAGCGCGCCCTGTTCAGCGGAGATGTGTCCGTCTTGGACTGCGCCCAGAATCTGCGGCATGGTTGTGAGGCTCTCGGCCGTCTTGGCTAGCCGACGGGCCTGGTAGGCGCTGATGCCGAACTGGTGGCACACCGTTGTCGCCGCGCCCGGCCCTTCGAGCTCGCCGTAGCGCGCAACAAGACCGACCAGATAGCCCTCCGCCCGGCGCCGCAGCAGATCGGCCCTGCCCATCAAACCCAGCAGTTCCGAAGCGCCAGCTTCGGAGTAGTCCGGGAACCCGAATCCCACACCAGCGCCAACATCGGCACCACCTGTACTGGGATTTTTCGTGAATTCCATAGATGAAAGTATATCAACTCCAATGACACAATTCCACAGAAATATCCTTAAAAAACAAAGAAGTTCACTCTGCTTCATTGCAGTATTCGAAGTCGAAGACTGCGAACTTCGCACCATTGACGATTCTGCTGTCAGTGCCGTGCCGTACGGCCACGCATACATAGACTTGCGTAGCTGCGGATCGAACGGGACGGACAGGAAGGCAAAGCAGCTCAAGAAGTTCGCGATGAAAAACGGGATATGGCGTTCTAGCAAGGTTGTCTAAATGAAGCTGTCACTAAGTGGGCCGGGGAGGATTTGAACCTCCGAAGGCGAATGCCGGCGGGGTCGAGGCGCTCGGCACCGGTCAACAGCAGCTTACGAAACCCGCGGAGGGCATCGCTCTTGCGGTCTCGGGGGTCGGTCCTCCCTTGCTGGGTGCGCCGGCGGCACTTGGTCAAGGGCTGGTTCGTCATCCGCAAGATCGGAAAGAGCGTCAAACAGCGATATGCGTTGACATCCGGTCGTTCTGGCGCTACCTTTCAGTCATCTATTCCCCGCCCGCTGGACGGATCGCTTTGATCCATCCCCGGGCGGGTGTTTTTTGTTATGCGGTCCATTGTGCTGATCGACGGTCAAAACCGGCTCTTCTCTATGAAGCTGGGACTGGGGGTTTTGTGAGGGTCCGCCGCTGAGTCGGGGGCCTCGCCGATTCTTGTGACTGTGAGTTTGTCCAAGAGTCGGGAGGCCCCTGGTGGTTCAGGCTGGTTCTGTTGTGGGTTTCGGCGTGTTCGGGTTGGCGGTTGTCGCTGAGCGCGTTGAGGCGGGCGAGTTGGTGGTGGAGGTGGAGTCCCCCGGCGGGCAGGCGGTGTTCTGCGCTGGTTGCGGGGTCAGGGCCCGGTCCAAGGGGCGGCGCCCGGTGGTGTTGCGTGACGCTGGGGCGGCGGGGTCGGTCCCGGTGAGGGTGTTGTGGGACAAGCGGGTCTGGGCGTGTCCGGATTCCGAGTGCGAGGCCAAGACGTGGACCGAGCAGTCGGGTCTGGCCGGGCCCCGCCGGGTGCTGACCTGGCGGGCCGGCGAGTGGGCTGCGGGAAGGCTGGGCGACGTCGAGGGGTCGGTGGCGTCGCTGGCCCGCAGGCTGGGCGTGGGCTGGCAGACTCTGTGGGCCGCGATCTCCCCGATCGCGCAGCAGGCGGTGGGCGATCCCGGAAGGGTCGCTTTTGGGGCCCGGGTCGGGTTCGACGAGACCGTCATGTCATCTGCGGCGCGAAGGCGGCGGCGCCGGTTCGTGTCCGCGGCGGTCGACGCCGGCACCGGCCAGATCATGGACGTGTTCGACGGCCGCGATGCCGCTGACCTGGAGCAATGGGCCCACCAGCAGCCCGATGGGCAGATGGCCGCCGTGGAGGTGGTGTGCCTGGACCCCCACGAGGGCTACCGCAAAGCCGTCCGCCGCCTCAAGGCAGAAGGCGTGCTCGGCTCGAATGTGAGGGCCGCGGCGGACCCGTCCCCGCATCGTGCGTCTGGCTAACCGGGCTCTCGACGACTGCCGCCGCAGAACCCAGAACGACGCCACCGGCCACCGCGGCCGCCGAGGCGACCCCCTCTACACCGCGCGCGAGCTGCTGCTGGCCGGCGCAGAGCGTCTCGACGTCCGCGGCCGGGACAAGATGCGCGAAGCGCTCGATCAGGGCGACCCGTACGACGAGGTCGCCGACTGCTGGGCGGCCAAGGAGAAGATCCGCTCGGTGTTCAAAGCCTCAGACCCCGAACAGGCCTCAGACCTGCTCGACGACGCCATCGACTACTGCGCAGCCCCAGAGGCAGCCCCCGAGCTGCACCGCCTCGCCCGCACCCTCAACCGGTGGAGAACCGAGACCGAAACCAGCACCTCAACCGGCGCCCACAACGGCAGAACCGAAGCAGCCAACCCCCGAGATCAAAGACGTCAAACGCACCGCCAGAGGCTCCCGGAACTTCGCCGACTACCGGCTCAGAATCCTGCTTGCAGCCGGACAAAAACCCGGCCACAATCAACCCGCCACAAAAATCAGAACCCGACGTCCCCGCTTAAACGCGTAGAGCCTCAAAACCTCTTTCACCTTGCCAAGCGTGCATGGGCACCCGCTGATGCAAGCTCTTCATCCCAGTACGCGTGGCCGAGTTACGACGTTGAGATGCTTGCTGGCGCCTTGGTTTCTCGAGTCCCCGGGCGAGTCCTCAGCGAGGTCCGCTTCTACACCGGTGTGCCTGATCGGTTGTCGCAGAGGTTCTGGCACATCTTTTGGACGAACAAACTTCGGCATCTCCGGAACAGGGGCGTATACGTCTATGCAGGCAGAGTGAACTCGGGAGGACAGGAGAAGGGGGTGGATGTCAGCCTCGCGCTCGATCTCGTCCAAGCAACCCACGAGCAGCGGTATGAAGTCGCGATCATTGTCAGCCAGGACTGGGACTTTGGTCCCGCCGTACGGCTCGCCAAAGCCATCACCCAGTCGCAGGGACGGAACCTGGCATTTGAATCCGCATTCCCTGTTGGTCCAGGGAGTTCGTCAAACAGAGGTGTTCCTGGAACAAGGTGGGTTCCCATCGACAAAGCGACCTATGACGCTTGCCGCGACCCAAGGGACTACCGCCCGACAAGACGGTAACTCGGCGAAGGGACCGGTCAGTCGGGCACCATCCCGAACATCGGACTTGGTGGATGCGAAGAGAACACTCTGGTTCGCAAGGTTCCTATGTTCTGACGCATTGCAGAGTGGGCCGGGGAGGATTTGAACCTCCGAAGGCGAATGCCGACGGGTTTACAGCCCGTTCCCTTTGGCCGCTCGGGCACCGACCCAACGAGGGACAACCCTACCGGCCCGTGGGATGGCTTCCCCACTCGAATTCTGTAGGCAAGGGTGCGGTAGGTTCGGGTGATGCCGACATTTGATGTTTCTTCTGAGCTCGACATGCAGGAGGTCCGCAATGCCGTGGACCAGGCGGCTCGGGAGATCCACAGCCGCTACGACTTCAAGAACACCGGCAGCGAAGTGGCGCTGGGCGAGGGGGTCATCACGCTGCGATCGTCCAACGAGGACCGGCTGGCCGCGGCCCGCCAGGTGCTGGAGGAGAAGCTGGTGCGGCGCAAGGTGTCTCTCAAGGGCGTGACCTACGGGCCGGTGGCCGACGCGGCTGGCGGGACGGTTCGCCAGGAGGCGGCGCTGGCTGCGGGAATCTCGGCCGACAAAGCCCGGGAGCTGAACAAGTTCATCAAGAACCTGGGCATGAAGGGGGTCTCATCGCAAACCCAGGGTGGTCAGCTGCGGGTGAGCGGCAAGAAGCGGGACATGCTTCAAGATGTGATCGCCGCCCTCAAAGAGGCCGACTTCGCCATCCCCTTACAGTTCGGCAACTTCCGAGACTGACCGGTTTTCATTGAGCAGGCAGGTAGTGGAACCCCCTTCCCCGGCCTACGTTTGAGCTCGGCACGAGCTGGCCTTGTTGCGCCATCTCTTTCAGCCGGTTGGTTGCGGTGCTGGGCGATACCCCGGTCACCTCGCGATATTCGCCAGAGGAAATCCGCCCCCGCTCGCGGGCCCAATCCAGTACCCATTGATCGGACTCAGTACTGGGTCGCAAGCCGAGGGCTGCCTTTGTCTGTGGGCTGAGTTGCCAGGCAGCAGGAGTGTCATAAGGCACGGCTATGGGTGCAAGCAGGGGCGACCCCGGAGTGGCCAGCCTGTACTCGGCCGCCCGCTTCAGCGCTGCTTCAGTGTCTCCTCGAGTGCGTTGCAGTAACGGAGCACAGGATTCACTGGTGAGGAATGGCGATTGCGGCTGCGCCCCCCGCCAGACGAGCAGAGCGGCGTCTACATCGTCGCGGCCACGCGGTGGCTCCAAGTCGGCAAACAGCTTGTACCAGTTTTCGTTCACCGGTTGACCGTAGAGGTCTATGCAGACGGCAGGGTCGGGCAGGGATGTGATGGCAGGCGGCCGGCTGCCGATTCGGACCATCTCCGCGAACATCATGTCCACTCCGACGCCCTCCTGCTCCACAAGGCCGATCAACCTCAATGCGTTCATGATCGTTCGATAGCGGGGTACGGAGGGGTGCGTAATGATGTTGTTTTCGGTGACGCCGCCGATGAGCCCGCCGGGCGAGGTGACGCGAAGGTGATTTCCGATGTGCTCCACTACCGTGGGGCCCGGCAGGCTCCACTCTCTGTGGCATACCGCATTCAACAACGCCTCCCGCAGCGACCGCCGCGGGATGGCCCACACCTTGTGGACCTGAAGCCCGATGGTGACCTCCGTCACGAAATTGTGATCGTTGGCCCGAGCTTCGACTGTCAGAACCTCTTCCAACAGCGAGCGGCCACCCTCCATGATCCGCACGATGGAAGGCCCACCGGGAACTTGCCGGTACGAGTAGTCGATGGCTGGCTGCCGACGCGCCATGAGTAACATCTCGCCTGCCTTGTTCAGATGCTCGCCGTCGTCTGCAACCAGCCCGAGCCTGCCCAACAGGTCGCGTGTGGGAAGTTCCGCCCGAGGGGAATCATCGTCTGACAGATGGCCTCGAAGCGTCTCCATCGCAGACGGTGCTATCGATCTGATAAGGGTCTGCGACGGCATGCTCGAAGGGTCAGCGGCAAGGTTGGCGAACAGCGCTCCCATGAGTTCGGTCCTCGTGGCTGGCACGCACCTAGCATCTACCCGGTGCTGGTATTTTCCCTTGTACGGCACTGGCTCTAGAGCTTGGGGCACTTCGATGATCAGCAGCTTTGCCCCGCCGGCCGCGACTCGGTCGATCTGCACCGCCAGCTTTCGCTCGGTTAGGTCGTATATCCGGCCCCTCAACCACTGCGGCTCGGTCTCTGCTCCGATGATCCGGCCAGTCTTGTCGTCCACGCCAACTACCAGCGCTCCCCCTCCAGCCGAGTTGGCCATGCAGGCCGCTGCTTCAGCCAGCCTCTCTGCCGCCTCGTCGTTGTGCGGAGAGCCGGGCAGGATCGATCCGTCGGCAGCTCGGCGACCAGCCTCCTCCTTGATGTCGACGATGGCTGATTCCAACTCGTCGGCAGAGGTGCCGCCTTGGCTCAAGACTCGCAGAACGCGCTCGACCTCTTCACGGCGTTGCGGTTGTGGCAAGTAGGTGAAGGTTGTGCGGTCCACGAGTCCATCCCTGTTAGGGTTTTCTCTCAGAAAAATCCTAACACAACGCCGTCAGAGGGAATTGTTAGGGCTTTCTCTCAGAAAAATCCTAACACAACGCCGTCGCGCTGATTCTTTGGGGTTTTCTGGAGGGCAGGGCGGCGATTAGTACGCCTGGGGGACCCACTCGCCGGAGCGGAGGCGGCGGATGCGCTCCTCGGCGGGGGGGTGGGTGCTGAACAGGCTGCGGAAGCTGGCCCGGCCGGTGAGCGGGTTCACGATGTAGTGCGACGCCTGCTCCACCGGAACGTTGACCGGGATGCGCTGGGAGGCGGCGTTCAGCTTCTCCAATGCTCGGGCCAACGGTTCGCCATCCCCGATGAGCCGAGCCGCGGAGGCGTCGGCCTGGTATTCCCGGGTGCGGCTGATGGCCATCTGGATCAGACTGGCGGCAATGGGGGCCAAGATGGCGGCCACCAGCACTCCAATCAGGTCGCCCGCGCCCCGGTCGCGGTCTCGTCCGCCGAATAAGATCATGCCCCACACCGCGATGCGAGAGGCGAAGGTGATGGCCATGGCGATGGCCGCAGCCACCGATCCGATGAGGATGTCGCGGTTGCGGATGTGGGCCAGTTCGTGGGCCAGCACCCCTCGGATCTCATCCCACGTCAGGTGGTTGATGAGTCCCTCGGTAACCGCGACCGCGGCGTGCTTGGGATTGCGGCCGGTGGCGAAGGCGTTGGGCTGGGGATTGGGGCTCACGTACAGCTTGGGCATGGGAATCTGGGCTTTGGCGGTGAGCTCTTCCATGATGGCGTGGTACTGCGGAAGTTGCTCGGGGGTGACCGGCACGGCCCGGGCCGAGGCGATGGCCAGCTTGTCGCTGAACCAGTACGAACCGCCCACCACGATCACCGCGATGACAATGCCGATGGCCAGTCCGCCGCTCCCGCCCAGCAGCCCGCCGACGGCCACGAAAAGCGCTGCCATCAGCACCAGCAACAGGATTGTTTTGATCGTGTTCATGCTCAGCGCCACTCCCTTTCGATCTGCTAGCAGGTTATCGGAGCGTAGCGAGTGTGCGGCAATGACCGGTTGGACGCGGACCGCGGCACATTCTTGACGGGACTGCTCCGCTAGTAGTCGGGTTCTCGCAGTTCGGCGTAACCAGCCTCGGCTTCCAGGGATCGGCGTCGCCAAAGCCCGCCCAGCCACACGGCGAAGATGGTGATGACGAAGGGGATCATCAGCACGAACTCGCGCGGAACTCGCTCCGTGATGTTGATCTGCGATTGGATGCCGATGGCGTCGGCGAAGCCGAAAAACAACCCAGCCAAAGCCGCGCCGATGGGGTGCCATGCCCCGAAGATGACGGCCACAAAGGCGATGAACCCCCGGCCGTTGGTCATGTTCTCGGTGAAGTTGCGCAGCGCTCCTACCGACAGCTCGGCACCGCCGAGCGCGCAGAGCGCGCCGGCGATGAGCAGCGCCTGAAGCCGCACGATTGAAGGGTTCACGCCTACGGATCGAGCAGCGAAGGGATACTCGCCCACTGCGGCGAGCCGCAGCCCGAACCGGCTGCGCCGCAGCACCACCCAGGCGGTCAGGACAATCAACGGTGTGATCCACACCAGGATTGAGAGTTCGGAGACGATAACCCCCGCCCCCGAGGTGATCCCGCGCACCGGTCGAGGCAGCACCACATCGGTGAAAATGGAGCCTCGTTTGTCGAAGATGGCGCCAAGGGCGAAGGCCGTGCCGCCGAGGCCGATGGAAGTGAGCCCCAGCCCGGCGATGATGACGTTGGCGCCGAGGGGACCGATCACCCACCAGTACAACGCGGAAAGGACCAGGTTGACGCCTACGGCGGCGAGAATCCCAAGTTCCACCGAACCGGTGGCATCGCCCACGGCCACGGTTGTGAATGCACCAGTGATCATCAGCCCTTCGAGCCCCAGATGGAAGATCCCGGCTCGGAAGGCGAAGACGCCTGCGGTTGCCACCAGCACCAGGGGTGCGGCCGAGCGGAGCGTAGTGGCGAGAATCTGCTCCATCAGCCTGCCGCTGCTTTCGCTTCGGGGCCCGTTCGCCGCCACACCGCTTTGAACTTGATGGTGACCAAGAACGCCACCATGCCGTGCAGCAGCACCAGGGCAGGTGGGGGAAGATCGGTCACGATCGGCAAGAACAAGATGGCTGACTGCAATCCCCCGAACAGGATGGCGGCCACCACTGTGCCTCCAACCGTCAGCAATCCAACGAGTGCTACAACAACGGCAGTGAAGCCCACTTCAGGGGAGAATCCCGTAACCAGGCGAGCACCGGGGCCATACAACTCCACCGCCCCGGCCAGACCTGCCAGTGCCCCGGACAAGGCGAAGGCAGCAAGGCCGACGCGGCGCACATCAATGCCCTGCCAACGGGCCATCGTGGGGTTCCGGCCCACCAGGGTCATGGACAGCCCAAAGCGAGTGCGCTCTAGCAAGAGCCACACCAGCACGGCCACGCCGCCGACGAGTACAAGCACGGTGGCTGAAACGCCGGAACTATCGGTGATGCGGAACGAGTCTGGGATGCGCTCGCTGGCCGCGGTCTGGCCCGTGCCCGACGGGTTTCGCATGGGCCCGGCGGTCAGGTACTGGAGCACCAACGCGCCGATGAAGCTCATCATTAGCGTGGTCAGCACCTCATCGGTGCCGAAGCGCACCCGCAGGTAGCCGGGGAGCAGCGACCAGGCTGTCCCGGCGCCGATGGCCGCGAGCGTTCCGCACAGGATCACCAACGGCGCCGGACCCTCGCGCCATCCCAGCGACACGGCCAGGGCGCAGCATGCGCCAATGTAGAACTGCCCTTGGCCACCGATGTTGAAGAATCCGGCCCGAAACCCGACCACCACCCCCAAGCCGATGAGCAGCAGCGGAATTGCCCAACGGATTGTCGAAGTGGAAGCCCCCGTAGCGGTGACAGCTCCTTGGATGATGCCGGAGAACACATCACCCACGGGGTAGCCGCTGGCCCACAGGATGAGTGCCGTCAAGAGAAGGGAGACCACCACCAGCACCACGGTGGAAGCCACCCGTTGGAGGCTGCCGGTCACCGCAGAGCTCCGGTCATTGCGTCACCCACTGTGCGGCGGTCGTATGGTGCTTCGAATCTCGCCACGATGCGCCCGCCGTACATAACGAGGAGGCGGTCGGAGAGCTCAAACAGCTCATCGAGGTCGGAGGACACCAACAGGACGCCCGCGCCGCCGTCGCGCAGCTCACGCAGCGACCGGCGCACGAAATTGGTGGCGGAGAAGTCGAGGCCGCGAGTGGGCTGGGCTGCCACCAGCACCTCGACTCCAGGAGCCAGCTCTCTTGACAGGATCAGGCGCTGCACGTTTCCGCCGGAGAGGCTCTCGGCTGGTTGCGCGACGGTGTCATAGCGCACTCGCCAAACGTCCATTGCCTCGGCTGCTTGACGTTTGTATTGGCGAAGCGAGATCAGCGGGAACCGCCGGGGGTGCCGCCCAACAAGGCGAAGCGCCGATTGGTTCAGCCACAGAGGGGCACTGCGACTGATCCCTTCGGTGTTTCGGTCAAAGGGCACCAGGCGCAGTCCCCGCAGCCTTCTGCGAGCGGGACCAGCGCGGGTTGCGTCGACACCGCCGAGGCGCATAGAGCCGTCGGCGATGGGAGTCAGCCCAGCGATCGCAGAGACAAGGCCTCGCTGCCCGTTTCCCTCCACGCCGGCGATGCCCACGATCTCCTGGGATTCGACTCGGAGGTTGATTTCGTTGAGACCGAGTTCGAAGGCTGATTCCCGGGTGGAGACCCCTGCCAACTCCAGCAGCGTCTCCTGAGCTGCTTCAGCTGCGGGTGCCATCCCGACCGTGCGGTCCGCACCGGATGCGGGCCCGACGATGGCATCGCTCAGCTGTCCTTCAGAAACCTCGGCCATCTCGCTGGGGCCGAGGACCAGTTCTCCGTCGCGCAGCACGCTCACCGTTTCCGCGACGGCGGCCACCTCCCGCAGCTTGTGCAGCACGATGAGGATGGTGACCCCATTGTCACGAAGGCGCAGCAACCGCTCGAATAGCTGGTCGGTGGCCGCAGGCGTAAGTAAGGCCGTGGGTTCGTCCAGCAGCAGAATTCGCGCGTCTCCGGCCAGTGCCCGCACAATCTCCAGCGACTGGCGGGTCTCCACGTGCAGATCCCGGATGCGAGTCGACAGTATTGTCGGGCCGCCTAGTTCGGCCACCTCGTTCTGCCATTTCCGTTGCAGTTCGGTCCGCCGGAAGAACGAACGGCCGTCCTTTCGGGCTGCGGCTAGCTCGAGAGCTTCCGCGACCGTGAAGGACGGGGGCAGCGAAAAGTGCTGGTGGACCATCGACAGTCCGGCGATTTGGGCGGCCCGCACGTCGCCGGGAGGAATCTTTCGACCACCGACATGCACCTCTCCGGTGTTGGGTGCTTGCAGACCGCCGAGCACTTTGGCCAGCGTGGTCTTGCCAGCCCCGTTTTGGCCGACCAGCGCATGGATTCGACCCGGTACAAGGTCGAGGCTGACGTCGCGCAGTGCCTGAACGGCACCGAAGGAGACGCCGAGCGACCGGCAGCGAACCGCCGGAGTCTCGGCGGATGCCGAATCGCTCGGCGCCGTCATCGATGCGAGGTTACCGGCCTCAGAGTTCGGGGTCGAAGGGCACCTCGAGGGATCCATCGGTAATCTGCGAGCGAGCATTGTCGATTTCACCAAGCGTGGCGTTGATTATGTCCACCATCTCGGCCGGGCCGTTGGCAAGGAAGTCGGGGTTGACCAACAGGTCCACCCCGCCTTCGGCCACCCCGGCGCCGACGTAGCCGGGCGTGTAGTCGTCGCTGAGGGCGTGCTCGACTTGGTCGTAGAGAACCTGTGCCCAGTACAGCAGGACGCTGGCGATCACGGCGGGGCTGTTGAAGTAGTTCTCCGAGCCGCCGATCACATAGCCGCCCTTCTCCTCGGCGGCCTGGATGACGCCGAGATCGGTGGCGGCCGCGTCGGTCATGATGATGTCCACGCCGCCGTCGTACAGTGCCGCGCCGAGCTCACGACCCTTGGCGGGATCCTCGAAAGAGTCAGCGAAAGCGGCCTCGCCGGTGATTTCGGAATCCTTGGTTTGGGCTGCGGCCACGAAGGCGTTGTAGTCGGCATTCAGCGGCGGGATCGACACGCCGCCCACGAATCCGACCTTGCCAGTGGTGTTCAACGCGCCGGCCAGGATACCGGCCAGATAAGTGCCCTTGTAGTAGTCGAATCCGATGGAGACGAGGTTGTCGATGCCTCCTTCGAAACCGAAGACGTGAATGAAACGGGTGTCGGGGAAGTCCGGGGCCACGGCTGTGACGGCATCCTGCATGGGCGGGAAAGTCACAGCGATGATGTCTGTGCCCTGATTAGCCAGGTTGCGAAGCGTGGTCTCAAATGTGGACGGGTCGGTGGTCTCGATGAAGGTGGTTTCCGCTCCAAAGTCGGCCTCCACCATCTCGAGCCCCCGCACGAGGTCGTCGATCGGCCCCATGTCGCCCGCCTTCTGGTTGACCACGAGGGCAACCGATGGTGCATCGGCTGGCTCCGGGGCGGGTGTCGGCGCCTCGGTGGGATCAGGCTCAGGCGCCGGCGTCGGTGCCTCTGTCGGCGCTTCTGTTGGGGCAGGGGAGGGCTCGGGGGCGGCGCTGCCTCCGTCATCATCGTTTCCGCAGGCAGCGGCAACGAGGGTGAGGGCCAGCAGGATGGCCGCGAACTTCAGTCGATTTCTCATCAGATTCCTCCCTGCTCGGGGCAGTGAGTTCACTATAATGCAGTTCTTCAATTAATCGAAAGTGTAGATTTTCAATTAATCAAAATCGGCTGAGGGCTCGACCGGCCAGGGTGGCTCAGCGGCCCTCCCAGAGCGGAGCCCGCTTCTCGCTGAAGGCACGAATCCCTTCCTCGCAATCCGACGACGTCAGCACCTCCACCAGGGCGGGGAGATTGGCCATACGTGCGTCGGCCGCGGTCATGTGAGAGGTGCGGTGTACGATCTGCTTGATGGCCCGCAGCGACAGCGGGGCGCATGCCAGCAGCTCCTCCAGCCAGCGGTCCACCGCGGTGTCCAGGTCCTCCGCGGGAACGACCTCGTTCAGCAGGCCCAGCCCCAGTGCCTCGGCGGCGCTGAATCGCTTACCGGTTAACAGCACCTCCATGGCCCACTTGGCCGGCAACTGCCTTGCCAGTGACACGATCCCCCCATCCAGCGGAAGGCGGCCCAGCCTTGGTTCCACGAAGCCCAGCACGGCGTCCTCCGATGCCACCGCCAGGTCACATCCCACCACGAGCTCTAGTCCGCCTCCGAGGGCATATCCATTGACCCTGGCTAGTACTGGCACATCCAGGGAGTCGCGCAGTGGGAGGTGGCCAAAGCCATCTCGGCGGGGCCGCAGCCAGTAGTCAAGGTCTTTGGCGCCCTCGGCGCGCATGTCGTCGCCAGCGCAGAAGGCGCGGTCACCGGCACCGGTGAGCACCACGACTCGCACAGAGCGGTCCGCTTCTATGGCCTCCCAGGTCCGCAGCAGTTCGTCTTGGTGGGCCTCGTCGATGGCGTTGAGCCGGTCGGGGCGGTTGATCGTTACCCGGGCGACGTGATTGGCCACAACCAGATCGATGCTCATGCCAGTACTCCCTCTGCGATGAGCGCATGCACGCGCTCAGGTTCGATTCCGTAGTCAGCCAGTGCCTCGACTGTTCCCTCGCCGAGGCCCGGTGGGGAGTGCCGCACGGAGGATGGTGTGTCCGGCAGGTGTACTGGAGAAGCCAGCGAGCGCAGCGGCGTTAGAGCCGGTCGGGGCATCTCCACGATCATCGGTGCGGTATGCGGGTCGTCCAAGGCCTCTTCGAGGGTCCGCACCGGCGCGCAAAGCACGTCCTGGGCTTCGAGACGCTCGATCACCTCAGCAGAGGTGAACCGCTCGATGGCCTCGGCGATCAACGCCTGAAGGCGGGGCCGGTTGACGGTCTGTTCGGCCATGGTTGCGAAGTCGGGCTCGGCCGAAAGGTCGGGCATCTCAAGAGCGGCGCAAATGTCGCGCAGCGGATTCGGCTTGAAGGCGCCCACCACAACAACCTCGCCATCGGAAGCGGCAAACGTGCCAACCAAGGGGAGTCGGGCCCAGTTCACGATGCCGCGGCCCATCAGCGACATCGTGGCCTCCAAGATCTGCATGGCGAGAAGGGAGTCGTACAGCGAAACCTCGACCCTTTGGCCTTGTCCGGTACGGGTGCGCTGGAGCAATGCCATGAGGATGCCCTGCACCATGTGCATTCCGGCGGTGTAGTCGGCCAGCGACAGGGGATAAATCGCGGTGGGGTGGTCGTCGTCGGCCTTGTGGGCCATGGCGCCGGTTAGAGCTTGGGCCAAGATGTCTTGGCCGCCTTTGTGGGCGTACACCCCCTCGGTTCCGAAGCCGGTCCCTTGGGCGTAGACGATGCCGGGGTTGATCCCCGAAAGGCGCTCGTACCCCAGACCCAAGCGGTCCATCACGCCTGGCCGGTAGTTGTTCACCACCACGTCGGCCGCCGTCACCAGATCGTCGATCAGGGCCAATCCCTCAGGTTCGCGGACATCAACCACCACGCTGCGCTTGTTGCGGTTCACCGCCCCGAAGGCGGGGTGCTCGTCACCGTCGGGATCGACGATGGCGTGGCGGAAGATGTCGCCGTTGCCGGGGCGCTCGATTTTCAACACGTCTGCACCGTGGTCGGCCAATAGCTGGGTGGCGACTGGGCCCATCATGATCTGCGAGAAATCCAGGATACGTATCCCGGCCAGCGGTTGGGCCGCGTTGCTCTCCACGGCCCAACCGCTCACGGGGCCCCCTTGGGTAGGGGGCTGGCCGGGCGCGCCCGGGTGGAGGGGATGTCTCCCGGGTCGGCGCCGTGGCGGCGCAGCCGGCGCTGGATCGCGGCGACGTCCGCTTTGCGGACGGCAACGCCAGTGTCCAGCGCCTCGACGGCGGCCGTGCCCGCCGCCTCGCCCATCGCCATGCAGGGCGGAATCTCCCGCGACAGCTTCTGGGCCTCGGGGGTCACCGAATAGTGCCGTCCGGCGACCAGAAGCTGCTCCACATTGCGCGGCAGCATCGCCCGATACGGCGTGTAGTAGCCGCGGCCGCGGGCCACGCTGTCAGCGAAATGAACCCGATTCACAACATCGTCTTTGGTGACGACGTATTCGCCATTGATGAGACGCGACTGGCGTACTCCGATCTGAGGCGCCACGTCGACCACCACGGCCTTCTCAAACCCCGGATAGTGCTCGCGCACATAGTCCACTAGGCCGGCGATCTTCTTACGACCCTCCCGGTCGGCGGCGGTGAGATCCTCCACGCTCAGCCCGTCATAGCCGGTCATGTGTGGACAGTTGCACCAGACCACCCCCGCTAGCGGTGTTTTCAGCCACCACAGAGCCCAGGAGCCGCCGAGGATGCGCCGCGCCCCGCGGTTCACGGCATGGCACTCGGCGGGTTGGGAGCGCTCGAATTCTTCGGCGGCGTCGGTGTCCACGTTGCCGAGGCGAAAGACCGTAGTCACCATGTACGACCCTTCTACGAAGGGTGCGCCCGCGGTGGCAGCCACATCGGCGTCACCGCTGGCGTCGATGACGACATCGCCGAGGACGGCTTGGGGGCCGGCCTTGGTCTCGCAGATCACGCCGGAGACGGTGTCGCCTTCCATGATCGGCGCCGAAAACCACGAGTGGAGCCGAACGTCGACTCCCGCTTCCTCCACGAGGTTGTTGGATACCCGCTTCCATCCGTCGGGATCGAAGGCTGCGGCATACACGATGGATTTCTTGGGGCCTTTGGCGTAGAGGTCGAACACCCCCCACCGAGACCAGCGACTCCACATTTCGTCACTCAGGATTCGGTCCTCAGGCGGTGGGTAGATAGCCAGCCCCAGCGCGTCGAGGCGCTCCACCATCTCTTGGGCGATGCCATGAACGGTGATCTCTTCGGCGCCGTCGGCAAAGTCGTCGAGCACCAAGACCATTCCTCCAGCCGCCAGACCTCCGAGATAGGCATAGCGCTCCAGCAGGGTCACGCTCGCCCCTTGGCGGGCCGCCGACACTGCCGCGGCCAGCCCAGCCGGTCCGCCCCCGACGACGACCACGTCGCTTTGGGCCATCACCGGTGCGTCGGCGGCCGCTCGGGTGACGGAGGAGCGCATCGCTTCAGAAGCTCGGTGGGGTCACCACCCACAGCGACACCGACGTGCCCTCGCCGGGGTTCTCGTACCAGTGGGGGATAGTGGAGTCGTAGGAGATGGAGTCGCCCGCTCGAAGCACATAGTGGGTACCGCCCACGTTGACGGCGTGGGTACCCTCCAAGACGATGCCGAATTCCTCGCCCTCGTGTGCGAACGGCGTGTCCTCGCTTGAGTACCCCGGCTCGGTCACAATGCGGATTACTTCCAGGGCACTGTCGGGTCGTGCAGTGAGCAATTCAGCCACGATGAGTTCGTCGTTAGGAAGATTGAGCCGGCGACGGTCCTCGCGTCTCAGAACCGGCGAGGTCATCTGCTCACCAGCGACGAGACGCGCCACTGGGATGCCGAGGGCGTGGGCCACTTGCACAAGAGTGTTGAACGACGGGTTGCCCTGCCCCCGCTCGACTTGTGAGAGCAGCCCCGCGCTGACCCCGGAGGCCGAGGCAAGCTGCTCTAGCGTCCACCCTTGAAGCTTGCGCAACCGCTTGATCTCATTGCCCACCACCTGCACGGTGAGCGGCGGACGGTCGGCGACGGCAAGGCGGGTGGCGGGGGCCGGAGTGTGCCAGTTGGATTTGTCGCTGTTGGGATCTGGCGAATGCACGGCGGTCACTTCCACGAGAGGGTGGCTATCTTCAGCAAAGTATATTATTTCAATATGGTGACGCAGGGACACCAATCGGAAGTAGTGATAATCGGCGCTGGTGCCTCAGGCTCAGTCGCCGCTGCTCGCCTGGCAGCCGCCGGTTTCGAGGTTGTTTGCCTTGAACAGGGCGACTGGGTTGGTCCCGCAGACTATATGGGCGCCCAACCGGAAGCTGAGCTGGCATGGATTGAGCGCTGGAATCCCGATCCCAACGCCCGCCGAGGTATGGCTGACTATCCGCTGACCGGGGATGCTGATGTGCGCCCGGTCATGTACAACGGTGTTGGCGGCGGGCTGGTGCAGTGGGCGGCCATGTGGCAACCGTTGCTGGCTTCAGACTTCAGAGTGCGCACGCTCGACGGTGTTGCCGACGACTGGCCGATCAGCTGGGGCGATCTGGCTGATGCTTATGCGCGGGTGGCCGGCGACATGTCGGTGTCGGGCTTGGGCGGCGATCCGGCTTTGCCCGAGATGAACCCCTATCCCAACCCGCCGATACCCATTGGAAAGATTGGGCGGGTCGCAGCAGAAGGCATGGACCGCCTCGGCTGGCACTGGTGGCCCGGTGCCAATGCAATCGCCTCGCGCCGCCACCGATCCTTACAAGCCTGCCAACGGCGGGGTACGTGCATGACCGGATGTCCGGAGAACGCCAAGGCCACCCCATCGCTCACGCATTGGCCTTCCGCTCAGTCCGCGGGTGCCCGTCTGGTGACTGGCGCCCGCGTTATGGAGATTCCCGTGGACAAAAGAGGCCGAGTAGGCGGTGCTGTGTACCGAGACCGCGATGGCGTCGAGCACTTTCAACCAGCGCAAGTGGTGATGTTGGCCGCCAACGCGGTGGGAACTGCCCGTCTCTTGCTGTTGTCGGCGTCGTCGCGATTCCCTGATGGCCTGGCCAATTCTTCGGGCCTGGTGGGGCGACGACTCATGCAGCATCCCTATCGAACAGTGACGGTCGTCTGCGAGGATCCCCTCGACAGCTGGCAAGGTCCATGGGGACAGAACATCTACTCCTTGGAATTTGCCGAAACCCATCCCGATCGAGACTTCATCCGCGGGGCAAAGTGGATGGTCATGCCGCACGGCGGACCGATGTTTGCCGTAGCGGAATACCAGGAAGCGCACCGCCACGAGGGGTTTGAGGCTGTGTGGGGCGCGAACTTCCATCGAGCAGCCGCGGAGGTATTCGGGCACTCTTTTACCTGGGGTATCCAAGCGGAAGACCTACCTGAATACGACAACCGAGTACTTCTTGATCCGTCTGTGCACGACTCATCAGGCCTTCCGGCAGCTCGCATCGAGTACCGGGTGTCGGAAAACACCCGTCGGATGCTCGATTTCAATGTGGCACGGGCCGTCGAGGCGGCAGGGGAGTCGGGAGCGGTGACTACCATGGTGCGCGACGTCTGGCCCACTGGCATCGGTCACGTCCTGGGCACAACCAGGATGGGCAACGATCCTGAGTCCTCGGTGGTAGATCGTTGGTGCCGCAGCCACGACGTGCCCAATCTGTACGTGATCGACGGGGGCGTGTTCGTCACCGGGGGATCGGCCAATCCGACGGCCACCATCATGGCCAACGCGCTGCGCGTCGTCGATCACATGATCGAGACCAGGGTCTCGCAGGAGGTGCCTTAATGGGTAGTTCCGAGCCGACTCCGGCTCAGCGCCTAACTCTGGCGCGTCTGGCTGACATCCTCGTGCCCGAAGGACTAGGCATGCCTGCCGCCACCACTGTCGGCGTGGCAGGCGACCTGCTGGACCGAAGTCTTGCGGCCGCACCCTCCTTTTTTGAACCGCTGCTTGCCTTGCTTGACGACGTGCCTGATGACGGCCTAGACGCTTTCGTACGGCGGCTGGAAGTCGAGCGTCCCGACGATTTCGCCGTCCTGTCCACGACTGTGGTGGCCGCCTACTACCTCAGCGAGGACGTCCGGGAGCTGATTGGCTACCCCGGCCAGCAGCCCAATCCGCTGTCAGTAGCGGCCGAGCCAGACTACCTCGACCTACTGGAACGGGTTTATGAGCGACACCCGGGATACCGGGAGTGCTTATGACCTACGTCATCGGACCCCCCTGTATCGACATCAAGGATGCCGCGTGCGTGGCCGAGTGCCCGGTGGACTGCATCTATACGGGTGGGCGGATGCTTTATATCCAGCCTGATGAGTGCATTGACTGCGGTGCCTGTGAACCAGTCTGCCCCGTTGAGGCCATCTATCCCGAGTCGTTCCTCCCCAGTGATTTTAAGGCGTTTACAAAAGTCAATGCCGACTTCTTCCAGATCGCGGGTCTCGGCGCACCAGGCGGCGCCGCGCATGTCAAAGCTGTGGATGCGGATCATCCCTTAGTGGGTGGCTGGCCGCAGCCCCCTCCTCCTGAGGCACCCGCTCCAATCGCTCGTCAGCGGTCGTAGTAACCGGAGTAGACGTAGACGCAGGGGACGCCGGCTTCGGCGTACATCTCCACGTTGCGGGGGTCGTCTTCGAGGGCGCACAGCAAATCGAAGCCATGCTGGCGGAGATTGGTCACTTCGGCGGCCTTATATGCCCGTGACCGGTCGCCGCTGTTGGGGGGTCGCAGGATCAGCAGATCCCAGCGGACTTGGTGGGTCTTGAGCCAGGCCACCGTGTCGTCGAGCAGCGGCCAGGGGCGAGCGGTAAGCAGCACGACCTTGATGTCGGAGGCCAGTGAGTTGACCAAGGCCACCGCCGCCTCCAGCGGGGGGTCGTCGGGGCAGCCGGCGAAGAACTCATCCCAGCGGCGGGCCTGGGCCAGATGCTGGCGGTTGCTGCCGTCGGAGATGACCCCGTCCACATCCACGATCACTGCGGTACCCCCGTCGAGGGGGGCATCCCGCCATGTCCAGTGGGATGGGGTGGTTGGCTTGTTCAATCTTCTTGGGGGGATTCGGCGGCCCGGGTGCGGATCTCGTCTACCACCGACTGGTCGGCCAGGGTGGTGGTGTCGCCCAGGCTGCGGCCCTCGGCCACATCCCGCAGCAGGCGGCGCATGATTTTGCCCGACCGGGTCTTGGGCAGGTCGGGAACCAGCACCACTGTCTTGGGCCGGGCAATGGGCCCTAACTTGGTCGTCACGTGTTGGCGGATCTCCTCGCCCAGCTCGTCGGTGGCGTCGTGGCTGCCCCGCAATATCACGTAGCCGATGATGGCCTGGCCGGTGGTGTCGTCGGCGGCGCCCACCACGGCGGCCTCGGCCACCGCGGCGTGGTCCACCAGGGCTGATTCCACCTCGGTGGTGGAGATGCGGTGGCCGGAGATGTTCATCACGTCGTCCACCCGGCCCAGCAGCCACAGGTAGCCGTCGTCGTCGACTTTGGCCCCGTCGCCGGCGAAATACCGGCCCTCGAACCGGCTCCAATAGGTCTCTCGGTATCGCTCGGGATCGCCCCAGATTCCCCGCAGCATCGACGGCCACGGGCGGGTGATGGTGAGATAACCCCCGCCCCGCTCCACCGGGCGGCCGTCGTCGTCCACCAGCTCGGCGAACACCCCGGGGATGGGGTGGGTGGCCGACCCCGGCTTGGTGGTGGTGACGCCGGGCAGCGGGGAGATCATGTGGCCGCCGGTCTCGGTCTGCCACCAGGTGTCCACGATGGGGCAGCTGTTGCCGCCGATGTGGGTGTGGTACCACATCCACGCCTCGGGGTTGATGGGCTCGCCCACCGTGCCCAGCACCCGCAGGCTGGACAGGTCGTGCTTGGCCGGCTCCTGGGCGCCCCACTTCATGAACGTGCGGATGGCGGTGGGGGCGGTGTAGAGCTGGGTGACGCCGTAGCGCTCCACGATGTCCCACAGCCGATCCCGGCCGGGGGTGTCAGGGGTGCCCTCGTAGATCACCGAGGTCGCGCCGTTGGCCAGCGGGCCGTACACGATGTAGCTGTGGCCGGTGACCCAGCCGATGTCGGCCGCGCACCAGTACACGTCGGTGTCGGGCTTCAGATCGAACGCGTACTTGTGGGTGAACGCCACCTGGGTGAGGTAGCCGCCGGTGGTGTGCATGATGCCCTTGGGCTTGGCGGTGGTGCCCGACGTGTAGAGCAGGTAGAGCAGCGCCTCGGAGTCCATGGGCTCGGGCGGGCAGTCTGCGGCGGCATCGGCCATGAGGTCGTGCCACCACAGGTCCCGGCCCTCGGCCATCTCGATTTCGGTGTCGCAGCGGTTGACCACCACCACGTGCTCAACGGAGGCCGCTCCTTGGCTGAGGGCGGTGTCCACGTTGGGCTTCAGCATGGAGGGCGCACCGCGGCGGTAGCCGGCGTCGGCGGTGATGATGAGGCGGGCTTCGGCGTCCTCGCACCGGTCGACGATGGCGTCGGGGGAGAAGCCGCCGAAGATCACCGAGTGGGCCACCCCGATGCGGGTGCAGGCCAGCATGGCCACCGCCAGCTCGGGGATCATCGGCATATAGATGGCCACCCGGTCGCCCGCGCCCAGGCCCAGGCCCTTGAGCACATTGGCGAACTTGGACACCTCGGCGAGCAACTCGGCGTAGGTGATGGTGAGGGTGTCGCCCGGCTCGCCCTCCCAGTGGAAGGCGACCTTGTCGCCCTTGCCGGCCTCGACGTGGCGGTCGAGGCAGTTGTACGACACGTTGAGGGCGCCGCCGATGAACCACCGGGAAAAGGGCAGGTCCCACTCCAGCACCGTGTGGAAGTCGGTGTCCCAGCTCAGCAGCTCCCGGGCTTGCCGGGCCCAGAACGACTCGTAGTCGGCCTCGGCCTCGTCGTAGAGCGAGCGGTCGTTGGCCAGCGCGGCGCCTGCGAAGTCGGCCGTCGGGGCAAAGGTGCGCTCCTCGACGTAATAGTCTTCAATGGTGGCGTCGGCCATAGTCGGTCCTTTCCGAAGCTCTCGCGTGACAGCGTGGCGAGCCTACATTCTGCCGCCCCGAAGAGGTTATGGTCATCTAGTGGACCTGCTGCGGGAAGAACGCTGATCGGTAGTCATGGACATAAGGGTTGCAACGCTGTGTGATTTCGCCCAGGTGCGGGAGGGGCTGCTGTTTGTGAGCTCGGCGGGCATCACTCGGGTTTATCGGGAGTCGTTTCCCGCGCCGGTCGGGGTCATGCTGGCGCTGGTGCTGGAGATGTCGCCGGTTGAGGCGGCCGAGCCCAGCAAGATCAGGGTGCGGGTGGAGGATGCCGACGGAAAGAAGCTGGCTGAGATGGTGGGAGAGGTCCAGGTGAAGCTGGGATCGGGCCATGATCCCGGCGAACTGGTCAATGTGCCGTTTGTGGCCGACTTCCGGGCGATGAAGCTGCCCTCGCCGGGCCGCTACCAGGTGGCAATTCACCCCGAAGTCGACGGGGCCAACCCGGTGGCCCTGGGTTTTCGGGCCGCGGTGCGCGGCTGAGGCTGATAGACCCCGACTCAACACATCTGATCGGATGTTTGGGCGAGTTGCGCATCGGCGGGCCCTGAACAGTTAAGCTCACCGCTCGTGAATTGCCATAGACGTTGTTTCCCGGCTTCGCATGGCTACAGTCGCTCTTTTGGTGGTTGCAATAGCAACATTCGGCCTTGCAGAGGTGGTGTCAACAGCAGCTTGTTGTTGACAATCGTTTCTTGTGTAGAACTAATATGAAGCGATGGCTGTTTGGCTGGATATATCCTGATGATAGGTTAGAGACGTTTTTAAGACCTTGGATTATCCTCAGCTTAGGCATAGCAATATTGCCAGTTATATGGTTGCATGTGATATTATCATCACTACTTTTTGCATATTCTTTTCTCAGGGTAGATAGGCTTAGCGCAGCGTTTGAAGTTGGAACAACTCGACCTCAGTGGATGGGGCGTTGTAGTGTGCTCCATTTGGTTATTCTGTGGCTCATGTCCACAGTATCAGCATTCTATACAGCAGCATCCTTTGTTCTTATGTTTGGTCCAGATTTAGGACATTTGATTGAAGGGCATGAGGATCTTCTTCCCAGTCCTATTATGATTCAGGTATGGAAAATTGCTTCGTGGATTCTGGCAGGAAGTTCTATACTGTTCTCCTTGCAATTCGCATGGTGGATACAACGGAAGCTTGTCTTTGTGCTCGCCCTGGCGCTTGCTCCATTTCAGATTTGGGTTTGGACAAGTTGGGTATTGATGGGAGTTCTCTTCTAAGCCGCGTCCCATTCTGCCACGGTGAATCCGCCGAGCCCGGCGGGGTCGAGCAGGGCCTCGGCTTCGATGGCTCGGCTGCGTCCGGCCAGCGCGGCGAGATCGCCCTGGGCAGACCCGGCTCGCCAGGCGGCATTGCCCTCGACCACCAGATCGTCGATGCCGTGGGCCTTGAGCCAGGCGGCTTGGTCGCTGACCCTGGTGGGAGGACATATCGCCGAGAGTTGATCCAAGGCCACCTCACAGGTGATGTCCTGGGTGCCGGGGGCGGTCCACGGGTCGTTGCCCCGCTCGTGGCCCCGATAGGTCCGCAGCCACTCAGGCCAGGGTCGGGAGGCCATCTCCTCGGTGGTGCTCATGTAGTCGATGACCACCACAGTGCCCCGGATCAGGATGGACAGCGCCTGTTCCAGCCAGACACAGGCTTGGTCTTGGCGGGGCGCCAGCCGGGTCTCCGGGCTCGGAGGATGCTCGCCAATCTCGCCTCCCTCGGGATCGAAAAGGCGTAGTGGCAGGTTGTCGAGCAGTTCGTTGGCCACGATCACACCGGTGATCGGTCCGTCGGGCATAGCGGAGGTGGACTCTCCCACGGTGTGAGTCGCCCGTCCCGCGGCGCTGCGCTCCACGTTGATCCAGTGCAGGGCTGGGGTGCATCGGGGTTCGGCTTTGGCCACGGTTCGGGCCAGGGTTCCTGGTCCGGCCCCAGCGTCAACCACAGTGAACGGGTCGGGCTGGCCCAGCTCAGTCCAACGGCGGTCGACCATCCGGGCCACAACGGCGCCGAACAGCGGTCCGACTTCAGGGCTGGTGATGAAGTGGCCGCCACGCCGTCCGGCTTGGCCAGACTCGTAGAACCCATTCTCGGGGTCATACAGCGCCCGTTCCATGAACTCGGCGAAACCGGTCATTTCACCGTGAGAGACCGGCTGCTTGTCACTGATAACCCCACGGTTCCAGTATGGCGATGCGGTTGATGGAGAACCTCAGCAGTGCGCCGCATTTTTGTTCTCAATACACTGTGCCCATCGAATTAGCGGAACCGCGTGGATCGCGGTATCTGGCACTGGAGGCACCATGACTGAGACCCCGATGACCCGGCCCGGCGAGGTTGCCGGCTGGCCGAAGCTGACCGTCGAGTACCGGACCGACCCGGCGGGCATTGAGCAAATCCTCCCGCCGGGGCTCATTGCGGGCGATCCGATCGTCACGGTGGGGGTGTACTGCGTGCCGGTGCTGGGCGAGCCGGAGTACGGCGTCAGCGTCAAGGTTCCGGCTAGCTGGAAGGGCGTGAGCGGCCAATACAGCCTGGGTCTGGGCATCGACCAGGAGGCCGCCATCTTCATCAGCGGCGAGACCAACGGCCAGCCCAAGTATCCGTGCCACATCCGCTTCTACCGCCTGGGCAACCGGGTGGAGGCCCGGACCATCCACCAGGGCTACACGTTCATCGAGTTCGAGGGCGATGTGACCAGGGCGGTGGAGCCGAAGGCGGGCGAGTACACCGAGCACGAGTGGTGGACCAAGTACTCCCGGGCCATCGGCGGCGCCGAGAAGGAGTACGACTTCCCGCCCCACGTAGTGGACGTGGCCACCACCTTCGAACAGGTCCACATCGAGGATATTGACGGTGAGCTGCGGCTTCTGGACAGCCCCTGGGATCCAGTGGCCCGCTACTTCCCGATCGTCGAGCAGTTGTCGGCCCAGTTGGTGACCAACCGGATGATCGACCGGCAGATCACCAACGCCGGCCCGCTGGACCCCGATGCGTTCTGGCCGATGGCCGATGTCATCAGCGGCTCCCGCTGGCCCGGCACCCGGGGCGGACCCCGCAAGCCGTAGTGGCTAGCTAGAACGACAAATCAACCAGGCGTTCGCTGAGCTCCCACAGAGCGGCCTCGGTGGGCGGGCTGTATATGTGGGGGGCGTAGCCGATTTCGCCTGTCCCCGGCTCGGCCACGTTGCAGTCGGCCAGATACTTGCCGTTTTGGTCGGCAAGTTCCGGTGCGGTTGCGGCCCATACCTGGGTGGCGGTGCCGGACTCCAGGGTCTTGTATTGAAGCCCCTCTCCCGAGGATGAACTGGCCTTGGCCCGGGCCCTCATGCCCTCGATCATCTCTTTGGTCATGTGCCGGCCCAGCTTGGTGGGTATGGCGCCAGGGTGTACAGAGAGCGAGAGCAATTCATTGCCGAAGCGCCGGGCCAACTCGGCGGCGAAGTGGATGTTGGCGGTCTTCGACCTGCCGTAGGCCATCCAGGGGTCATAGGGGGTGTGCTCGAAGTTGGGATCGTCGAGGTCCACGTCGGAGATGCGATGGCCGCCGGACGAGAGGGTGACCACCCGGGGACTCTCGGCCCGGCGCAAGAGCGGCATCAGCCGAGCGGTCAAGGCGAAATGGCCCAAGTGGTTGGTGCCGAACTGCATCTCAAAGCCGTCGGCCGTCCGCCCGAACGGACAGCACATCACCCCCGCGTTGTTCAAGAGCACGTCGATGCGGTCGAACTGTTCAGCGGCTTCGGCGGCGAAGCTCTCCACACTGGCCAATTCGGAAAGGTCGAGTTTGTGTGTCGACAGATCAGCGTCGGATATCGAAGAGCGAATGCGATCGGCGGCCTCGAGATTGGCCTGGGCATTCCGGGCCAGCATCGCTACCCGGGCTCCTCGGGCGGCCAGCACCCGGGCTGACTCTTCCCCCAGTCCGCTAGTGGTGCCGGTGATCATGTAGACCTGACCCGACAGGTCGAGTCCATCAACGACCTCCTCGGCAGTGGACTCTCGACTGAACGAACTCATGATGCTTTCCTCCTGGGCGAGAACGGGAGACTACCGATCAAAGTGATCAATCCTCTAAGTCTTCGACCCTCGGCCGCGCTAACCGGCGGATCGAATGACTTGAGCAGGCTGATGCCGACCACCCGGATCCTGCGCAGTTTCCGACCTACGACATACCGGTCCAACGCCTCCAGATAGACCACCACATCAGGCATCTCAGGCACTCTGGTGCTTCCTTCCCGTTGTGGTCACATAGAGAGGCTAGAAGGACGCCCGCACCGGTGAGGTACGCATCTCCTCGAGGTCGCCCTCCCAACCGGCCCCCTGCATCTGAAGGGCCTCCTCCACTGTGAACGGTTCGACAGCCACCGTGTTCGAGGCCAAATTGCCTGCTTCTAGCTTTGTATGCTGCTGGTTTCGCTGGATTCCGCTGGGGCTAACCGCCTCGTCGCTGTCTACGTCCTCATGTGCCATACACAGATCATTACACCGCCAATCCACCAAATTGCCCCTGAGTTTCGATGGCTCTTGGAGGAGAGTGCAAAAAACGCTAGAATTTTCTGTACATTTTTGATAGGAGTGTTTCATGAGTGCTCCAGAGTGGACAGTTCCCGCGGCTCAGTTCCGTGACAAGTGTCTGAAGCTTCTCGATGTTGTGATGGCTACCGGCAACACACTGGTTGTCACTAAGCATGGACGGCCAGTGGCTGCTGTCGTCCCGTTTGTCGAACAGCCTCGGGGGAGCGCAATTGGATGGGCTGATGACATGGTCCTTGACCGAGATCTGACGCAACCGGCTATACCTCCCGAACACTGGCATGTGGTCGCTGATCCCGACCGGATCCTGACCGGATCCACAGTCGACGAACAAGGTTGAGCGTGGACATCATCGTGGACACCGACGCCTTGCTGTGGATGTCTCAAGGCAGTTCACGGTTGGGCAAGGAAACCAGGGGCACAATTGAAGAAGCGATTCGAGGGGGCAGGGTGCGGTTTTCGCCGATCTCCATGCTGGAGGCCACAATTGCACCTTTTGCACTTGGTCTCCAGGTTGTCGTCTTCAGTTGAGCCGCCTTTTGAGCTCAAATCTCATGCCCTGACCAATCTGCTGGAGTCAAGGCGGACGTAGATCGCAAGCATAGCTATGCATAGAATGCTGCGGCTCAATCTGAGTTAACGCTCACTCGGAGGAAATCCCTGCCGGTTGAGTTGCGAGGCTGCGCGGGCCAGAGTCCTTGAAGAAAAACTGGGATCAGCCTGACTCCGATAAGCGCTGCCGCGTCAGTAGGGCAGGGCGATGAGGGTTCCGTCGGTGAAGTGGGTGATGACGGCGGGGTAGATGCCGAACAGGAGGGTGGCGGCGGCGGTGAGGCCGAGGGCGGCCACCAGCGAGGGGGGCACCCGGATGGACGTGGTGTCGGCTTCTTCGGGAGTGTCCTCGAACCACATCATGCGGGCCACCTTGGCGTAGTAGAACAGCGCGATCACCGAATTCACGGCGGCGATGGCGGCCAGGGAATAGCCCCAGCCGGTGTCGGCTTCCACCACGGCCCGGAACACCGCGAACTTGGCGAACCAGCCGCCCAGCGGGGGAATGCCGGCCAGGGAGAACAGGAAAACCGACATGAGAATGGTCATGCCGGGGGCGTACTTGAACAGCCCGGCGTAGGAGCTGATGGCGCCGGAGGCGGTGCGGCGGGCCACGGCGATGATCACCGCGAAGGCCCCCAAGTTCATGGCCGCGTAGATCAGCACGTAGATGATCACCGCGGACAGGGCCTCTTCGCCGATGTCGCCGGCCACGGCCAGAGGAGCCAGCATGAAGCCGGCCTGCGACACCCCGGAGTAGGCCATGAGGCGCACGATGTTCTCTTGGCGCAGGGCGATGAGGTTGCCAGCGGTCATCGAGCCCACAGCCAGGATCCACAACAGCGGCTGATAGACGTCTTGGGCGTCGGGGAAGCCGACATGCACCAGCTGCATGAGGGCCACGAACCCGGCCGCTTTGGAGGCCACGGCCAAGAAGGCGGTCACCGGAGTGGGCGCGCCCTCGTAGGTGTCCGGCGCCCAGGTGTGGAACGGGAAGCCCGACACCTTGAAGGCGAACCCCACGATCACGAAGATGATCCCGAGAATGACCACCGGGTTGGAGCCTTCCTCGGTGACTGCGGTTGAGATTGCGGCCAGGCGGGTGTCGCCGGCCAGCCCGAACAGCAGCGACATGCCGTACAGCATGATCGCTGAGGCGAACACCCCCATCAGGTAGTACTTGAGCCCGGCCTCGTTGCTCCTAGGGTCGGCCTTGCGCCACGCAGCCATCAGGTAGGCGGGAATGGACAGCAGCTCCAGGGCCACGAAGATGGTGACCAGATCGCGGGCCGAGGCCATCAGCACCATGCCCATCACCGACGCCAGCAGGAGGCCGTAGTACTCGTTCTCCCAGTAGTCGCCCTCGGCGATGTAGTTGGTGGACAGCAGCACCACGATGTACGCGACCACGATGAACATGGCCTTCAAGATGAGGGCGAAATCGTCCACCACGAAGGCCCCGCCGAACATCTCCCGGGTGTCGCCGGACGCGGCCAAGGTCACGATGGGAATCAACGCCATCAGCAGCCCTATGCCGGCCAATGCCGAGGTGTAGGCCCGACCCCGCTCCAGCAGCACGATGTCGAGCAGGGTGACCACCGCGCCCACCCCCAGCAGGGTGAGCTCGGGCGCGACGGCGTGCCAGTCGATGTCCGGTCGGACGAAGCCGACGATCGATGGCAGCGACGAGAGCATCTGGGTTGGCTACTTCCCGGCCGCGGCGTCGAAACAGGCTCCGCTGGTCACGGAGTCGAGGCAGTCGCTGAGCGAGTTGACCACCGCAGGGTCGGTGGCCCCGAACAGCAGGTGGGGGTATACGCCCAGCACCAAGATCAAGATGAGCAGCGGGGCCCAGGCCATGTACTCGGAGGCCGTGGCGTCGTGAACGTGCGGATCGTTGACGAACTCCTCCCGGGGGGTGCCGAAGGCCGTCTTCTGGAGCATCCACAGCAGGTAGCCAGCGGCCAGCACCGTGCCCAGCGCGGCGATGACCATGTAAGACCGGAAGGTTTCCTCGGCCAGCACCTCGGCGGGGTTGTAGGAGGCCAGGATGGCGGGGAACTCGCCCCAGAAGCCGGCCAGGCCGGGCAGCCCCAGCGAGGCCATGGCGCAGAATCCGAGGATCCAGCCCATGCGGGGCGCCTGCACCAGCAGCCCGCCCAGTCGGGACATGTCCAGGGTGTGGTAGCGCTCCTTCACCGATCCGGCCAAGAAGAACAGCATCCCGGTGATGAGGCCGTGGGCCACCATGCCGAACACCGCGGCGTTGATGCCGAAGTCGGTGAGGGTGGCGATGCCCAGCATCACGAAGCCCATGTGGGCCACCGAGGAGAACGCTACCAGGCGTTTCAGGTCGCGTTGGGCCAGACAGCCCAAGGCGCCGTAGATGATCCCGATCACCGCCAGCAGCCCGATGAACGGGGCCCATTCGGCGGCGGCCTCGGGCAGGATGGGAATGGCGATGCGGACGAATCCGTAGGTGCCCAGCTTCAACAGCACTGCGGCCAGGATCACCGAGCCCACCGTGGGAGCCTCGGTATGGGCGTCGGGCAGCCAGGTGTGGAACGGGAACATGGGCACCTTGATCCCGAACCCCAGGAACATGCCGCCGAACACCCACACCTGCGACGACTTGGCGATGCCGGCCGCAGCCTCGGGCAGCAGCCGCATGTCGAAGGTGCTGGCGTCGGCCAGGAAGTAGAGGGCCAAAAAGCTCACCAGCATCAGCGCCGAGCCGAACAGGGTGAACAAGAAGAACTTGATGGCGGCGTAGCGCCGGTTCTCACCGCCCCACACCCCGATCATGAAGTACATGGGCAGCAGCACGACCTCGAAGAACACGAAGAACAGGATCAGGTCTTGGGCGGCGAAAGTGCCGATCATCCCCGTTTCCAGAATGAGCAGCAGCATCAAGAATGCCTTGGGGTTGTGCGGCTCGGGGAAGTGGTTCCAGGAGTAGATCACGCACAGGGGCACGATCAGCATGGTGAGCAGCATCAGCGGCAGGGAGATCCCGTCGACGCCCATGATGTAGCGGGAGTCGATGACGTCGATCCAGCCCTTGTCCACCACGAAGTTCAGGGCGCCGTAGTTGTCGTTGTCGATGAACTGGATCAACAGCAGCAAGCCGAAAACGGCCACCGCCACGGTGGTGGCCAAGGCGATCAGCTTGTGCAGATGCTCTCGGTCCTTGGGAATGAGCAGCATGACGGCCGCGCCGATGATCGGCAGGAACGTCGGGATGCTCAGCCCCCAGTCGTTGAGAAAATCACCCATGTGTACGCGTGCTCCCTCTCAGCCACCGCCTTGGCGTCGGTGGAATCGATATTTCACCCATGTGTACGTGTGCTCCCTAGATGACGATTATGAAGATCCCGGCCAGGATGGTGGCGGCGATGAACATGATGGCGGCGTACTGCTGCACCTTGCCGGTTTGGATGCGGCGCAGCTCCTCCCCCGAGCTGTCGGAGATCTTGCCGGCGGCATTGACGATGCCGTCCACCACTAGCTGGTCCACCTTGTGGTAGACGACGTTCCCGGCCTGCACCGAGCGGGTGCCGGCCTCGTTGACCACCCGGTCGATGACGTTCTGGTTGGTCCAGTAGGCCGCCTTGGCCAGGGGTCCCTTGATGAAGCCGACGATCACGGTGGTGTACAGCCAGTCGAGGTAGTACTTGTTGACCAGGATTCGGTGGCCGAGACGGGCCACTGCCGATCTTGAGGTGGGGCCGTCGGGCAGCTCGGTGGCGACCGGGCTCACCGCCCGGACTCGCACGAAGTAGTAGTAGTAGGCGGCGCCGATGCCGATCAGGGCCACAATCACCGACACGATGGCCAGCGTCCACGACGGGGTGGCATGGGCGATAGACGGGAAGTAGCTCACCCCCACGGGCTCCACCCACTGGAGGAACTTCTCCTCCCACGACTCGGGCACCAGTTGGAACCCGGCTGGCAGGTTGATGAACCCGGCTACCACCGCCATACCACCCAGGATCCACAGCGGCACGATGATCCGAGGCCCGGACTCATGGGGGGTGCCGTGGCCCCGGAACTCCCCGAAAAAGGTGAGGTACACCACCCGGGTCATGTAGGCCCCGGTGAGCGCGGCGGTGATCATGCCCATGGCCAGCATCACGGTGTAGGCCCCGTTGCCCCCAGTGCCCCCGAACAGCCCCCAGCCCCCAGTGCCCGCCAAGATCTCGTCTTTCGACCAGAACCCCGACAGGATGGGCAAACCGGCCAGCGCCACCGTGCCGAGCATGAACGTTCGGTAGGTGTGGGGCATGGCCTTGCGCAGGCCGCCCATGTCCTTCTTCATGTCGAAAGAGTGGACGGCGTGGCTGACCGATCCCGAGCCCAGGAACAGGCAGGCCTTGAAGAAGGCGTGGGTGAACAGGTGGAACAGGGCCGCCGTCCACGCTCCCACGCCCAACGCCATCACCATGTAGCCCAGCTGGGAGACGGTGGAGTAGGCCAGCACCCGTTTGATGTCGTTCTGGACGAAGGCCAGGGTGGCGCCCACCAGTGTGGTCAGCCCACCGATCAGGGCCAGCGTGTTGATGCTGGAGCCGCCGATGGCGTACCCCTCGAAGAACACGCCGTAGAGCCGGGCCACCATGAAAACGCCGGCCACCACCATGGTGGCGGCGTGGATGAGGGCCGACACCGGGGTGGGTCCGGCCATGGCGTCGGGCAGCCAGGTGTGGAGGAAGAACTGCCCCGACTTGGACATGACCGCCGCGGTCAAGCACAGCGCGGCGGCCAGGGTGACCGTGTGGCTCATGCTGCCGTTGATGGCGGCCTCGTTCACTCCGATCACGTCGAAGGTGCCCGCGCCGAAGAACAGGATCGACACCCCGATGATGATGCCCATGTCGCCCACCCGGTTGGTGAAGAAGGCCTTGAGGGCGGCGTCGGAGTTGTCCTTCTCCTCCCACCAGTGGCCGATGAGCACGAACGAGCACACGCCGACCAGCTCCCAGCCCACCAGCATCTGGATGGTGGTGGAGGCGGTGACGAAGAAGAGCATCGACGCGGTGAACAGGCTCAAGAAGGCGAAGAAGTGGGTGTAGCGGCGGTCGCCGGCCACGTAGTCGGTGGAGTAGATGTGTACCAGCAGCGACACCACGGTGACCACGAAGATCATCATCACGGCCAGGCCGTCGATCATGATGCCCGCGCCGATGGCCTCGGCCCCGTTGGTGAGCCAGGTGATCGACCGGGTGAGCGCGCCCACCCCGCCGGAGGCCTCGCCCTCGGCGGCTGCCGCGAGGCCGCCCGCTCCCAGCGCGTACTCGCCCTCGGCGCTTCCTCCACTTGCCCCCTCTACCTCGCTGATCCACTGGATAGCGGTGATCAGGCCGAACACGAAGGAGGCCCCCACCGCGGCGATGCCGATCTCCGAGCCCCCTCGGGGGAACCGCTTGCCGAACAGCAAGATCAGCAGGAACGACACCGCGGGGAACAGCCAGATGAGCCAGGCGTTCTCCAGGAACCAGCCCGAGGCGGCGACGGCCTTGCCCGCAGTTTCGGCGGCGGCGATGTTGGCACTCAGCACCGGTCCGTCACCCCTTCATCAGATCGACTTGGTCCAAGTCGATGGATCGCCGGTTCCGGTACAAGAGCAACACGATGGCCAAGCCGATTCCCACCTCGGCGGCGGCCACGGTTATCACGAACAGGGCGAAGATCTGGCCCATCACGTTGTCGTGGAACGCCCCGAAGGCGACCAGGTTGATGTTCACCGCGTTGAGGATGAGCTCGATGGACATGAGCACCAGCACGCCGTTGCGGCGGGCCAGCACGCCGTAGACCCCGATGCAGAACAGCACCGCGCCCAAAAGAAGCATCTCATTCAACAGCATCAGCGATCAGTTCCCCATGAGAGCGAGCACCAAATCGTCGACATCAGCCGCCCTCCTCTCGGCGGGCGATCACGATGGCGCCGATAAGGGCGGCCAACAGCAGCACCGATACCGCTTCGAAGGGCACGATGTACTGGGAGAACAGCTCGTCGGACACTTCCGCGGTGGTCTGCGGTGCAGCGTCCAGTTCCATGTCGCCGAAGCGGTCTACCAGCGCGCCGATCATCACCGCCAGCAGCAGGAGGGCGGTCAGAATGGCGGGGAATTTTCGCTTGTGGTCGGTCTCCTCATCCTGGTCGAAGTCGGACCGGGTGAGCATGATGCCGAACAGGAACAGCACGATCACCGCGCCGATGTAGATGAGCACCTGGGTGATGCCGGTGAACTCGGCGCCCACCAACAGGAACAGGGCTGCTACCCCGGCCAGCACGATCACCAGATACAGGGCGGCGTGGACGATGTCGCGGGTGGTCACCACCCGCAGGGCGGAGGCCACCATCACCGCGGCGATGATCCCGAAGGCGACGTGCTCGGCGATCACCGGGGAACCTTCAGCACCTTCTGCTCGGATCCGGCCTCGTAGGGCTCGAAGTCGGGGACGGTATCCATCCACTCGCTGAGGCGCTCCTTGTCGTGGAGCAAATCGGCGATGCGAGGTTCGGAGTATTCGTATTCGGGGCTCCAGAACAGGGCCTCGAACGGGCATACCTCTACGCAGATGCCGCAGTACATGCACAGGGCGTAGTCGATGTCGAAGCGGTCGAGCGCGTTCTTCTGGCGGGGCTTGCCGCCCTCCCGGCGGGGTGGGGCCAGGTACTTGTGGCCCTCGATGTAGATGCACCAGTCGGGGCATTCACGGGCGCAGAGCATGCAGGCGGTGCAATTCTCCTCGTGGAGGGCGATCACCCCTCGTGATCGGTCGGCGGGCATCTCCTTGACATGGGGGTACTGCACGGTGTGGGCGTGCTTGGAGGGGGCGGGGACCACCGGGGGGCCGTCGCCGAACAGGGTGCGGAACATGGTGCGGGCGGTGACCTTGAGCCCCGTGATCAGTCCTGGTACCAGTGCCATGGCAAGCTCCTACAAAACGACCTTGAAAATACCGGTGACAACGATGTTGACCAGCGACAGCGGAATCAAGAATTTCCACGCGAGGCGCTGAAGCTGGTCCTCTCTCAGGCGGGGATAGGTGAAGCGGAACCAGAAGATCAGCGCCGACACGGCCAAGACCTTCACCAGCATGATGGCCGGTCCGGCGATATTGAACCCCCAGTGGGTGAGGTCGCCCCACGGGAGCGCCCAACCGCCGAGGAACAGCACCGCAGCCAGCGCGGCGAATGCGAAGGCGGTGCCGAACTCGCCCATGAAGAAGAACAGGAACCGGAAGCCGGTGTACTCCACCTGGTAGCCGCCCACGATCTCCGACTCGGCCACCGGCATATCGAAGGGGGGCTGGGTAGTCTCGGCCTGCACCGCCACCAAGAAGATGAAGAAGCCCACGAACTGGGTGAGGATGAACGGGTTGCCGATGCCGCCCCATCCGAAGATCTCCCCGTTGGCCTGGGCGGCGACGATCTTCTGGAGGTCGAGGGTGCCGGCTTGGATCACCACTCCCATCACCGCCAGCACCAGGGGGAGCTCGTAGGCGATGAGCTGGCCGGCGGCCCGCAATCCTCCCATGAGGGCGTACTTGTTGGCCGAGGCCCAGCCGGCCATCAAGATGCCCACCACCGACAGCGACGACACCGCCAGGGCGTAGAAGATGCCCACGTCCAATTGCGCCACCACCGCGTCGGGGCCGGTGGGGATCACCACATAGATCAAGAACGTGGAGACCAGCACGACCAGCGGGGCCAGGGCGAACACCGCCCGGTCGGCCTTCTCGGGGAAGATGTCCTCTTTCTGGATGAACTTCAGCCCGTCGGCCAGCAGTTGCAGGGTGCCGTAAGGGCCGGCTTCCATGGGGCCGAGCCGGCTCTGCATGAAGCTCATCATCTTCAGCAAGAAGACATAGCCCAGCACCAGCGCGGCGGTGGGGACGACCAGGGCGACGACGCCCAACTTGATGATGGCCGACGCCCAGTAGGGCACCTCCACGGCCAGCAGGCCCGAAATCAAGGTGGCCGCGCTCACCGATCAATATCTCCCAGGATGAAGTACAGGCTGGCCAGAATCGTGATTATGTCGGGCACGTAAACGCCCTTCAGCAGCCACGGGGTGATGGAGATGTTGGAGAAGCTGGCTGAGCGGATCTTGACCCGGAACGGCACCAGATCGCCCTTGCTCACGATGTAGTAGCCCATCTCGCCCAACGGGTTCTCGGTGGCGGCGTAGGCCTCGCCCGCGGGCACCTTGATGATGCGGGGCACCTTGGCCATGATCGGCCCCGAGGGGAGCCCGTCCAGAAGCTGATCCACGATGTGGGTGGCCTCGCGGGTCTCCTGGAGCCTCACCCAGTAGCGGGCGAACGAGTCGCCGTCGGGGTGGGTCCACACCTTCCAGTCGACCTGGTCGTAGGCCAGGGCCTCATGGCCGTCGCGGCGCAGATCCCAGTCCACCCCGCTGGCCCGTATGTTGGCGCCTGAGAGCCCGTAGGAAAGTCCGACTTCGGGAGGCACGATGCCGATTCCCCGGCTGCGGGCCTCGAAGATCTCGTTGCCCAGCACCAGTTCCTCGAACTCGTCGCAGAAGTCGCGGATCTTCTCCATGGCCTGCTTGGTGTCGTTGATCCAGCCCTGGGGCAGGTCGTCTTTGAGGCCTCCGATGCGGTCGAAGTTGGGATGGAAGCGCCCGCCGGTGACCGCTTCGATCTGGTTCAGCACGAACTCCCGGTCGCGGAAGGCCATGAACACCGGGGTGAGGGCGCCGAGCTGCACCGCCATGTCGCCCAAGAACAGGGTGATGTTGGCGATTCGGCTCAGCTCGAACAGCGCGGTGCGGATCCACTGGGCCCGAGGCGGGGCCTCCACTTCCATCAGCTTCTCGGCGGCCAGGATGAACGGCACTTCGTTGGCGAAGCTTCCCAGCCAGTCGATGCGGTTGATGAGGGTGGTGACCTGGGGGTAAGTCCGCACTTCGGCCAGCTTCTCGTAGCCCCGGTGCATGTAGCCCATGATGGGCTCGGCTTCCACCACCTGCTCGCCGTCGAGTCGGGCCACCAGCCGCAGCGTGCCGTGGGTGGCCGGGTGCTGGGGGCCGATGTTGAGGGTCATGCCCTCGGTCTCGACCTCCACGTTCAGCCGGGCGTCGGCCGCCTGGGTGGCGACATAGGCCATCTGCTGGCGCTGGTCGGCGCCTACCGCGGTCACGGGCCTTCCTCGCCGGGGAACAACTCCACATCCACGATGCCGGGCCAGGGCTTCACTCGCCGGGCCAGCAGCGGAAAGTCTTTGCGGAGGGGATTCCCCTCGAACTCGCCGGGCAGATAGATGTGGCGGAGGTCGGGATGGCTGTTGAAGTGGATCCCGAACATCTCCCAGGCCTCCCGCTCGTGCCAGTCGGCACCGGCGTATACCTGGATCAGGGTGTCGATGCTCAGATCGTCTTTGGGCAGGTCGGCCTTGATGGTGACGCCCATGTGCTCGGTGATGGAATACAGGCGGACCACCATCTGGAACCGGGTCTGGCCCCCGGCGTGGCCCTGTTCCATGGGGTCGGCTGCCTTGGGTTGGGGGTTGTCCTCTTGGGCGTCCATATCCCGCCCGTAGGGGGAAGGCAGCCAGTCGATGGCCGACAGCCAATCGAAGAATTGGCAGCCGAGCTGGTCGCGGGCGGCCGTGGCCGCATCGGTCCACGAGTCGCGGGTCACCCGCACCCACAGGTCGCCGCCCGGGATGATGTGGTGTTCCACGTAGCCGTCGCCCAGCGCGTCGGCCAGCCGGGCGGCCCAAGCTTCCCGGAGCTCGTCGGCCTGGGCCCCTGCGTCCGTCGTTGCGTCGGTGTCAGTCGACGACAATTGGGTCACCTCGCCACCGCGCGGCCGGGTCCTCGTTCATGATGCGCTCTTGAAGCAGCACGATGCCTTCCAGCAGAGCCTCGGGCCGGGGGGGGCAGCCGGGCACATAGACATCCACTGGAATGATCTGGTCTACGCCTTTGGTCACTGAGTAGGAGTCCCAGTACGGGCCTCCGCAGTTGGCGCACGAGCCCATGGATATGACGTACTTCGGGTCGGGCATCTGCTGGTAGAGGCGGAGAATCGAGGGCACCATCTTGTCGGTGACTGTCCCCGAGATAACCACTAGGTCGGCCTGCCGGGGGCTGGCGGGAAACGGGATCACCCCGAGGCGCATCACGTCGTAGCGGGGAGAGCCGATAACCGCGCCCATCTCGATGGCGCAGCAGGCCAAGCCCCATTGGTACATCCAGATGGAGTATTTCCGGCCGAGGTTTAGCAGCTTGGTCAGGGGTTTTGGAGCTTTGCCGCTGGCAACCAGTCCCACTGCCTACCTCAGATCCATCGGAGAACGCCCTTTCGCCAGGCGTACACCAAGCCCAGCGCAAGGATGAAGATGAAGATGGCCATCTCGACCAAGCCGAAGGTTCCGTAGGCCTCCAGCCGGGTGGCCCAGGGGAAGATGAACACCGCCTCCACGTCGAACATCACGAACAAAAGGGCGAACACGTAGTAGCGGATGTTGCTTTGCGACCAGCCCAGTCCCACGGGGTCGACGCCGCTCTCATAAGTGATGTACTTCTGGGGCTGCGATCTGGTGGGCCGCAGCAGGCTTCCGAGCCCCAGCATCCCGAAAACCAACGCGCCAGCCAGCACGAGGAATAAGACGACGAGTAGGTAATCGCGGAGGAACTCCGACACGGCTCGAAGGTTACCGATGGCGTTTTCTGCGGGCCAATACGTACTTAGGGGGCCGGGACAAAGGCGACGGCAATAACCCCAGGTCCGGCATGGGTGCCCACGACGGGGCCGATGAGGGTCACCGTCAACGGGCTTTGGGCGGGGGCGCCGCCCAGGCTGGCGGTGAACGCGTCGATGTCGTCGGCCGCACCGTGGGCCAAGGCCAATTGCTCCAACTCTCCGGCTTCGGCCACTTGCTTGGCCAGCCAGGTGCGGGCCTTGCCTCTGGTTCGCTGCTTGCCTGCCTCTTCCACGGCGCCTGAGGTGAGATCCAGGCAGGGTTTGATCGACAGGGCGCTGCCCAAAAGGGCCTGAGCGGTGCCGATGCGGCCGCCCTTCTTGAGATTGTCCAGGGTGTCCAGCACGGCATAGATGAATACCCGGTCTTTCAGTTGGGCCAGCTGGGCCTCGATCTCATCGGCGCTGTGACCGGCTTCGGCAGCCGCGGCCGCGGCCTTGACCATGAGGCCCAGCCCTACTGAAACCTTGCCGGAGTCCATCACACGGACATCCACCTCTCCCTCCATCGACCGGGCCGCACTCTGAGCTGACTCCCCGGTGGCCGACAGGGCGAAAGACAAGTTGACGCACACCACCGCATCGGCCCCGCCAGCGGCCAGTTCCCGGAACACCGCCTCGAACGCCCCCGGCGCCGGGGCGGCGGTGGACGGCAGATCGTCGCTGGCTGCCATCTTCTCGTAGAAGCCATCACCCGAGAGGTCTTGGCCGTCGGTGAACTCCTCGTTGCCGAAGCGGATGGTGAGCGGGACCACGGTGATCTGGTGGCGCTCGATGTCGGCGGCGCTGAGGTCGCAGGAACTGTCGGTCACGATGCGAACTGCCATGGACAGACCCTACTCCGCGGGCTGAGTTTTGGGGCTATGGCGAGACCACCAGCTTCGAGCCCACCACACCATCAGGATGGCCAGTGCGGCGGCCGCGATCCCCACCCCGGCGCCCGACAGAGAAGTTGCCCGCACCGTCAGCTGGGACTCGCCCAGAGCCAGCAGGCCGGTGGGGGAGTTGACGCTGATCTCCAACACGGCGTCGCCCGAGGTCTTGGCCCGCACTGCTACTTGGACCTGGTTGACTCCGGGGGACAGGCGCCAGAGCAAAGAGTCACCGTTGGGGAAGTCCAGCTTGTCGCTGTTGAAATCCAAGCGGACGACGACATCGTGGTTGAGGCTGTTGCGAATGAGCATCGGAATGCTGCCCGAGCGGCTGGTTAGGGTGATCCGCTGCTGGCTCGGGGGCTCGATGGCGGCCACAGTGTCCCGCACGGTCTGGGCGACCACGGCCAAGTAGGCATCTCGCTGGGTCTCGGTGAGGCCATAGGCCCCCGACAGCAGCAGGGCCCGCTCCAAAGTCTCGATCAACTTTCGCTCGGGGGTGCCCACGGTGGCGATCGGGTCCACCATGTTCTGGTACGACCGGGCGATGCGCTGGCCGTTCGTCAAGGCGGCCTTGTAGTCCTCGCCGAATCCGTTCTCCTCGGTGGGGCGCACCTCTCGGAAAGTATCCGGCTCGAGCCTCTCGACAATCGTGGTGGGGTCGGTGGACGAGAGGATGGGGCTGGCGCCGATCTGGTCCAGCAGCACCCCCAGCCCGGTCGAATCCGGCAGCGAAGCCAGAGGCGGTGCCAGGACGATCCCCCGGAGGCTCTGAGGATCTTCGAACCAGCGGACGGCCAGATCGGCCAGCACCAAATAGGGAGCGGTTTCGGTGCTGCTGGCCCGGGTGAAGTGAGCGGTCGCGCTGCTGTCGATAGCCACCGCCCGAGCCGGTTGATCGAATGCCGGCAGCAGGAATGACGTTTTGGCCGACGTGCTGACCAGTTCATCAGCCGGGTTGAGCAGGGCATCGGGAACCAGCACCAGCTCTACCTGTTCTCGTTGAAGCCGTTGGAGCAACTCGGGGGAGGCCGACGTGGTCAGAACCATGATGGTGCGATCGGGCTGAGAGCCGAGATACTCGTCCAATACCGCAGCCCCCGCCTCGATCTGCCAGCCGATCTGGAGGCTGAGGTCTTGGGCGATCCACGCATCGCTGTCCAGGGGTACGTAAGTGCTGCTCGTGATCTGGCGGTTGATCGTGGCTTGTTGGAGTCGGGTCATTAGTTGGGCGTGCTCGGGCCGGTCGCTGATGGCCAGGGCGTCGATCAGATGGGGGTCGAGCGAGACCGTGGCCAGGATTTGGGGGCGAACCAGGGGGTCGAGCACGGTGGCCAGCGTTTGCAGGCTCCGACCGGTGGGACCCAGATCCACGTTGCCTTCTTGGTCGACGGCTGGGGGCCCGCTCACCGCTAGAACAGTGCTCACGAGCAGCGGTGGTTGGTTGGAGTCTGAAGGGGGGGTGCGAACCAGGAAGGTGTGGACGGTGTCGAGTGCTATGCCGTCTGGATCCCGAAGAACGAGGCTCACCGGATACACCCCTTCGGCGGTCAGCGGAAGAATCAGCTGATCCGGGGCTCCTGCCTCGCGGGCCTGGCCGGTGGTGGTGGCGATTTGCAGCGATGCGACCCCGTCGGCATTGCGCTCGGGCACGGCCAATTGGGAGAACCGGTGCAGTACTGGTCCGGTTGACGGCCCGGCCAGTCGATCCAGGAAAGCGGAGCGAGATCGGATGGGCCCCCCGATGTTGATGTCAACGGTGGAGTCATCGGGGGCGTTGATGAGGCGGAAGGAGATCTGGAAGTAATCCTCTTCGGCGATCCACACGCTCTGGCTGACCAGCTCGATGGAGGGGGCTTCTCTATCGGAGGCACCGCTGTCGTTCTGGGCGGTTGCGGCGGGGGTCATCAGGGCTGGCGCGGCGAAAATGACAAAAGCCGTCGCCAACGCCAGCCGCTTCCTTTCTGGGCGGGTTCTTCGGCATCTACGGCCCACTGATTTCCAACTCTAGAACTTGCAGGCCGGGGGGAATCGGCTCGAAACCCAGTCGCTCATAGAGGCGCAGGGCACCGGTGTTGTGCTGAGGTGTGTTGACCCAGGCTTGGGTAGCGCCCCAGCGGGCCATCCACATCAGCCCGTCGATCACCAGAGCGGTTCCGGCCCCCTGGCCCTGTTGGCTGGGTGAGATTGCCAATCGCTGGAGGTAGCCGGAGGGGCCGCTGCGCCCGGATATGGCGTATCCGGCGAGGGCGTTATCAGAGTCTTGGCGGGCCACACGAAACCGTCGGAAGGGTGTCGCGCCGAGCGCTTCATGCAGCCCGACTGGGTCGAGCTGCCAGAAGGGCTCGAAGGCGGCATGGTCCACGGACAGAACCGAAGTGCGATCACGGCGACGGGCCCGTCGGAGGGCAATGCGGCCGTCGAGGTTGGGGAGTCCGCTTTGGATGGGGCGGGTTAGCAAGGCGAGTTGCTGACAGGGCTTGAAGCCAGCCCGCAGGAACGGCTCCGATTCGATGTGCGACAGCGCCGACGTTCTCAGGCGGTGGTAGCCCTGGGCAACCGCGGATTCAACCGCCGCGGCTGTGGCATTGTCGGACACCGCTGTGCCCGGGGTCAGCTGAATGAGCAGTCCGATTCCGGCCTCGCTGGCCCAAGGCCTGAGCCGCAGGCGGCCACCACCGAGCCGGAGCGTCTCGGCAGCGTATGACCGTTGCCGCCAATTCATGGAACGAGGCTAGTGGCCTGTAGGCACACCGGCCCTACAGGGATAATGGAGGGGGTGGCTGAGGCGGCGAGGGTACCGTGGGACTGTGTCGGTTCTGTGGATCACCGACGAGCGCTTTCTCGACCACGATACCGGGCGCTCCCACCCGGAGCGGCCGGCCCGCTTGCGCGCGGTGATCGACGGGGTGCAGAGGGCGGGGCTGGCGGACGCGTTGGTTCCGACCGAGCCTCGGATGGCTACCGATGCCGAGCTGCTCTGTGTCCACCATCCCTCGGTGCTCGACTCGGTGTACCAGGTGGTCCAAGCAGGGGGTGGTCGACTCGACCCCGACACGGTGCTGTCTGCCGAGTCGGAAGCAGCGGCTCGGCTGGCCGCAGGGGCGGGGCTGGCCGCCATCGAGACACTGGACAACGGAGTTGCTGATGCCGCATTCTGCGCTGTGCGCCCGCCGGGCCACCACGCCACGCCGGCGCGATCGATGGGATTCTGCATGTTCAACAGTGCGGCGGTGTGCGCCCAAGCGCTGGCCGATCGGGGTGAACGGGTACTGGTGGTGGACTACGACGCCCACCACGGCAACGGCACCCAGGATGTGTTCTGGGAAGACAGCCGGGTGATGTTCGTGTCGTGGCACCAGTATCCGTTTTACCCGGGCTCCGGCGGGCTGTTGGAGCGGGGTGAGGGCGCAGGTTTGGGCACCACCATCAACCTGCCTATGCCCGTGGGGGCGACCGGAGACGTGTACCGCCAAGGCTGGGAAGAGGCGGTGCTGCCCGCGGTGGAAGAGTTTGAGCCTGGTTGGCTGGTGCTGTCGGCCGGATTCGATGCCCACCGGGCCGATCCATTGACCAACCTGGGGTTGGCCGCCGGGGACTTCGCCGATCTGACCGAAGCGATCATCAGCGTGGTGTCCCCCGGTCGGCGCATCGCGTTCTTGGAGGGCGGCTATGACCTGGCTGCCTTGGCCGACTGCGCCGCTGCGGCGGTGGCCGTATTGGCCGGGACAGCTTGGCGGCCGGAGCCGGCCACGGGGGGCGGGCCGGGCGCGGAGGTGGCGGCCGCGGCGGCCGCGTTGTTGTCATGAGCTTGGAACGGCTGGCGCCGGTGCGCGAGGAAGCCCGCGAGCTGGCTAGCCGGTTTGCCGCCGATGGCTACCGGATCTATCTGGTGGGCGGGATTGTGCGCGACGCCATGTTGGGCCTGCGGCTCGACGCGGCCTTCGATCTGGATCTCACTACCGATGCCCAACCGCCCGCGGTGAAATCGATCTTGGATGGTTGGGCCGACACCCTGTGGACCCAGGGGGAGCGGTTCGGAACCATCGGCGCCCGCCGAGGCAACCGCCGGATCGAGATAACCACCCACCGCACTGAGCGGTACCAGCCCGGCTCTCGCAAGCCCGACGTGGTCTTTGCCGACGCCATCGAGGCCGATCTCTCCCGCCGCGACTTCACCATCAACGCAATGGCCGTCGAACTGCCCGACGGCGAGCTGGTTGATCCCTTCGGTGGGGTCGCCGACTTGGCTGACCGCCGTCTCCGCACCCCCCTGGACCCTGAGGCAACGTTCAGCGACGATCCCCTCCGCATGTTGAGGGCGGCCCGCTTCCTGGCCCAGTTCGAGTTGGCCGCGGAGGCACCTCTGGTGGCCGCAATGGTTGCCATGGCCGACCGTCTTGCAATCGTGGCCCACGAGCGCATTGGCGACGAATTGGATCGGCTTCTGGCCTTGCCCGATCCCCGGCCTGGCTTCGAGCTGTTGTTCAATACTGGTCTGGCTGAGCGTGTTCTTGGTCCAGTTGCCGATACTGCTACCGCACTGGACCGACTCAACCGGGTTGGCGATGATCCGATCACCCGGTTGGCAGTGTTGCTGGCCGATGCGGGAACCCCTAATGACGTGGGGTCGTCTCTGTCGGAGCGGAGGGCGACCACCGCGGTCAGCCGAGCGGTAGCAGCCGTATTGACCGCGGCTGGCAAGGCCGTAGAACAACCGCCCCGGACTCTTCCCGATCTGCGGAGGTGGGTGGTCGATGCCGGTGGCTATGTGGACCAGTCGGTAGAGGTAGCGTCAGCACTGGGAGAAATGGTCTCACTGGCTGCTGACGTAGCCGACCTTTTGGAAGCCGAGCCCGACCTGTGTGGACCGCCCGTGCTCGACGGCCAGGAGATTATGGCCCTGCTGGGCCTAGAACCCGGTCCCGAAGTAGGAGCAGCGGTCGACGAGTTGCGCCGCCACCGCTTCGATACTGGCCCGCTCACCCCAGATGAGGCCCGCGCCCACCTCTTGAAGCGGTTCTCTGGCTGACTTCGGTTGACAAAATTCTTTACTATGGGTCGCAGAAAGTCTACGGCTCCTCACACTCATTCTCCGGTGTCATGGAACCACCCACGAGACCGCAGAATGCAGCCCGGTCCATCGAGTCAGTAGCGCTGGCTATATACCAATGCAAGCCAGGATTGTCCTGGCAGATGTCTCCGTCGAATCTCACTGCCACGAATTCCGATGGTGGCCAATTGACGATTTCTCGAACTTCAATAGACTCATCGCTCCACGCTACATCTCCATGAGCAAGTGTCGATTCTGCAAGGCCGTGTCTTCTGAGATCAATCTGTCCGCAGGTGATAAAATAGTCAACCTTGCCGTGTCGGAATCCGTCACCACATTCAGATTCATCTGTGCAAGGAATATCTGTCAACAGCTGATCTTTTTCAGACGATAAATTACAGCTTGATACTAGGATTCCAACAACGACAAAGGTCAGATATGAGCATAACCACCAACGACTAAGAGGGCGCTCGGATAGGTAGCCTACCTGGGATAACGCTGTCGAGGGATATCTCATTGAGAAACCTTTTACCTGCGGATACGCGCCAATCCGCGCGTCCGCTGAGCGATTCAGGAAACGATGTGGTTCACCTATCCGCTCGGCCTCTTAATCTTTTGCTCATTTCTATGGATAGCTATTCGTTTACACGTTTATTAAGTAGACATGAGGAATACATGTTAACAGTATGCGTCACACGCGGCCCATGTCTGGCCCCTGATTCGCCGCTGAGTAGGGGTGGGCTCAAGAAGGTGACCACGCAGTTCAGACCTTGGACAGGCTCCGATGTGAGTTGAGGAAGGGGCTAGATGACCTCGCCTCGGGCGTAGGCCTCGACCATTTCTCGGGCGACCTCGTCGCGGTACTGGATGGGCGGGCTCTTCATGAAGTAGGCCGATGGGCCGAGCAGGGGGCCGCCGATGCCGTGGTCCAAGCCGAGCTTGGCGCAGCGCAGGGCGTCGATGATGACGCCGGCGGAGTTGGGCGAGTCCACCACTTCCAGCTTGAGGTCGATGTTGAGGGGGACATCGCCGAAGCCCCGGCCTTCGAGGCGGATATGGGCCCACTTCCGGTCGTTCAACCACGGGACGTGGTCGCTGGGGCCGATGTGTACGTCATCGGCGGCGATGCCCTTGTCGAGCTGGCTGGTGACCGACTGCGTCTTTGAGATCTTCTTGGACACCAGCCGGGACCGCTCCAACATGTTCATGAAGTCCATGTTCCCGCCGAAGTTGAGCTGGTAGGTGCGGTCGAGCTCCACCCCTCGGTCTTCGTAGAGCCGGGCCAGGGTGCGGTGCAAGATGGTGGCGCCCACCTGGCTCTTGATGTCGTCGCCCACCACCGGCACACCGGCGTCGGTGAAGCGCTGTCCCCACTCGGGATCGGAGGCGATGAAAACCGGGATGGCGTTGACGAAGGCCACACCGGCCTCGAGGCAACACTCGGCGTAATGGCGCTGGGCCTCCTCAGAGCCCACCGGCAGATAGGAGATGAGCACGTCGGCGCCGGATTCCCGCAATGCCTCGGCCACATCGATCGGCTCAGCCGGAGACTCCTCGCACTGGGCGCGGTAGTACTCGCCGAACCCGTCCAATGTGGGGGCCCGCTGCACTCGCACGCCCAGCTCGGGTACGTCGCAGAACTGCACGGTGTTGTTGGGTTCGGCCCCGATGGCCTTGCCCAGATCCAGGCCGACCTTGGAGGCGTCCACATCGAAAGCCGCCACCGGCTCCACGTCGTTGATGTGGTAGCCCCCCAGCACCACGTGCATCAGGCCGGGAACGTGGTCGTCGGGCTCGGCATCGGCGTAGTAGTACAGCCCCTGCACCAAGGAGCTGGCGCAGTTGCCGACACCGGCGATGGCGATGCGAATGGGATTGCTCATTGTGGTTGTCCTCCCGTGGGGAAGTCGGATCGATCAGCATCGATCATGGGGTCGGTTGTTTGGGAACTCGGCTGGCTGTTGCGCTCACCGGCGATCAGCCGGTCGAGCCAGACCAAGTCGTGCTCGCGGCGCTCCTGGTCCCATTCGAACAGGGAGCGCACGTAGGGATCGGTGGATTGAACGGGGTCTCGGCGGGCCATGGCTTGCAGGCTCACCAAGTGGGCCCGGCGCAGCTCGAAGAGCGCCAGCCGCCGGTCGGGGGTCAGGAATCGGCAGAACGCTAGCTGCAATCGAAAGCGGCGCTCGTTGTTGGCATCTTCCTGCAAGAGCTCCAGCAGGTGATCTTCGCCGGCTTCGGTGATGTGGTACACCTTGCGGGTGCGGCCCGACTTGGGCTTGGCGCTGCGCTTTCGGCTGCGACGAGCCGGCCCCTCGGAAGCCTCCTCATCGGCGATGAGCTCGGGGGCCACGGCGGCGGAGCTCACCCAGCCGCGGCGCTCCAAGCGGGCCAGCGCGGGGTACAGGGCGCCGAACGAGGTGGAGTAACCGCCGACCAGCGACTTGAGGCGCTTGTTCAGCTCGTAGCCGTGAAGATCGCCCTCTTTGAGCAACCCGAGCACCGCGAGATCCAACATCGACCCGCAATTATATCGATTCGCTATATCGTTTCAACTCGTTGCTGCGCTACGTATGTCCAAAGCGCGCCATCCGTTAGCTGAACAGGGCGACAGAGAGGTCCTCGGGGCCGCGGATTGACCGGGGATCGTGGGGGGCGGGGTCGGAGTTGGGAACGGTTACGGAGTGGTCGGAGATGTAGTCGCGGTGGTTGATGGCCCACCGCCCGTCACGGCGGGACCACTGGTCTACATAGCGGCCCCGGATGTAGATGTCGGCAACGTCGCCACCGTCTCCGAAGGGCAGGGTGCGCAGCGCAACGGTCACATAGACCTCGCTGACGGCTCGATCGCCGTCCACCTGTATCAGCACGTTGGCGATCTGATGGCTGTGGGCTGACATCGCGGCGTGGGCGGTCCACACCCAGTCCACGAGTTCCCGGCCCGTTCCCTTGAAGATGCCCTCGCCGTAGTTGGCCGTCCCGTCCGGGTGCCACACGGCGTAGGCCGCCTCCTTGTCCATGCGGTCGAGCGCTCGGCAGTAGCCGTAGATCACCTCGGTGATGGACTGCTTGGCGGCCAGAGCCTCTAGTGCGTCGGTGCTGATGGGATTGGTCATGGCCCTATTCTCGTTCGCGGGAGTGCCTCGGCGCTGATGAGATGAGCGGCAGTTCGGTTGTTTATCGTTTGGCCCATGTCTGACCTGATCATTCGCGGCGGCAATCTGATCGACGGTACCGGGGCTCTGGCCCGATCCGCCGACGTGCGCATCAACGGGGGCGTTGTCACCGAGGTCGGTTCCAATCTGGCCCCCGGTGGCGAAACCGAGCTGGATGCCGGCGGCTGCTACGTGGCCCCCGGCTTCATCGACTCGCATACCCACTTGGATCCGTCGATGTTCTGGGACCGGGGGTGCGACCCCATGCCCCAGCACGGGGTGACCACCGCGCTGATAGGCAACTGCTCGCTGTCGCTGGCGCCGGCCAAGCCCGAGCAGCTCGACGAGCTCATCGATGTGTTCTGCTACATCGAGGACATGCCCATCGCCGACTTCGAGTCGGGCGTTCCCTGGACCTGGGGATCGTGGCGCCAATACCGCGACGCCATGAACCAGGGGGGCATCGCCCTGAACATGGCCTCGCTGATCGGCCACTCCATGCTGCGGATCTATGCCATGGGCGACGATGCCTGGACCCGAGAGGCCACCGAGGATGAGATCGCGGCCATGGCCGCCGAGATGGCCGATGCCATGGAGGCGGGCTGCTATGGCTTCAGCACCTCGTTCTTCGACTTGGACCGGCGCAGCCGCCCAGTGCCCAGCCGGCTGGCCTGCGATGGGGAGCTGAGCGCATTGGCCGACGTGCTGGCCGCCGCAGGCCACGGGTTGGTCGAGTTCATTCCCAATCTCACCGGCGAGGATCCCGAAGCCGATATCCGCCGGATGGCCCGGGTGCTCGGCCCCCGAGGGGTGACCTCCATCTGGAATGGGATTTCACACTCCGACATGGCTCCGCACCGGCCGGAGGAGTACATGGCGTTCACCCAGGCGATCCGCGATGAGGGCTGCGACATGTGGCCCATCTCCTCGCCCCGCACCGTGGACCTCAACGTGAGCTGGGAGCAGACCATGGTGTTCATGATGCTCCCCAAGGGTTGGAACCAGATCATGGGGGTGACCGGCGAGGCCCGGCGGGAGATGCTGGCCGATCCCGGCTGGAGGGAGATCGCCCGCACCGAGTGGGACGCCACCGAGAAATCGCTGTTTCCCATCAACCGGCCCGACTTTGCCCGTTTCACCTCGGTGACCCGACCCGACAATGAGGCTTGGCTGGGCCGCTCGCTGGCTGATCTGACCGATGCTCGGGGTGGACACCCCTCGGATGTGTTCGCCGACTGGATTCTGGAGAACGACCTGGAGCCGGGGGTGGTGGCCATGGGGGTGAGCAACAGCAACATCGACGGCGTGGCCCAGATGATTGCCGACGAGCGCTGTCTCGTCAGCGCCTCCGATGCCGGCGCCCACGTGCAGATGATGTGTGCGGCGGGCGACACCACCCTGCTCTTGACCCGTCATGTGCGCGATCGGGGCGACCTCGAGTTGGAGCAAGCGGTGTATGAGATCACCGGTCGCCAAGCCGAGATCTTGGGATTCAACGACCGGGGCCGCCTGCTGCCCGGATACGCCGGCGACGTAACGGTGTTCGACTTAGACGAATTGTCGTGGGACGCTGATGGGTTCGTCGCTGACCTGCCCTCGGGTGCTCCCCGCTTGCGCCGCCCGGCGGGGGGCTACCGGGCCACGGCGGTCAACGGCGTGCTCACCCAGGTGGAGGGGTCGCTTACCGGCGCCAACCCCGGCGCGGTGCTTGACGCCAATGCTCCGGTGCCAAACCGCTAGGGCGTCGCGGCAAGTTTGAGGGGAAACAGCTCGCCCACGCGGTGAAAATCCTGGTCGGCGGTCAAAACCTCTGATCCGGTTCGCAGCGCGATGTTGGCGATCATGCACACGATGTAGCCCGGTGCGGCCACCCCGTTGGCTCGGCAGACCCGGTTGATGCGGGCCGCGCCCTCGAAATCGGCGGCCGGGTTCATGGCCAGCCACGACACCGATGTGAGCAGGTTGTAAAGCCGCTGGTGGTTTTGGTCGTCCTTGGCCCCTCCCAGCACCTCCATGAGAACTGGTTCGGTGACGGCTACGCCGTGGCCGCCTTCGGCGATGAGCTCGCTCAGCCGAGCGTGGACCGGGGAGTTGGTGTTGCGGTCGTATTCCATCCATGCCGAGGTGTCAGCCAGGATCACGGTTGGGATCCGATGGGGTGGAGGCCGGTGTCGGGCGGGATCTCGCCGATGAGTTGCGCTCCTTGCATCCCCAGCATCTCCTGAGTGGTCAGAGGAAGTCCTGCCAGGCGGCTCAAGGCGATGTCAACGGCTTCCGTCTTGGTACGCAGGTTGTACCGGCGCATCACCACGTCGAGGAGCTGATCGTTGATCTCGATGTTGGTGCGAGTACGGGTGCTGGGCTGCTCCATACGGCCATTGTATACACACTACACATGTATAGCGTGTATGAATAGTGTATGTAGCCTAGCGGTCTGTGCCCCGGTGGCCGAATTGGTGGCCCCAGCCGCCGGGGATAGAGCCATCCATGGTTGCTGTCCGCTCGGTGAACAGCCAGCGGCCGTCCACCACCCCGTAGCGGTCGATGTAGCGTCCCCAGTGGTCGAGCCCGTGCTCCATGATCACGTGGTAGTAGCAGCGGCCTCTCGCCACGGTGGGCGAGATCAGGTCGATCTGGTGGGTGGCGGTGTGGTGGCGGATGTATTTGGGAGTGCCGCCGCCGATCTCCGACAACGTGTCTTGGGCGTCGGTGAAGATGGTGCGGATCTCGTCGACGCCGTGCTTGTCGGGCTGCATTGGCGTTCGCATGACCGCGTCGGGGGCGAACAACTCCATGACTTGGTCGAAGCGGCCTGAGTCTCCGTTGGCGTTGTACCGGGCCACGAGGTCTCGGATCGAATCCCGAGCGATCAATTCCCACTGCTCCATGACCCGACGCTACATCGTCTAGTGGTGTGGGGGCCGTTAGGGTGCGAGCGTGGCGATTGACGACAGAACTCCGGTGTTGGTGGGGGTAGGGACGGCTGCGCAGCGGTTGGACGATCCCACCGAGGCGAAGGAGGCGGTTGGGCTCATGGCGGAGGCGCTGGTTGCGGCCGCTGATGACTCCGGTGCCAGTGGACTGGTGGGGCGGCTGGACCAGGTGAGGGTCACCAAGGGCACATGGGGCTATGCCGACCCGGCCCGCTGGGTGGCCGATGCGGTGGGGGCGTCTCAGGCCCGCAGCTATCTGGCCGATGTGGGCATCTTGCAGACCGCGGTGATGGGTGATGCGGCCGCGGCCATCGCGTCGGGGTCGGCTGATGTGATCGCCGTGGTGGGCGGCGAGGCCAAGTACCGGGGCTTGCGGACGTCGATCACCGGCGTGGACGCCCCTGACACCGACCAGGGCGGGGCCGAGCCCGATGACTTCGTCACCCCCCACGGGATGATCATCAGCCGGGCGGAGATCGATACCGGGCTGGTGATGGCCACCCACCACTACGCCATGATCGAGAACGCCCGCCGGTTCGCCGACGGCCAGACCATCGAAGAGCACCGAGACGAGGTGGCCGGTCTGTGGGCTCGCTTCGCCCAAGTGGCCGCAGCCAATCCCGATGCCTGGTTCCGCGACGGATTGGACGCCGCCGCCATCGCCACTCCCGAGAACGGCAACCGGATGCTGGCCTGGCCCTACACCAAGTGGCACAACTCCCAGTGGAACGTGGATCAGGCCGCCGCGCTGATCTTCTGCTCGGCGGGCACCGCTCGGGCGCTGGGCATCTCCTCGGATCGCTGGGTGTTCCCCTGGGCCGCGGCCGAGTCCAACCACATGGTGCCGGTGACCGAGCGTCCCGAACTCCACCGAAGTCCGGGGTTCGCCCACGCCGGACGGGCCGTGGCCGACCACCTGAGGATGGCCCCGAATGAGGCCGATTACATAGACCTGTACTCCTGCTTCCCTATCGCGGTGCGAACCCAAGCCTTGGAGCTGGGCATTGACTTGGACCGGGATCTGACCGTGACCGGGGGCATGACCTGGGCTGGGGGTCCGCTCAACAACTACGTGATCCAGGCCGCGGTGAAGCTGGCCCAGGTGCTGCGGGCCGATCCCGGGTCGACCGGTCTGCTCACCTCGATCAGCGGCATGATCACCAAGCAGGGGGCCAGCGCGTGGTCGGCCCTGCCCCCGGCCCAACCGTTCGCCAACTTGGACGTGAGCGATGCGGTGGCCGCCGAACTCCAGCCCAAGCCCTATCGGGCGGGCGACAGCGAGCAGGCCACCGTGGTGTCCTACACCGTGATCTGGGGCCGGGAAGGCCCAGAGCGGGCGGTGGTCATCGGCGAGTTTCCCGACGGCGCCCGAACCCTACTCGTCTCCGCCATTCCCGCCGTCATGGCCTCCGCTGTTGCCGGGGAGTTCTGCGGGTGCCGCGTCGTCGCCAGTGTCGACGGCACGTTCACGCCTACCGGTTGAGCGCGGCCCGTCGCTCTCGTCGCTTTCGCCCTCGTTGCGGATCCACACGGTACGCTGGGGGAAGGGAATCTCGATGCCGGCCTCGTCGAAAGCCCTCTTGATGCGTGCCCGAAGGATGCGCCCGACGCCCCACTGCTCGCTGGGGTCGGTCTTTACCACCAGGCGGATGACCACCGCGTCGTTACCCAGTTCCTGAACCCCCCACACCGAAGGCTCCTCCAGAATGGTGGTGTCTTCTCTGTTCTCTCGCCACAGCTCGTCGGCCACCGCTTTCATGATTTCGCTGGCCTCGTCGATGTCGGTGTCGTAGCTGACCCCGATGTCCAAAATGGCCCGCGACCAAAGCTGTGAGTGGTTGGCGGTGCGGTGGATCTCCCCGTTGGGAACGGTCCATACCACGCCGCTCACGTCTCGAAGCGTGGTGGTGCGCAGGCTGACTTTTTCGATGGTGCCCGAGGTGTCGCCCACGTCCACCACGTCGCCCACGCCGAATTGGTCTTCGATCAAGATGAACATCCCGGCCAGAAAGTCCCGTACCAGCGACTGGGCGCCGAAGCCCACAGCCAAGCCGGCGATACCAGCACCGGCAATCAAGGGCGCTAGATCGATGTTGAGCTCGCTCAGACACAACAGGGCGGCCACGGCCAGGATGAGCGCGGTGGCCAGGCTCTTGAGCACCGCTGCGATGGTCTCGATTCGCTGCGCGCTTCGCGCTTGGCGTTCTTGGATCCGGTGGATGGCCTTGGCCGCACGAGCGCCGAAGTCCAGCTTGCCGGCGCTCTCGAGCTGTTCTTCGGTATCGCTCTCGCTCTGGCGAACCAGTCGGGCCACGGCCCGGTCGATCACCTTGTGGGCAATCTTCTTGATGATCCACGCCCCCAGCAGGATGAGGATGATCCGCAGTGGCCGCTCCACCACCCAGCCGATGATCTCGGCCAGCCGCTCGTTCTCCGTGTTGTCGAAGACCAGCTCGCAGAAGAATCCCGGGTCGGGGCCGCAGGCGTCGGTGACGGTTGCCGCAGGAACTACCAGAGCCATCAGCCCAGCGTACCGGCGCGCCCATCAGATGAGTCAGTCCAAGCGGTAAACCCAGGCGGCGTAGTCGTGGAGCACTGCGGCCAAAACCTCGTCGCGCGTACGCAACCTCTATGGGCACTCTAGCTAGTGGTGTGTCTTGGGTTTATTCGCGCGTGTCCTGCTAGGCATCGACGCCCC
>JAPPMA010000023.1 GCA_028819295.1 bacterium | reverse complement strand
GGCATTGCTCCATCCTCTCAAGGAACAGAGCCTCCACCGAACCCGGAGCGATTCAGACCTCGATGTATCCGAGGTCTGCGTTGGCAAGCTGGCAAAGAGTCACCCTGCGGCGGACCAGTAACCGGCAAAAGCCATCCGGGCCGGGGCAGATTTGGCTGGAAGTGGCCCATCGCGACAGACCGGCGTCGTTTTCCCGCCAGCTGGGTGATTTCTGGAACCAACCGCCACGAAGCCTTGATGTTGAAGCCACTTTGGCTCTTGTCGCCGACACTGGTCTTGTCTGCGGTGTCAAGACCCTGCACTTCAATCTCGGCGATGCTGGCGACCCCATGGCGTATACCTGCGCTATCCACAGCGTCTTCGACCTCGTGCGCACACCCAGGCACCGCCCCGCAGCGACCCGCCGTTGGTCCATTTGCGCAAGATCGGTGGAGCATCATTTGATGGGGAGGAAACTGCCTGTGTTGAACGAGTGAGTTCTCAGAGCCCAATCCTGATGTCTCTGGCGGCCCGATTCGGTTGCGGGGTTTTCATTTCGGCTGGTTGGAGGGTGTGGTTGGTGAGCATGCGGGAGCGGTCGTGGAGTGCGCCGAGCGTTTCGGCAGCGACACAGATGCGCAGCGCCTCTGAGTCGGTGGCCAGGTAGCGCCGGGTGGTGGTGGCGATGATGGTGATCTCGACGGTCTTGGCGCCTAAGGGGGCGGCTGATGCTGCGGAGGTCCGGTCTTTGTTGACGGCGTGGCGGTGCCCGTTGGGGAGGGTGCCTAGGTCTGCGTCGTCGCCTGCGGGTGCTTGAGTCATGCGTTTTGGGTCGCTGAGGCGGCCTGTTGATACGGCGGCGGACAGCAGCCGGTCGATCATCTCGCCCTCGGCGCGGTAGCGCCGTTTCGTTGCGGTGGTCAGGGTGATCTCGGCGGTTTTTTGGCCGACGCGTTTCCAGGTGGCCTTGGGCAGCAGCGCAGAGTCCTCGTCGTGAGCGGCGGCCGGTGGGCTGGCGGTTGAGGGCTGCTGCTCAGGCCGTTGCTGGGAGGTCTTGGCGATGAGTCCGCGTGAGGCCAGGTGCTGGTGGACGCGTCGTGCCCGGTCGCCGAGCTGCCCGGAGGCCGCGGCCTTGGCGATTTGGGGGCGGTCGCGGATGTAGAGGGGGTCGCCTGATGCGGCTTTGAGTTCCATGTACCACTGGGGTTTGTCCTCGCCGCGTGCTCCCATGGCCCGGCGCAGGTCTGAGGCGGGGATGCAGCCGGTGCGCCAGGCTTCGGCGAACAGGTCGCCGCTGTCCCAGTCCCAGTCGGTGTCGGGGTTTTCGAGCTCGGGTGGAGGCCCGGCTCTGCGGGCGGCATCTCTGACGTGGTCGACGATGCTGACGCCTACAGGCAGCCACTCGGGGCGCTCTGGGACGCGCGCGCTCCGCTTCGGCGGTGTCACCAGATCGTGACCCTTTGTTCGGCTAGGTCGACGGCGGTTCGGAACCAGGACACGTCGGCGTAGAGCTCGACGACGGCCCGGTCGCCCTGGTCGCTGAGGTATTCGGCTTTGAGCTTCCATTCCCAAATGCCCTTGCGGGGGACCTCCCAGCGGCACGCCGTCCGGCGGGTCTCCTCGGCCGGCTCGCGGTCGCCCAGCGGGCGCTGTACCGGCAGGTTGTCGTCGTCGCACCACACCGCCGCCACCTGCCGGGCCGGGGCGAACGCGGCGGCCCATGCTGTTTGCTCGGGTGGTGTCCAGCTGTCCCAGGTTGAGATGGCGGCGGCCAGCGCCCGGGCTGCGCCGACGCGGCCTTGGGAGGCCAGCGTTCGCATTTCTGTGTCGCCGCCGCCGGCGGGGATCAGCTCGCGCATCTCGACTCGCACGCCGACTGCTTCCCAGTGGCACTCGTGGCCCTGGCGCTGGTCGTTCACGTCGAGGGTGCCCCGGTTCAGCCTGGTTCCGTCTATGGCCAGCCACGTCCATGCCGCATACCGGGTGCCGTGTTGGATGTCGGAGGCTGCGATGGCGAAGACGCCGCCGCCGGGTATCTCGGGGGTGGGCGGGTTGTCGCCAGCGCCGAGGTAGGACTCCCAGCGCACCCGCGACCCCAGAACAGCCAACTGGGATGCGGGCCAGTTCGCGTCGCACACCGGGTCGTCGGGGTCGGGGTCTACGGTCGGCGGGGGGACGGTGGTGAGCACGCACCCCGGGACGGCGACCGCGATGTTCTGGCCCGCCTGGTTGTGTGCGGTGTACTGGCGCGACTGCGTGTCGGGTAGTCCCGGCACGCAGGCCGGCACCGGCGGGTGATCCGGCTCGCACACAGAGCCGTGGACGTGCTCGCCCGGCCGGGGTTTGCAGTCGCGCTGCACCCGCACCCATAGCCGCTCCCATGTCTGGGAGTCGGCGTGGGTGTTCCATGTCTGGCGGCGGGTCAGGGTTCCGGGGCTCGGGGTGTGCCCGGAGTCGCCGAGGTAGACGCAGACGTCGTCGATGCCGTCGGCGTCGGCATCGACGGCCACAGCCCGAGGCCTTGGATCGCATTGGAGGAGCTGCCCGAATCAGCATACCCGGCACCGATGACAGCCTGGTTGCTAACCCACAAATGGCTCGATAACCTGGGCAATTGATCTGACATGCTCGGATAGTGCCCTGTTGCTACCCCCCAAGGGGCGAACGGGGCTGTGCGGCAACGCCGAGCACTGGGCGGGCAGCACCGGCCAGGAACCACTCCGCGCCTACTTACAAGCGAGCGAATCAACCAGTCAACTCGGGTCGGGGGTCAGACCGCCCGGAGCACCCTGCGGGCAGGGCGCGGCGCCGTCAGGCGGCGCGGGACCATTTCTGGTCGGCGCACCAGGCGAACCACTGGGCTAGCGCGGCGCGGGCCTCGTCGAGGTCCTCTGCTGCGCTGTCGCTGAAGAACGCGGCGATGGTGCCGGGCCGCTCCATGCCGGGCCTCAGCCTTTTCCTGATGCAGTAATCGACCCACTGGCGGACCGTGTTGCTCTCGGCGCCCTCGGCGTCGCGGAACTCCGACCCCCGGAGCCGCCAGCGCAAGTCCTCGAGGGACTCTCCAGCGGCGTTCACCCAGATCCGCCACCCCGACCTCGGCGCCTGCGCCGCGTAGGTCGCGGCCTCCGTCGGCGACCTCTCGACGTGGCCGTCGATGTCGAACGACCCGTCCTCGCGGATCACAGCGAAGTACTCTGCGCCACCCGAGCGCATCGAAAGCACCTCGCCCACGCGCAGAACCCCGCCGTCGATCAACGGCAGCACCGCGGCCGCGCCCCTGTCCATCCGCTCGGCGCGCCGCCGCACCCTGGGCGGACCCGCATCGCCCATGCCGCCCGGCTTCCGCTCTTGGCTTTCGGCGCGGCCGACCAGCTTCGTGACAAGCTCGTCCACCTGCTTGGGGGTCAACAGCACGCTCACCGAAATGCCGCCGCTGACGAAGGTCAGCGACGTGCCGTCAGGCCCGCGCTCGACAACGACCCCGCTCACCACCGCCTCCGACCAAGCCGAGAGAGACCCCCGCCATGGGCCCGACACCAGAACCCGCTCAACAAAACCCTCCAGCCCACTGGCGATCTCCCTGCTTCCAGCCAAAGCCGCGTGCCAAGAGCATAACCGCCAGCAAACCAGCGCGGACCAACGCCATTCCGCCCGCCCGTAACGCGGCCCGCCGCAGCGGGCCAAGACGGACTGCCCAGACCCCCTAGGTGCCTGGCTCAGAACAAACTGACCTCGCCCATCTGCCCGCCCGCTTGCGCCGACCGCTCAACGGCCGGCCGCAACCTCAACCTCGACCGGGCCGTCGGGTCCCCGGCGGCTGGTACCGGCGCTGGCGCTCGCATCGGCGGTTTGCGACTGCTGCAAGACCAACTGCTCGACGAGATCGTCAGCCTCCGACGGCGACAACTCCACGCTCATCGAGAACCCGTGATCGGCCAACGTGATCGAAACCCCATCCGCCCTGTGCACCACATCAATGCGACTCACCAGAGCACCTCCAATCCACTCGGCACATGCCCCCAAGCACAAACAGCGAAAATGCGCCCGCCTATAAGAAAGAGAGGTTCGATTTCTCGAACTTCGCATAATATCCCATGTGAACGCTGAGGTATACGTGTCGTGAGAACCAAACCCTCCACCGTCGCCACCAGAATCCAGAGGCCATGAGCAACATGTCAAATCCGCCCGCTTGTACTGCTGCATGTCCTCTCTTGGCGATCTCCAACGGCTCTCGCCGAGGAAGCGCGAAGGCACCGGGGCTGGCCGAGCCCATCGCCTCAGTGTCGGGGGAGCCCGTTCCCATGCCGGCCGTCTGAGCGCCGATGCCCAAGCGCAGAGACCGGGTGGCCCCGCCCCCTGAAGAGGGCGGGTGGGACATCCGGTTCGCCGACAACCAGGCAGCCCGCTGGGGCTCTAGTGCAGGCTTGGAGTCATGGGGATGCTGGCAGCCATCCCCGTGGTGCTTGAAGGGCGATGCCGTCGGGTGTTATTACCGGATCGGGAAGACGGTTAGATCGAATCTTGCCTTTCCCGATCGTGAAGCTCTCGTTGGCGACTCGCTTCAGCTCGGCTGAGTGGCGCTTGGGAGGGAATGCCACGATGATTCGCTTGTCGGGGAAACGGGTGTGTAAGGACTCGATCGCGGGCACAAGGTCGCTGTCGCCTGAAACCACCATCGCCACATCGAAGCGGTCATCTAAGGCATCGTCAAGAATGCGTACGGCTATGTTCACATCGGTCTTCTTCTCTTCATGTTTGGCCCACTCATTCCCGCAGTCGGGGCACCTCATAGCCTTGGAGAGAAAGTGGCCGAAGTCGATCTCTATACCGCCACGCGCCCGCAATGCCTCGATGAAGGTGGACTGGCGCTCGGCTTTTGGAGGATTGTTGCGAACCATGGTGGTGAAATAGCGGACGAGGACTAGACGCTGCTGAGGCTTGAGAAGCGACCTTGACAGCTCCCTCAAGTCGAGCCACCGGGAGCTTTGAAGCCGCGCATCGCACATTCCGTGGTAGAGGTTGTGGCCGTCTATGCATGCAATGGCCCGTTCAGCGCGCATGGCTCGAACGACAATGCTTGACCAGTCGTCTCGCCCAGCGAATAGGATGGAGCCAACCCCGCCGGGGTGAGCAGCCCCGGCCCGACGGCCCCGACTTCGGTCGGGGCTGTTTCTCATAGTGGAGATAGGGCACCGATCCCCGCCCCCACACAACCCGATCCCCGCCCCCCACCACACGAGCCCTGCAAACACTGCCAACCCTCACCCCGGAGACGCCCCCCTGAACTCGAAAATGCCTGCAACTCAAACACGCAACATCGCAGATCAGAGGGGCTTTTCCGCGGACCCCCGACAACCCCCACCACCCAACCCGTGAACAATCAGGGCTAGTGGCCCGAAATAGACCATTGATGGCTAACATTGGACCAGTGGTTCACCTAGAGCTGGAGCGAATCGAAGCATTGGAACTGATGGGAATGGTGCTGGCGCATCTGAGCAACGCCGAGGCGGTTGGCGATCTTTCGCCGCGGGTTCCGATGTTGATGTCGATTCGAGACAAGTTGGCCGACGGACTACGGGAGCAGCCATGAGCTATCGCCAAGCAGACGTGTCCGCAGCTGAAGCTGCGATGGACAAGTACCGCAGTGGACTCGAGGGCGAGGTGGGCGCTGCCCTGTCTGTAGTCGGCCTAAGCGCCGAGCGAGCCCACAAGGAGACGGCGATCCGCGATGACATGATCCGGGTGGCCCACCGCGTCGGAGCCTCACTTCGACAGATCGCCGAAGCCTCCGGACTCGGCCGCAAGACGGTCACCGCAATCGTCGAGGCTGATCAAATGCGAGCCTGATCAAAGCGGGAGGCCCGCTCGACCAGCCAGCCGAAGATCGGGTCGGTGGGCCGGGTGGGCATCATCTCGGGGTGCCACTGGACGGCGACCACGGAGTCTCCCATCTCCAAGCCTTCGATGGCGCCGTCGTCGGACTTTGCGGTGACGGTCAGATCACGGCCGAGCTGGTCCACTGTTTGATGATGGAGGCTGTTTACCTCCGCAGATGGGCCGTACAGCTCGCCTAGGATGGATCCCTCGGCGAAGCTCACCTGGTGGATGGCGGCATCGATGGGAAGATCGAAGCGGCCGTGTTCGGGGACATGTTGGTGCAGCGTGCCGCCCTGGTGGACGTTGACCACCTGAATGCCCCGGCAGATGCCAAGAACGGGGATATCGGCGTCGAGTGCAGCCGATAGCAGCCCGAGCTCCAGGTCGTCGCGCTCCTGTTCGGGGGCCAGCAGCTCGGGGTGGGGGTCGGCCCCGTAGCGAATCGGATCGATGTCGGTCCCCCCGGGCAGAACGATCCCGTCGAGACGTTCGCTGACCGCGGCAATGTCGACGTCGATGGGCAGGTGAACGGGAATGCCCCCGGCCTCCATTACGCCGCGGGCGTAGTCGGCGAAATACAGATCGACATCACGGTCGTCGAACACCTCGGGAAAGCCAGACATCTCCGAGGCCCGCTTGCGCCGGCCCGGCAGTCCGATCAAAGGGGGTTTCACAGCCATCGAATAGTTCGCTTCCAAACGCTCTCGCTGTCAAAGATAGTTTGGTTCGCGGTGGATACTCCGATTCGAGATGTCGACGACACCATTGCCTGGCGGGAGGCCGGCGACGGCGATCTACTGCTGTTTCTCCACGGGTTAGGCGGGTCGCGAACGGCGTGGGAGCCCCAGCTCGAGGCGCTGAGCGGCCAGTGGCGTTGCGTGCATCGGCGACGGCCGGTTCTTTCTGGAACGGGCCAGCGACTACGCCAAGGGGCGGGAGGTGTTCGGGCGGCCCATCGGCATGAACCAGGGGGTGGCCCTCCCGCTGGCCCGGGCCCACGCCAACATCGAGGCCGCCAACCTCATGCGGTGGAAGGCGGCCAACCTGTTCGATGCCGGGGAGCCGTGCGGGGCTGAGGCCAACATGGCCAAGCTGCTGGCTTCGGAGGCCTCCTGGGAGGCGGGCAATGCCGCGCTCAACACCCACGGCGGATTCGGGTTCGCGGTGGAGTACGACATCGAGCGCAAGTTCCGCGAGACCCGGCTCTACCAAGTAGCCCCGGTCAGCAACAACCTGGTGCTGGCCTTCGTGGCCCAGAAGTGCCTCGGCCTGCCCAAGAGCTACTGAGAGGTATTCGAATCATGGTTGAGACCACCAACATTGACGACTTCCGCACCGCCTGTGAGCAGGCCGGGGTCCACACCGTGGAGGTAGCGACACCCGACACCTTGGGCCACCTGCGGGGCAAACGGGTTCCCGTCGAACGCTATTTCCGAAAGGTCGCCGATCACGGCATCCATATCGCCGACGCCATCTTCGTGTTCGACATGCAGAATGACCTGGCCGACAACCCCTACATCAACATGGACGCCGGCTTTCTCGACTGCCATCTGGTGCCCGACCACTCCACCGCTCGGGTCTTCAGCCACCGGCCCGGCTACGCAGTGGTCTTCGCCTACACCCTCGATCCCTCTGCCAAGCCCCACCCTGTCGCCCCCCGCAACGTGCTGGCCAACCAGGTCGAGCGGTGCCGCCATGCCGGTTTGGCACCGGTAGTGGCCACCGAGTTGGAGTTCTACCTGTGCAAACCCGGTTGGGAACCGGTGCAAGACCACATCCAGTACTCCTCGCTCACTGACGCCATAAACATCGAAGAGTGCCTCCATGACATGCGAGTCGCTCTCTTGGGCACCGGACTCGAGGTGGAGTCGTCCAACCCCGAATACGGCCCAGGTCAGGTGGAGATCAACATCGAGTACACCGACGCCATGACCTGCGCCGACAACACCGTGCTGTTCAAGAGCATCGTCAAGCAGGTGGCCGTGCAGCACGGCTTGCGGGCCACCTTCATCCCCAAACTCTGGACCGACCAATCAGGCTCTGGCATGCACGTACACACCAGCCTCGCCGATGCCGACGGAGGGGCAAGCGCATTCGCCTCCTCCGATGGATGGCCCAATCAGATCATGGAGCACTGGGTGGCGGGGCTGCTCGATCACGCACCAGCCCTCACCCTTTTGGGATCGCCCAATGTGAACGGGGCCAAACGAATCCGCCCGTACACGTTTGTGCCCACCCATGTTCACTGGGGACTCGACAACCGATCGGTGATGTGCCGGTGCATCTGCGAGGCCGGCTCAGGCGGCAATCGGGTGGAGTTCCGCTCTCCAGGCGCCGGCGCCAACCCCCACGCAATCATCTCCGCCATCCTGGCCGCCGGACTCGACGGCATCGAGCGCAAACTGGCCCTGCCCCCCTTGAGCGAGGGCGACATGTACGCCGACCCCGGTGATGCCGAACCGCTGCCCAGCGACCTGTCTGGGGCGATAGCCGCATTCCGGGGCAGCACTCTCGCCGCTCTGCTGGGCGAGGAGTTCTCCACCACCTTCCTGCTGCTGGCTGAACACGAGCTGGCGCTGGCCTCGGAAAACTCGCCCCATCCCGGCGAGGTGAGCGACTGGGAGCGGGCCCGGTACGCGGAGCACTGCTGACATGGCGTCTGGCACCGTCGTCGAAGTTCCCAACGTCACCGAGCCCAGCCTGTATCTCGAGGGGATCCCCCACGACCGCTTCACCCAACTGCGGTCAATTCCCGGCCTAGCCTGGCACCCCTATCTGGAGCAGACCAGCGAGCCGGTGCGGGCCCGGTCGAACTTCGTCCACGGCGTGCTGTCGGTGGGCATGCAACCGGCCAAAGCGTCATGACCGAATGCTTCGCCATCGGCGTCTTGTTGAGGAGGCAAGATGAGCGCGTCCACTGATCCGGCTCAAACACCCAACACCGACCGATTGGCCACCGACGACATGGTGCGGGTGGCAGTGGATCAGGAGCTGTGCATCGGCGGAGGGATATGCGAGATGCTCGAACCCGAGGTGTTCGAGTTGGACAGCGATATAGTCATCTCTTCAGTGATCGGCGACGGCCTTCTGCCCCGGAATCGGGCCGAGGTGGTGGTCGACCGCTGTCCCGGTCAAGCCATTGCAGTAGTGGAACAGGAGCAGTAATGGAGACCTACTACAACTGGATCGACGGGGGGTTCGCCCCCCCGCCCAGCGGACGGCGCATGGCCACGTCCAACCCGTTCACCGGGGAGCCCTGGGCCGAGGTGGCCGACGACCCAGCCGCAGTAGACGACGCCGTCCGGGCGGCTCGGCGGGCGTTCAGCGACGGCCCCTGGGCCGCGATGTCCGGTGTCGAGCGGGCCCGGCTGATGCGCCGCCTGGGCGAGCTGCTGAGCCGCGACGCCGAGGTGCTGGGCGCGGCCGAGACCCGTGATAACGGCAAGGTCATTCGCGAGACATCGGCCCAGGCCAAGGGTTTGCAGGGCTCCTACGACTTCTTCGCCGGCATGGCCGACAAGATCGGCGGGGAGCAGCTTCCCAGCCCGTCGCCCAACTTCTTGGTGTACACCGAGCGCGAGCCCGTCGGGGTGGTGGGGGCCATCATCCCGTGGAACTCTCCGCTGGCCCTTTTGACCTGCAAGCTCGCCCCGCTGCTGGCCGCCGGGTGTACCGCGGTTGTCAAGCCGTCGGAAATCACTCCGGTCACCGCGCTGATGCTGGCCGAGCGGACTGCCGAGGCCGGGTTTCCTCCCGGCGTCATCAACGTGGTGAACGGCGGGGCCGAGGTGGGAGCGGCCATCGCAGCCCATCCCGACATCGACAAGGTCACCTTCACCGGCGGAGGGGCCACCGCCAAACATGTGGCCCGGGCCGCGGCCGACAACCTGACCCCCACGGTGATGGAGCTAGGCGGCAAGTCGCCCCAGATCATCTTTGCCGACGCCGATCCCGAGGCGGTGACCAACGGGCTCTTGTCCGGGATATTCGCCGCCGGCGGGCAGACCTGCGTTGCCGGGTCAAGGGCCTACATTCACCGGGACATCGTCGACGAGGTTGTCGCCCGGGTGGTGGCCCGCGCCAATGAGATGGTACTGGGCGATCCTTCTGACCCCGCCACCGAGATGGGACCGGCCGCGTCCGACGCCCAGCGCGACCGGATCCTGTCCATGATCGAGCAGGCCCGGGCGGAGGGGGCCAACATTGCCGCCGGTGGTGTGGTCGACCCCGTTCTTGGCGGGCGGTTCGTGCGCCCCACCGTGATCACCAGGGTTACCAACCAGACCACCATCGTCCGCGAGGAAGTGTTCGGCCCGGTGTTGGCGGTGCAAGACTTCGAACACGAGGACGAGGTGATCAAGCTGGCCAACGACAGCGACTACGGGCTCGCGGCGGGCATCTGGACCAACGACATCCGCCGCGCCCACCGGGTTTCGAGAGCCCTCCGAGTGGGCACGGTGTGGATCAACACCTACCGCAACATCAGCTACATGGCCCCCTTCGGCGGCTTCAAGCAGTCGGGCTACGGCCGGGACAACGGCCTCGAAGCCCTCGACAGCTTCCTCCAGACCAAGACCGTCTGGATCGAGCTAACCGGTGCCACCCGAGACCCGTTTGTGATCGGGTAGGCGCGACCCTATCGGCTCAATGGCTCAAGTCATTACTGGGCAGACCCTTAGTCGTGACCCGGACGGGGCTTGGCATACGGGAGAAACCGGCGGTCGAAGTAAATGCACTCCAGCCGATCCAATGAATCTGGCCTGATGACCGCTATCTTTCCTGAATCACCAGGGGTGTTGGAGAGACTGAAATCCTCTTCGGAAAGTTCTCCCAGTCGAGCCTCCCAGATCCAAACGACATCTCCTCGTTCATACCTCTTGTAATTTCCAGCGCGATCCGCAAGGACATACCGGCAAGTGAGGTATGGGCCAGATTTTGCGAAGTGGCCCTTCGGCTTGTTGGTCTCAAGAGCGATCTTGATTTCAAGACCTTCGGCTTCACCCGAAGGTGAAATGAGATCGGGGTACGTGTGCGGCTCGTTGCTCATGTATCGCCCATTTGAGCCCTTGGCCAAAGCTGCCCTCAACAAGTCTCCAATGATCGCCGAGAGATTTACCTTGTCGAGTATCTCAGCGAGTGGCAGTGAGTCTGTGTTGATCAGCTGTTCGTCGATGCGATCCAACGTTTGGTGCGTCGCCTCTATTGCCTTTGGCACCCAAGACTCACTCAGCCCTGCGATTAGTTGGACAGCATCTCCTCCGCGGGCCGCGCCTGGAGGAACTGTCCTGTGTTCGAAGCGAACAGCACGGTTGGCAAGTGGAGCTTCTTCCTCCGCAAGTTGAATCAGATCAGACAGCGAGATCCCAAGCGCTTCTGCGGCGCGATAGGCCGAGGCGACGCTGAGGTGCCGCTCGCCCCGCTCAACCAGCCCAAAATACGTGCGGTGTCGACCGGCCTCGTCAGCAAGGTCCTCGAGTGACCAGCCGCGTTGACGGCGGAGCTCGGAGATGAGCGTACCCAATGAACGGGCAAAGCCTCTTGCAGCCTCCTCTCCTGGGTCTCCATTCGTTGTCACTGGCACGACATATCATCGTATGGAACCCACATCGGATCGATAGGAGACTATAGTCTCCTAGACCAAACCAATAGAGAGGAGGGACCTCAGGTGTCCAAGCTGAAGGTAATGGATCTGTTCTGCGGAACTGGAGGTTTCTCAAAGGGGTTCGAGAACACCGGTGCCTTCAGAGTGGACTATGGAGTTGACCTGCTTCCGGTAGCGGTCGAGACCTTCAAGATGAACCATCCCGAGGCAGTCGCGCTCGCAGATGACATCCGCAGCATCCGGCTAAATTCCGTCGCCGAACGAGCAGGCCTTTCTCCTGAAGAACCCACCGTTATCGTCGGTGGCCCATCTTGCCAGGGATTCTCGTCTATTCGGCCATATCGATCTACACACGAAGAAGACCCTCGCAATACCCTCTTCGAAGAGTTTGCCAGCTATGTGAACTACTTCCGACCCCCAGTGTTCGTAATGGAGAACGTCGTTGGTCTGGCCACACACAAGAAAGGATCAACGATAGAGCAGATACAGGAGTGTTTCGACTCTCTTGGATACTCATCGGACTGGCGGATCATGAACGCCGCCCATTTCGGTGTTCCCCAGAAACGCGAGAGACTAGTCCTAATCGGCGCTCAATCTGGAATCAATATTGTATTCCCCGTTCCAACCCATGCCGGCCAATTCAAGACCATAGGCGTGCGGGATCGGTCACGCCATCTATTGCCTCTGCCTTTCAATGACGAACCATCGTTGTTTGCAGGCGAAGAACCAAAGCTCCCTGACGCACTCACAGCTATGGAGGCTATCGGCGACTTACCACCAGTAGCCGCAGGGGAGTGTATTTCCGAATATGATCTACCACCTCAGAATGACTACCAGTTAGCTCGCCGGAGAAATTCGATTCGTCTCGATTGGCATGTAGCGACAGACCATACCAAGCGTATGTTAGACATCATCCGTCATGCTGGTTCCAATATCGCAGCAATACCGCAACACCTTATATCTTCAGGATTTTCGTCAAGCTATTCCCGTCTTGATCCTGACTATCCAGCTGTTACCCTAACGGTCAATTTTGTTCATCCAGCATCAAATAAATGCATCCACCCCTTTTCGCACCATGGGCTAGACCCCGAAATCCATATTCGCCATTAGCGCCTTCTTAGTCTTCCTCATCCTCCTTGAGAACCGCTATGCCGCAGTGCTCAAAGAACGTGCGCATGCGACACCACTGAATGCCGAGGCGGTCGCACGCCGTGGCAATCGAGATTCTGTTGCGACCCACAATGTCCTCAGTCACGATACAGACGGAGTGACCGTCACCCCTGACCTGTAAGGCAAGCGCAAGGACCCAAGGGTCTGCGTCTTCGCTTGCCTTGTTCACATCGACCACATCACCTGCTACCGACATGACATGTGAGATGTGCTCGTAGTCTGCATCCAAGGGGTGCTGGAGGCTTCCTCGAACACCTGGTGCCCAAGCTCCAGGAAGATCGGGGTGCGCGATCTCGCTCATCTCTTTGATCACTTGTCTCGGCAAGGCGATTCGCCCGTCGATAACCATCTGTTCGAGATGCTTGAAGGAGGCCCACTGGTTGTTGACCGCCACAATCGTCTTGGCCTTTATCAAGGCCGAAGAGTCAACTATCCAGACATCCACCTCATCGGGGTTCATTCAACAAGCCCTTAAGATCTTCTAGCTGGCCCGTTTTGAGCTGCAGGTAGTCCGCAAGATCTCGTGTTGTCAGACGGCCCCGATCCGCAGCAGTGATGAGCGCGTTTGGCAATCGTGTTCCCAATTGGCCAATACGTTTCTTCGGAGCGGGCTGACCACCTCCCCTGCCTCCTCCGGATTCATTCCAGTCTCTGCCAGAAAGCTGGGCGACGACAGCCGAATACAGAGTCGGATCTGCAAGTCCAACCTCTTGAAGTCGAATCGCGGTGGCACGCGTGCTCACAGAGAATCTGTTGGCGATGCGCCGTGCTGTGTCAGGATCAGCGGTTCGCATGCTGGTCGTCACTCCGTATCTCCCCGCGATCACCTTGAGGCTGTCTTCCGGCAGGAGATACGCGGCTGCAAATCGCTCGCACCACCTCTCTATGGAACCTTCTTGTTGACCAGGAACCACAAAGCTCTGGCAGGCAGCGTCAGTACGTGTGAGCAGATGGGCGACCTCGTGAAAAAGGGTGAAAATCCGAGCCGTTGGGTGGTAGGCAGTATTGACAGCAACCAGGGGTGCGAAGTCATCCCACGCCCCGAATCCCCGGATGTTGTTCTTGCCCATGGTGAGCTGCAAGACCAAGATTCCCTGCTCTTCCAAGTGCTCACGCCATGCAAGAAATGCCTCCGAAGCGTTCTCCCACGCGAATTGTTCCGCTGTCGAGATTCCCGACTGCGAGCGCTCGAAAGCTGCAATCCCCACTGGATCTTGACTCGGCCGATACTGGCTCAGATGAACTTCGGGCGAGCCTTGATCCCTGAGAACCCAAGATGTCAACTCCTGCAATCGCCGTGCCCAGCGAATTTGACGGGCTTCTTCGGGGCCAAGTTTGTGGTTCCCAAGAGCAGGGGCGCTGCGAAGCGAAGTCGGCATTCCAGCCTGAACCGGCGGCTCGGGGAGAAAGAAGAGTGCCGATGGACGCTTGAGGACACCAATTAGCTTGCTGAACTGGCCTTTCGTTGGATATGACTCTGCAGCCTCCCAGGCTTTCAGACCTTTCACATCCAATTTGGCGCGGTCGGCCAGTTCGTTCTGAGTGAGGCCAGCCTCCTCACGAGCCCAGGCGAGGACCTGCGCTGTAATGGGGACGGTATTGCCTGCCATGTCTCCTTCTGCCTGCGGTCACGCTCTCAGGGAAAGCAGATCGATGCTACTAAGGCTAGCTGACACTTCACATGTGCCTATTTCCTCAATTGGCCGTGCCGGTCCCCTTCGAGTTCGTCGCCCCCTTTCGCCTCCACCAGTCCCGGTACCACCCGCTACCTCGGCTGACTCTCCTAGTTGGGCAGTATCGATCAGCGCCCTTCGCGCTTAGCCATCTCTTGGCTCTCTCTCGCATACTCGTCAATGAACGCTGCTGCGATACGACAGCGGAGACAATTCGGGTGGATCTGAAGACGACGGGTCGTATGCTCAGCCCGAGCACAGAATGTCCCTGACATGTCGGATGCCTTGTGCTGGTGAACGAGCAACCGCAGAAGCACGCCTCAAGGAGGTAGCAACCAAGTGTACGGAGAGTGGTGGATCGAGACACGCAAGCGGCCCCCAAAGAACTACAGACCTCCTAGCCACACCGTCGCGGGAGAACTCATGGCTGATGGACCATCAGACTGGACTTTGGAAACGATCGGAAGTTTGACTTCCGAGTCCATTTGGCTGCATATGGCAAGTCGTGTTGTCAAGACGGAAGACGACCTTGCCACAATCAGAGGTGCGGACAACACTGGAAAGTCATACAGCCTGCTCGGGTGCTACGACATCCAGGCGATTATGCAGTCCTCGAACATCCGGGATGGCGTGCAGCGCTGGGCGTTAGGCACCATTGTCGAAGGAGACGGCATATGGGTGGACCCTGACTCGGAGGTCGAAGTGGTTAGCCTCTCACTCCGCGATCTCGCCGCGTGGGCGACAGACGTCAGGAATCCGCCGTATGCTATTGACACGGACGCGCAAGTCGTCTCGTTCCATTGGTCATGGAACGACGAAAAGAGCCTGGTGCAGGACTGCTCTGTTGAACTTCGTCATGGCTTCAGTTGGTCGCACTCCGACAGTCGGCTCGTTGCCGACGCGGCCGCTTCAATTGTGATTTCCGACTCGAAAGCCTTCACGCTGCTTGCTTCGATGGCAGCGTGTCTGAAGAAACCGATATGAAGAAAATCCTGGCTCAACTTCAAGATGCCGTGCCCGACAGTTACAAGGGCCTGCTCTCGAACCGGCTGGCGACGACACGAAACAAGAGCTTTCCCGAGAAAACAGGCGAGATCGCCCAAAGCTGTGGAGACACGGGACGGGCACTCTTGGAGGCTTACCCCGATCTAATCGCCGATATCAACAAGTGCCGCACGAGGGCAGCGCCGGAACTCCCGCCGCCAAGGCAAGAGGTAGCCGCCTTCGGTCTTCTCGCCCTCTGTGAAGATGAGAATCTCCCGCCTTGCTTGGTCGTTCCTGGGCCGGCGGGGTGCCCCGGTTGGACGGGCTATCAATGGACTCCCACTGTTTCGGATGCGACAGCGGACGCGAATTCCTGGTGGGAGAGAATCGGGGTCGCTCCGTACCTCCCATCGAGATACCGCTTACCGATCGCCTCCTGCCTACGGGGATCAAGATCGGCGAGGGGGTAGAGACGCGTACTCCCATCGTGGCTCTTTTCGGCGAACCAGATCTGGTCGCGTCCTAGAAGCCTCTCACTAACGCTGTCTCCGAGAAGCGTCGGATCATGCGAGTTGAATACCAGCTGAGCGCGCCAAGGATTCGTCTCCGGGTCTTGGAAGAGTCGCACGAGTTCTGCCACGAGTGCTGGATGCAGACTTGCATCGATTTCATCCGCAAGGAAGACCGACCCGTGTTCGAGAGCCTGCACAACAGGTCCGATAAGACCGAACCACACCCGAGTCCCGAGTGACTCATCTTCGGCTTCTAGCTCGACAGCCTCACCGTCGACGCCCCTATGAATCAACCGAACGCCGAGCTCTTCGAAAGTCGGCCCCTCATCCCCTTCTGGCTCACCTTCGATCCCCTGCAAGATCCTTACCGCGCGCCTAAGCCGCTCCTGCATTACAGGGTCCGGTTCAGACTTGCGGGCACCTGTTACGCCAAGGTCGGCTGCTTGAAGCAATTCCAATACTCGCTGGCGGGATTCGTCGTCGCCAAGCATCTCAGTAGTCAGCGCCTGACGCCACGACCGGGAATCCGCCTGGGCTAGCAGAAGGTTCCGGCTGAACCATTGATAGAGCGGTAGAAGTGCTCCGTGCTTCGCAGAAGCAGCCGTCGACAAGAAAAGCGCATTCGGTCGGATCAACTCTTGGACAGCGCGAGTCTTCTGGCGATCGACCGATCCCTCCTCTACATCTTCTCCTTCTCGGCGAAAGATCAATGCTGCACGACCCTTGGGATACCAGAACGCCCACTCCTTGAGAACTCGGTGATCGTCGACAAGGAAGCCATACTCGTGACGCACACCATCTACTACGAGGTCAATTTCATACCGTGACGGCTTGGTTAAACAGGAGCGGTCGAGAACGAATGGTCGCCGCGACACTCCCCCTTCTGGATCTCCCAGTCGAAACGAATGGAGGACAAGCCAGCGCATGTCATCCATCACCTTGAGCAAGTTGCTCTTGCCGGAGCCGTTCGCTCCAAAGATCCCAGCGGCTGCGAGCACATCTACTGGTGAGCCACCTTCCCTCCAATTCACTGCCCGTACATACCGGTCCTCGGCTAGACCAGTCGCCATCAGAGAGAATTCCACACTGTCTCGAAAGGATCGCACGTTCTCAGCCCGAAAAGCGAGGACCACAGATGGCTGACGTGCTGCGATTTCATACATCACAGGCTCAGTATTGCAGCAAACCTGCACAAAAAGCCAGAAGATATTGACATGTTGTCATTCGCAGAGTAGATAAAGTTGGAGTTGCCCTACAGTAGTCGGAGCGGTGCGCCCTGAGGGGTGCCAGTGGCTGAACTACGAGGGCGAGATCGCCATCGTGATCGGCAAGACCTGCCGCAACGTGTCGCCCGCCGAGGCCGGGGACTGCATCGCCGGGTACAGCGTGGCCAACGACTACGGCCTCCACGGCTTCCGCGACACCGATGCGGGGTCGATGCTGCGGGTGAAGGGCAGCGACACCCTGTGTCCGGTGGGCCCGGGCCTGGTGACCGATTGGGACTTCCGAGGCAAGCGCATCCAGACCATTGTGAACGGCGAGGCCAAACAAGACGCCACCACCGATGAGATGGAATGGGACATGCACTACATCGTGGCCGACATCGCCCGGACCATCACGCTGGTGCCGGGCGACATCCTCTTGTCGGGCACGCCGGCCTACTCTCGCCCGGTGGCGCCCGGAGACGTGGTCACCGTGGAGGTGGAGGGCCTGGGCGCGCTCACCAACACCATCGTTTCCGGTCCCACTCCCATCCGAGGCGATGTGGGTGCCCAGCCGTCGAACTCCGAGGAAGTGCAGTCCACCGCCAAGGGCGGGGATTGGGAGTTCCGGGGCATCCGCGCCCCCCGAGGCCCCGGCGCCCAGCACTACGAGTCCACCGTCGAGGAGGAAGCGGCATCTCCGGCATCGGCCGGGAGGGCGGCGACTACGCCCTCGACTTCCACAGCGACATCAAAACCCTGATGATCCTCGATGACACCACCGAGTGAACGCTGGGCAATCCCCGCTACATCGAGCGGGAGGGGTCCATGGGGGCAGGGGCGGCTTTGGCCATGGAGTCTTGTTGGAACGTGGCCACCAGCCGCCCTTCGGCGGTGAACACCTCGCCCTGGCCGTAGACCCGGCCGTTGCCCGCCTTGGTGCCCTCCATTTGGATGAGCAGCCACTGCGAAACGTCCAGGCGGTCCAAGAAGTGGAGGGTGTGGGCGATAACCCCGGTGGAAAGGGTGCGGTGGGCATCCTCGATGTGGATCGTGTCCCGATGGGGCCGCATCGACAACCCGATGATGTTGCCGCAGGTGGCCCACCCGGCGATGCCCTGGTTGGCTGCCTGGGATTCCACCCCCGGCTCAAAGCGGTGCCAGGCCCGCTCCACCGGCACGCCGTCGACCTCCGGCTCGCCGGGCACCGGCCGCCACTCGGCACCGGGAAAAATGAAAGCGGATCCGGGGTCCAAGCCGTCGGGGCCGACCACATCGGGCATCACCGGCTCATGGCGCATCAAGTCGTCGTCCACCGTGCTCATCAAGACCAGCGCCCGACTGAGCAGCTTGCCCCCCTGGGTGGCGGTCACCGCATCGCTGGCCCAGGTGCGCCCAGCCTGCATGGAGTCGACGTCGACTTCGATGGGCAGGGTGTAGGTGCCGGCCCGGGCAAAGATGCAGTGGACTGAGCGGATGTCCTTGGCGCCGCCCGCCTGCCGGTCGGCCGCCATCATCATCTGGGCCATGAGCTGTCCGCTGAACACCACATCGCGCCCCTCGGCCGACTCCGAGGGCTGAAACACGTGATAGCGCCGCTCGCCGACCTCGGCGAGCTCCAAAACGTCAGGCAGTGCGCCGCTCATCGGGCCCGATCCCCTACTCGTCCATCCCGAACATGGCCGGGTCGAACTCCATGATGCCGGCCATGACCTTCACAAACGGGTCGTCCCAGACATCCACCAGCGAGGCGCTGGTGTGGCCCTGGTCCACCAGCAGGCTGATCCCGCTGATCCCGCTGGCCGCGTCGCTGCCCAAGAACAGCATCGTGTTGCCCATCTGCTCGGGAACCAGGGTGGGCACGTCGGCAGCCTCCCGGTAGCCGGACCCGAATCCGAGCCACAGGTCGGCGTTGGCCCGCGCCAGCGGGGTGTCGGTGGGCCCTGGCATGATGGCGTTGGCGCGGATGCCCTTTCGCAGGAGGGGAAAGGCCTGGACAGCCACATAGGCGTTCACGGCCTGCTTGCTGAACGTGTAGGTGTCGGTGCCCTCGTGCTCGTCGATCCACGCCGCGGCGGTGTCCCAGTCGGGGGTGTCCAGAAAGTCCTTCACCTGCTCCAGGTTGTTCAGCCAACCCATCCCGGCGGCCGAGGAGATGAAGCACACCGAACCGCCACGGCCCAGTTTGCCGCTTCTGATCAGCCCCTCGACCAGATGGCGCTGCGACGTGAAGTTGATCAGCATGAGGTTTCTGGTGCCGTCGGCCACCCCGGCGCACGCCAGCACGACGTGTACTGGCCCGTCGACGGCCTCGACAGCCGCGTCCACGCTGGCCTGCTCAACCAGGTTCACGTTGATGTACTGCCCGTGTTCATAGGACACCTCGGCAATGTCCATCACGATGGTGTGGGCGCCAAGCTCCGCGGCCTTCTGGGCCGCAGCCGCTCCCATTCCGGTGGCGCCGCCCACAATCAGCACTCGCTTGCCCTCGTAGTTGATTAGATCTGCCATAGCGGTTCTCCCTTGGGTCTTGCTTGTCAATGTTCTAGCCGATATTGGGAGACTTCTGGCAATGAGCAGAGGGCAACCCAACATCGCCGTCGCCCACTGGCCGGGGGCGGACCTGTTCCGCGGGGCCGACCTCAACCGGCTGGGGGCATTGGGAACGCTGTTGAACACCGAGCCCATCGGGGCATGGGACGACGGAATCGCCGCCGTGCTGGGCGAAGCCGAGGTGATCGTCGGCCACTGGGGGTGTCCGCCGCTGGACGCCGCCATGCTGGAGCGGGCCCCCCGGCTGGGCCTGTTCGCCTACGCCGCGGGAACGGTCAAGACAACCCTCACCGACGCGGTGTGGGATCGCGACATCCGGGTGACCAGCGGGGCCAACGCCAACGCCGAGCCGGTGGCCGAGTTCACCCTGGCCGCCATTTTGTTCGCCAACAAGGGCGTGTTGTGGCGCCGAGGCCCGGCCGACTTCTCGGCCATGTCGGCCATGGGCGACCGCCAGTGGGGCAACTACGGCCGCACCATCGGCATTGTCGGCGCGTCGCTGGTGGGCCGGCGGGTGATCGAACTGCTACGGGCCTTTCCCCACTTGAAGGTGACGCTGTACGACCCCTACGTCACCTCAGAGGAAGCGGCCTCGCTGGGGGTGGAGAAGCAGGAGCTCAACGAGCTGTGCGCGAGCGCCGATGTGCTGTCCATCCACGCTCCGGCCCTGCCTGAGACCATGCACATGATCGGCGCCGACCAGCTCTCGGCGCTGCCCGACGGCGCCACGGTGGTCAACACCGCCCGCGGCCCGCTGATCGACCACGAGGCACTCATCCCCCACCTGGCGTCGGGGCGGCTCCACGCCATCTTGGATGTGACCGATCCCGAGCCGCTGTCCGAAGGCAGCCCGCTGCTGGAGATGCCCAACGTGTGGATCAGCCCCCATCTGGCCGGCAGCCAGGGCACCGAGCTGGCCCGCATGACCGAGTGCGTGATCGAGGAAGTGCGCCGGTGGTCGGCCGGAGAGCCGGCCCTCAACGAGGTGACCCGAGACCGATTGGCCACCATGGCATGAGCCTGGACTTTCGCTTTCCCGAACTGCCCCTGGCTGAGGCCACCACCGCCGGGGCGCTGGCCGACCGCCTGGTGGCGGCGACGGCCGAGAAGATGGCCGAGTTCGAGCAGTCGGCCGCTCCCGGCTTCAAGCTGCCCGGCCTGTACGCCGGCCATCCGGTGCTCGACGACACCACCGCCGACCTCATGTACGTGCTGGGCCTGCTCATCGACTGCGGGGTAGACGAGGTTGCCGGTTGCGACCTGCAAGACCGGATCCCGCCGCTCATCGCCTCTCTGGAACCAGCCGCAGTGGAGGCATTCGCCAGCTACCGGGTCGGCGAGACCGTGCTGCGGCTGGGCGGCCTGGAAGCGCTGCCCGCCGACCTGCGCCAACCGGTGCTCGACGCCGTGTACACCAAAGAGATCATCGCCCGGCTCGACGACACCGATGCCATCCCCCCCAATTTCGCGGTGGTGTCCACCCGATGCCTGCGGGCTCTGGCTCACCTCCGGGGAGGCGACGAGCCGGCCGAGCTTCCTCTGCTGCTGGAGCGGGTGCGCTCGATGTTCACCAGCCCCACCGGCTGGCTCAACGACGGCATGGGCAACTGGGCCCACTACGACATCTACACCCCCGACATGTACCTGTTCGCCGAGCCCCTCGCAGACCAACTCGGCTCGGGATGGGCCGACGGACTGTCCCAGGTGCTTCGCGATCTCGACGAGGTGTCCCAGCCCGGCGGGGCCGTGGTGTGGGGGCGCTCCATCGGCGCGCTGGGCATGGCCATCACCATCGAGTTGGCCGCTATCGCCGCCGGGCGCGACCTCGACGCCCCCCAAGACCGTTGGCTGGCCCGGGCCGACGCCGCGCTCGACGACCTGCTGGAGTGGTTCCCCAGCGGAGTGATAGCCGCCCACCAGAACCGGGCCGCAATGTTCTACCGGGGCCCGGCCCGGCGGCTTCAGATGACCTTGGACATCTACGGAAAGCTCCTGCTGTCGGCCCTGGAGCTGCGGCGCAAACCAGGGGTGGCGAGCGCACCGTCCACCGATGTCTTCCCGCCCGCCGAGCGCTTCGTCGAGTTCGACGATTCCGGGCGGGCCACGGTGTGGTCGTACCGGTCGAAGTCGCTGTCATTCGCCCTTCCCACCCTCTTTGGCTTCTCCGCCGACTACGGCTGCTCGCCTCGGGGCCCCGGCTTGTTGGAGCAGCCCACCTCCGGCCATCCGGTGATGCTGCCGGTGATTTCCCCCCGGGGACGAGACGAAATGGCGGGCACCAGCAGTGCGCCGCTGATTCCCGCCGGCCTGCCTGTTTCCGTCGAGCACACTCCAGGGTCGGTCACCTTGGTCCACGAAGGCTGGGCACCAGCGGGAAGCAGCGATCCGGTGGTGGCCGGAAGCAGAACCGCCACTTACAGGGTGGAGGGCCGATCGCTGGTGGTGTCCGAACAACTCCGATTCGACGATCCCGCCGGCCTACCCGGTCCCCTCACCTTGTCGGTGGCCGAGCCCGCCACCCGACCGATTCACGTGGCGATCGATGCCGGTCGGGTTCAGGCCATCGACACCGCCGGGATCGCCGAGTGGCGCAGCTTCTGGGGCGAGCTGCCTCGGGTGTACCAGGCCGAGATCGAACCAGCCTCGTCGGTGGACTTCACCTGGAAGGTCACCCCCCGACTGCGGGTGGCCAGCACCATCCACGGCCACCCCTATGACCGCTCGCTGTACGACCCGCTGGCCGATCGAGTGGTGGCCACCGGCGCAGGCATTCCCGACGACAAGCTGATCAGGAGACTGCGGGACATCGACGTGCTGCACATGGCCTGGCCCGAGTGGTGGAGCGGTGTCGACCCCGAGCGCACTGCCGAAGTGCTTAGCCAAGTGAAGGCCACCGGCACCGCCATCGTGTGGACCCAGCACAACCTGCTCCCCCACTTCTTCAAGACCGACGATGCCGCAGCCAGCTACCAATCGTGGGCCGAGGCGGCCGACGCGGTCATCCACCACAGCGAAGTGGGTCGGGATGTGGCCCTGGCTGCCTACCGCTATGGCACTCACACCGAGCACCACGTCATCCCCCACGGCCATTGGGGCCGCGAGTACGAATCGGTGGCCAACACCACCCGGCAAGACGTAGAGCTGTCCGAGGGATGGGCGCCGTACGGGCTCCGGGTGGCGGTGATCGGCACCCCCCGGGTGGAGAAGGATCTGCAACTGGTGGTGGACGCGGTGGCCGCCTGTGGTCGGGACGACATCCAACTGGTCATCCGGGTGGACCTGTCGGTGGCCGTGCCCGACGACCCACGCATCATCGCCGAGCATGGCCATCTCGACTTCAACCAGTACCTGCGGCGCATGAAGGCCTTCGACGCGGTCATCCTCCCGTTCGCCCCCTCAGGGATGCTCACCACCGGCACCGCATTCGACTGCCTGGGCGCAGGGGTGCCCGCCATTACCAGCGACTGGGATTTCTTCGACGAGACCTTCGCCGGCGCCGACATCCGCTACGGCTCAACCGTCGAAGACCTCGCCCGGTGCCTCGACAAGCTCACTCCTCAAGAACTGGACCGCTCCCGCCAAGCCCTGATCGAGCGCCGCCCGGCTTTCGACTGGGACCCCATCGCCGATCAAACCCTCGCCGTTCTGGAAGCCGCCGCCCTCAGCAAGGCGTGAGGGCTTCGTCCGTCACACAACGGCGGGAACGATCAAAGCGCCCCACGTGGTCAGCATGAACGCCACCATGGTGGTCATGATGAGGCGAGTTTGCTTGGCCAATTCCGTGCGAAACTCAGCCCGCAGCTCGGCACCGAGGACTCGTAGGTCATCCTTGGTGGCAAACTGATCTCGCCCGTCGGGGATGATGCACTGCATGAGCGTCTCGGTTGCCTCCGTGCCGATGGCCTGAACCAGCCGGTTGGCCAACTCCGTGCGCTCTAACTCTGTAACTGCCATTGGTTCCCTTCGTCGTCTCTTAGATTCTGAGGGGAACCCTTTATGCTCAGGGGCGGTGCCGGTTCCGACTGCCTTTTGAACTCTACACATACTTGTTGGCTGAAACAACCACTTTCCCCAAGGACACCCCATGGACGACTACAAATACGTCGAGTGCGAGACCGCTGACGCGGTGGCCACCATCACTTTGGCCCGGCCTGAGAAGGCCAACGCCCAGAACGAGCGGATGCTCGACGAGCTGCACAGCCACTTTCTGGCCGCCGAGCACGACGACGATGTGAAGGTGATCGTGCTACGGGGCCAGGGCAGGCACTTCTCCGCCGGCCACGATCTGGGCGGCGGCGCTCCCGACCCCGACGCGGTTTCGCTGGCCGAGCCCGACGGCAGTTGGCAGCTCAACAAGATCTACCGGTGGGAGGCCCGCAAGTACCTGGGCTACTCGTGGCACTGGCGCAACATCCCCAAGCCCACCATCGGCGCCATCCAGGGCAAGGCCATCGCCGGCGCCCTCAACCTGATCTGGCCGCTCGACCTGCTGGTGGTGGCCGACGATGTGGAGTTCTCCGACCCGGTGGTGCTGATGGCCATCGGCGGGGTGGAGTACCACGGCCACACCTGGGAACTGGGTGCCCGCCGGGCCAAGGATCTCCTGTTCACCCAGCGCTCGCTGGGCGCTGAAGAAGCCCTTCAGATGGGGCTGGCCCGAGAGGTGGTGGCCCGCGACCGATTGTGGGAGCGCACCCACGAGCTGGCTGCACAGATCGCCAAGAACGATTCTTTCGGCTTGGCCCAGGCCAAGCGGGCGGTGAACCAGACCCTCGACGTGCAGGGCTACTACACAGCCCTCCAGTCGGTGTTCGACGTCCACCACACCGGCCACGGCAACGCCATCAGCGTCAGCGGCTACCCCATCTTGATGCAACTCGACGAGATGAAGCAGAACCTCAAGGATCAGTAGCCCTCGATGCCCATAGCCCGCCCCCATCACTAGGCCGTCAACCCGGCATGGCCACCGACTACGACGCCATCTTCAAGGCCTACGACGTGCGGGGCACCGTGGGCGATCAGCTCGACGCCGACGGCGCCCGGGCCATTGGCGGGGCCTTCGCCCGGTTCGTGGCCTCATCGGACGCCGGAGCAGTGCTGGTCGGGCGGGACATGCGCCCCGAGGGCGAGGAATTTGCTACCGCATTCGGCGATGGGGCGATGGACCACGGCATCGACGTGGTGGACGTGGGGTTGTGTGCCACCGACATGCTCTATTTCGCCTCGGGAAGCCTCAGCCTGCCCGGCGCGGTGTTCACCGCCTCTCACAACCCCGCCGGCTACAACGGGATCAAGATGTGCGGGGCCGGGGCCGCTCCCATCAGCTCCGACACCGGCTTGGAGGCCATCAAGGCCATGGCCATCGCCGGCCCCGATCCTGTCCCGGCCAAGGGAACCCGCACCATCCGCAATCTGCTGAGCGGCTATGTGGCTCATGTGCGCTCATTTGTGGACACCGAAGCACTGGCTTCGCTGCTGGTGGTGGCCGACACCGCCAACGGCATGGGCGGCCTGGTGGTGCCCGCGGTGTTCGACGGTCTGCCCTTCACGCTCGACCATCTGTACCCCGAACTAGACGGCACCTTCCCCAACCACCCGGCCGACCCTCTCCAGCCCGAGAACCAGAAGGATCTCCAGAACCGGGTGCTGGCTCTCAGTGCCGACATCGGGCTGGCCTTCGATGGCGACGCCGACCGCATGTTCCTGGTTGACGAGAACGCCCGGCCGGTCTCGGGCTCGCTCACCACCGCCATCATCGCCTGCTCGATTCTCGACCGCGATCCCGGCGCCGTCATGATCCACAACTTGATCTGCTCCAAGGCGGTGCCCGAGGCAATCGCCGAGGGAGGCGGGAGAGCGGTTCGCACCCGGGTGGGCCATTCCTATATCAAACAGGCCATGGCCGAGACCGGCGCGGTGTTCGGCGGCGAGCACTCCGGCCACTACTACTTCCGCGACAACTACCGGGCCGACAGCGGGCTGATCGCCGCCCTGGTGGTGCTGGAAGCCCTCAGCCGCCACCCAGCCGGACTGTCCGACCTGGCTTCAAGCTTCGACCGCTACGCCTCATCGGGGGAGCTGAATGCCAAAGTGGCTGATGCCGCCGAGGTGATCGAGCGGGTCGCCGCCGCCTACCCCGACGCCGGCCAGGACCGCCTCGACGGACTCACCGTGGACCTGGGCGACTGGTGGTTCAACCTGCGCCCCTCCAACACCGAGCCCCTGCTGCGGTTAAACCTCGAAGCCCCAACTCCTGATGCAGTCGAACAGCGAGTGGCCGAGATCCAAGCTCTCATCGCGTAACGCACCCGATCTCAAGAAGGGCGCGAGACTGGGCTGTGTGTGTTGTTGCTTTGCGGGGGGGGGGGC
>JAPPMA010000035.1 GCA_028819295.1 bacterium | reverse complement strand
CCCCGCCCAGCGCCCCCGACCAGTCCAACCTCTTCGACTGAGCTAAAGCCTAGTGATGTGTCTTGGGTTTAGCGCCGTGGATTGCGACGGCAGCGGCGTTCCTCGCAAGGCGCGCCGACGCAGCCATACTCCCAGCGCAAGGCAAGGAGGCGCATGGCCGGTTTGTCAGTTTCGGAGTATGGGGTTGAGGTGTTCGGGCTGCCAGGTGTCAGTTCCGGTGTCTGGGAACGCCTCGGGTGGCGGCACCACTTGGTGCCGGCCGGTCCGCCGGTCGCGTGTCACCTGGTGGTGTTTGTCGTGGATGTCGTGGTGGCAGTCGTTGCACACCGTGACCAGATTGGGATAGTCGGGTATTTTCCCAGGTCAAAGCGATCTGTTGTAACTCGTGTTGTAACACATCGCTGACACAAACCCGCAGGTCAAGCAGCCCCGCCGCCGTCGGCTTGCAGGTCGGCTTGCGGTGCAACCGGTGCGCTCACCCGAGCAGCGGCAGCACCTCGGATATCTTGATCCGGGCGTTGTCCACCGCCTGCCTGAACGAGGCCAGTTGCCCTGCCGGGGCCTCAAGATCGGAAACCCGGTCAATGACGGTTTCAACCCGGTCGAACATCTCCCCGCGGAGCAGGCCGAGCAGTCTGCGGGCTTCCAGCCTCAGTTGGTCGAAACCGGCTGCACCGCGCCGCCCCTCAGCGATGGCAGAGAATGCGATCCCCACCTGGATCAGCTCCCTGTTTATGTCCAAGATCGGATCAATGACCCGTGAGTTTATGTCGTCGGGAAACTCCGTTATCTCGGTATAGGCGTCCAGCATATTTTCTAGAACAGCTACCAACTGTTCTAGGGTCCAAACGCACTCGGACCTCATAAGGCAATCCCAAACAGGGTAGAGGTGGTCTTCGAGGACGATCCTCTGAACGTCGTCCTCAACAGCGGCGATCCGCTCGCTCAGGAACGCCGCCCGAGCATGGACACCGGCACCGGGTATCCGGGACGGCACAGGCGGGGAACAGCCGCCTGGCACTAGTTGGGTGTCGATGTTGTGCTGGCAGCGGTAGGTGTTCAGCAGGTTCTCTTGGGCGTCTATGAGGCTGTCGCGGGCGTCGATGTCTTGCTGGGACGGGTTCTGCGGTGCGGCACCCGGCTGCACCTGGTCGGGGTCGGGGCATCCCCCGCTCACCGCCGCGGTGTCGACGCCGAACATGCACCGGTATGTGTTCAGCAGGTTCTCCTGGGCGGCTATCAGGGTGTCGCGTTCGGCTACCTGCCCGGCTGCCGTCTGCCCGTCTGCCGTCTGCGCTTCGACCGGTGCGGAGGCCAGCAGCGAGCCAACCAGCACCACGGCCAGCACGCCGAACGTCATGCGCTGCATTGAGATAGTCACAGCCGCCCCTCCCGGTTCTCGGAACCGGTGACGCTACCCGCCGGGTTCGGCTAGGGCAATCCCGGCTTCGGGTTGCCCACCCCGCTCGGCCCGTGGTGCCAGCAGGCCGGTTAGCCGCTGGAACGAGAAATCACACACCGGAAGGAGCATCCGACTCGCCGAACTCGTTGTCGCCCCAGCAGGCAATGGTCTCGTCGGCTCGGATAGCGCACAAATAGCCGCCGCCTGCTGCGATGTCGGTGAAGCCTGTTGCGGTTCCGCCGGTTTCGCCGGTTTCTGCGGTTCCGCCGCCGCAGCACCTCGGATATCCCGGCTCGAACACTGCCCACCGCCTGCACCGGCCGCCCGACGCTGCACATCAGCAGCCCCACCGCCAGCCGCGGCGACACCACCGTCGACTTCGACGTCACCCTCAGCTGCATCCCCGCCAGCCGGCCGACGATCTTGCTGAGCCCGCTGCGCGACGGCAACCTCGGCCGGAACATCTTCGTCAACCTCTCAGCCGACCAAACCACAACCACCGTCACCCTCACCACCGGCACAGAACAACAACTCGGCCTCGCCCTCGCCTGGAACATCGGCCTCGCCAACACCCAAGCACAAGGCAACGTCAACTACACCGACTAACACCCACACCACAAGACGGCCGAAGCCAACCCCGCCCGTGGCCGCGCCCGCAAGTTTTACGGCTGCTGGTCGGGGCGGACAGCAGCTGGGGACTCCAACCCTCCGAACCAACCGCCCCGGCGGCACCTCGGCTCGGTCCCGCCCCCCGACGGGGCAGGCCAGCCCAGCCCTTTCGACTAAACCAACTAGACGAAGAACTGCGCGGCCAACGTGCCCCAGATTGTGACCATAAAGGCCGTCAGCGCCATAAAGAAGACACGGGCCTGCTTGGCCATCTCGGACCGCAGCTCGGCCGTTTCAGCCCGCAGCTCGGTCGTTTGGGCCCGCAGCTCGGTCGTTTGGGCCCGCAGCTCGG
>JAPPMA010000050.1 GCA_028819295.1 bacterium | reverse complement strand
TCTGGGCTCGCTCACTTCATAACCCCGCGTCCATGACTCCGACAGACTCCTAGCCCTGGATAAGCTAGGCGTCCCGAACTGGGGAACAGACAGGGACGAATTCGATTTCATGTCGTTCTTTACTCCCGAATCTATCGTCATAGGAGACCTTGCCGAGAGCTACGAGATTTCCCCCGACGGCCTCACGCTCACCTTCCACATTCGCCAGGGCGTTCACTGGCAGGACAAGCCCCCGGTGAATGGCCGCGAGCTGGTCGCTGAGGACATCGCGTTCCACTTCCAGCGGTTCATGGGCCAGGGCGACTTTGCCGACGCCGAACCGAGCCCGCACGCCACCAGTATATCCAAGTTGCCCATTGAATCGATAGAGGCGCCCGACAGGTACACGGTTGTGTTCAAGCTCAGCAAGCCGGACTTCAATGCTTTCAACAACATCTACTACGACAGCAACGATGGCGGCTTCATATATCCACCAGAGATAATCAAGCAGTATGGCGACGCTCAGGACTGGAGGAACCTGGTCGGTAGCGGGCCGTACATGCTGACGGACTGGGTGAAGGACAGCGCCATCACCTACACCAAGAACGCCAACTACTGGCGCTTCGACGAGAAGTTCCCCGAGAATCGCCTGCCCTACCTCGACGAGGTCAAGATCCTCGTAATACCTGACGCCTCCGCGAAGATGGCGGCGTTGCGCACGGGCAAGACCGCCCGCCTGTGGCTGGCTTCCCTCGACGAGGGGCGGGCCATCCAGAGGACCAACCCCGAGATCTTGTCGTCAATCTCGTTGGAGTTGCCGTGGACATTCGCCATGGATGTACGCAAGCCGCCTTTCGATGACATCCGGGTGCGTAGGGCGATGCAGCTGGCGCTGGACCTCGAGACGATCAACGACACGTTGTTCGATGGCCTGGGCGACACGACACCCTATGGGGTCGTTGGGCCGGGGGTTCCAGGGTACTTCATCCCATTCGAGGAGTGGCCCCAGGAGCTCAAAGACAACCACGGCTACGATCCGGAACGGGCGAAGCAGCTTCTGGCGGAAGCCGGCTATCCCAATGGCTTCGAGACCAAGATGGATTTCTCAACTGCCAACACCTATTGGAGCAACCTGGACTATACCCAGCTGGCCGTGGATTACTGGGCGCAGATTGGCGTTGATGTCGAGATCGACACCATGGAGATGGCCGTCTTGAGGGCACACTTCTCCGACCATACCTACGAAGGAATGACCTATGGGATGAGAGGCGCCAACTGGCCGCCACTTGGGGCCATCAGGACCATGGCCCATTCGGAGTCGCCGGTGAATGCCTCCGGAGTCCGGGACCCGGTCTATGATGCCATGGTCGAAGCCGCCGAAAACGCCGGCAGCACCGAGGAGATGAGGGAGCTGGTGAAGAAGGCGGATATGTACTTCAGCGAGCAGCAGTGGGTGACATGGGGCCCAACGCGGCCAAATTACATCTTCTGGCAGCCGTGGATGGTGGGTTACAACGGTGAATTGACCATAGGAGGCGGACAGCACTTGCTCTACCTCTCCCGAGTCTGGCTCGACTCAGACCTCAGGGAGGAGATGACCGGGACGAGATAAGCACACCGGGTGGGGGCCCACCCCAGGGCCCCCTCGCCTGCCCACTCCCGCCCGACGCTCGCTGAGGAAACCGCCCTGCGCACCTACATCATCAGAAGACTGCTGCTGCTGGTCCCCACCCTTTTCATTGTGTCCAGCCTGGTCTTCCTGTTCAGTCGTCTGATTCCCGGTGACATCATCGACATGATGGTCGATGACATAGGGCCTGAGGCGGGCGTTTCCCTGGACCGCGCGGCCATTGAGCGCCGCCTCGGTCTGGATGTGCCGATACATGTGCAGTATGGTCGCTGGATTGGTCAGATACTTCGGGGGAACCTGGGCACGATGCTCAGAGGAGGCCAGCCGGTTGTCGAGGAGATACTTCCCAGGCTTCCGGTGACGTTCGAGCTCGGGGTGTTTGCGGTACTCATCGGCCTGCTCATCGCGTTGCCTATCGGCATCTACTCGGCGATTCGGCAGGATAGCGCGGGCGACTACGGGGGGCGCAGCCTCGCCATAGTCTTCATCTCAGTCCCGAGCTTCTGGACGGCGACTCTCATAATGGTCTACCCCGCGATCTGGTGGGGATGGTCGCCGCCGATGGAACTGATCACCTTCGCCGACGACCCGCTGGGTAATCTGCGGATGTTTCTGCTCCCGGGCGCGATCCTGGGAACGGCCCTTTCGGGAACCACGATGCGCATGACGCGGACCATGGCACTGGAGGTCCTCCGCCAAGACTACATCAGAACCGCCTGGTCGAAGGGGCTGAAGGAGAGGGTGGTCGTTATGCGGCATGCCTTGAAGAATGCCCTCATTCCGGTGGTCACCATCGTCGGCTTTC
>JAPPMA010000010.1:165-26751 GCA_028819295.1 bacterium | reverse complement strand
GAGGTTGTCCAGGTGGCCGGACCTCGGCATTGTCCGCGCCAGCGCACGTTGCTGCAGCCGAGACGCCTCACTCACCTGTTTCATGAGGTTGTCCAGGTGGCCGGACCTCGGCATCGTTGGCGTCATCATGTCTTCTACTGCCATGTCGATACTACCCAATCACTTCAATTCACCAAGCGGGGCGTGTGCTCGAACCAAAAGCCGCTGATCCCCTGTCCTGTTCCTCTAGTTTACTCGGCCTCAGCGACTTGAAGGGGCAGCCCCGTCAGATGCAGAGAGCAGGGTGTCGTCCCCAAGCTTTTGGAGTCAACTCACTCGCTGACTAGGAAGTTCGGGAGCAGGAACTACAGGGTCATTGTCTAGTGCGAGGCACCAACAGGTGTCTCCTAAGGAAAAGGTGTCGGGATTGGCTGAACTGGTAGGAGTAATGCGTGCGCTGACTGATTCCCCCTTGCCGGGTATAGGCAGGCCAAGCTGACGTGCGATCTCTCGGTGGGCCTCGTACTGGCCGAGGATGATGATGCCTTCTTCGCGGAGTTGGCTGCGAGCACCGCCATTGCCGCGGATTCGCTTCATGTAGTCGGCTTGTTGGGCGACGGTGGCTACAACGCCGCGGCCTATCCGCTGGCCTTGGACGGTGCGGAAGAGGCGCCGGATTCTCTCAGCACCTGACCTCGGCTCCATGATGTGGTCGACGTCAGCTTTCGGAATCTGTAGCAAGACATTTGGTGGGAGTTCGCTTTCCTGGTAGAGCCAGTGAACTGAGGCCTTGCCATCTTTGTTGAGATTGGCTTTCTGATCTCTGTTCCCACGGTTGGTCAGGAGTTCATCAAGGGCTCGAAACAACCCCGCCGACCAAACTGCCTTGGCATCATCAGCCCAGAGCCCCAGACAGAGTTCACCTCGAGCCTCGTTAGGGATCATCCATGCAGCGAGTTCTTGCGAGTACTTGCAGTCGACCTCGACGTTGGCGATCTTGTAGTCGAGCTTGTCGCCATCAGCGAACTGGAACTCGCGCTGCATGTTGATCTCGACCAGGGTTCCGCAGTGCGTCTTTTCCGTCTTGTGAAGCTGGTCCCACCTGTACCGACCGGTGCGTTGGCCGTCGTAGAGCTGGTCGAATGTGTCTCGAAGGACGGCTGCGATCCGGCTCTCAAAGTCACGGGTGCCCAGCAGCTCCTTGGCGACTGACTCAAGCTCAGGATCAGGGCCGAAGCTCACAGGCCGCAGTTCTAACGGCCCGGCCTCGAGAGGTCAACCCCCTCCTTGCGCGCCTACCCTACCAACTTCGCGAGATGGAGAGCGATGGCCTTGCCTAGCAGCGGGGGTACGGCGTTGCCGATCTGGCGGGCGATCTCGATTTTGGTGCCTTCGAAAATGAAAGCATCGGGAAATGTCTGGAGCCGAGCAGCTTCACGGTGAGTGATGGGGCGGTCCTCACTGGGATGTAGGTAGCGACCCTTCTCGGGCTTGTAAAACTCAGTGCGGATGGTGAAGCTAGGCCGATCCCACCATAGGCGACCCATAACGTCTGTCGTGCCGGTCGGCTTGTTCGCCCAGCATGCCGGGGTTAGGTCTGGTCGAGCTCGCTGAAGGTCAAACCGGTTGCCGCCCTCGGGGATCGCTTGGTACCGCTCTAGGGATGTAGGGCGGGGATTCCTACGGATATGCAGGTCCTGATACCCGTCTTTCAAGACTGGCTGGTCTGTCGTTGGCTTAGGTGGCAGATTCCCAATGGCATCCCGCACGGTTTGAGTCGGTTCCTGGCCGATTGGACCACCCCCATGCGTTGGGGGCGGAGGCCAAGGAACCTCCCTGCCTCTCACCGCCATGAAGATTCCCCTCCGCCGGCTTTGTGGAACTCCGTAGTCCACTGCGTTGAGAATTCCATAGCTGTAGCTGTACTCACGTAGAAGCGGATGAGATGCGAGTCGCCTCAGCAGCTCTTCGAACTCAGCAGACTTCTGAAATTCCGGGACGTTCTCGATGACGAACGCCAAGGGCTCTACCTGCTCGACCGCAGCTAGGTAATGCTCCCAGAGGGCGTTCAACTCAGCGCGTGACTGGTCATCTCGGTCACGGCCTAGTGGAGAAAATCCCTGACAGGGAGGGCCTCCGACGATGATCTCCGCTTCTGGGTAGGTGATCGGGTCAAATCCCTCGATGTCGCCGTCGTACACGCCGACGCCAAAATTGGTCTTGTAGGTCAGTGCGGCGGCGGGATCATGCTCAACTGCGAAGACAGGCTCAAACCTGATGCCTTCGAGTTCGTCGTTGGCCAAATCGAACCCCAACGACAAGCCCCCTGCCCCCGCGAAAAGGTCAATCGAGCGGATGGTTCTGGACATCCTCGGTCCCTCGCTTCCTTGATGTAGACGGTAGTGCGATCTAAGCTCACACTGATGTCATTATGAGGAGACGAGTGACACTTGCCAATGGCCAAGCCTGGGGGGCGCAGTCACCACGCATATGTAGGCGACTGCATCCCCGATTCAGTAGTAACTTACACCGTGCAGGTCTTACGGAAAGTCATCAAGATCCAGCCTGAGCAGGCATAACGGGCAAACTGTCACCAGCGGCCGCCATAGTGAGGCATGACTTTGGAGACGAAAATGCAAGCACTGGGAAGGTCGGCGCGGCGAATGGGCGACTATGGGCCCACCCACGCGCAGTTGACCGCCGACGGCGTAAGGGCAAACAGGCCGAAGGATGTGGCATGAGCAACTCTGTTTCACAGCTTTTGCCGAAGCAAGAGGATCAGCGTGATGTCGGTTGCGTTGATCCTCCTTTGGACTACAAGGGCAGTGTAAAGCTGCCCAGCGACGGTCGTCGCCCACGTTTGTTGGATTTGTTCTGCTGTGCAGGTGGGGCGTCCATGGGGTACCAACGGGCCGGGTTCGAGGTTGTCGGCGTCGACATAAATCCCCAGCCCAACTACCCATTCGAGTTCGTGCAAGCCGATGCGATGGCGCTTGATGTCGAATGGGTGGCCTCATTCGACGCTGTACACGCGTCGCCGCCCTGCCAGGGCTACTCTGTGCTGTCAGCCCGCACAGGCACTGGCCACTTGTGGGCCAAGCTCATTGAGCCTGTCAGGGCCCTCCTAAAAGACTCAGGACGTCCATACATCATTGAGAACGTAGTAGGAGCGCCGCTTATAGATCCGGTCGTTCTTTGTGGGACGATGTTCGACGGGCTGCGAGTTATCCGCCACCGACTATTCGAATCTAACGTCGGCCTATTTGTCCCGAGTCCCTGTACGCCGCATCCGCTCTGCCACACCCGCGACCGGCGCAAACGGCATTACGGAACTACAAACGAGTGGACCGACTATGTTCAGGTCAACGGTGGCGGCAACTGTTCGGTGGCTGCTGCACGCGATGCGATGAGGATTGACTGGATGACCAAGAAGGAACTGAACGAAGCCATCCCACCGGCCTACACGGAGTGGATCGGCTCCCAGATCGTCGCTCACGTCTCATGCCTGAACTGAAGGGAAGGGCCGGTATAGCGGCATACCTGCGCGAGCATGTGGGCGAGGTCGTCGACAAAGATGCCCTATTTGAAGCCAGCGGCTACCAAACCTCGTTTGCACGTCGCATCCGGGAACTGAGAGGCGAGTTTGGCTATCAGATTGAGACGCACCACGATGCCGTTGACTTGAAGCCCGGTCAGTATAGGCTTGCAGAGCTCCCCGCCGAAGACAACCCTCCCCGGTTTGCTCGAGGCATCTCACAAAAGATGCGCGCACTGGTCTTGGAGCGCAATGGGTCCACCTGCCAAATGTGTGCTCGGGGCGTCGGAGACACCTTCGAAGACGGGCAACGGGTAGTTCTCCATGTGGATCATATCTTGAATGTTGATGAGGGTGGCACAGATGAGATGTCAAACCTCCGGACACTGTGTAACCGTTGCAACCAAGGAGCCAAAAACATCGTCACCGCTCCCGAGAGCCAGAGATGGCTGCTCGGCAAAGTCCGCACAGCGAATAGGGACAGCCAGCTAGCCGTCTATCGGTGGCTACACGACAAGTTTAAGGACGAGCCGCTGTAGCGTCTGCCAGATATTTTTGCGGAAAGCGTCGAGGGGCGAGACTCGATCAGGTCCTTGGTGCAATTACGTAGCCCTGCGAGCTGCCCACCTTGGATCAGCGTGAGAAGTTCGCTACCAGGGTCGATGTATGTCGACCTGACTGCTGGCTACCTCATCGGACGCCGTGAAGAGAGGAAGATCAAGGGTTTCGGCCAGGATGAGCGCAGACCAAGAGTCCAAGGCGTCAACTGCTCCCTGGCCGGCACGAGAAAGGGTCTCGGTCACTAGGGTCCGAACTGGAAACCATTCATGCACAACAGACAGTGCGAGCCCCATCTCCACTTGAATCCTCTCAGGATTGCCGTCGTGACGAGTGGCAACAAAGCGACCTATGGTCATTGTGGACCAGTCCAGTGCCAAGAATTCGGCGTCAACTGGCACTGTCCCCTTGAGCACACCAGCTACAGCCAGCACTCCTCCGGCGTCGCAGACGACGCTACTGGGCATCTATATCGCGCAGTTGCTGACGAATTGCCTCGAACTCAGTCCGACTCATCGGCTTGTGGCCGCCGGACAATTCAGCAGGTGACAGTCTTGACGCAATACGAGTCAGCTCGTTTCGCAGGTACTGCTGCACCGAGAGCCCTGCTGCTACCGCCTGCTCCCTCAGACGCCGGCCAACGTCATCATCAAGGTCTTTGATGTTCAGGTCCATGCACAAGTTCTACCAGAATGGTAGAGCTTTGCTGCATTCCGCGCTGGTAGTTGACAAATTTCGGCGAAAAGTGTTGGTGAGGTGTGCATTTTTCGGTGGCGACGGGGTGCGCGAAGCTACGGGGATGAGCACTTGGGTTGATGTGACCACGTATGGCGATCTGGTGGTGCGGGGGGCCGCGCTGTACGGGGACCAGGACGCGGTGGTGTTTCCTGATACGCGGCACAGCTTCAACTCGTTGGAGGCCGCGGCTAGGCGGTCAGCTCGGTCGCTGTTGGGGCTGGGGGTCCGGCCTCAGGACCGGGTGGGGATCCTCATGCCCAACTGCATGGACTTCATCGAGGTGATGTTCGGCGCCGCCCTTATCGGCGCAGTCCCGGTGCCCATCAATGCCCGCTTCAAGGGCCGGGAACTGGCCTATGTCACCGAGAACGCTGATCTGAAGGCGCTGGTTACCAGCGACATCATCGACCAGTTCACCGATTACGTGGTGATCCTCCACGACTGCCTGCCTGGCCTGGCCGAGGCTGCTGATCCGGCCAACCTCGACCTCGACGTTGCCCCCGAGCTCAAGGCGGTGGTGCTGTTGGGCAGCACCTCCCCGGACGGCATGGTGGACCGGGCCGCATTCGAAGCCTTGGCCGACGCCGCCACCGACGACGAGGTGGAGCTGCTGCGCTCGCAGGTGGCCATCCGGAACGAAGCCCTCATGATCTACACCTCGGGCACCACGGCTGAGCCCAAGGGCTGCCCGCTAAACCACGAGTCGCTGGTGCGCACCGCGGTCACGGCATGCCGGACCCGCTTCGAGCTGACCGACACCGACGTGTTCTGGGACCCGCTTCCCCTGTTCCACATGAGCTCGATCCTCCCGCTCGTCGGCTGCCTGGAAGCGGGGTCTTCCTATGTGACCATCACCCACTTCGATCCGGCTGAGGCAATCGCACAGATGCGCGACGAGAAGGCCACGGTGTGCTTCTCCACCTTCCCGCCGGTCACCCAGGCCATGATCAACCATCCCGACTGGGACTCCGAAGAGTTCCAGCGCATCCGGCTGATGAACAACGTGGCGCCCCCCGATGCCCTGCGGGCCATCCACGCTTTGCTCCCCTGGGCCCGCCACACGAACGCCTACGGACTCACCGAGTGCGGCGGCGTGGTGTCCTTCTCCGGCCCCGACGACCCGCCGGAGACCTGGGCGGTGTCATCGGGCCGCCCGTTCCGAGGCATCGAAGTCAAGATCAAAGACCTCGAGACCCGAGAGACGCTGACCGAGCCCAACCAACCGGGAGAGATCTGGGTGCGGGGCTACAACGTGTTCGAGGGTTACTACAAAGACCCGGAGAAAAACGCCGAGTGCTTCGACGACGAGGGCTGGTTCTTCACCGGCGACATCGGCTCACTCGACCCCGATGGGCGTATCAGCTATCTGGGCCGCACCAAGGACATGCTCAAGGTGGGCGGGGAGAACGTGGCCGCGGTGGAGATCGAGAGCTACCTCCAAACCCACCCGGCGGTGGCCATCGCCCAGGTGGTCGCCCTGCCCGACGATAAGTACGCCGAGGTGCCCGCAGCCTTCGTCGAGCTCAAGCCCGATGCCGAGGCCAGCGAAGAGGAGCTGATCGAGTTCTGCCGAGGCCAGATTGCCAGTTTTAAGATCCCCCGCCACGTCCAGTTCGTGGCCCCCAACGAATGGCCCATGTCGGCAACAAAGATCCAGAAGTTCCGCCTTGCCGAAAAGCTCCAAGCCGAACTGGGGCTGTAGCACCCCCGCCCGCCCAGGGATCACTCCGTATAGCCGTCGGGTAGTTGGTCGACGTGCCAGATTTGGCTCCTCCACCAGCGCCACTTTCCGGCGATCACATCCTCCACGGTGCAGTGGGGATGAGGATCGAGCCAGTCGATCTCGGAGTCGACGATCTGGAACAGGCAGCCGTGCCCTGACTTGGGCCGCACATAGGTCTCCCGCCAGTGGGGCTCGCTCAGGTCGGTGTCCACCACCTCGTAGCCGGCGGCCTCCAGGTCCACGATGGCCGTCTCCACGTCGTCCACGAAGATGGTCACGTGGTGGAACCCCTCCCCGTGCTTGTCGATGAAGCGGCGCAGGTAGCTTTCCTTGCTCAGCGGCGCCAGCAGCTCCACCTTCACGGTGTCGGGCAGCTTGAACATGGCGGTGCGGATGTCGAGGGGCACGTCGTCGCCCCCCATCACGAACTGCCCGCCGAAAACATCCCGAAACAGCGGCACGGCGGCCTCGATGGAGCGCACCGCGATGCCAATGTGATCCCAGCGTTGAATGCGCGGCGACACCGCCGGGTTCGGGTCCAAACCGGCCGGGTATCCGGCATCGCCCATTGTTCTCCAGCCCATAGCCCGCCCCTCCTGGTGTTCTCACATTCTTTGAGCAGCTTCCAAGTGTGCTATCTAGCAGGGTATGGGCAAGCTTGACGAAGCCATCGCCGGACAAAGCGGATTTCCCCGGGTGATGCCCGGACTCGAACAGCCGCTCACTGTGCCCCAGAAGATCGCCTGCGCCGCCCGCATCCTCGATGCCGAGGGATATGCGCTGGATGTGGCCGGGCACATCACCGTGGTGAGAGACGACGCCGACGACGGCTCCATGTGGTGTACCCCCTATGGGCTGTGGTGGAACGAGATCACCGCCTCCGACATCTTGGCTATCGACGCCGATGGCGAGGTGCTGGAGGGCCGCTGGGATGTCACTCCGGCGGTGTTCATCCACACCGAGATGCACCGGGCTCGCCCCGATGCCCGAGTGGTGATCCACAACCACCCCTATTACGGCAGCCTCCTGTCCACCATGCACAAGCTGCCCGAGATCACCGACCAGCAGGCCTGCATGTTCGACGGGGACATCGCCTTGTTCGGCACCTACACCGGCGGAGTGGACGACGCCGCCGGGGGTCAGCACATGGCTGATGCAGTGGGCTGCGCCACCGCGGTGATCCTGGCCAACCACGGGGTGCTCATCACCGGGGAGACCACCGAGCAGGCCGTCTACCGGGCCTCCAACTTCGAGCGGGTGTGCCGGCTCAACTACGACGCCATGCAGGTTGGCCAAACCCCGGTGCCGGTGCCCCCCGAACAACGCCCCACCCTGAAGGCCGCGGTCAACAGCCACCACATGACGGTTCGGTACTACTGGGAAGGCGCAGTGCGGCGGCTGCTGCGCGAGGCCCCCGAAGTGTTGAACTGAGGAGGGCGACCATGAGCTCTTCTTCCAAGGAAACACAGCCGCGCACTATCGGCGCCTGGATCGGCCACAAGGCCGAGGCCAACGGCGACAGTCTGGCATTGACTGTTGAAGGGCGGGACAAGACCTACGCTGGCGTCCACCAGGACTCCGACCGCTTGGCCGCCGGGTTGGCCTCGCTGGGTTTGGGGCCGGGCGACCGGGCTTGCCTCATGATGCAGAACTCCTTGGAGTGCATCGACGCCTGGTTCGCCATGAACAAGGCCGGGGTGGTGGAGGTGCCCATCAATCAGGCCTACCGCGGCCACCTGCTGGAGTACCTGGTCAGCCAATCGCGTTCCTCGGCGGTGGTGTGCGACGCCGACTACCTCGACCGCATTGCCGAGGCGGCCCCAAGCCTCCCCGGCCTAGAGCATGTGGTGGTCAACCGGGTCGAGGGAACGGAAGACGCCGGCACACCGGATTTCCCCGGTCACGTCACCGTCCACGAGCTGGCTGACCTGTACCTCGACTCCCCCGCACCCGAGCCCGATGTGGACCACCGGGACACTGCCGTGATCCTTTACACATCGGGCACCACCGGCCCGTCCAAGGGCGTGATGCTGTGCCACGAGGCCAACCTGAACCTGGCCCGCCACACCGTGGATTTGGTGGGCTATGACCGGGAAGATGTGCTCTACACCGCCTTCCCGCTGTTCCACATCAACGCCAAGTACACCAGCGTGATGTGCGCCATGGAGGCCGACGCCCGCCTCATCATGGACCGGCGGTTCTCGGCCAGCCGCTTCTGGGACCGCAGCCGGGCCGAGGGGATCACCGCCTTCAACTACCAGGGCGGACTGATGATGATGCTGTGGAAGCAACCTGAGCGCCCCGACGACGCCGACAACCCGGTGCGCAACGGTTTCGGCGCCCCCTGCCCGATCGAAATCTGGGAGCCGTTCGAGGAGCGCTTCGGCGTGCATCTCACCGAGGTGTACGGCATGACCGAGGTGGCCATCACCACCGAGAACCGCCGAGGCATGCGCAAGATCGGCACCGCGGGCCGAGAGTCGGCGCTGTATCACGTGCAGGTGGTGGATCCCGAAGACCAGCCGGTGCCCCCCGGAACCGCGGGCGAGATCGTGGTGCGGCCCAAGAAGCCCCACATCATGATCGACAACTACTTCGACATGCCCGAGGCCACGGTGAAGGCGTTCCGCAATCTGTGGTTCCACACCGGCGACCGGGGCCGCCTCGACGAGGACGGCTACCTCACCTTCATCGACCGCATGAAGGACTGCGTGCGCCGCCGAGGCGAGAACATCTCCTCCTACGAGGTGGAGGCGGTGATCAACACCTGCGACGCGGTGCTGGAGTCAGCGGTGATCGGTGTGCCCTCCGAACTTGGTGAAGAAGAGGTGATGGCCGTGGTGGTGCTCAAGCCCAACCACCAACTGTCGGAGACTGAGCTGCTGGACTTCTGCGTGCCCCGCATGGCCCACTTCGCCGTTCCCCGGTTCGTACGCTGGACCGACGACCTGCCCAAGACCCCCTCAGAGCGGGTCCAGAAGTTCAAGCTGCGCGAAGACGGCATAACGGCTGATACGTGGGACCGCGACGACGCGGGGTACGTCGTCCCCCGCTAGCCAGCCACAAAATCGGGATTCGGAGTGAACGTCAGCGGCAGCGAGGTCAGACCCCGGGTGTACACGCCGGTCTCCACCTGCTCGTAGCCGTCGGCGTAGGCGATGTCGTCCATGGCGTCGAGCAGGGCGTCCATGGCCACGGTCAACTCGGCCCGGGCCAACATCGATCCCACGCAGAAGTGGCGTCCCAGGGCGAACGCAGTGTGGTCGGCCGCCGCAGTGAACGCCTTGTCGAACTCCATGTCGGTGCGATGGATGTTGAACCGGTCGGGCTCGTCGAAAGCCTCCGGATCCCGGTTGGCCGAGCCCAACAGCAGCTCCAGAGTGTGGCCCGCCGTCACCGTGCCGCCGGAGAACTCCACGTCTTCGTCGGTGTGGCGCATGATCATCTGCACCGGTCCGGTGAAGCGCAGGGTCTCGGCAAAGGCCCGGCCGATGAGCTGGCGGTCGGCCCGCACCTCGGCCATCTGCCCGGGGTTGTCCAGCAGGTTCCGCATGGTCAGTGTGATGGCCTTCTCGGTGGTCTCCCCGCCGGCGGTCAGCAGCAGGCTGCAAAAGCCCCGAATGTCGTCGTCGGTCATCTGCACGCCGTCGAACTCCTTGGTCACCATGGCGGTGAGCAGGTCGTCGCCGGGGTTGGCCCGCCGCTCGGCGATCTTGGGCATGAGGTACTCCCCCATCTCCACTCGAGCGGCCATACCCCGGCGGTTCTTCTCCTCGTCGCCGGTGATGTTGGACACGAAGTCCATGATCATCGTGTACCACTCGTAGAACTGGGGCACGTCCTCCATCGGCAGGTCGAGGAGCTGCACGATGACCCCGATCGGGTAGTAGGTGCTGAACCGCCTGCACAGGTCCACCTCGCCGTCGGCCAGGAATTCGCCGATCTGCTGGCGGGCTGCCTTGGTGATGGCCGGCACGATGCTCTGCTCCAAGTAGCTGCCCCGAAAGATCGGGTTCACGATGCCCCGATAGGAGGAGTGCTCCCTGCCCTCCATCTGCAAGACGGTGCGCCCGTGTACCGGCTCGGTCTGCCACTCGTAGTTGCGGCTGGAGATCTGGGGATTGCGAAACGCTCCCGCCACGTCCTCATAGCGGCTGATCACGTAGGCCTGGGTGCCCTCGTGCCACATAACGGGATGCTCGTCGCGCAGCACCTCGTAGAACGGGTAGGGGTTGGCGTCGTACTTGGGCGAGAGGATGTCTGGAGCAGCAGTCATGAGCCGTATAGTACGGCGGGCCGCGAGAACGGCAAGAACAGAGGCACCAAGGGGACCAGAATACTCGATGAGCAAGGTAACGACTCTGGAACAGGCAGCGGCGTCGATTCCCGACGGTTCAACCGTGGCCATCGGCGGATTGTCGATGAACAGCGCTCCCATGGCACTGGTGCGAGAGCTGGTGCGCCAGAAGAAGAAAGACCTCGATTTGGTGGCCATCGTGGCCGGCATGGCGGTGGACTGGCTGGTGGCCGGGGGCTGCGTGCGCCGGGTGATGGCTGGGCTGGTCAGCTTCGAGGGCCTGGGCCTGGCCCCCAACTTCCGAGCGGCGGTGCAGTCGGGGCAGGTGGCCATCGAGGAGTACAGCGAGCATCTGCTCATCTGCCGGCTCCAGGCCCAGAGCTGCAACCTGCCGTTCATGCCCACCAAGGCCGGTTTGGGCACCGATGTGCTGGGATTGCACGCCGAGAGCGGCGCGGTGCGGGAGGAGAAGGACGGTCCCACCGGAGAGCACTACGTGGCCTGCACCCGCCTGCCGGTGGATGTGGCCCTAGTCCACGCCCACGAGGCCGACGACCGGGGCACCACCCGGGTCAATCCCAAGCTGGTGTGGATGGACAACGAGATCGTGAACGCCGCCACTCGCACGGTGGCCTCGGTGGAGCGAGTGGTGGGCACCGAGGCATTCACCGCCGAGCCGGAACGCACGACCTACCCGAGATTCATGATCGACGCGGTGGCCCCGGCCCCCCAGGGCGCCTACCCCTGCTCGTGCTTCCCCGACTACGGCCACGACTCGGAGTTCTTCATGGAGTACTCACAGGCAACCCGCGGTCGGGAGACGTTCACCCAGTTCTTCCAGGAACGAGTGGCCGGACCGGAGACCTGGGAGGATTTCCTGGCCGTCAACAACGTGGCGACGGGAGCTTTCGCATGACCACCCCCGTACCCGGCTACGACTGCACCATCGACGAGTTGATGGTGGTGGCCTTCTCCCAGGCCATGTCCAACGACACCCGGGCATTCAACGGCGCGGTGTCGTTCATCCCGGTGTGCGGCTACATGCTGGCCCGGCGCACCCACGCCCCCGAGTTGGTCTGGGCGGCCAGCTCAATTGCCGTTGACGCCGACCCCGACGAAATCGGCGACTCCACCCTGTCGGACTCGCTGTGGGGCGGGGCGTCGATGCTGAGCAACTCCCCCTTCGACTTCTGGGCCTTCGCCCAAGGGGCCCGCTACAACACGTTCGCCTTTCGGGGGGCGCAGATGGACGCCTGCGGCAACGTGAACAACACGGTGATCGGCCCCTACGACGCCCCCAAGGTGCGACTGCCCGGAGGCGGTGGCATGGCCGACCTCGGCGCCATGATCCCCCGCATCTACCTGTGGTCGTCCACCCACGATCCCCGCACGTTCGTTGATCAGCTCCACTTCCGCTCCGGCATCGGCTGGGGCGACGGCGGCGATCACCGGGAGCGCATGGGCATGCCCGGCGGACCGCAGCTTTGCATCACCAACCTGTGCGTGTTCGACTTCGAGCCGGCCAGCAAGCGCATGCGGTTGGCGTCGCTGCACCCCGGTGTGACCGCCGAGCAGGTGCAGGAGGCCACCGGGTTCGAGGTGCTGATGCCCGACGGCGAGATTCCCACAACAGCTCAGCCCACCGACGAGGAACTCCACATTCTGCGCACCGAGGTTGACCCCACCAGCGCCCGCCTCCGGGAGTTCTGAGCAGTGCAGGCATCTGGCTCCGTAGCCCTGGTCACTGGCGGGGCCTCCGGGCTGGGCGCCGGGGTGGTCAAGACGCTGCTCGCCAAGGGCGGCAAGGCAGTGATCTTGGACCTTCCGTCGTCGGCTGGGGAGGACATGGCCCAAGACATGGGCGACGCGGTGGCGTTTGTGCCCGTCGACGTTACCGATACTGGTGATGTGGAGCGGGCAGTAGCTGCCGCGGCTCGGGCTTTTGGGCGAGTGGACCTGCTGGTGGGCTGTGCGGGAATCAGCTCCGGTCAGCGGGTGGTCTCCCGCGACGGCACCCCTAATCCCTTGGACCACTTCCGACAGCACATCGAGGTGAACCTGATCGGGCTGTTCGACGTCGCCCGCCGTGCGGTGTCGGCCATGTCGGCCAACGAGCCAAATGCCGACGGCGAGCGAGGCTTGATCGTGAACATCGCCTCCATCGCCGGCTACGAGGGCCAGGTGGGCCAGTCGGCCTACGGATCGTCGAAGGCCGGGGTGATCGGCCTGACCCTGCCCATGGCCCGCGACCTGGCCGTGTGGGGCATTCGGGTGATGACCATCGCGCCGGGCACCATGGACACCCCTATGCTGGCCACCCTCAACGACGAGTTCATCGCCAAGCTGGTGGAAGACAACGTGTTCCCCCACCGCCTGGGCGCCCCGGCTGACGTGGGCAGCCTGGTGGTTCACTTCATGGAGAACACATTCCTCAACGGCGAAGTGGTCCGGCTCGATGCGGGCCTCCGCCTGACCAGCAACTAAGCCAGCATTCCGCCGTCGATCACCAAGACCGCGCCGGTTATGTAGGAGGCGGCGGGAGAAGCCAGGAAGGCCACCGGCAGGGCCACTTCTTCGGCGGTGGCCCACCGGCCCAGCGGGATGCCGATGCCGGCCTCGGCCACCACGGCGTCTTTGTCGTAGCTGTCCCAACCGCTCGTGTCCACGAAACCAGGCGCCACTGCGTTCACCCGCACCCCGTGGGGAGCCCATTCCCGGGCCAGAGCCTTGGTCTGCTGGAACAGTCCTCCTTTGGCCGCCGAGTAGGCCGCCATGCCGGGCAGGTGGCGCAGACCCGACAGCGAGCCGACGTTTACGATGCTGCCCTGTCCCCGCTCGATCATGGAGCGGCCGAACGCCTGCGATACCAGGAACGGCGCGGTCAGATTGAGGGCCACGGTCTTGGACCATCCCGACTCGGCGATATCGAGCACCGGGGCGGTGAACCGGGCGCCGCCCGCGTTGTTGATGAGTATGTCGACTGGGCCAATGGCCTCGTTGATCGTCCCAGCGGCAGCGGTCACTGCCTCGGGATCAGTCACGTCGCAAGGGGCGACGGAGACCTGAGCACCATCATCTCCCAGCTCGCCGGCCAGCCCCTCCAGCACTTCGGCTCGCCGGGCGATGAGCCCGACCCGGGCGCCCTGGTCGGCCAGCACCCGGGCGATGGCCCCGCCGATGTCGCCGGTGGCCCCGGTGACCACCGCACCCATGCCCGCCAAAGGCCGGGAAACGCTCACGACAGGCTCACCGGCAGATGCTCCAAGCCCCGGCTCAGCATGGTGGGTACCCACACCTCGGACTCAGGGCCCAGCTCCAAGTTCGGGAGGCGGCGCACCAGAGCCTCCAGGGCGATCGTGCCCTCCAGCCGGGCCACCGATGCCCCCAGACAGAAGTGCAGCCCGAAGCCGAAGCCGATGTGGTTGTTGGGGTCGCGGGCAATGTCGAACCGATCGGGGTGGTCGAATGCCTCGGGATCCCGGTTGGCGGCGTGCTGCACCAGATACACCATGTCACCCGCCGGCAGCGTCTTGTCCCCCATCTCCACCTGGTCGGCCAGGGTGCGGACCTCCATCTTGGACGGTCCGTCAAACCGCAGTATCTCCTCCACCGCCGGTTTGATCAGCGAGAGGTCGCCCCGCAGCTTCTGAAGCTGGTCGGGATGGTTGAGCAGCACCCGAATGCCGTTGCCGATCAGATTGGTGGTGGTCTCGTGGCCGCCGAACAGGAACAGCACGCAGTTGGCCACGATCTCAGGATCGTCGAGACTGTCGTCGCCCTCGGATGCCTCCACCAGGTTGGAGATGATGTTGTCGGCAGGGTGCCGGCGGTAGTGGGCCACCAAATCGCCCAGATAGGCGGCCAGTTCGATCAGCCCCTGCTGGGCTCGGGCTCGACGGTCGCCCACTCCCCGAGCCCCGAACACCAGGATCATCACGTCGTCGGACCAGTCCTTGAACCGGTCGCGGTCGTCGGGGGGCACCCCCATCATCTCGGCGATCACCACCGCGGGGATGGGATAGGCGAAGTCCTCTATCAAGTCGAAGTGATCCCGGCCCGACAGACCGTCGATCAGCTCGTTCACCACGCCGGTGATCCGGTCCCGCCAGGCGTCCACCGCTCGGGGGGTGAAGGCCCGGCTCACCAGACGACGCAGCCGGGTGTGGTCGGGCGGATCCCGGAACACCAGCCAATCCATCAAGATGTCGTAGGTGGGCTGGCGCTCCGCTCTTTGCTCCTCGGTCAGGCGGTCGTAGGCCGCGCCGATGCGCTCTGAGGAGAAACGGGGATCCCGCAGGGCGTCGAGCACGTCGTCGTAGCGGTGGATGAACCACGCCCGGTACTTCTCGTTCCAATGGACCGGATCGTGCTCTCGGAGAACCGAGAAATAGGAATGGGGATCGGCGATCCGCTCCGGCGACAGAACCTCGTCGTCGACGGCCAAGGCTTGCCGGTCGCTCATGGGGTCATCCCGCTTGCTCCAGCACGGTCACCACACAGGCGTTGCCGTCGATCCCCGCGGTTCCGCCGCCCATGGTCTCCACCGCGCCGAGGCGGGCGCCGGGCACCTGGCGATCGGCGGCCAAGCCCCGTAGCTGCCAGACGATCTCGGCAATCTGAGCCAGACCGGTGGCGCCCAGCGGATGACCACGCGACAGGAGCCCGCCTGAGGGGTTCACCGGCTGGGCTCCGCCCAACGCGGTGTGCCCCGAAGCTGCCAGCCGCCCGCCTTCGCCCAGACTGCACAGTCCCAACGCCTCGGTGGTGATGATCTCACCGATGGTGAAGGCATCGTGTACCTCGAACACGTCGATGTCGCCCGGCCCCACCCCGGCAGCCTCGTGGGCCTCGGCCGCGGTGTCGGCAACGATGTCCCAGCCCCACACCTTGTCGGTGGTGTGGTCCCACCGCCCGCCGGAGCGCAGCGCGCTGGATCGGATGGCCACCTCCTGGCTGGAATCGTGAGAACCGCCCCGCGGCCCGACGACCGCGGCCGCGGCCGCATCGGCAATCGAGCAGCACTGGAACAGGGTGATCGGGTCGGCCACCACGCGGCTGCCCAGCACCTGCTGCACGGTAACCGCCTTGCGATGCTGGGCCCGGGGATTGCCCACCGCGTGGCGGCGGTTCTTCACCGCCACCGAGGCCATCTGCTCATCGGTGACCCCGAATTCGTACTTGTACCGGGCGGCCGACATGCCATAGATGCTGGGCATGGCATAGCCCTGGGCCCCGTCGGGATCGGAGGCAATCGGGCTGATGGCCCCGTCGAAATGGGCGGTCATGGTCTCGATGCCGAAGGCCAGCACCCGCTCGTATCGGCCGGTTTCCACCGACTCGCGGGCTTCGTGGAAGGCCGATGTGCCGCTGGCGCAGGCGTTCTCGATGGTGATCACCGGCACTTCCACAATCCCGATCTGCTGAAGGGTGCGGGTAACGGTACCGGGGTCGCCGAACACCGTGCCTGCGTACACGGCGTCGATGTCAGACGCCCTCAACCCGGCATCGTCCAAGGCTTCCACCGTGGCCTGCCAGGCCAATCGGGGTCCGCCCAGCGAGGTCTGCTTGCCGAACGCCGAAGTCCCCACCCCCCAGACGGCCGCGCCGGTATTGCTCACGGACCTGTCCTCTGCACCACTGGATCGCCGTGCTCGCTCCAACCGGCCAAGGCCACCCTGCTGCCCGGAACCAAGGCCTCGTCGGGCCCGTCGACATGGGCGAGTATCCGAGGACCATCGTCCACGTCCACATAGGCCAGGGTGAACGGCGGGGTGCGCCCCGGCACCGGAATCCGCAACACCGTGGAGCTGAACACCGTGGCCCCGGGGCCGAACACGGCCGGCATCATCGACGCGCCGGCACAAACCGGACAGCGGGGCGGCATGACCATCAGCGGGTGCCGGCAATCGCCACACCGGCTTCCCGCCAAGAGAACACGACCATCTCGCAAGACGAGTTCGGGCCGGGGGTCGGCACCCGACCGCTCCGGCGGCACCGTGGTCAGCGTGGGCACCGGCTAAACCTACCAAGAGACCCTTGCCGCCCTGCGATTCGATATGGTTGGCGCCTTCGTTTTACAGCCGCCGACCAAGCCGCCTACGCTGCGGGCCGTATCTCGCACAAGGGGGCACAAATGGGCATAGAAGGACTGCGGTTCGTCATCACCGGATCGTCGACCGGCATCGGGGCGGCTACTGCCCGGGTCGCCGCCGGCAAGGGCGCCAAGGTGATGGTGTGCGACCTGAACGACGAACAGGGGCAGGCGGTCGCCGACGAGATCAACGCATCGGGGGGAACCGCGGCATACCAGCACTGCGACGTCACCGACACCGGCCAGGTGGAGGCGCTGATGGCTGCTACTGCCGAAGCCTTCGGCGGCATCGATGTATTGCACAACAACGCCGGCATCCACGAGAGCGGGCTAGCCGCCGCCGACCAGTGCAATCTGGAGCAGATGCCCCTCGACGTGTTCAAAAAGGTGGTGGAGGTCAACGCCGTCGCACCCTGGATCTGCTCGAAGGCCGCGCTCCCCTACCTCAAGGAGAGCAGCTGGCCGTCGATCGTCAACGCGGCATCCACCGGAGCGCAGGCCGCCTACCCGAACAACTCGGCCTACGGCACGTCCAAGGGCGGCATCCGGCTGCAAACTCAGAACCTGGCGGTGGACTTGGCCCCGCTGGGGATCAGGGTCAACTGCTATGGCCCCACCGCCATCGCCACCGACATGGTCACCGACTTCGTGAAGCAGGCGGACGACCCGGCGGCGTTCGAGAAGGCGCTCGTCAACACCTCTCTCATCCCCCGGTTGGGACTGCCCTCTGAGGTGGGCGAGCTGGTGTGCTTCTTGGCCGGCCGGGAGGCCGGATTCATCAACGGCGCGTACATATTGATCGACGGTGGCTCGCTCGCGTGGCGGGGCACGGTAGACCAACTGGGAATGGAGTGATCCAATGGCAGACAAACAAGCAGTAACCGAGCTTTTGAACCACGCCGGGGTGGCCTACGACGTGGGCGACAGCGACTTCCTCATCGGGATGTTCGCCCCCGACAACCCGGTGTTCGCGATGACCATCGCCGGCGGCGACCCGATCACCTTCGAGGGGTCGGAGGCCATTGCCGGGCTGTTCAGCGGGGCGATGGAGGAGCAAACCGACCAGCGCCGCCACGTGGTGACCAACCTCTACTTCGAGAATGAGACCGAGGACTCGGTCACCGCCATCAGCTACCTGGTGCTCATCACCGTGGAAAACGGCCAGCTCACCGTGCTGTCCAGCGGCGTGTACACCGACGATTGCGTGAGGGTGGGCGACGACTGGAAAATCCAAAAGCGGTTCTTGGCCCTCGACCTGCCCTACTAGGCGAGACCGGCCATGAACATCGCATCCGCTCTCTAGGAAGGAGCCGCAGATGAACATCGGCCAGATCCCGGCCAAGTGGGCCCGGCAGACGCCGAGCCGCGAGGCGATCATCGATTCCACCACCGGCCAGCGGGTCACGTTCGCGGCCTTCGACGAGCATGTCCGCCGCCTGGCCAACGGGCTGGTCGGCTTAGGCTTGGACAAGGGCGACCGGGTTGGCATCTTGAGCCAGAACTCGGTGGAGTACGCCGCCCTGTACTTTGCGTGCGGGCGCTCCGGCCTGGTGGCCCAGCCCATGAACTGGCGGCTGTCGGCCCCCGAGCTGGCCAAGATCGTGAACAACGGAGAGCCCCGGGCCTACATAACCCAGGGGGCGTATGCCGCCGAGTCGTCCGAGCTTTCCGGCCTAGTGAACTCGGTGGAGCACTGGCTCCAATACGGCGAGGGCGGCGATGGCTCCTACGAGGAGCTGGTGGCCTCGTCGTCGGACGCCGAACCCGAGGCCTCGATGGAGGTGGGCGACGCCGATCCGCTGTTCATCCTCTACACCGGGGGCACCACCGGGGAGTCGAAGGGCGCCCTGCACAGCCACCGCAGCGTCTACTTCGGGATGCTCAACCAGACGGTGGCCGAGCGCATCGTCCCCAGCGACGTGTACATGCTCACCGGGCAGATGTTCCACATCCCGGTGGTGCTGGCCATGAACTACCTGGCCCACGGCTGCCCGCTGGTATTGATGAACTTCGACGCCACCCTGGCCCTGGAGTTGATCCAGGCCGAGAAGGTTTCGGCCTTCCTGGGCGTCACCACCATGTTGAACTGGATGATGGCGGTGGAGGGGTTCGACAGCTACGACATCTCCAGCCTGCGCAACATCCAGTACGGCGGCGGCCCCATGCCCTCCCGGGTCATCACCGAGGCCATGGACAAGTTCCCCTGCACCCTCATCCAGGGCTACGGCCAGACCGAGGGCACCACCATGTGCTTTTTGTCGCAGGAGGACCACATCCGGGCCATCCGCGACGACCACCGCCCGGAGCGGCTGCGGTCGTGCGGCCGTGAGGGGTTCGTGACCTCAGTGCGGGTGGTGGACGCCGACGGCACGGACGTGCCCTGCGACGGAAAGACGCCGGGCCAGATCATCGTGCGATCCGAGGCCAACATGCTGGGCTATTTCCGCCGCCCCGACCTCACCGCCGACACCATCAAGGACGGCTGGATGTGGACCGGCGACATCGCCACCTGGGACGACGAGCGGTACGTGTTCATCGTCGACCGGGCCAAGGACATGATCATCTCCGGCGGGGAGAACATCTACTCGGTTCAGGTGGAGGAGGCCATCGCCACCCATCAGGCCGTATTGGAGACGGCGGTGATCGGCGTTCCCGACGACACCTGGGGCGAGTCGGTTATGGCCTACGTGGTGCTCAAGCCGGGCATGACCGCCACCGGGGACGAGATCATCGACGCTGCCCGCCAGAACCTGGCCTCCTACCAGAAGCCCCGGTCGGTGGCGTTCGTGGACGAGCTCCCGAAGGCCCCCACCGGCAAGATCCTGAAGCGGGTGCTGCGCGACCCCCACTGGGCCGAACAAGAGCGCCAAGTCTGATCGATCACCGATCAGCTAGGGCAGCACCCGGACCACTTCGATGCGCTGATCGGGGTCGAGCAACAGCGCGGCCAGTTCCTGCACGTCGGAGAGCTCCAGAGCGTCGAGCTCTTCACTCAGCCGCCGGGGAGTGGGCAACTCGTCGTCGCCGGCGTAGGCCCTTCGCAGCAGTGCGCGGATCCAGTCGCTGTTGTCGATCAGCTCGTAGTCATCGCCGACCACTGAACGGGCCTGCTCGAACTCCTCCGCGGTGATCTCGCCGGCATGCACCTCGGCCACGATACGGCCCATCTCCTGCTCGATGCTCGTCATCTGCTCAGGGTCGCCGGTGGCGGTCAAGTCGGCGGTCACCCTCGGCTCGGGGGTGATCGCCTGGCCGATGGACGCATAGGCGGCGTAGGTGTCTCCCAAGTCCTCCCTCACGTCTTCAAGCAGACGGGTGTCCAAGATCACGCTGAGCACCCTGGCCGCCACCTGGGTTGCCGGGCTGACCGCCAGCGACGCCTCAAAGGTGTATGTGGCCGATGTGGACTGATTGTCCGGGCCCAGCACCACCTCGCGGCGAATCACCCCCTCCGGCTCCGGCGTGCGCCGGTTCTGGTGGCTGTCGGCGTCTTTGGCTGGAAGGGTTCCCACATAGGTACGGGCCATCCGATCCACTGTGTCGCGGTCCACATCGCCGACGACGATCACCTCGAGGTCGTCCACTCCGCCGAAGCGGCTGCGGTAAATCTCCAGAATCTCATCGGCCGTCAGGGTGTCGAGCCTCTCCTGGGGGGCGGCCAGGTTGAACCAGCCGAACGCATCGCCGAATCGCGCCTCCAGGTAGGCCAGCGCCCCCTGCCAGTCGGGATCGGCCTGCGACAGCGAGAGGAGGATGCCACCGATGTCGGCTGCTTCTGTGAACGCCTGATCGTCGATACGGGCCTGGGTCATGTACAAGTGCATGAGCTGGAACATCGTTTCGACGCCCGCAGTGTCGGAGGCTCCTGAGAAGCCCTCGGTGGTCTCCGCGACGTACGGCGACACCGCGGCGTTGTGGTCGTCTAGATAGCGGGATATCTGGGAGGGGGTCAGATCGCCCAGACCGCTGTTGACCACGGCCCGGGTGGCCAAATACTGGGCCAGCGGCCGGTCCCCTTCTTGGAGCGACGACCAGCCACCCCAGGAGGTCGCGTCCAGGTTCACCTCGTTCTCGGCTATGTCGGAGTAGGCATAGGTCACGCGGGCACCGTTGGCGAACACCCATTCATACACGTCGTCCAACTCGTCGGCCAGGGCGTCGACCACTCCCTCGCTCGCCGGGTCAACCGGTTCGGGCGCCGACAGCAGCTCGGCGGCCTCGCCGGGCTGTTCCGGCAGCTCCCCCGGCTCAGCCGCATCGAGCGCAGCCCGCATTTCCTCAATGCTGGGCACCTCTGAGGGGCCGGGGCCCACCGCGATCAAGATAACTCCGCTGGCGTCGAGGATCTCCCGGTAGCGTTCAGTGAGGTCGTCAACCTCAAGCTCCCCGAGCAGCGCGTCTACGCGGGCCGCGGTGTCCTCGATGGCCCCGATGTCGCGGCCCTCCAAGAAGTGCGAGGCATACCGGCTGGCGTGCTGGGGATCCTGGATGGTGGGCGCCGCCTCGACCGCCGATTGCAGATCGGCTCTGATCGTGTTGACCGCTCGATCCAGGTCGGCATCGGCGAAGCCGTGCTCGGCCAGGCTCAACAGCAGCGACCAGTAGTCGGTGAGGGCGGCGGAGAAGTCCTCGGCCCGCAGGTTGGTGCCGTAGTACCGCAGGCCCCTGGTGTAGGAGAACTCCGACCAGTGCGTCGGATCGATCTGCGACAAGAAGCCCTGCTCGTAGCCGTCCTGCAAGCGGTTTCCCACCATGATGCTGATGACTTGCTCGATCCACAGTTCTCGGTCCCCGTCGATGGTGTTGGGATCCCACGACGGCAGGCGGATATCCAGTGAGAGGTAGGAATACGGCTGCTCGGGGGAGGTGGCGATGTCGAATGCCGGCTGCGGGTTCAGTGCAGACCAGTTGTCGGGGGCATCTGGGGCATCGTCGGCTGCGAGGCCGCAGAAGTGCTGCTCAACCAAAGCCTCCAGCGTTTCGATGGGCAGATCGCCCACTGCCACCACCGCCATATTGGAGGGCACGTACCACGTCTCATAGAAGGCTCGGAGATCCTCCGCGGTGGTCGCCTCGATGACCTCCACCGTGCCGATCGGCGTCATCCCCGCGTAGGGGGAGTCATCGGTATACATCTCATCGAATACCTGAAAGATGATCCCGTCACCCGACTCCCGCCCCAGGCGGTACTCATCTCGGATTATGCCCCGCTCCTCCTCCACATCCTCGGGTGTGATCGTGGCGGCGTGGGCCCACTGGGCCAGCACGTCGAAGGCGGTGTCCACCGAGCCCTCCTCCTCGTCGATAACCAGATCGAGCATGTAGACGGTCTCGTCGTACGAGGTGTAGGCGTTGATGTCGGGGCCGAACTCCACCCCTATGCTCTGAAGGGCGTCGGTGATCTCGTTGCCGGGATACTTCTCGGTGCCGTTGAACAGCATGTGCTCCAAGAAATGGGCATAGCCCGCGCCGGCAATCGGCTCATTGAGGGATCCTGCGTTGACCACCAGCCGCAACGACAGCGCATTGCCCGGACTGGCGTTGGACCGCAGGTAGTACGTGAGTCCGTTGTCGAGCTCTCCGATCTTCACGTCGGGGTCCACCGGCAGGGAGTCCTCCCCGCCTGCGGCCTCGGCGACTCCGGTTGTCTGGCACCCGTCATCTGGTTGCGGCGCCTCAGTTTGGGCTGTCTCTGCCTCTTCTTCGCCAGCCTCAGCCGGTGCCGCGGGCCCTACGGTGCCCTCAGGAGTCGGTTCCGCCTCGCCGGTCGCCGTGGCTTCGCCCGCGTTCATCTGCCCGGTTATCGGAATATGCGGTTCGCTGTCCGAGCAGGAGGACGCGATCAAGGCTGTGCTGAGCAACAGGATTAGTAGTTTCTTCATAGCCGCCTCTGTGGCCAGTCTTGCACTCGGCTCAAATGAGCCCGTGGCCGAACACAGTACCGACCAGCAGTGACATAATCCGCACCAGCGCCAAACAATCAGTGCTGGCTGTAGCAGATTTCCACAATGGCCGGCTCGGTGACGGCGTCACCCTCCAGCTCGCCCACAATGCGGCCCTCATGCAGCACCAGCACCCGATGGCACACGCCGACCAGCTCGGAGAACTCGGAGGAGATGAACACCACCGCCTTCCCCTCAGCGGCCAGCTCCTCCATTATGTCGTAGATCTCCTCCTTGCCGTCCACGTCCACTCCAATGGTCGGCTCGTCGAAGATCAGCACATCGGCGCCCTGCTCCAGCCATTTGGCAATGACCACCTTCTGCTGGTTCCCGCCCGACAGCAGGCGAACGAGCTGGCGGTCGTGGGGGGTGGCGATGCTTAAGCGGCCGATTCTACCGTCGGCTGCCTGCTTCTCTGACCTGCTCGATGGGAAAGGCACCCGCGGCCGCACCCGGTGGCGATCCAACGAAGCCAGCGTGATGTTGTTGCGCACGCTGAAGTCCATGATGTTGCCCTGGGTTTTGCGGTCTTCGGGCAGCAACGCCAGGCCCGCCGACATGGACTCTGACGGGTGGTTGCCGCCTATTTCCCGGCCGTGAACCCGCACCGTGCCCTCTAGGCGGTGATCGGCCCCGAACACCGCCCGAACCATCTCTGTTCGGCCGCTGCCCATCAGTCCGCCCAACCCAAGGATCTCTCCCTTGCGGACGTCGAACGAGCAGTCGTGGACACCGGTATCGGCATTCAGCCCTTCAACCTCCAACATCGCATCGGTATCGGGGCGACCGTCCACTCCTCGGCTAGCCCTTCGTTCGGCAGCTGTTTGAGCGTGCTCATGGCCGGTGATATGAGAGATCAACGAGGACCGATTGAGTGATGCGGTAGGTTCGTCAGCCACAAGTTGGCCGTTGCGCATCACAATCACCCGCTCGGTGAGCTGAAATATCTCCTCCAGCCGATGCGACACATAGACAACGGCCATTCCGTCATCCCGCAACCGCCGTACCACCGCGAACAGATGGTCAATCTCCTCATCGGTTAGCGAGGCGCTGGGCTCGTCTAGCACTAGTAACTGGGCCCGCTGAGCCAAACCTCGGGCGATCATCACCAGTCGCTGCTTGGCCACGCTCAGCTCTCCAACTGGTTCGCGGGGATCGATATCTGCTTCCAGCCGGGAAATGGGCTCGGCGGCCATGCGGTACAACTCGGCCCAGTCCACAAACAGCCCCATCTTGCGGGGATAGCCCAAGCCCAGCATCACGTTCTCGGCCACCGACAAATCACCAACGTCCTGCAAGTCTTGGTGGACAAAGGCCAGTCCGGCCACGGTGGCATCGTGGGGACGGTGCAGCACCAGCGGCTCGCCGTTGAGCCACAAATGGCCTTCGTCGGCATGCTCAGCCCCGGCAATGATCTTTATTAGCGTGCTCTTTCCGGCGCCGTTCTTCCCAACCAGCCCGATGATCTGGCCTGCCGCCAATGTCAGTGTCACGTCGTCGACAGCCAACACCCCGGGATAGCGCTTGGTGACCTCAGAGACTTCGAGTAGCGGGGCGGTCGCTTCTGGGACATTAACCGTCATTGTCGGGAAGCTCCGATACGGGTGAATGCCATGGCTAACAAGAGGATGCAGCCCTTGGCAATGTCCCGAACGCCGGTGCTGTACCCCTCCAAGATCAGTCCTCTGTCGACTGCTTGCAGGAAGATCACACCTAGCACTGTTCCTGGCACATTGAACAACGTCCGCTTTGAGGACGCTGCCCCCAAGAAGGCTGCTGCATAGGCCCCGAGAAGCGTAGAAAAGCCGCTATCTGCCACCGACGAAGCAGTTCTCGCCGTTGTAGTAACCGCGGCAAACAGAGCCATGAAACCTACAGCCGTAAATCCCAAAGCCCGCAATGCCTTGACATTTATTCCAGACAGTCGTGCCGCCTCGGGATTGCCTCCGATGGCGTACATATAGCGCCCAACCTCGGTTTTGGACATGAGCAGCCACATCAGAATGGCTAGGCCAGCGGCAATCCACACCGGTGTATTGAGCTCTAACCATGGATCTGGTTTGCCGACGCCAAAGTCGCGATAGATGTCTGGCAGGTCTTGCGACCCTGTGATATTCCGTCCATCGGCTGACTCATATCTGGTCCCAATCAATATGAGGCCCGTAGCCAGTGTGGTGATGAATGACGGCATGCCTGCATAAGAGACGAGCAGGCCGTTCAGCGATCCAGCGAACAGGCAAAACAGCAATCCCACTACAATGGCGAGCAGCCATGACCAGTCGTGATTCACAATGAAAATCACCACCATGGCACCGGCGGCAGACTGTATGCCGGTAATCGATAAATCGAAATCGCCCATGGCCAGGACGACGGTGAGGCCGAGAGCCAGCATGAGCAATGGGGAAGCCAGATTTAGACTGGTCCGAATACCATCGATTTCAATGAATCGGTCGTTGAGGACGGTGAAGGTCAGGATGCTGCCCAGCAGGGTGATGATCACTCCGTACCGCGAAATCACCCCAAGAAGATCAAATTCTCCCCGCCAACTCCCCAAACGGCCCGATGTCTTCGGAGTAGAAGCCGTTTCAGACACGTCTAAAGCCTCCTGTCGTCGCTAGAAAGCGACTGGGCCGGTGGCGGTCAAACTCGCCACCGGCCCATTGGTCGCATTCTCCTACACCAATGGTGCTAGTTCAGATCTTCAGCCGCAGTTTGCAATTCCGGTGAATTGTCCGCACCACTTGTTGCGGAAGTGTTCCTCGTAGTCACCTGGGGGGTCGGGCGCAGGCACCTCGGTGCTGTCGGCTGGCATCGCATTGACTGTGTCAATGGTCACCACCTGCCGCACAGAGAAGTTCCGCCCGTCATAATCCGGAGCCCGCTCCTGGCTCGGGGTGGTGCCGAATACTAGCCATTCGGCAACAGCATCCACCTGGGCCCAACTCTGCCACTCCAGCTTCTCGTCCACCGCGGCATCCACGCGTCCACCGCGAATGTCATTCACAGTGGTTGGGTTGGCGTAGAACGTCAGCAGTTGCGGACGGTCGGGATCATCGCCATCGGGGTAAAGGGCGCCAATGGCCGACGCCGCTCCGATGGACGCCACCGAGAAGTTGATCCACACAGCGTCGATGTCCTCGAACTGCTGGAGCTTGGTAGTGACGTCGGCCTCTGTTCCAGCTACCAGGTTGTTGAAATCACCTTCCCAGAGATCCACAATCTCGATGTTGTTGCCGTCGATTACGGAGTTGAGTCCCTCAATGCGCTTATCGCTCCAAGCGGTCGGCACCTCCTGAACAATGATGCGTGCGCCATCGGGGAATTGCTCAAGCAGGTAGTTCGCGAGCTGCACACCTAGGTCGGTGTCGTCAGAGGCAAAGCTGGCGATGTAGAAGTCGCGGGGGTCCACCTCGCCGCCTGCCGACAACACAGGGATACCCTCTTCTTCGGCCCGCTCAAGCACGTCGGTGATAAACGCCTCAGGGATGCCGTCAGTGAGCATCACATCGATGTCAGCATCTAGGAGCTGGTTGCCACAGACCGGCATTTGGGCCGGGTCGCCAGCCGCATCACAGGTCTCGTAGTCCCAACCGAGGAAGTCAACCGCCTCTTTGGCCGCATCTTCGATGCGCTTGCCGGCCTCATCAGCGTAAATCCACTGGAGATAGCCGATCTTGATATGCGGCAGCTCGGAGGACATGGGCTCGTCGTCCATGGGCTCCT
>JAPPMA010000010.1:0-65 GCA_028819295.1 bacterium | reverse complement strand
CGGCGTCATCCATGGGCTCGTCGTCCATGGGCTCCTCGGCGTCATCCATGGGCTCGTCGTCCATG
>JAPPMA010000034.1 GCA_028819295.1 bacterium | reverse complement strand
GGCATTGCTCCATCCTCTCAAGGAACAGAGCCTCCACCGAACCCGGAGCGATTCACCAGCGACCACCCCATGCTGCTTGAAACCCAGCCCAAACCATCGCGAAGAGTCAGAAACACCTCAACAATCTTGATATCAGGGCCGTTGAATATGGCGATCTTCGGGGTCCTGGCGGCGGGGCTGCTGCCCGATCTGCACTTGATGGGGCCGGGCCAGCAGACCAGAGCCGTCCCCCGGCAGAGGCGGTCTTGTTGAGCAGCCCGTCGAACCGCACCCGGTTCGCTGCGCTTGCAGTTGATCTTCTGCCCGACCTGCACGCCGTCGATCCCGCGAACCGAGCCATTCCCCGACGCAAATGACCGACAACACCCCCACCCTCGGCCTGAGCCTGCCCAGCCCGCAACCCGCCGACGCCGACAACATCACCGACTGGTGCCTGGAGCAGTTCCATGCCCACTACGGCAGCCACATCGCCAAAGACGACATCTGGGAGTACCTCTACGGCGTGATGCACGCCCCCGACTGGCGGGAGCGGTACCAACACGACTTGCAGCGCAACCTGCCCAGGGTGCCACTTGCCCCCGACTTCGAGGCGTTCAGGGCCGCGGGCCGGGCGCTCACGGACCTGCACGTCAACTACGAGACCGCCGACGAGCACCCCGTGGTCTGCCTGGTGGACGGCCAGCCCGACGAGGGCGAAGCCGACCCCGCCGCCTACCGCATCGACAAGAAGATGCGCTGGGCCAAACAAGGCAAGGAAACCGACCGGTCAACGCTGGAGATAAACCCCCGCTGCCTGCTCATCGACATTCCCGGGGAGGCTCACGAATACACCGTGTCGGGCCGCACGCCGCTCGACTGGGCCATCGACAGCCTCCGCCACAAACACGACAAGCCCAGCGGCATCACCGACAACCCCAACGGCTGGCACGCCTGGGCCGACGAGCCCTTCAACCTCATCCGACACCTCCGCCGCCTCACCCACATCTCCGCCGAGACCGCCCGAACCGTCAACAGCCTCCCACCCTCACTGCCCCACCCCACTGAAGCTGCTTGCCGGTTTTCCGAAAAGAATTTCCAGATTTTTTCGGAAATAGTGCGGCTGGACGGGCTTGTTCGGGGGGTAGTTGTCACTGGCGAGGTGTAGGGTTACATACATGGAGTTAGGGTCTTCTACCAGGGGCAACAGCAGCAGAGCTGCGGCCGGCACCCCGGTCGGGTGCGGAGCTGCGGTATGCGTTCCCGCGGTGGATTTGGCGACGCTGTCCGAGTCTGATTTGTCTCAGCGCCTCGTAGGTTTGGGCCAGGCCGCATCGGCCATTTCGGCCTTGAAAGCCAAAACGCTGCTGGCGCTGTCCGAGCGATCAGGCCAAGGCGCGGCCCGCCAAGCCGCCGTGGAAACCCTGGGCGCATCCAACAGCCAGGCCCGCAAGGAGCTGCTCGACGCACAGCGGCTATCCAAAGCAGCGGCAACGGCCGAGGCGCTGCAAGCCGGCGAGATACCCGCCGACCACGCCAAGCTGATCGCCCGAGCCGCCTCCGAGGGGCCGGTGGACGAAACCGCTCTGGTAGAGGCGGCCAAGACCGAGAACTTCGGGCAGTTCACCCGAACGCTGCGCGACCACCAATCCGAACAGGCCTGCGACGGCGGCAGGTCGCTGAGAGACCGGCAACTCCAAAACCGCAACTTCGCCATCCGCAAATCACCACAAGACGGCATGTACGACGTATACGGACGTTTCGACCCCGAGGCAGGCAACAGAATCGAGGCCGCGCTAGCCGCCCAGGAGCGCAGAATCCGAGCCCAGCAACACGGCACCGCGGATACCACGTTCGCCCAGCGGATGGCCGACGCCCTCGAACACCTAGTCTGCGCCGAGGCCGAGAACCGGCGCCCACAGGGCGCCAAGCTGATCCTGACCGCCAACTGGGACCTGATCAACCAGCAGATCGCCGACGCCCGCCTGCTCGACGGAACCCCCCTCACCAAAGCAGAAGCACTGCGGCTGGCATGCGACGCCGACCTGCTCCCCAGCGTGTTCGACACCAAATTCCAGACCCTCGACATGGGCCGCAAAACCCGCTCGGCCACCGAAGCACAGCGGGCCGCCCTCATAATCCGCGACAAGCACTGCATCGGCTGCGGCAAATCCGCCGTCTGGTGCGAAGCCCACCACATCGTGCCCTGGCAGAGGGGCGGACCCACCAGCATCGACAACCTCGTACTGGTCTGCACCGCCTGCCACCACGACATCCACGACCGAAACTGGAAAGTCGTCAAATGCCCCAACACCGGCAAATACGAGCTCCAACCCATGCTCGACCCCTACCCCTTCAGCCCCGACCCCGATAGCTGCTGCCAAACCGGACACCACAACAAACCCCCACCCGGAGCCCTAGGAGTCCGCGAACCCCTGCTGCTCGGCGCAGCTTGAATTCAGATGGGATTCAGGGAACCTCGCAATTGTCACCGGTGTCGGATTCGCAAGATCAGAGACGATATTGGACGCCCATTCAGGGAACCTCGCAATTGTCACCGGTGTCGGTAGGTTGGGGTGGTGAGGGTTTTGGAGCCAGTGATGGAGGGGCTGAACGAGCGGCAGCGGGCCGCGGTGGAATCCCCGGGGACGCCGCTGTGCATCCGCGCCGGGGCAGGCACCGGCAAGACCAGGGTGCTCACCCGTCGGATCGCCTATCAGTCCGGCATCGGCGCCATCGACCCCAAGCGCACCCTGGCAATCACGTTCACCCGCAAGGCGGCCGACGAACTTCGCGAGCGCCTGGCCGGGCTGGGGCTGCGGAGCTCGGTGAAAGCGGGCACCTTTCACAGCACGGCCTATGCCCAGTTGCGCACCCGCTGGGCCGAGGGAGGGGTCAGGCCGCCAGAAATAGTGCAAGACAAGCGAGGCCTGGTCGCCCGGTCGGCCAAACAAGCAGGACTGCGTCTGGCCAAGGCCGAGGTGCAAGATGCGGTGGCCGAAATCGAATGGTCCAAGGCGCACCGCCTCACCCCCGACGACTATCGCGAAAAGGCTGCCGGTTTCGGCCGCTGGACGGCAATGAACCATGCCGCCGTCGCCGACGTCTACCAGCACTACGAGCGCGAGAAGGCCAAACGGCGGGTGGTGGACTTCGACGACCTGCTGATCTTGGCCCTGAGGGACTTGACCGACGACCCCGAATACGCCGAGGCCCGCCGCTGGAGCTGCCGACACCTGTTCGTCGACGAGTTCCAGGACGTGAACCGGCTCCAGTTCGAGTTGCTCCGAGCCTGGCTGGGCGACCGCAACGACCTGTGCGCGGTGGGCGATCCCAATCAGGCGATCTACGGATGGAACGGCGCGGACTCCGAATACATCGAGCGGTTCACCGACTGGTTGCCCGATGCCGCGGTGCTCGACCTGGTGGACAACTACCGCTCCAGCCCGCAGATCCTGGCCGCGGGCCGGGCGGTGCTGCCGGCGGGGTCGGCCTCGCTGACCGCCCACAGCCTCGACGGTCCCCGGCCCACGGTGAGCACCCATGCCGACGACTTCGACGAGGCGCTGGCCATAGCTCGAGCCCTGCGCGACGCCAAGGGCCCCGAGACGGCATGGTCGTCGATGGCCGTGCTGGCCCGCACCAATGCCCAAATCGCAGTGCTGGCCACTGCGCTGGGCAAAGCACAGATCCCCTGTCGAGTTCGCATCGACTCCCACCGCACCGAGCATGGCGCCGGAGCAGCCCGGCCCAGCGTTGCCGACGCGGTGGATGTGTCCACGTTTCATGCGGCCAAGGGGCTGGAGTGGCCCATCGTGCATCTGGCCGGCATGGAGCAGGGACTGGTGCCCATCAGCCGGGCACAGACGGCGGCCGAGGTCGCCGAGGAGCGGCGTCTGCTCTACGTGGCCATCACCAGGGCCAAGCGAGAACTGCACTGCCACTGGGCCTCCGAGCGGGCCTTCGGAGACCGGACCTCGGCCCGCTCTCCTTCGCCATACCTGCACGCCATCCTCAGCGCTGTCTGAACTCCCTTAGGGCCAGCGATGTGCCGCAACACACCCCACGACGCACCGCTAGAGGTCGAATGGGATGAGCACCACCACCACGGTGGCGTCGCAGTCTCGGAGCACCTGCTCCACACGGTGGCCCAAAAACGGGCGGTCTCCAACCCGGCGGAGGTTGGCGCCCATAACCACAAGATCGGCCTCAATGTCTCGCGCCAGCTTCAATATCTCATCGGCCGGCGAGGCGCCGTCCATGACCACCGTCTGGGTTGTCGCCCCCAGCTCAACGGCGAGCGTCTCGGCCTGGGCCACCATCTGCACCCCGACGATGCTGCTGCTGCGGGCGATCATCCGGCGGCTGAGCAGCGATGGCAACACGGCGGGCTCGCTCCTGATGGTGTTGACGTGGGTGAGGTGCAGTTCGGTGCCGAGCTGGGCGCTGAGGTTGAAGGCAACCTCCTGGGCGGCCCGCGACACCGGACTTCCGGTCACCGGCACCACCGCCCGGCTGTATGCACCCGGCAGAGGCCGGTCCAGGTTTCTCGCCCGGCGCACCACCACCACCGGGATGGGGCTCTCCGACAAGACCCCGTCCACCAGAGGCGAGATCACCTGCATGGTGTCGGCGTAATCCTGAGCACCCAGCCCGATAACGCCGAACCCCAGCCGACTCTCGTCGATGATGGCGCGAACCGGGTCTTCCCCGCGCACCCGTCGGTGCTCCAAGGCCCGGTCGTGAAGCACGTTGCGCAGCGGCGTGATGTCGGCCTCGGCGTCTCGGCCGCCCACCGTGAGCACCGTGGCCCCGGCTTCAATCGGCCAGGCGAAGTGCAGAACCTGGGCGGCGGCGATGGACTCCGGGCCGCCCCGGCTGGGCAGCAGGAGCCGTGAGGTTCGCACCACCAGATTGCGGCTCAGCGCCTGCTCCCGGCCCAGCCGCTCCTGCTCATCGGGAGTCCCCTGCCAGTTGTTCACCACCCCTCGCAGCGTGGCCGAGGCGAACAGGGAGGTGAGCACCGGCACCAGCACGATCACCGCGAAGGCGGTAGGGCTGAACACCCCGACGCTTAACCCCACCGTGGCGATGACGATCTCCAGCGTCCCCCGGGCGTTCAGCCCCGCGCCCAGGGCCAGCCCCGCCCGGTGGGTGCGGCCGGCGAGGCGGGCGCCGCCGTAGGCCCCGGCAAACTTGAAAACGATGGCCACCGCGAGCACGACCACTGCCCACCAAAGGGCCTCGGCGTCGTTCAGCAAGCGGAGATCCACCTGCAAACCGGCGGTGGCGAAGAAAACCGGCGCGAACAGGGCGTTGGTCATACCCTCCAAGTGGTGAATGGTGTCCTCGTGCTGGAACCGGGACCGGTGCAGCACCACCCCGGCCACAAACGCCCCCAGCACCGCCTCCACCCCCAGCCACTCGGTGGCCACTCCGAATCCCAGCATGGTCACCATGGCCACGGCCAGTGCCGCGGTCAGGCTGCCCCCGGTGCGCCGCACTTGCCGCAACAGCAGGTCCACCAGCCGCTGGCCCACTGTCAGCGCCAACACCCCGAAGGCCGCAATCCCCCCCAGCGTGGACAACACCTGCCCGGCCGACACTCCGCCCGAGGTGGCCAGACCGGTGAACACGCCCAGCATGATCCAGCCGATCACATCGTTGGCCATGCCCGCGGCCACGGTTATCTGGCCGAAGTCCCGGCGCATAAGCCCCAGTTCGCTCAGGATCTTGGCCACCACCGCCAGAGACGACACGGCGAGCGCCAACGCCACGAACAGCGTGAACGTGAGCCGCTCGGCATCCTCGCCCAAGAACAGGGACGGCAGCAGCAGCCCGACCACGACGCCGCCGATCAGCGGCACCACCAGGCTGCCCGCGGTCACCAGCAGCGCGGACCTCCCCAGCTTGGTGATGAGCCCCAAGTCGGTCTCGAACCCGGTCACCACCAGCAACAAGGCCACCCCCACCCAGCTGACCCCCGCCAGCAGGCTCCATTGCACACCCTGGCCGATCTCCGGCAAGAACCACTCGAAGCCCGACTTCCACACCACCCCGAACACCGACGGCCCCAGCACCAGCCCGGCCAGCAGCGCTCCCACCACCGAGGGCATCCCCATTCTTCTCATCACCAGGCCGAAGAGGTGGGATGCGGCCACCAGCACCAGGATGTTCACCCAAAAAACCAGCAGGTCGTGGCCGTGGCCCGCCGGATCAGCGGCGGCCAGAGTCGACCACCCCCCCATCACGCCCCGCCCGCCCGAACTGCCCACCCCATCCTCATGCTCCCCTGCCGGCTCCCGGCGCCTCATCCCACTCGAAGTCCACCACCACCGGGGCGTGGTCCGACGGCTTCTCCCCCTTGCGGGCGTTGCGGTCCATGAGCACTGCGGCCACCCGCTCAGCCAGCGGCTCGGTGGCCATCACCATGTCGATGCGCATTCCCTGGCGCTTGTGGAACCGGCCCGCCTGATAGTCCCAGAAGGTGTAGAGGCCGTCGTCGGGCCACCGCCGGCGGAACACGTCGACCAGGCCCCAGTCCACCAGCGAGGCGAATGCCTCGCGCTCGGGCCCGCTCACATGGGTGAGCCCCTCAAAGGCGGCGATGTCCCACACGTCGTTGTCGGCCGGGGCCACGTTGAAGTCTCCGGCCACCACCACCGGCGCCCCGGCATCGGCGTTGGCCTCCAGATGAGACCGGAGCCGGCCCAGCCAGTTGAGCTTGTAGTGATAGTGGTCGTGGCCCAGCTCCCGCCCGTTGGGAATGTAGGCGCTGGCCACGCGCACCCCGGCGCAGGTGGCCCACACGATGCGGGCATCGGGATCGGCCTCGCGTCCATCGGCGAACCCGTCGTGGGGGTCGGCCAAGCCCACCCGGCTCAAAATGGCCACCCCGTTCCACCTTCCCTCACCGTGGTGGACCCACTCGTAGCCCATCGACTCGAAAGCCAGGCCGGGAAAAGCCTCGTCGGCCAGCTTGGTCTCCTGCATGCACACCACATCGGGGTCGGCCAGCTCCAGCCACTCTTGGACTCGGGGCATGCGGGCGTTCAGGGAGTTCACATTCCAGGTGGCCAACCGCACCCGCAGAACCTTAGTGGCCCCAAAGTTCGTAGACTCTCCCCATGACCCCAGACACCGAGTCGATAGTCGGCCAGAACGCCTGGCTGGTGGACGAGATGCACCGCCAGTACCTGGCCGACCCCGCAGCAGTGAGCGAGAGCTGGCAGGACTTCTTCTCCGACTACCGCCCCGACCGCGTCTTGCCCGATCCAGCCGCCCCCGCAGTCCAGAGCCGCCCGACGCCCGAGCCGGCTGAGGCGCCCGAGCCGGCGCCGGGGAATCCGCTGCGGGGAGCGGCGGCCCGCATTGCCCTCAATATGGAGGCGAGCCTGGCCATCCCCACCGCCACCAGCTTCCGGGAGATCCCGGCCAAGCTGCTCGACGTCAACCGCCAGATCGTCAACGGCTACCTCAGGCGCACCGACGGGCGCAAGGTGTCCTACACCCACCTGATCGCCTACGCCGTGGTGCAGTCCATCGCCCATCACATGCCGGCGATGAACTCCACCTTCGTCGACACCGACAGCGGTCCCCGGGTGGTGCGCCACCCCCACATAGGCCTGGGCATCGCCGTGGACGTGGAGAGGGCCAACGGATCCCGCTCGCTTCTGGTGCCGTGCATCTCAGAGGCCGACACGCTGGACTTTCCCAACTTCGTCGAGCTCTACGACACCATGGTCCGCAAGGTGCGCAGCAACGATCTGAGCCCCGACGACTTCGCGGGCGTCACCGTCAGCATCACCAACCCCGGCACCCTGGGCACCGTTCAGTCGGTGCCCCGGCTCATGCCCGGCCAGGGAGTGATCGTCGGTGTGGGCACCATCGACTACCCCACCGCCTATCAGGCCGCGGACTCCCGCACGCTGGCCGATCTGGGGGTGTCGAAGGTGATCACTTTGTCGTCCACCTACGACCACCGCATCATCCAAGGCGCCGAGTCGGGGATGTTCCTGGGGGCGGTCAACGACCTGCTGCTGGGCAAGCACAACTTCTACGAGGACATCTTCCGGGCGGTGGGCGTGCCCTACGAGGCCGTGCGCTGGCGACCCGACATCTTGCCCCTCAACCGGGAGCAGGCCGTGATCACCAAGCAGATGCAGGTGAACGCGCTCATCAACATGCACCGGGTGCGGGGCCACCTCATCGCCGATCTCGACCCGCTCTCGGCCAGCGAGCCCGAGATGCACTCCGAGCTAGACCCGGCCACCTACGGCCTCACCATCTGGGATCTCGACCGGGAGTTCCTCACCACCGGGCTGGGCGGCATCGAGCTGGGCCAGCCCGACGGCAAGATGCCTCTGGGCGAGATCCTGCATGTGCTCCGCAACGCCTACTGCCGCACGGTGGGCGTGGAGTACATGCACATCCAAGATCCCGACGAGAAGCAGTGGATTCAGGCGCAAGTGGAGGCGATGGGCACCCCTACGGGGCTCGACGAGAAGCTCCACATACTGGATCGGCTGAACGCGGCCGAAGCGCTGGAGCGGTTCTTGGACACCAAGTACGTGGGTCAGAAGCGGTTCGGGGTCGAGGGGGCCGAGAGCGCCATCGTTGTCCTCGACGCCGTGCTGGGCAAGGCAGCCGACTTGGGCATGGCCTCGGCCATCATGGGCATGGCCCACCGGGGGCGGCTCAACGTTCTGGTGAACATCGTGGGCAAGCACTACGACCAGCTCTTCAGCGAGTTTGAGGGAAATCTGGACGAGTCGTCCACGCAGGGGTCGGGCGACGTTAAGTACCACCTGGGGATGACCTCGGAATTCGAGAGCTCGTCCGGCAACCGCATCGCCGTGGAGCTGGCCGCCAACCCGTCTCATCTGGAGGCGGTGAACCCGGTGGTGGAGGGAATGGTCCGAGCCCGCCTGGACCACCTCGTCCGGGGCCAGGAAGAGCACAGCCCGGTCAGCGGGCTGGTCCGGGGCCAGGCGGCCAACGATGACGATCGCTACCCCGTGCTGCCGGTGCTGGTACACGGCGACGCCGCCTTCGCCGGCCAGGGAGTGGTCAGCGAAACCTTGAATCTGTCGCTGATCCAGGGCTACCGAACCGGGGGCACCGTACACCTGGTGGTGAACAACCAGGTGGGGTTCACCACCACTGCGGAGTCGGCGCGCTCCAGCTACTACTGCACCGATGTGGCGAAGATGATCCAAGCCCCCATCTTCCACGTCAACGGCGACGACCCCGAGGCCTGCGCCCGGGTGGCCCACTGGGCGCTGGCCTACCGCAACCACTTCCACAAGGATGTGGTGATCGACATGTGGTGCTACCGGCGCCAGGGGCACAACGAAGCCGACGACCCCAGCTACACCCAGCCGGAGATGTACCGGCGAATCGAGGACCACCGCTCCGTGCGAAAGCTCTATGTGGAGTCGCTGGTGAAGCGCGGGGACATCACGCTCGAAGTGGCCGAGCAGGCCATGGACCAATTTCGGGCCAAGCTCCAAGAGGCGCTGGAAGAAACCCGCGACCAGGCGGCTGACAAGAGCCCGGGCGAGTCCGCCGGGCTCGAGACAGCAGGCAAACGGGAGCTCCACCTGTCGATCTCGGCGGGGCTTGCCGACCCCGCTCCCCATGTCTCTTCGCCAGTGGACACCGGCGTGTCAGAACGCCAGGTGAAGCGGGTTTTCGACGCGCTGACATCGGTGCCCGACGGGTTCGTGCTGCACCCCAAGCTGGCCCGCCAATTCGAGGCCCGCGACGCCATGATGGCTGAGGGCCTGGTGGACTGGGGGCTGGCCGAGGCGATGGCCTTCGGCACTCTGCTCGACGAGGGCGTGTCGATTCGACTGGCCGGCCAGGACTCCCGGCGGGGAACTTTCTCGCACCGCCACAGCACCCTGGTGTGCAACCAGACGGCCCGGGAGCACTGCCCGCTGGCGGGCTTGGCCCGCGGCGACGCCAGGCTGTGGGTGTACGACTCGCTGCTGTCGGAGTACGCCGCTTTGGGCTTCGAGTACGGCTACTCGGTGGGCGATCCGAGCGCACTGGTGCTCTGGGAGGCGCAGTTCGGAGACTTCGTAAACGGCGCGCAGATCATCATCGACCAGTTCGTGGTGTCGGCCGAGGACAAGTGGAGCCAGCACTCAGGACTGGTAATGCTCTTGCCCCACGGCTTCGAGGGCCAGGGCCCGGAGCACTCTTCGGGGCGAATAGAGCGCTTCCTCCAATCGGCGGCAGAGAACAACATCCGGGTGGCCAACCTGTCCTGCGCGGCCCAGTACTTCCATTTGCTCCGAGACCAGGCCAAGCGCTCCACCCGCAAACCGCTGGTGCTGTTCACCCCGAAGTCTCTGTTGCGCCACCGCGACGCCCGGTCGCCGGTGGCCGATCTGACCGGCGGCTGGTTCAAGCCGGTTCTAGGCGACACGGGCGGTCCTGGGCCGGAGCAGGCCACCGGGGTTGTTCTGGCCAGCGGCAAGATCTGCCACGAGGCCATTGCGCAGCGAAACCAGATAGGGGCACCCGCCGCCGTTCTGCGGGTCGAGCAGCTCTATCCCTGGCCAGCCAGTGCCCTGGCCGAGGCCCTCGCCCACTACCCCAAGGCTGCAAAGATCGTCTGGCTCCAGGAGGAGCCGCAGAACATGGGGCCGTGGAACTACGCGAAGGGGCACCTCCACGACGCCTTCGGCGACCGCTGCGACATCCTCAGAGCAAGCCGCAGCGAGTCATCCAGCCCAGCCACCGGCAGCGCCGCCGTACACACCCAAGAACAGTCTGAGCTCATTGCTCGGACCTTTGCGTCGTTTAGGGCCTCAGACTGACCGCAGTCTGTCGATTGGGAATCAGTCGATGTCGAGGTTGAGGAGGCGGGCGGCGTTGCCCCGCACCAGCTTGTGGACCACATCGGGGGGGAGGTGGCCCATCATGTCTTCGGCCGCCTTCTTGGTGTGGGGCCATGTGGTGTCGGTGTGGGGGTAGTCGGTCTCGAAGGTCACGTTGTCCACGCCCACCTCGTCGAGAGACTTCAATCCGTGGTTGTCGCGGAAGAAGCAGCCGTAGATCTGGCGGTAGTAGTAGGTGGACGGCGGTTCGGGAATCGTGTCCCTCACCCCGCCCCAGGCCCGGTGCTCGCTCCAGACGTCGTCGCAGCGCTCCAAGATGTAGGGGATCCACCCGATCTGGCCCTCGGAGTAGGCCAGCTTCAGCCTGGGGAACCGAACAAGCACCCCGGAGAACAAGAAGTCGCTCATCGAAGCGATGGCGTTGTTGAAGCTGAGCGAGGCCGCCACCGCCGGCGGAGCGTCGGGGGAGGCGGCGGGCATCACCGACGATGAGCCGATGTGCATGCACACCGCGGTGGCGGTGTCCTGGCAGGCGGCGAAGAACGGATCCCAGTAGTCGGTGTGGATGCTGGGCAGGCCCAAATTGGGGGCGATCTCGCTGAAGCACACCGCATGGCAGCCCCGGGCCGCGTTGCGCTCCACCTCGGCTCTGGCCAGCTCCACATCCCAAAGCGGGATGATGGCCAAGGGGATGAGCGCGCCGTTGGAGTCGCCGCACCACTCCTCGATCATGAAGTCGTTGTAAGCCTGCACGCAGGCCAGGGCCATCTCCTTGTCATCGGCCTCCAAGAAGGTCTGGCCGCAGAACCGGGGGAACGTCGGGAACGACAGCGACGCCTCCACATGGTTCATCTCCATGTCCTCTACCCGGGCTTTGGGCTCGTAGCACCCCGGGCGCATCTCGTCGAAGGTGATCGGCACGGCCTCCATGTCGTCGCGGTCGAAGCCCACAGCGGCCACATGGCGCTTGTTGGGATAGACGAGGTCCTCGTAGAACCACACGTCGCCCCACGGCCCGTCTTCCACGTCAAGCTCGTAGGTGTACATCTTGGGCCCGCCGATGTAGGTGATGGGCCCCACCCGGCGGCGCTCCACCCGCGGGCCCCGCTCCTTGAACCGCTCCGGCAGCCAGCTCTGCCACAGGTGGGCGGGCTCCACCAAGTGGTCGTCCACGCTGATGATCTTGGGAATCTCGGTGGGCACGGGCAAAAGCCTACCGGCTTCCGATTAGTCAGCAGCAGCCAGCGCGGCGACCACTTCGCGGGGCAGGGATGATCCGGCAAGGGGAAGGTGGTGCTCCGCAGCCCAAACCACCGCGAGCTCGGCGCTGCCGGCGTCTCGCAGCATCTCCGCCCCCAGGCGAGGATGATCCTGATAATCGGCCCACCGGCCTTTCAAAAGACCGGGTAGAACGGCCCCTACCACGGTTGCGACCACTCGGGCCCCCGTCCCCAGACCAGCCCGGATCTTCCCCACGTCGTGGAGGGCGGCAGCCACCCGCTGGGCATCGTCAGCCAGCGCGGGGCACCGAGCCGAGCGCAGCGCGTGGCTGCGGTCAGCTTCGCTCATCTGGGCGTATAGGGCCGCCTCCCGCTCGCTCAACAGGCCAACCAGCCAATCCTCTTCGGCGGCATCAGGGCCCTGATCGAGAAGGGCCTGGAAGAAGCGCCGAACCAGATGGGCGCCGCCGCTCACCGGCTGAGCGTCGCCCGCGGGTGAGCAGCCCGATAAACCTCCCAGAGCTTCTCCTTGGACACCATGGTGTACACCTGCGTGGTGCTGATGGAGGCATGGCCCAAGAGCTCTTGCACCGCCCGGATGTCGGCCCCATGGTCCAGCATGTGGGTGGCACAGGAGTGGCGGAACACATGGGGGGTGACTTTGGCGCCCAGCGCTGCCTGCTGAGCCCTCTTCTTCACCACACTCCAGGCACCCTGTCGCGACAGGCGCCGTCCCCGCTGGTTGATCCAAACCGCTTCCTGGTCATGCTGGGATGCCCAGCGCTCGGGCTCCATCTCCCCTCGCCCGGCGTGGACCAGCCACGCGGCCAGCGCCTCTTGAGCGCATCGGCCCACCGGCAGAATCCGCTCCCTTTGCCCCTTGCCTAAGACCCGCACGAGGGACTCGGCCATGTCCACATCGCTCAGCGACATCCCAACCAGCTCGCTTATGCGCATTCCTGTGCCATAGAGCACCTCCAACATGGCCCTGTCTCGCCGCGATACCCGGTCGCTGCCGTTCACCGCGTCCAAGATGGCATCCACTTCGGCCTCACTCAGCGCCCCCGGAACACTGGCGGGCACCCTGGGAATTTCCACATGGGAACAAGGGTCGTCGTCCCGCAAGCCGTCTACCACGAGAAACTGGTGAAACGTCCGCACCGCGGTCATCGTTCTCCTTATAGACGCCGGGGCCATTCCCCGGCTTTGCAGTTGGCGCAAATGCGCCAAGACATCTTCCTCGTCGGCCGTCTCGGCACTGCGCCCCCGGGCGACCAAGACCTCGCAATAGCCGCTCAAGTCCCGGCGATAGGCCTCACGGGTGCTGGGGGCGCGGCCCCGCTCCAGCACCAGCCAATCCAAGAACTCCTCGACCCCGTTTCCTGCGCTCACCTCAGACGCTCGCGGGCCAGCATAAGGCCGACGATGGACTTGGCGTCGATCAGCTCGCCGGAGGCCACGAGATCGGGCACATCGGCCAGCTTGATGCGCTCGATGGCCATGTGCTCCTCCTCGATGCCGTGGGGACGGCGGTCGGCGTCGGTCAACTCGGTGGCCAGATAACAGTGGGTGATCTCGTCGCAGAACCCCGGAGAGTTGTGGAACACGGCCAACAGCTCAAGACGGCCGGCTTGTTTGCCGATCTCCTCTTCCATCTCCCGCCGCGCGGTGAGCTCGGGAGGCTCATCGTGGCTGTCCAGCTTCCCGGCGGGGATCTCCAGCATCTCCCGATTGACCGCAGCTCGATACTGGCGGATCATGATGACTTCTTGGCCGTCGAGAGGCACGATAACCGCAGCTCCGGGATGGCGGATGATCTCCCGCTCATAGACCGAGCCGTCGGGTGCCCTGATCTCGGCAACGCTCAGGGACACCACCCGACCTTGCCACTCTTGGCACTCTCCAACCGGGGTGAAGCCCATGCCGATGCTCACCGCCCTCGCTGCCTCTCAACGGCGGACTGCGGACGAGGTGTCAGCAACCGCCTCGACCTGCTCTGAATCCCCTGCCTCCGAAAGGGCAGGAGCAGCGTCATCGGCGGTCATTCCTCCCTCTCGGCGATCCAACGCGGCCTTCACCAAACCGCAGAACAGCGGAGCGGGCCGATCGGGACGGCTCTTGAACTCGGGATGAGCCTGGGTTCCCACCCACCATGGGTGGTTGTCCAGTTCGATGAACTCCACCAAGAGGCCGTCGGGCGACTCCCCGGCGAGCACAAAGTCGGTGCCCTCGAAGCGGCTGCGGAGCTTGGGATTGAACTCGTAGCGGTGGCGGTGGCGCTCCGACACCACTTCAGCGCCGTACGCCTCGGCCACCTGGGTGCCCGTTCGTAGCTTGGCCAGGCACGCCCCCAGCCGCATGGTGCCGCCCTTGTCGGTGATGCCCCGCTGCGCCTCCATAAGGTCGATCACCGGCCACGGTGTGCTGGGGTCGAACTCACTGGAATGGGCATTGGCCAGGCCCAACACGTTGCGGGCGTAGTCGATGGTCATCACCTGGAGTCCCAGGCACAGGCCCAGACAAGGAATGCCGTTCTCACGGGAATAGGAGGCGGCGTTGATCTTGCCCTCGATGCCCCGCTCGCCGAAGCCGCCGGGGATCACGATGCCGTCCAGCCCGCTCAGCAGGCTGTCGACCATCAGCCCCTCCACGCTCTCGGCCTGGATCCACTCGATCTCCACCGACGCACCCTGATGAATGGCGGCGTGGTTCAGCGCCTCCACCACCGACAGATAGGCGTCTTGGAGGGTTACATACTTTCCGATCAAGCCGATGCGCACACTGCGCTGGGCCATTTCGATTCGCTGGTTCAGCCACTGCCAATCCGACAGATCGGGCTCGGAAGGGCTCAAGCGCAAAATGTCGCAGACCACCCGGTCGAGGCCCTCATCGTGGAGCACCAGGGGGATCTCGTAGATGCTCTCGGCGTCGGCCGCGTTGACCACTGCCGACACGTCCACGTCGCAAAGGCTGGAGATCTTTCGCTTCAACTCGTCGGAGATGGGCGACTCGCTGCGACACACGATGGCATCGGGCTGAACCCCCCGGCTGCGGAGCTCGGTAACCGAGTGCTGGGTGGGCTTGGTCTTCTGCTCGCCGGTCGGGCCGATGAAGGGCACCAGGGTGACGTGGACATAGCACACGTTGCCCCGTCCCACGTCCAAGCGAATCTGGCGTATCGCCTCCAGGAAGGGGAGGATCTCGATGTCGCCCACGGTCCCGCCGATCTCGGTGATGACCACATCGATATCGTCGGACACCAAACTTGCAATTCGGTTCTTGATCTCGTTGGTGACGTGGGGGATCACCTGAACCGTCTTGCCCAGATACTCGCCTTGGCGCTCGGCGGCGATGACCGACGAGTATATGGAGCCGGTGGTGGCGTTGGAGAGCTTGGTGAGGTTCTCGTCGATGAACCGCTCGTAGTGGCCGAGATCCAGATCGGTCTCCCCGCCGTCGTCGGTGACGAACACCTCGCCGTGCTCGAAGGGGTTCATGGTGCCCGGGTCCACGTTGATGTAGGGGTCGAGCTTCTGCATGGTCACCCGCAGACCCCGCTGCTTGAGCAAGCGTCCCAGTGATGCGGCCGTAAGCCCTTTGCCCAGCGAACTCGCCACCCCGCCTGTGACAAAGATGTGTTTGGTCACGCCTGCCAAGCTTAGCGGGGAAGAGCGACAACTGGTGGACCGTCAGCCACCCTGGGACATCTTAAGAAGTTCGGAGGCGTGGCGGCGGGCGCTCTGGCTGTCGGGCGAGCCGGACAGCATCCGGGACAGCTCGATCACGCGGTCCTCGCCTTCCAAGGACTCGGCGGTCACGGCTGTGGATACCCCGTCGTCGTGCTTGACGACGCTCACCTGGCAGTCGGCACACGCTGCCACCTGGGGCAGGTGGGTAACCACCAACACCTGGTGATCGGCGGTGAGGCGCGACAGCGCCCGGCCCACGGTCTGGGCCACCTGGCCGCCGATGCCGGCGTCCACCTCGTCGAACACCAGCACCGGAGGCCCGGCGCTGACCACCAAGCGCAGGGCCAGCATGACCCTGGCCAGCTCCCCCCCGGATGCAGCCGACACCAGAGGCAGGCCGGGGGCCCCGCTGTTGGCGGCCAGCAAGAAGTCCACGTCGTCTCCGGGGTCGTCGCCCACCGCCACCTGCACCTCGGCTCGGGCCATGGCCAGCTCCCGCAGGTTGGCGGTCACCTCTTCGCCCAGCGCGTGGGCCGCCTGCCGCCGAGCCGTACCCACTTCGGCACCGGCTTCAGCCACCGCCGCGGTGCGGCGATCTAGCTCCCCGTCGAGGTCTTTGGCCAAGCGGTCGAAGTCCTCCAGCTCCGCGAGGCGGTCAGACAGATCGCGATGGAACTCCATGACCTCGGCCACGGTCTCCCCATACTTGCGGCGCAGATCAACCAACAGCTCCCGGCGCTGGCGGACCTCGGCCAGTCGGGCCGGATTCTCGTCAATGGATTCGGCGGCGCGGCGCAGCTCGGTTGACAGGTCTCCAACCTCGGCCACCAAGTTGACCAGCCGCTCATGCTGGCCCTCCAGCGGCGGACGGTTCTCCACGGCGGCGGCCATCTGGGCCAACCCAGCCCCCACCGCGCCATCGGCGCCCAGAGACATCGCCGCCTGTCGGGCCGCGTCCCGGCTGGAGGCAGCGTCGGCCAGCACCGCCTCTTCGCCTTTGAGCACCTCATCCTCGTCGGGGTTCTCCAGGCCGGCCTCATTCAGCTCGGCTAGCTGGAATCGGCAGAGCTCGATCTCCCGAGCCCGGGATCTCTCGTCGCCCCCCAGCTCGGCCCGTCGGCGATTCAGGTCGGACAACGCGGCCCGAGCCTCCACAAGCGGGGCCAAGCCGACATCGCCGAATCGATCCAGCGCGGCCCGCTGGTGAACCCGGCGCAACAGCGACTGGTGGTCGTGCTGGCCGTGCAGGTCCACCAGTTCTGCACCCAGCTCGGCCAGAGTGGCGGCCGACGCGAGCCGGCCGTCGACATAGGCCCGAGCCCGCCCGTCGGCAGGCACCACCCTGCGAAGCACCACCTCCTCCCCCTCGTGGTCGAACCGGCCCTCGACGACGGCCTCGCCGGCCCCGAACCGCACCAACGCTGGGTCGGCCCGGCCGCCCAGGAGCAGGTCGACTGCCGTCACCACCAGGGTCTTTCCCGCCCCGGTCTCGCCGGTCAGCGCAGTCATGCCCGCTCCCAACACCAGATTGAGCCGCTCGATCACCCCCAGGTTCTCTACGGCCAGCTCAGTCAGCACTGCCTCGGGCCACCGTCAGCGGTCGGACAAGCCGAAGGACGACTTGAGACGGGTCCGCTCTCGCTTGGTGTCCTCATCCCGTCAGCGGTCGGACAAGCCGAAGGACGACTTGAGGGCTTGGTGGAAGCCTCGCTGGCCGAGGGTGACGAGGCGTGCGGGCTGATCAGAAACCGAGACCGTCAGCGAGCCCCCTTCGCCCAGCTCGCCCAGCGAACGGCCGTCCACCGCCACTGCGGCCGGACGATCGCCCAACACCTCGATGACTAGTTCGCTATCGGGCAGCAGTACCAGGCTGCGGTCGAACAGCGTGTGGGGGGCCACCGGGGTGAGGATCACCGCATTCATGGTTGGAGCCAAGATGGGTCCGCCCGCCGACAGGGAGTAGGCGGTGGAGCCGGTGGGAGTGGCCGCGATCAGCCCATCGGCGGCGTAGCTGGTGAAGAACTCCCCATCGATGTGAACGGCCAGATTGACAGTTCTCCCGCTGTCCACCTTCTCCACGATGGCCTCGTTGAGAGCGCTCACCTCGCTGCCGTTGCCCAGTCGACAGTGCAGCCGTATGCGCTCCTCGATGATGTAGTCCCCGGCTAGGAACTGCTCGACTGCCTCTGAGGCCGAATCCGGCTCGATCCCGGTCAGATAGCCCAATGAGCCGTAGTTGACCCCGAGAACCGGCACCCCGTCATCGGCCACCGCGGTCACCGCTCGGAGCATGGACCCGTCGCCGCCCAAGCTCACGGCCAAGTCCAGCTTCTCGCCAATGCGGTCGTCGAGATGGGCCAGGTCGGAGCGGTCCACCGCCTCAGCCGACTCAGGCAGCAGCCGGATTTCATGACCGTCGCCGTCCAAACGGCCAACGAGTTCAGCCGCAAGCTTGAGGGCTTCCGACCGGTCAGCGTGAACGAAGAAGGCGATTGCGGCCATAGAGCTATGTCGCAACTGGCTGGACGCCGTTCGGGAAAAAGCTCGTGCCAGCAGCAATCACCTCGTCGATCACAATGGGACCCACTTCGCTGACCGGCACATCGAAATAGGCGGCTATGGCATCCTGAACAGCCTCCTCTGCATCCTGGAGGCGGCGGACTTGGGAGAATACCCAATCCAGTTTCCGCACTTGGATGCCCCACCATTCGTCACCTTCTCGGGCAACCACCCTGAACGTACTATCGGGGGTTGGAATGTCTGCCATTGCTGCTCCCGAACGATTCCTGTGCCTTTTTCAATATAGCCCTCGCAGTGTGCTCATCGATTTCCGTATGACGGGGAATCACTAGCCGCTCCTCCCCGGATTGCCAGACTTCGTGCCGTCCCTGCCGCCAACAAATGCAGATTGACTCCCCTGTCTCTCGCAATCCCGCGCAGAAGCCTGATCAAGGCCTGCTTCTTCATTCATCAGCCACCGGCTCTTGGTGTTGGGGGGGAAGCTCAGCAGCGGATGCCACTGCGGTCAGGTTATTCCTCTTGGGTGACAATTTGGGAGACCACATGGGCGGAATCCACCGGGGCGGGGGTGCCGCCTTTCTCAAGGTGCAGGAAGAACTCCACGTTTCCCTGTGCGCCTTTCAGCGCTGACGGAGCGGCGGCTTGGGGGGCAAGACTCGCAGAGGTCGCCGTATCCAGCACCCGATCGAGCGCAGCCTGCCATAACTCGGGGTCGCGGATGACGCCCCGGCCCCGGCTGGCCTGTTTTCGCCCGACTTCGAATTGGGGTTTGACCAACACCACTACGGGTGCGCTTGGCGCGGCCAGCTCGGCCAGGCATTCCACAACCGAAGTCAGAGAAATGAACGACACATCGGCGGTTACCAAATCGAACGGAGCACCGATGCTGGCGGGGTCTACGTCGCGGATATCGGTTCGCTCATGGAGAATCACCCGAGAGTCGGCGGCCAAACGCTCGTGCATCTGGGCCCGGCCCACATCGACAGCCACCACACCGGCCGCGCCGCGCTGCAACAGACAGTCGGTGAATCCCCCGGTAGATGCACCAACGTCGCAGCACCGCCAACCGGCAACATCCAAGCCGAAGGCTTCCAGTGCCCCCTCCAACTTCTCACCGCCCCGGCTCACATAGCGGTCCGGCGGGCCCAGCAATTCAAGGGCGTCGCCGGGCAGCACCAGGCGAGCGGCCTTCTGGGCCACTGCTCCGTTCACGGTGACCTGGCCGGAGGCCACTGCCTGTCGGGCCCGATCTCGGCTGATGACCAGCCCGCGGCGAACGAGCTCCGCATCCAGCCTCCGACGCGAGCCTCTCATCCCCCCTATTCAAGCCCCATCTGGTCGACCAGGGCAGCCAGATCAGAAGCGCAGTACTGGGGCTCCGGTGATACCGGCAAGTCTTCGGGTTCGGTGACCCCGCTGAACACCAGTGCGAATTCGTAACCCAGTGCCTGGGCGAATCGGCCGTCGGAGTCGGGGCGGTCCCCAACCACAACGCCAGTGTCGCCGATTCTGCTGCGCACGCAATCGACAATGGGCTGGTTGGGCTTGCCCGCCATGATGGGCACCGCCTCCGCGGCAGCAGCCACCGCGGCCAGCAGCGATCCGCCCCCCGGCTCCAGTCCCCGCTCAGTGGGGTAGCTGGGATCGTGATTGGTGCCGATCAGCCGGGCGCCGCCTCGCACTGCCCGCATGGCCCGGGTCAAAGTGTCGTAGTTGAATCCGGGGTCCATGCCCACAACCACCGCGTCGGCAGGGTCAGACAAGCAGACCTCGGCGCCGGCCAACTCCACCGCCTCGTCGATCCCACGACCGCCCACCACCAGCACTCGCTCGCCGGGCTCGATGAGCCGGCCCGCCGCGGTGGCCGAGGTGATCACCGACCCGGAGGCGTCGATCCCGCCGGCGGCCAGCTTGGCCTCCTGCTCAGCCACGGTCAGCGCCGACATGTTGGTGACGAACACCAAAGCCGCGCCCGCCTCACGCAACCGCTCAACGGCCTCCGCCGCGCCAGGAACCGGGGTTCCGCCCACCCAGATCACTCCGTCCAGGTCCAGCACCCAGCCGTCGGGTGCGAGACGAGAGGTTGATGCGGAGGCGTTGCTCAGGAGACTTCCCAAGTAGGCCGAGAGTGCAGCAGGGCCTCGAGATCGCCGGGACCGGTCTGCTCTTGGGCCATGGCCAGCTGCTTGCTGGCCTCGCCGGCGTACTCGGCCCGCTCAACCGCCCGATACACCCCGATGGGAGTGGGCTCGAACGGGCCGGCCGAGAGCCGGGACAGGGCGAAGGCCAGGCTGGGGTCTTGGCGAGCCTCGTCGTGAACCAGCAGAGCCGACTCGCCGACATCGGCCACATCCACCACCTCGGCGCTGCCCTGGGGGTTGATCACGACGCCCTTCTCGTTGTCCTCGCCGAAGCGGATGGGCTGGCCGTGCTCGAGGTGAATGAGCATGGAGGCCCGCTTGTCCTTCTTGGTGATGGCCCCGAACGCCCCGTCGTTGAACACGTTGCAGTTCTGGAACACCTCCACAAAGGCGGCACCGGGAAAATCGTGGGCTCGCCGGAACATGTCCATCATGTGCTGGCGGTCCATGTCGTGGGTACGGGCCACAAAGCTGGCCTCGGCGCCGATGGCCACGGAGATGGGGTTGAACGGCTCGTCGATGCTGCCCGCCGGGGTCGACTTGGTGACCTTGCCGATCTCGCTGGTGGGCGAGTACTGGCCCTTGGTGAGGCCGTAGATCTGGTTGTTGAACAGCAGGATGTTGAGGTTCACGTTGCGGCGCAACGCGTGCAGCAGGTGATTGCCGCCGATTGACAGCATGTCGCCGTCTCCGCCCACAACCCACACATCCAGATCGGGGCGGGCCATGGCCAATCCGGTGGCCAGTGCGGGGGCCCGCCCGTGGATGCCGTGCATCCCGTAGGTGTTCATGTAGTACGGGAACCGGGCGGCGCAGCCGATCCCCGAGACGAACACCGTGTCCTCCCGGCGCACATCGAGCTCGGGCATGAGGAGCTGCACCGCGGTCAGAATCGAGTAATCACCGCAGCCGGGGCACCAGCGGACCTCTTGGTCGCTGGTCCAGTCGGCCTTGGTGGTGGTGGGAACGTCAGTCATCAAGGGCTCCGTTGTGGTCGCCGGCCCGATAGGGCGTCGTTGAGGTGAGGACATCAGTCATCAAGGGCTCCGTTGATGTGGCTGTGAAGTTCGGCGGCGGTGAAAGGAACGCCCTCAACCTTGCAGACCGACTGGGCATCGACCAGGAACTCGGCTCGGATGATGCGGCAGAACTGGCCCAGGTTCATCTCCGGCACCAGCACCTTGGGATACCGGCGGACGATCTCGCCCAAATCCTTGGGCAGCGGGTTCAGGTGGGTCACATGGGCATGGGCCACCTTGCGGCCCTCCGACCGGGCCCGCCCCACTGCGCTGGTGATAGCCCCCCAGGTAGAACCCCAGCCCAGCACCAGAAGATCGGCGTCTTCCACATCGCCGTCCACCATGGTGAGGGGGATGTCGTTGGCCATGTGGGCGACGCGGTCCTCGCGCAGCCTCACCATGTAACCGTGGTTGTCGGCCTCGTAGTTGATGTTTCCGGTGCCGTCTTCCTTCTCGATGCCGCCGATGCGGTGGGTGAGGCCAGGAGTGCCGGGCACCGCCCACGGCCGGGCCATGGTCTGCGGGTCGCGGAGGTAGGGCCAGAACACCTCGGTGCCATCGTCCTCGGTGTGGTTGGGCCCGGTGGCGAACTCCACCGTCATGTCGGGCAGGGTCGAAACGTCGGGCAGGCACCAGGGCTCGCTCCCGTTGGCCAGATAGCCGTCGGACAGCAAGATCACCGGCGTGCGGTACTTGAGGGCGATGCGAGCCGCCTCTATGGCCGCGAAGAAGCACTGGGACGGGGAGTAGGCGGCCACAATCGGCACCGGCGACTCGCCGTGGCGCCCGTACATGGCCTGCATGAGGTCGGCGCTCTCGGTCTTGGTGGGCAGTCCGGTTGATGGCCCGCCCCGCTGGATGTTGATGACGAGAAGGGGCAGCTCGAGGCTGACGGCCAGGCCGATGGTCTCGCCTTTGAGGGCGACGCCCGGCCCGCTGGTGGTGGTCACTCCCAGATGCCCGCCAAAGGACGCACCCAGCGCGGCGCACACCGCGGCAATCTCGTCCTCAGCCTGAAAGGTGCGGACGCCGAAGTTCTTCCGCTGGCTCAGCTCATGGAGGACGTCGCTGGCCGGGGTGATGGGGTACGAACCCAAAAACAGGGGAACCTTGGCCCGCTGGCTGGCCGCTATCAGACCCCAAGACAACGCGGTGTTGCCGTTCACGTTCGTGTAGGTGCCCGGCGACAGCGAGGCGGGCTTCACCTCGTAGGTGAAGTCGAACAGCTCGGCGGTCTCGCCGAAGGCCATCCCGGCCTTGAACGCGGCCGTGTTGGCGTCGGCTATGAGCTGCTGGCGCTTGAACTTGGCCGAGATCCAATCCAGGGTGGGCTGGGCCGGACGGCTGTAGAGCCACGACAGGAGGCCCAGAGCGAAGAAGTTCTTGGACCGCTCCGCGTCGCGGGGCTTCACCCCCAAGTCCTTGCAGACCTCCTTGGTGATGGTGGTCATCGGCACTTTGAACAGGGTGTAGTTGTCGAGACTGCCGTCTTCCAGCGGATCGCTCTCGTAGCCGGCCTTGGTCAGGTTCCGCTCCACAAAGGCGTCCTGGTTGACGATCACGGTCCCGCCGATCTCCAAATGAGCCAGCTCCTTGCGGAGGGCAGCCGGGTTCATGGCCACCAGCACGTTGGGAGCGTCGCCCGGCGTGGTGATGTCGTGGTCGGACACCTGCACTTGGAAGGCCGACACGCCGGCCAGGGTCCCCTGGGGCGCCCGAATCTCAGCGGGGAACTCGGGGAGGGTGGCCAGGTCGTTGCCGAACAGCGCGCTGGCGCTGGTGAAGCGGTCGCCGGTGAGCTGCATCCCATCGCCGGAGTCGCCCGCAAAGCGAACCACCAGGCGGTTCAGCTCGCGCGTCCCGACGGTACGCGGCACGGTGTCAGTCACGGAATCCTCCTTGATCCCAGATGGCCCCACGCATTAAGCGACGCCGAACTCCGAGGTTACCCAGTGGCAAGCCTCAAGTGGCACATCCTCGCCCGAAACCAGCCCTGTCGCATGCCTACGCGACGGTGACCGAGTCGGAGAGGTAGACGTCTTGGATGGCGTTGAGCAGCTCCACGCCTTCGGACACGGGGCGCTGGAAGGCTTTGCGGCCGCTGATAAGGCCGAGTCCGCCAGCCCGCTTGTTGATCACCGCGGTGCGCACGGCCTCGGCCAGGTCGCCGGCCCCCGATGATGCGCCGCCGGAGTTGATCAGCCCGATCCGGCCCATGTAGCAGTTGGCCACCTGCCAGCGGGTGAGGTCGATGGGGTGGTCGGTGGTGAGCTCGTCGTAGACCAGCTTGTGGGTCTTGCCGAACCCGAGGGCGGTGTAGCCGCCGTTGTTCTCGGGGAGCTTCTGTTTGATGATGTCGGCCTCGATGGTCACCCCGAGGTGGTTGGCCTGGCCGGTGAGGTCGGCGGCGGCGTGGTAGTCGGTGCCGTCCACCTTGAAATCGGAGTTCCGCAGATAGCACCACAAAACGGTGAGCATCCCGAGCTCGTGGGCCCGGTGGAAGGCCTCGGCCACCTCCTGAATCTGGCGAGTGGACTCCTCTGAGCCGAAGTAGATGGTGGCCCCCACGCCGGCCGCGCCCATGTCGTAGGCCTGTTCCACCGATCCGAACATCACCTGGTCGAACTTGTTGGGATAGGTGAGCAGCTCGTTGTGGTTGAGTTTGACGATGTAGGGGATGCGGTGGGCGAAGCGGCGGGAGGTGGCCCCCAGCACCCCGAAGGTGGAGGCCACCGCGTTGCAGCCTCCCTCGACGGCCAGCTCCACGATGGCCGCGGGGTCGAAGTACCGGGGATTGGGGGCGAAGGAGGCCGCCCCCGAGTGCTCGATGCCCTGGTCCACCGGGAGGATGGACACATAGCCGGTGCCGCCCAGCCGGCCGTGGTCGAACAGCGACTGGAGGTTGCGCAGCACCTGGGCTGAGCGGTCGGTACCGGCCATCACCCGGTCGACGAAGTCGGGGCCGGGAAGGCTCAAGTCCTCGCGGGGAATGGTCTTGGATTCATGCGATAAGAGCGATTCAGCCTCGTCGCCCAACAGTCCTTCTATGTCCACGATCGGCCTCTCCTTCGAACAACGCGCCGCCATCTCCCACCTTACCCTTGGAGACCAGCCAACTGAACGGATGTTTTACCGAAGAGAAGCCAGCCTCTCGGCCACGTCCACGTAGAGCTCGTCTTGTTCTTTCAACCAGCCGAACAGCTCCCTCGCCCGGGGGATCTCCCCGGCCTGCTCGCAGAGATCGGCCAAGGCGTAGGCCTGGCGCAAGTGGTGCTCTTTGGCCCGTCGAGGGCGTTGAAAATCAGCAGACAGCAGTCGAACCGCCTCGGTCAGCTCCCCTCGGTCGCCCAGCGCGCCGGCGGCCACGATTCTCCCCTCGGCGAGCACTGCGGTGCTCGCCTCAGAGTCCCTCAGTTCAGCCCACAGCTCGTCGACGTCGACCCACCGCTGCTGGGCCCGGTGGCAGTCGGCCAGAACCGGGTGAAGTTCGGTGCGACCGGTGAGCTTTCGGAAGGCCTCCAGCTCTCGGGTGGCCAATTCCCAGCGCCCCAGGCGGTAAAGGGTCAAGCCGGCCAGTTCCCGAACTTCGGGCACGTTGGGGGCGTCTTTAGCCAATCCGTCCAACGCCCTCCACGCCTCGTGGTAGTCGTCTTGCTCATAGGCGGCCTCGGCCCGCTCCAGCCGCTGGCGGTATCGGGGAGCGTCTCTGCGCCCCACTGCTTCCTCCAGATGCTGGGCCTCGGGCGACAGGCCGCCCTCGGGCAGCGGAGCACGCCTTCGCCCCCGCTGGCGCTTGCCGGGCGAACTGATCTGTGCGTCGCTCAGGCCTCCCCGCTGGACAGCTTCTTTGGCTTCGGCGCGAAGCTGCTGGGTTCGGGCTTGGCGAGCCTCCCGCCGCTCGGCCCGCAAACGGGCCTCTTCGGCCTCTTCTGGCGTCAGCTCCTCAGAGGGCTCTGGGCTCTTTGGCTCGGGCAGAGGCTCTTCGTGGAGCTTGGCCGCACCCTTGCGGGCCACCGAACCCATGTGGCGCGGCCCCTTGGGCGGTGGTCGATCGCCTTTTCGCCGGTCTTGGGACGAGGGCGGCTTCCCCTTGCGATGATCCTGCCCCGAAGGCGGCTTCCCTCTACGGCTATCCTGCCCCGAAGTCGGCTTCCCCTTACGGCGGTCCTGACCCGAGGGCGGCTTCCCCTTGCGGCGGTCCTGCCCCGAAGGCGGCTTCCCTCTACGGCTATCCAGACCCGAGGGCGGCTTCCCTCTACGGCTATCCTGCCCCGAAGGCGGCTTCCCCTTGCGGCGGTCCTGGGATGGCTGCTGTCGGGGTGGCCTCCGGCGATTGGGAGGCTTGCGGGCAGAACCTCCACCGGAAGACACCGGACAAGCCTACCGCCGAGATCGTGAACTTGCGGTTAACGGAAGCGGGGAGCCGATTGGCTCCCCGCTGTTTGCGAAATCCGGCGGCGACCTACTCTCCCAGGGCGTCTCCACCCAAGTACCATCGGCGCTGGTGGGCTTAACTTCCGTGTTCGGAATGGGAACGGGTGTGACCCCACCGCCATCGCCACCGAAACCTTTATGTTCTTGTCAAAGAGGCCGTGCCTCAAGAACTCCACAGCGAGCACGAACATCGGTTTCGACATCGAGTTGATGATGTAGAACCAAGCCCTCGGCCGATTAGTACCGGTCAGCTGAACATGTTGCCATGCGTACACTTCCGGCCTATCAACGTGGTGTTCTACCACGGGCCTTACCCGGTTTACCCGGTGGGTGATCTCATCTTGGAACAGGCTTCCCACTTAGATGCTTTCAGCGGTTATCCCTTCCGCAGGTCGCTAACCAGCCATGCCCTTGGCAGGACAACTGGCACACGAGAGCTGCGTCCGTCCCGGTCCTCTCGTACTAGGGACAGCCTTCCTCAAATCACCTTCGGCTACAGAGGATAGGGACCGAACTGTCTCACGACGTTCTAAACCCAGCTCGCGTACCGCTTTAATGGGCGAACAGCCCAACCCTTGGGACCTGCTTCAGCCCCAGGATGCGATGAGCCGACATCGAGGTGCCAAACCTTCCCGTCGATATGGACTCTTGGGGAAGATGAGCCTGTTATCCCCGGGGTACCTTTTATCCGTTGAGCGACGGCGCTTCCACACGCAACCGCCGGATCACTATGCCCTGCTTTCGCACCTGCTCGACATGTACGTCTCGCAGTCAAGCTCCCTTGTGTCATTGCACTCGACGCCTGATGGCCGACCAGGCTGAGGGAACCTTTGGGCGCCTCCGTTACTCTTTGGGAGGCGACCGCCCCAGTCAAACTACCCATCTGGCACTGTTCCTAATCCGGATTACGGACCTAGGTTAGATTTCCAGCATAGGAAGGGTGGTATTTCAAGGTTGACTCCACAAGGGCTGGCGCCCTTGCTTCCAAGTCTCCCACCTATCCTACACAACCTATACCAAAAACCAATACCAGACTGTAGTAAAGGTGCACGGGGTCTTTCCGTCCTTCTGCAGCTAACGAGCATCTTTACTCGTACTTCAATTTCGCTGGGTCTATGGTTGAGACAGTGGGAAAGTCGTTACGCCATTCGTGCAGGTCGGAACTTACCCG
>JAPPMA010000052.1:26211-27218 GCA_028819295.1 bacterium | reverse complement strand
GGCCATTACGCTGCGCCTCCCCGACTTACCCCCCCGGGCGCCCTCTGCGTCGGGCTGCCCAATCCCCCCCCCCACCCCTTTTTTTTTTTTTTTTACCCCCCCCCCCCCCCCCCGATGGCACTTCCGCCCGGTTCAAGGCGACCTCAACGCAACCACCGACCGACATCGATTCATCAACGACGATGGCGCTTCCGCCCAGTCGCGGAATTCCACGCGACTCACGACCGGGACAGATTCGTGAACGACGATGGCGTTTCCGCCCAGTCCGCGAGTTCGACGCCACCCGCGACCGGGATCGATTCATGAACGACGACGGCGCTGCGGCCCAAGCAGCCCAAATGCAGCGGAAATGAGCGCCGTCTGGCCCGTTTACAAGGGCACTTCATTCAACATGTGGACCCCTGACACCGGCATCTATTACGACAGTGCCGAGGCCGAATCCATGATTGCTCATTTGCAGGAGAAGCGGCTCTCACAACGTCGGGCTAAGTCTTCAGCATTCTCAGAACTAGACGAGGAGACTGCAAACGATCCTGCAACGCTTCCATGCCGGCATGCTCGCATTGCATTCCGCGACGTCACTCGATCGACCGATACCCGTACCCTCATCGCTGCGCTTGTACCGGGGGACAGGGTCATCGTCCACCAAGCCCCTTATCTGTTGCGAACCGCTGGCACTTCAGTGGATGAGGCCTATCTTCTTGGCGTTCTGTGCTCAATGCCATGCGACTGGCAGTCTCGTCGGACTGTGGAATTGCACATGACATTCGAGCAGATCGGACTGTTGTCCATCCCCGATCCCGGCGAAGGGCATCCAGTTAGAGACCGCGTAACCGAGATTGCAGCTTTACTTGCTGCCCAAGACGGTCGGTTCGCCGAATGGGCTGCTGAAGTTGGAGTGCCAGTCGGCAGCGTAGGGGGGGGGGGGGGGGGGGGGGGCGGCAAAAAAAAAAAAAAAAAAGTTTTTGGAGCAAGAAAATTTGGTTTTCCAGAGCAAAATAAACAGG
>JAPPMA010000052.1:0-26201 GCA_028819295.1 bacterium | reverse complement strand
CCCCCCCCCCCCCCCCCCCCCCCCCCCCCCCCCCCCCCCCCCCCCCCCCCCGCGTGCCTGCTAGCGGAACTAGACGCATGTGTCGCCTACCTCTATGGCTTGGACGAGGACGATATCACAGTGGTGTACGACACTTTCGGCCGTCCGGGACAGTGGGATGAGCGACGCGAAGCCGTCCTCTCCTCCTTCCGTCAAATCGGGGAGCTATGGGAGTCATGAGGGAGCACCTGGGTTCGATGAGGTCTGGCCGGTTTACAAGGGAACTTCGTTCAATCTTTGGGATCCAGATACCGAGATCTACTACGACAGTGCAGATGGGCAAGGCATGATCGAGAGTCTTCAGGAAAAACGTCTGTCGCAGCGTCGCACCCGGTCTTCGGCATTCGCTGAACAAGACGAATCGATAACTGATGATCCAGCCACCCTGCCCTGTCTCAATCCTCGTATCGCGTTTAGGGATGTAGCGCGAGCAACAGACTCTCGCACCCTCATTGCTGCTCTTGTGCCCGGCAGTCGAGTATTGGTGCATAAGGCGCCTTATCTGCTTCAGATCGAAGGAACCATCGAGGATGAAACGTATGTGTTGGGAGTCCTGAGCTCTATGCCATGCGATTGGCAGGCCCGACGAACTGTTGAGCTGGTCATGTCTTTTGGGCAATTCAACCAACTGTCTGTCCCCGACCCGGGCGAAGGTCACCCGATTCGAGATCGAGTCGTCGAGATTGCGGGTCGTCTCGCCGCAGTGGATGAGCGGTACTCGGAATGGGCGGGTGAGGTGGGAGTGCCTGTTGGGTCGGCGAACGATGAGGCGGTCAAGCAGGACCTCATTTGCGAGCTGGACGCTTGCGTCGCTTACCTCTACGGATTTGACGAAGATGACTTGGCAGTTATCTACCAGACCTTCAGCGAAACGGTCGACCACTCAAAACGCCACGCCGCCGTCCTCGCCCACTTCAAGCAGCTACATGACTAGTCTTGAGAAGCCCGAATTGGCCGTCAACCGGGAGGGGCAGACTGTTGCTTCCGCGTTGAACGGTTTCATCTCCCATGCTGCCACCGGATTTGTGGGCGGGGCCTGTTTGGATGTTGCCACTGCGTATTTCAATGTTGGTGGCTATTCGCTGCTTGCAGATTCGCTGGATCACGCCACCGGTGTGCGGCTGTTGTTGGGGGCGGAGCCTTCCCCGCCGGAGAATCGTCGGCGAGCTTTGCGGTCTGAGTCGGCAAATCCACAGCGGGCGGCGCATACCCGGTTGCGTCGGGCTCTTGACAGCCATGAGCAGAATCTCGTCGTCGAGCGAGATCATCTTGGGTTCACGCTTGAGATAGATGCTGTGACTCGCCGTTTGGTGGAGTGGCTGCGGTCGGGCAGGGTCCAGGTGCGCCGTCTTGAAGATCAGTTCCTGCATGGCAAGGCGTTCTTGGTGAGCGACCGTTCCCATGGGGTCGTGGCCGGTTCGTCCAATTTCACCTATGCGGGACTGGCCACCAATCTGGAACTGAACCTGGGCAACTATTCCCCTCATGTTGTGGGTCAGGTGCGGGAGTGGTTCGAAGAGTTGTGGGCCGAGGCGGTCGACTACGACTTGGCTTCACTGTTCGAGGCCCGCTTTGAGCCTCATTCTCCCCAGCTGGTGTATTTGCGGATGCTGTGGGAGTTCTACGGCGAGGAGTTGGAAGCCGAGGTTGCCGCGGAGGGTGCTCCGCAGATCCACCTGACCGCGTTCCAATCCGACGGGCTGTGGCGAGCTAGACGCATATTGGATGAGCGCAACGGGGTGCTGATCGCCGATGAGGTCGGTTTGGGCAAGACGTTCTTGGCCGGTGAGTTGATCCGGGAGGCGGCCCTTGATCGCCGACAACGGGTCCTGGTCATCACTCCGGCCACGCTGCGCGACGGGCCGTGGCGGGCATTCAAGTCCGAGCATCTGCTGCCGATGGAGCTGGTGTCGTACGAGGACATGATGGGCGATGCACGCCTAAACCCCGAGCACACCACGGCCGTCAAGTTGGAGGCTGCCATCAACGATTACGCCATGGTGGTGATCGATGAGGCCCACAACCTGCGCAATCCCGGCACCCAGAGGGCCCAGGCGCTGCGACGCCTGTTGGCTGGGTCGCCGGCCAAGAAGCTGGTGATGCTTACCGCCACCCCGGTGAACAACAGCTTGTGGGATCTCTACCACCTGCTGGGCTACTTCTTGCGCAACGACGCGGTTTTTGCCGACGCCGGCATCCGATCGCTCCGAGACCACTTCGCTAATGCGATGGCCCTCAATCCCGACGACCTCACTCCCGAGCACTTGTTCGACGTGCTCGACGCCGTGGCAGTGCGCCGTACCCGGTCTTTCGTCAAGCGCTTCTACCCCAACGACACCATCAAAGTTGGTGGTCACGACCAGCTCATCGTTTTTCCGACTCCTCGGGTGCACAAGGTGGACTACAAGCTCGATGATGTGATGCCCGGTTTCTTCGACCGGTTTGCTCGTGCTCTGGACCCCGAGGCCAATCCCGATGATCCCGGCGTGCTCAGCCTGGCCCGGTATTCGCCTTCTCAATATCGCCTCGACCGTGAGGTCGATGCCTACGAGATGCAGTTAGCCGGACTGCTGCGGTCGGGGTTGTTAAAGCGGTTCGAGTCGTCGCCCTACGCCTTTTCCGAGACATGCGAGCGGATGGCTGCGAGCCACGACGCCTTCCTGTCGCTGGTTGACAACGGCCGGGTGGCCACCGGAGATGCTCTGGCCGACTGGATTGCCACCGACTCCGATGAGATGGACGAGGAACAGCTCGACTTCTATCTGGACGGTATTGTCAGCGTGACCGACGACGCCACTCGGTATGACGTCGACCGCCTTCGGAAACACGTCCACCGCGACCGGGATTTGCTCAGGTCTTTCGGCGCCGAGGCCCGCTCCGTCTCCCGGTCTAACGATCCCAACTTGGCTGCTCTTGTCGTCGAGCTGGCTGACATCGCTGCCGAAGCTGCTTCCGAGGGCATCGGTCCTGAAGACATACGAGACCGGCGCAAGGTGCTCATCTTCAGCTACTACGCCGACACTGTCGACTGGGTCTTCGAACATCTGGCGACTGCCACCGAGGATGACGGGCGGCTGGCCCCCTACCGGGACCGCATCGCTTCCCTATCTGGCACGACCGGCACTGGTAGCAAAGAGTCAGTGTTATGGGGATTCGCCCCCCAAACCACCGACGCGCCAGAGGGGTTCGACGACGACCGCTTCGACATCGTGGTCACCACCGACGTGTTGGCCGAAGGAGTCAACCTCCAGCAAGCCCGCCACATCATCAACTACGACCTCCCGTGGAACCCCATGCGATTGGTGCAGCGCCACGGGCGCATCGACCGCATCGGCTCCAACCACAAAGAGGTGTTTCTGCGGTGCGTATTCCCCGACGACCGCCTCGACGACCTGCTCGGCCTCGAAGAACGGCTGCACATCAAGATCGCCCAGGCCGCTGCCAGCATCGGAGTCGGCGAAGTGCTGCCCAACCAAGCCGCCCCGGTGGAGGTCATCTTCACCGAAACGCGGGAGGAAATCGAGCGTATACGCAACGAAGATGCAGCAATCTTCGAACGGGGGGGCACAAGTCGAGGGGCACTGTCAGGTGAGGAGTTCCGACAAGAGCTGCGCCAAGCGTTGGAAGACTCGGATCTGGCCAACCAGATCAAGTCCCTGCCGTGGGGTTCTGGCTCAGGCATGGCCTCAACTGCCCCTGACGGCCGGCCCGGATACGTGTTCTGTGCCCGAATCGGCGACCATTCCCGCCCTCTATTCCGCTTTATCGATGCCGGGAGCGATGCCGACGACGCCGTGGTCGACGAAACTCTGGCCTGCCTCGACAAAGCCAAACCCATAGCCGGCTTCAACACCGAACGATTCCTAGATGATGCCGCCATTCAAGGCGCTTTCGGCGCCTGGGAGACCGCCCGAGCGGACATTGTGAACCGGTGGAACTTCATGTCCGACAAAGCCAATCTCGAACCCACAATCCCACCACGGCTTCGACGAGCCGCCGACACCCTTCGAGAGCACCCACCGCCCGAGCTCACCCAAGACGAGATCGACCGCGCCATCGACACAATCAACGCCCCCTACTCCGAGCGCACCATCCGAACATTCCAAGCCGCCATCAACAGCACCGACGACCCTGCTGAACAAGCAGAAAAAATCCTCGGCGTTATCCGCACTCTCGGCCTAGAGCCCTACATCCCCCCCGACCCCCTCCCCGAAATAACCCCCAACGACGTCCACCTCGTCACCTGGCTAGCCCTCACCTAGCTATGGTGTCTTGTGCGCTGCGAATGCATCCCGAATATCGCGCTCAATCGCCTCCATGCCAGCTCTCGCAACGGGCCCCTGTCGCTGCTTAGCGGCATCCAGACGATCCCGGATCTCTCGCCGGACCAGGCGTTCAGATGACCCCGAAAACTCATCACGCGTAGATTCGGCGATTTTCAATATTTCCTCTAGTGCTCCATCGAGAAGGCTCATATCTAGCATTAATGGGAGAAGCTGCTCTTCCGACTTCGCTATATCAGCTCTCCTAGGGCCAATAGCCACGTAGTTGATCAGAAAATCGAAGCTCATGACTGGCGACTCCAGATTCTCTATCCCTGCGCGCTCTGCGATTTCGCCTGCGGCGCGGTAGGCACCCCTGTCAAGCGTTAACCACCAGTGTTCGTATCCGAATCCAGCCGTGCGGGATTCACCTTGCCTCGCCACAATCACCCCGAGAAAGTTCTCAACGTCATGCTCAGCAAGCAGTCTTGCGACCTCAGGATCGCGATAGCCATCGCTAGCTCGACTACGCCCACGATGAACCTCTTCCCAATACTCCTGGACTTGCCAGCGAAAGTCCTCGTCCGCCTGTTCAACTTCTCCAGCCAATGATCGAACCGCAATTCCGGCTACATCGTTGAGAAATTCTGCGATGTCTTCCTCTTGATGTCGGCTCCCCATGAATTCAGCTGTCCATTTGCCAAAATCTTCGGGACGGCGACCACTCCACAGGTAGACGGAATACAAGAATGGCACTCGACTGCGCCACTCCGCACCGTGCTGCTGACACCGTCGTGCGTGCTTGATGTGATGGAGCAACTCGTCTATCACTCCCGGCGTTACGAATAAATCCATGCCAGCTTGCTGAGCCATCTTGAGGGTGTGCGTGTAACTGCGCTCCTCCTCATCGAGCAGCATTTCGGCGAGCACAGGAAGAGCAGCGGTCGTGTCGAGCCAAATCCGGCCATGGCCAAAAATCTTTCCAACCGCTCGCTGAACATCGGGTACCTGTCTAAGGAACGCAAAGAGCATGTAGCCATCCGCGAGAGCTCGCAGATATCGCTGTACTCCCTCAGATGGCCGGACCAACACCTTCTCTACTGAGCTGCCGACCAGAGGAATCAGATCAGCCGCTACTAGACCACCGGGCAACTCCTGTCTGATCTGTGAGGTTGCGATTCCATCGATCTCCTCGCGGGTAAACATCACCATTTGCCCCTCGGATAGGCCCTGAGCAAACGCTTCGCCGCGTTGGAGCAGAAAGGACTCAAGAACGCGGCGCAAGAAGGGGACAACATCTCGGAGTTCCCTACGCTGCTGGGGGAGCTCCATAGCCTCTGCTGATAGCACTAGGGTGTCCAGAAGCTCCTCTTGAAGCTCTACGTCTAGCAGCTCGAGCCTTACGACCGCTGAAGTCAGCCGCTCCCTTTCGGCGAACGTGAGACAAAACTCATCCTCAGCTTTCCAGTGCCGGACAAGCCGCTTTGTTAGACGGCCCAGAGCAGCATTGGTGTGTTTGTCTACCTCGTCGCTGTCCTGGTGCCGGATCATCGCCCGAACTGCTTGGCATACCTCGGTCCTGCTCATTCGTCGATCACTATCCGTATCGCGAAGAGCTGCGCGCACAAGAGCTTCGAAGGACAGCTTGGTAAGGCCTTTTTGCCGATTCTCATCCTCCCAGTGCAAAGAGAGAAATACGACCGCGGCACGCGCTTCGCCTTCGGTCAGAAATTCGCTAGGCCCTTCAAGCAACGAACTCTTAGCCAATATCGGATCAACAATTCGGGAAGAGAATTCTTCAGCAGATGAGGCTGTCGCCCGGGAGCGGTGTTCCCGATCAACAAACCAACTCAAGTCACGAATATCCAGATGGAGCCTGTGCTCTGTACGCAACTTGGTCCGGCACTCATCGCCCTTCGGGCCTATACGAGCATTGGTCACGTAGGTGAGTACCTGAGTGCCAGGAAAGTTTGTGCTCACTTTGTCTGCTGTGTCGATGATCTTTGATGGCCAGTCCTGGCTGACCGAGTACTGGAGAACGACAGTTGGATCGTCTTCCGGTTGCCACAGGATGCCGTCGCGGCCGCCATCACCGGGGCCAGCAAGAGTGCGCAGGTTTGGATACTCGTCAGCCAAAAATGTCGCTGCCAGCTTCTCGAAGTCTTCCCAACGAGCGGGCCCCAACCGACTGAGGGCAAATTCAAAGCGCTCGCGGGTCACGAATGGAGCCTACCGGGAAAGCTCCAAATCACGATGTTTGCGGGATTCTGAAACTCTGGAAAGGCGACCTCGGAGGCCGGTGTGACCCTCACCGGACTTCACGCGGGCTTTGGTGCGCTCCGGGTTTCACGAGGTCTGGGCATTTGAGTCTTGGGCGGTTCGACCGCAGTCCGCCCGATGCAGTTCACCACACCACGTTGACTGCGATCCCCACCACCACAATCCACACCACCACCACGGCTGCAACAAAGGCCTGTAGCCCCCGAGTCCGCCAACGGCCTTGCTTAGCTCTATCGCATGCGCGCAACCACTCGGCTGCGAACGCATAGAGAACACCTGCAACGGCCAAGACAGTCAAGAGGCTGTTGGGAGCGTCGATCGGGATCGGGTCATCCCAGTTCGCGGTGGTTGTGAACGAGCCCACAAACCGCAGCAAACTCCCAGCGGACAGCAGTGCACTTCCAAACGCGAGTGCTCCACATAGCAACACCCGCAAGGGTGACCACCCAAGGACTCGTTCAAGGCTCACCCTTCTCCGACCACTTATCGCCTCACTGTCCAAAGGGTCTCACCCCACCTCTTCGGCCGATTCGGATGGTGCGAGTAGTTACCACCGCTCTGCGAAGACATCCGATGTAGTTGACGTTTGACCAATGGCGTCGGAGAGGCCCTCCACAAATCGCACTATGGCCAGGTTCATGTTGTGGGTCTCATCATCAATGATTGGGTACACATGCTCGGCCCACGGGTATTTCTCCCAATCCGAGTACTTGTGTGCCCACTCCTTGTTGCTCTCGTATCGGGCCTTGATGTCATCAACGATGTCTTGGTTGCTCACTCCCGTAGCTACGAGCTCGAAACGTCGGTTCGGTCCCCAGCGGTCTTCCCAGTCATCCACATCCGGGAATGCAACCTCCCAGTCCCTCAGGAGCCTGTCCGCCTCATCTAGCGACAACTCTCCATTGAGGAAGGCAGTTTTCACGTCCTCCCAGGACCCAATGTCGTTTCCTGTAGTCATACGCGGACTCTACCCAGGCACAGTGACAACTCCTTCCGGCCAATGCAGCGGAAGTGGACGCGTGAGACGGGTAATGACTAGCAAGTGGTCACGGCGGTGGAACCACTGTGGCGAAACGGCGTGCAGTGGCTTCGTCTCCAGCAGTGTCCAGGTCTGCGACATCCACGCGGCCCAACAGCAGCCCCAGTAGATCGGCTTTCGGCCCCGAGATGGTTGCATCGGCTTGGAAGGTCTTGCCGGGAGAAGCCGATACCACGCCTTGGGACACTGCCACGTTGAACGATGGGCCGTCGGTGGCCACGAGGTTCCATGAGCCCGATGGGGTTTGGCCGGGGGTGCGGCGTCGTGGGAGCCAGGCGATCCTCATGGGGAGTGCGGCGTCGATGAACGGATCGCTCCAATCGCAGAGGCCGAGGCCAAGGTCGAGGTCGGTTCCATGCACTTCGACCTCGGTCAATCTCAAGATCGCCAGCTGCAAAAGGGTGATCGGCCCGATGTCGGGGTTGTCCTCGGGTTCACACACGGTTGTGCCATCCCACGCCCCAGAGGGGGGATCTGGGCCCACAACTCGTCGAGAGCCGCGCTGGCCTCGATAAGCGACTGCACCACATCGGCTGGGCTCTGTTGAGGGCCAGGATGAAGCGTGGACGGCCTCTGCGCCGATCTCCCGCCCGGATAGAAGGCGGTCGGTTGTCCAGCCAGGGCGTCGCTGGTCATCCGATGGCTGGCCTGAGCCCCATACCGGAGATGACAGACGATGGTGAGGCGGCTCCATCCCGGCAGTTGGGAGTCAGCCGACACGATGTTGGGCTGAACTGCCTCAAGCACCCCGGCCAACTCACGGTGCCTCGACGCAACCGCCTCGGCAATCTCCGTCCCCGAAGTCATCAAACGACTGCTTCGCTCAGTTGAAACTGTCGCCCAGCAAAGAAGGCAAGGATCATGATGAGGTGGGAGTAAGGATAGGTTCCAGAAGATACCATCTGACCAGCCCAAATGGTCTGTCCGGCTCTGCGATAGGTGCACAAAAGCCGTCGGTCCATATTGATTCGCTAGGCAGCGCTGCTACTCTGAAGTCGTTGGTGCAGCTCACAGACTGGAGATGACATGGGCGACAAGCGCGAGGTTTTCGGGCAACGACATGTGAGGGACAGGAGCCGGACCAGCGACCAATCGCGCCAACGACGAGCCGAGGCCCACAACGCCAGATCACAGAGTCAAGGCGGTACTCAAAGGCGCACCCAGTAGTAGGTGATCGGCGCATTCACGGGGGTGCTGGCCCTGGGACTGATCCTGGTCCCAGGCTTCAGCTACAGAATCGGAAGGGAATCCGGCAGGGAATCCGGCCTTGCCGCCAAGAGGCCTCTGGGATTCAGAGAAACTGCGCTACTGATAGTCCCGGGTTTCTTGGCGACGTTTGCCGGACTCTGCGTATTCGCCTTCACAAGGGCAGTCAGGCCCTCGAACACTCCTGACATCGGGGGGATCGCAGACGATCCCGGCCAGTACATGAGCGACCACCTGGCCTACGTGTTCTGGTGGTGTGCCGTGGTTCTGGGAATAGCTAGCGGTTTGGCCCTATTCGGAGGGTGGGCCGTAACCAAATGGCTGGTCAGACAAGGGCGCACCCAGCACTCATCGTGGTACGACTGGCTGGAGCACCCAGATGGCGACACCGTTGTGTACTGCCATCTCACAGACGGATCAATAGTTGCCGGCATCCTGCTCAGCTTCAACGAGGACTACGAAGAGACTGAGGAACGAGACCTGTGCCTCCTCGATCCTTGGTACTGGCCTCCGGATGACTCTGAAGAACGGGGCGAGCGCTACGAGTGGTACGACGACATTGCAATCATCAGCGCATCCCGCATCCAGTTTCTGAGAACGTCATCGGTCCCAGAAGACGAGTCGGAAAATAAAGACGCTGATGACGCAGACTGAATTGCGCACGGCTGCACTCCCCCGCACCGCTACGCTTGACGCGTAGCGGTGCGGGACGCGCGAGTGCCCCTTTGAGGCTGCCCACTTGTTGTGGAGAGCGCTGGATTTTGAGCCCATGAGCCAGCAACTAGCTGTAATGTCCATGGGTGTTGTGGACGCGTGTCGCGGGTGTTGGCTGTGGACTGGTCACGGGGGTGGAAACGTCGTGGCGAATCGGCGCGCAGCAGTTTCGTCTCCAGCGATGGTCAGGTCTGCGACATCCACGCGGCCCAACAGCAGCCCCAGTAGATCGGCTTTCGGCCCCGAGATGGTTGCATCGGCTTGGAAGGTCTTGCCGGGAGAAGCCGATACCACGCCTTGGGACACTGCCACGTTGAACGATGGGCCGTCGGTGGCCACGAGGTTCCATGAGCCCGATGGGGTTTGGCCGGGGGTGCGGCGTCGTGGGAGCCAGGCGATCCTCATGGGGAGTGCGGCGTCGATGAACGGATCGCTCCAGGGGGGATCTGGGCCCACAACTCGTCGAGAGCCGCGCTGGCCTCGACAAGCGACTGCACCACATCGGCTGGGCTCTGTTGAGGGCCAGGATGAAGCGTGGACGGCCTCTGCGCCGATCTCCCGCCCGGATAGAAGGCGGTCGGTTGTCCAGCCGCTGATGCACCATGGACATTGCGGTTAGGGCATCGACGAGTTCGGTGTCGGCGACATCGCGATGCAGCTTGGGATCATGGGCAGTGGGATTGCGGAAGTTGTTCTTCTGGAGCGATTCGAGCGCATATGCTATCGCCAGGTCTACAAAGGGGGAATCGTCCCATCAGGGGCGGTTCCCCCTGGTTCATTTGTCAGCGTTGGTGTGCGCGCTCACGCTGCTGGCGTTATGATTGAGTTGTACCTATCAAAGGCGCTTAGGCTACAAACCGAACGCCGACTCCTACGGCCGCCTTCGGGCGGTCGTAGCTGTTTTTGAGCATGCACTTCTGCTACATCGACGAGTCTGGCGGTTTCGAAGCGCCGAATCTGAGTCCGGCTGCGACGCCGCTGGTCGTATTCGCCGCAGTCATCTTCCCGGCTTCTGTTATCGCGCCGCTGACTCTTGATTTTCTCGATGTGAAACGGAGATTCAAAGCCCAGCCCCAAAGGCACCACCTCAATTTTCTCCTTGAAGAGATCAAGGGCTCAGCCCTTCGCAGAGGCGTGCGATCGAGAAGCCGCCGGGAGAGGCGAGGAAAGCTAGGGGTGCTCCATGAGACTGTCCGCCTGCTCGAAGAACACGACGCTCGCATAGTCGGGCGGATCTTGATCAAGAAGCCCACCGAGGGACTCGATCCCGACAAGGCGTACACACTGTCGGTACAGATCATCGCTCGGCACTTCAACCGATTCCTCGAAGAAAACAACTCTCACGGCCTCATCATGTGCGACAACAGGGCCCATGACGACGACGTACGTGTCTCCCACTCCCTGCTCACCCGGAAGCTCAAGGCCACTGGTGACGAGCTCCCCCGAATCATGGAATCGGTCATGTTCGCCAGGAGCAGCAACCACGCGGGGCTTCAGATCGCGGACATTGTTGCCTCCGGGCTGCTGTTTCCCATCGCCGCTCGGGCGTACTGCGCTGATTGGGCTGGCAGCGCCCACGCCCACCCCAGGTTCGACGAACTGAAGTCCAGGTTCTCTGCCCGGTTGCAGAGGCTTCAGTACCTATATCAAGACGACGAGGGAATGACGCGCGGCGGGATAGCTGTCAGCGACAAGTACCGGAACCAGCGTTCCAGACTGCTGTTTGGATGATGGGACAAACGCGCTCGCAACTTGCTGTCGCATGAAGGACACGGTGATGCCGTCGCCTTGGCAGGCCTGGCCGGGAGAAGCCGATACCACCCCTTGGGACACTGCCACGTTGAACGATGGGCCGTCGGTGGCCACGAGGTTCCATGAGCCCGATGGGGTTTGGCCGGGGGTGCGGCGTCGTGGGAGCCAGGCGATCCTCATGGGGAGTGCGGCGTCGATGAACGGATCGCCTCAAGGGGGATCTGGGCCCACACCTCGTCGAGAGCCGCGCCGGCCTCAATAAGCGACTGCACCACATCGGCTGGGCTCTCTTGAGGGCCAGGATGAAGCGTGGACGGCCTCTGCGACGATCTCCCGCCCGGATAGAAGCAAGCAAACCACCATCAGCGCAACAGAGTCAGTTCAAGTTGGCGTTGTCGGGTACTGTCACTGCCTGCCTGTAGGGTGCCGACCTGCAATCCGATCGCGGGCACCAGCTAACAGGGAGGCGCATGTGAGCCTGACCGAACCCCCAAGAACGAAGAGAGGCGCCCGTGACGCCCGATCCGGCAGAAATCGCCATTTCGGATTGCGGGTAAAATACAGTATGGGCATTCTTGGACGACAGGGACGAATGGACCGCCTCTGGCCAAGGTCGGTGTCAGCCACTAGCTTGCCCCACCTGCACCAACGGGTTGTAGTGAGCGGGAACGTATGAGTCTGGTAGCTACCAATAAAGAGCGCGCAGCAAAGTGCATAGAGGCCCTCTTGGTTCTGGCTTCAAGGAAGAACTTGAAGATCAACCGCACCAAGGTCGCCAAGCTGCTCTATCTGGCTGACCTTCGCTCCGTAGACCAAAGTGGCGCCACAGGGTCAGGGATAGCGTGGCGATGGCTGAATCATGGACCATTCGACAATGTGCTCTCCTCTATAGAAGACGGCCTTGTCCAACAAGGAGTCGTTGAGAGGAAAACAACACGGTGGGGACGGTGGAACGAAAACAGGGAGCACGACCTCAAGGCCGCCCATTTATCGTCATCTCTAATTGACGGGTCGGATGCTTTTGTCGCACATATCGATGCCGTCTTGGACGACATGGGGAGCTGGACAGCGAACAGGTTGAAAAAGCACGCCTATCAGACGCCGCCGATGGTAGAGGCCAAGGAGAACGATGATCGAGGAGGCCTCCTCGATTTGGATGAGAATGAGCAGATTCCCAACATAGGACCGGCTTTGGCCCGATATCAGAGGGTTCTGGACGATCAGCCGCCAGATGACACTCCGACAAGCGAAGATTATTCCTTCTTGGTGGAAGAGCTAGAGGCCCTGGCCGATGCACGCGCAAGGGCCACCCGCAGGATTCTGTAGATTCTGTGAGAATCCTGACTGGAGGCGTGTATCTAGTCGCGGACGACGCGATATCGCTCCCGCCCGACTCAGCGCGGGAATATCATGATGAGCGCCGTCCGTTTGTGATTGTCAGCGGCCAAGAATCCAATGACAACACCGCTTGGCCGCTCGTCTTGGGCTGTCCGATGTCCAGCTCGACAACGCACAAGACCAAATTCTGCGTCAAGCTCGCCGCTGGAGAGGCTAACTGCCCCAAGAAGACTTGGATTCGGGTTCCCGCCATCCAGCCGCTGGAAAAGAAGGTGCTGGGCGACCACACAGGGCTGTTGCCAGACGAGAAGCTGGAATTGCTCAGGGCAAGGGTGCTGCAATACATGGGACTTGCAGACGGAGCCAGCCCGTTCTGAGCGTTGCCAACAGAACTCGCGGGTGTCTCGGGCGGGGGCGCGGTCGGTGAGCGCATTTTCGCCCTACGTGAGCGAGCAGCTCAAGGCGTACGTCTATCTGTTGATCGATCCGCTCGGCGGCGAGGTCTTCTATGTGGGCAAGGGGAACGGGAGCCGGGTGTTCGCCCACGCCCAAGATGGCCTTGGCGACGAGGAGGCGGCGAGCGACAAGCTGGATCGGATCAGGGAGATCCATGGCGCAGGCCAACAAGTCGAACATCAGCTGCTGCGGTTCGGGCTCACCGACCGAACGGCATTGGAGGTCGAAGCAGCGGCAATTCAGCTGCTGGGCACAGACGAGCCCACCAACAAGGTCGAGGGACATCACGTTTGGCGGCGGCGCCGAATGACCACTGATGCCGCAATATCGCTCTTTGATGCTCCCCCAGCGCCCGAGATCAAAGAGCGGGTGATCCTGTTTCGGATTCCCCGGCTCCGGTCACCGGAGATGTCCGCCGAGGAACTGCACGAGACAACGCAAGGCTGGTGGACGCTTGGACGCCGCCGCAACGGCGCCGACTACGCCTTTGCCGTCAACCGGGGAGCCATCCGCGAGGTGTACCAGATTGACAGCTGGCGACAGCGACAGCCAGGCGACCGGGACTGGGAACACGACATCGGCAAATCCCGCAAACGGTGGGGCTTCAGCGGCGAGGTTGCCGAAGAGCTCGCGCGCTACCGCAACACCAGCGTGCGCCACCTCTTCAAACGAGGGCACGCCTCACCCTTCAAGTACGTGAACTGCTGATAGCTGACCACGCTGTTTGACATCGTCCTGAGCCTCCTCTCACGCCCGAAATCATGGTTGTCTTCTAAGAGTATCCTGTTACGATTTCCTCTCATGGATACGGCTCGACTGGTGCGGGAGCGGGTGGCGAACGCTCCGGAGCGCAGCTTTGTTGCGGTTGCCGACATGGTGTGGCCGCGCCATGCCGTGGAATGTGAGTTGTCCCGGCTGGCCGGGCGCGGCGAGGTTGTCCGGGTGCGAAAGGGGCTCTATTGGAAGGGCCCCATGACTCGATTGGGCATGCCTCTGCCCGGCGCCATGGAAGTTGGCTTGGCCGTCGGAGGCATCGGGGCCGGGCCGGCGGGCTTGTCAGCGGCCCACCTCTTGGGGCTGACCACTCAAGTGCCCGCAACTGAGACCATCGCAGTCGCGGGCCGCGTTCCGGCACCGGTCCCAGGGGTGAGGTTTGTATCCCGTTCCGTGGAGCGCCGCGTCAACGAATTGCGCCATGCGGAGGTGGCGGTGATCGAGGTTCTTCGCGACGGACCGGCCGTTGTCGAATCGCCATGGCGGCGGCTTGGAGAGATAATCGGCTCGCTGGCCGGCGATGGCGAGATTCGAATGTCTGTGGTCAACGCCGAATTGCGCGTCGAGCACCATCCACTCGCCCGCCACCGCTGGGCTGAATTGACCTGAGCCCAATTCAGTGTCCCATCGATTGCTCGACAACCCGGACGAACTGGATGTCTACGTAACGAGGATCGCAGCGCAAACCGCCATACCAGCCGCCCATTTGGAGAAAGACTTCTGGGTCACTGAGGTCCTTCGAGGCGCAGCCACTGCCTCAGCGAATTCCGGCTGCTCAGTCATCTTCAAGGGCGGCACAAGCCTCTCCAAGGCACACCGGCTGATCCAGCGCTTCTCTGAGGATGTCGACCTCATCGTCGTCTTGCCCGATGCGGGAACGACGACGAAGGACAAAACCCTCAAGCAGTTCGTGAGCGCGGCCGCCGACTCCACTGGACTCCAACCAGAGTCCGACCCCGACACCACAACCAGGAGCGTCAAGCGGACTGCCGCTTTTGCCTATCCCGCCAACCACGCCTCGGGCGCACTGAAGGCCCGTGTGCTCTTGGAATTGGGGACGCGAGGCGGGGCACTGCCGTTCCGCCGCCTCTTCGTTCAGCCGCTTGTCGCTGAGCACGCCGAGAGCGCAGGTCTGCCAATTGATTTCGAGGAAGCCGAGCCAGTGGGTCTGCTTGTGCTGGAGCCTGTCCGAACCCTTGTCGAAAAGCTTGTCTTGTTGCATGCAGCAGCCTCTAGTGACGACGAGCACCGGAAGGCCATCACCGCGCGCCACTACTACGACGTCGATCAGCTACTTCAGAACGGGACAGTGCTCGAGCATCTTGCCCAGGAGCCCATCGACATCATGGCCAGAGAAGTGACGCAGCATTCTCAAGCCGTCGGGCTGTCTGCCACCGCACGTCCCCCTGGCGGCTTCGCTGCCAGTCCGGCTTGGGACACTGGAGCCGCTTCCGTTGCCGCCGCTGCCTACCGCTCCGTTACCCAAACCCTCTTGTGGCCCAACGCCCCCGTATCGACCTTCGAGCAATGCTGCCAGCGCATTCACTCCCACGCTTCCGTCCTATGAACCCCTGAATGAGTCTCCCCGGTGGCTTGCCTCCGAAAGGCCGTGAACAGCACGGATGAGGCCAGACCTCCCGCCCGGAGAGGATGCGTCAACTAGCCAACCTCGACTTCTATTTGGGTCACGTAGACCTCCTCGCGTTGCCGCCACTCGATCTCATCGACAGATGCGCTCTGGAAGAACAGCGTAAGGGCTTCGGCAAGGTTCTCTCGTGCCTCGGTGACCGTCTCTCCCTGGCTTGCGACATCGACCTCCGGGCGGGCGAGTCATTGCCCTTCAAGTACGTGAACTGCTGAGTTCGAGTTTCCCTTGGCTGGGCTATGAGGCTGCCAGGTAGTCCGTGTCGTCTCGGACGAGGTTGAACTTGTTCTCGTCGAGGTTGTGGTTCCAGATGTTGCGGTCCGGAACTGTCAGCTGGCCACGGGGCGACTTCGGCTTCCACCAAGAAACAGTCTCCACGCGCTTGCCAGTCGCTAGTGCATGCTCAACTGCTGGGAGGAGATCAGCGTCAGCGGTGGCGACGATTGCTACGTCGTAGCTGTCCTTTGTGGCACCAATGGCGATATCGAGTGCCATCATGACGTCCACACCTTTTTCGATGCCGCGAAAGTACTTCGACCCGTCCCTGGCAATTGTTGGGTAGTACTTCAACGGACGTGTGAATAGCTCCACTTCCGGAAACCCTCGCCATCGAGCCCTTTGACGGTCGAATGACTGGCAGACTCTCTCGTGGCCAATCCCAGTCACCGGCTGCCCTCGGTAGACCCTGACTCCGGTCAAGACCCGGTCGGGGTCAACTGGCAGTCCGAGGTCCCGCAGCAATTGTCCATACCGGTGGGGGTAAATGTTGCCGACCGGCGGTGGGACCTTGCCGGTCCCGCCGAACAATTCGCGAGCGCTGAAGTAAACGTTCTGGTAGTCGATGAAAACGACGATTCTTGTGCCAGACATGGCTCCGAAAAAAATAAACCCCCGCCTGCCCTGCAACGCAGGCCAAGCGGGGAAGAATGAGGCCACCCTATCCGGTCTCCTACTCGTTGACAACGAATAAAGGTGATGCGGGCGGGTTGGCGAAAAAATAGCCCCGCCATGCCCTGCGGAGCAGGCCAGGCGGGGAATACTGAGAACAGACTACCCGTGAGTGTGGTCAGTCGCAACGGAATTGTCTTCGGCCACATTCAAACTAGGGTCGGGTGGCGTGCGACATGGGTTGACGATGCCGTTGTTCGGGGCTTTGGCGAACACCCGGTTCACGCGGGGATAGGCCGGCTTGCCTTCGTTGAAAGAAGGCATCGAGCTTAGACGGATGAATTCAGCAATCTGGGCGCTCTGCCGCCTGTAAGCTGTAGGCGGCGGAGAGGACCGGACTTATTCGGTTCCGTGAGCTTGCTCCTCTGCCAGCTAGCTGTAAGACCCATAGAGGTTGTGTACGCGCGAGGCGGGCGTTGGCTGTGGAGTGGTCACGGCGGAGGAAACGTTGCGGCGAAGCTGCGTGAGGTGGTCGGGTTCACAGACGGTTGTGCCACCCCACGCCCCAGGGAGGATCTGAGCCCACAACTCGTCCAGAGCCGCGCTGGCCTCGATAAGCGACTGCACCACGCATCGGCTGGGCTCTGTTGAGGGCCAGGATGAAGCGTGGACGGCCTCTGCGCCGGTCTCCCGCCCGGATAGAAGGCGGTCGGTTGTCCAGCCAGGGCGTCGCTGGTCATCCGATGGCTGGCCTGAGCCCCATACCGGAGATGGCAGACGATGTTGAGCCGGCTCCAGCCCGGTAGTTGGGAGTCAGCGGAGACGATGCTGGGCTGAACTGCTCCAAGCACCCCGGCCAACTCGCGGTGCCTCGACGCAACCGCCTCGGCAATGCCAACGCCGCCGGACACTGCTACGGCTTAGCACTCACCCCAGGTGCCTGGTCCAGTTGGTGCGCAAAATTGGAAGTTGCGTTCTGTATAGAATTCTGTACAATTCTCCTATAGCCAAACCCGACGACTCCAGGAGACTCCCATGACCCCACTTACCGAGGCCCGCAGCCGCCTCAGCGAAATCGTTGATGAAGTTGCTTCTACCGGATCGACGATCGAGATCTCTCGTCACGGGCGGCCTGTAGCTGTCGTCATGGGCTACGAGGAGTATGAGTCGCTACTGGAAACGCTGAACATCCTCGCCGATGACGCGACCATGGACGCCGTTGCTGAAGCCGAGCGAGAAATCGCTTCAGGCGATCTAGTCGAACTCGACTGAGGCCCTGTGGCTAAGTTGGCGCGCCGCGCCGAGAAGGATCTCAACGCCCTGCCCGAGGCGCTGGCGGTCAAGGCAAAGGAGATCATCCGGCGTCTCGACCAAGAGCCTCACCTAGGAAAGAAACTGTCCGGACCCCTTCAAGGCAAGCGTTCTACCCGCCTTGGGCGGTCGCATCGAATCATCTACACCGCAAGCGAAGGCCAGGTCATCGTGCTGACGATTTCACACAGAAGGGATGCGTACCGCTGATGCTGGAAGTGGTCACCGGAGATGTCCGCCGAGGAACTGTACGAGACAACGCAAGGCTGGTGGACGCTTGGGCCCCGCCGCAATAGCGCCGACTACGCCTTTGCCGTCAACCGGGGAGTCATCCGCGAGGCGTGCCGGATTGGCGAGTCCTCGCCTTTCAAGTACGTGAACTGCTGAGGCCGGCCTTGCCTTCAGTTGGGCGAGGCTTGATGGGATATCCCATCGAGCCGCCTATCGTGTTCCTGCATGGCCGACAAGCAGATCTACGTGATTGCTGGCCCTAACGGTGCGGGAAAGACCACGTTTGCGATGAGTCATTTGGCAGCCGAGGTGCCTGGTCTCCACTTTGTCAACGCCGACCTCATTGCTGCTGGGTTGTCACCGCTTGATCGCGGTACAGGCGTGGAAGCCGCGGCCGGCCGCCTGATGCTGGCCGAGATCAACCGTCTGGCTGCCCAGGGGCGCAGCTTTGCATTTGAGACCACCCTGGCGGGCCGCAGCTACCTGAGGCGCATCGATCGGTGGCGACGCGACGGCTATTGGGTGGTGCTGGTGTATCTGAGCCTTGGCAACCCTGAGGATGCTGTGCGGCGGGTGGCAGAGCGGGTGAGACAGGGAGGGCATTCGGTGCCTGAAGATGTGGTTCGCAGGCGCTTCGATGCTGGCCTGCGGAATCTGCGTGAGCTCTACATTGGTAGGGTTGACGAGTGGAGAATGTTGGACAATTTCGGACCAGTGCCGCTGCTTGTCGAACAAGGCGTGGACCATGACTGAGCCGAGCGATATCGACCAGAAGGGCTCTGGCGACCATCCCCCTATCCTGCGCGGCGAGGAGTTGACCGAATCCATCCTGCGGTCGCTGAAGCTGGCCGCCAAGCAAGCTCATCTCGTGGCATATCAAACCGGCACGGGGGTGGTGACGCGGCGCAACGGCAAAATGGCCGTCGTGCCTCCCGACCCGGCCATGTACGAAGACCTCATTCCGCCTCCCTTCCAACCGAGCGACTAGGGGCTTTCGGCGGCTAACTCAGTCCTTGTGGACGTCGAATAGCTCCAGACGGCCGGTGTGGTTGGCCCAGGAGATGATTTGGTCATCGGCGGTGGCCAGCTGGAAGCCGCCTTGGAGTGCGGTGGCGACGATCATGCGGTCCATCGGGTCCTTGTGGAAGCCCTCGTCTTCAAGCTGAACGGCGTGCACCATGAGGTCTCCGGTGGGAGCGATCTCCCGGAGGCCGTCAGACAGCAGGCGCAACCGCAGATTGGCCGTCGGCGGCAATGATCTGAGACACCCGATTAGGCGGAACGGCGATCTGGCGGGCGAGTTCGGCCGGTGTGATCCCGAACTCCTCCAATTCGCCCTTGAGCACCTTCCCCGGATGAACAGTTTCTTGCAACATTCCTGACTCCCGGTCTTATAGCCAAAGAAAGACCCGGCCCTCGTGGAGCCGGGTGGGTGTGTCAAATGTACCGCGTCAACTAGCCAACCTCGACCTCAATTTGGGTCACGTAGATCTCCTCGCGCTGCCGCTCGATTTCATCGACAGATGCACTTTCGAATAGCAGCGTGAGTGCTTCGGCAAGATTCTCTCGTGCCTCGGTGACCGATTCTCCTTGGCTTGCGACATCGACCTCCGGGCAGAACGCGACGTAGCAGCTGCCTTCGGATTCGACTATGGCTGTGAAGCGTCTGTTCACCTCACACCTCCCGTCGCGAAATTACCGGCTAGCGGTGCACCCGCTGTTTGAATTCGCTCCTTGCTGAACCCACTTCACAATCTGTGGGTTGAAAGCCCCGGAAACTGTGGGCTGGAAGCCCCGGAAACTGTAGGCCGGTGACAATCCAAGTGGATTTCAGTGTTCTCCTCACAGCTCAAAACTGATCAGGGCTCCGCTCCGGATCCCCCAGAATCGTGGGCACTCTGCTGTGACGTGAAACCCAAACCGCCGTTACCGAGGAGATTCTCTCCAGCACCCAGAGGGCACTGTCGTAGTGATCGCCGAGTGTTAGGTGGTGGATGGGCTCGTGATGTGCGATCCGATTCCGGAGATCGCGCAATTGAGCCAGCCTGGCGTAGAGGTCGCGCCGTGGTGGAGTGGGGGCAAAGGCTCGATTCAGCACTGCATTCCACAGGCCGTCGTAGCGCCTCGCGAACAATGACAGCCAAAATCGGAAACTCAACTCCGCCACGACCCGGTCTGCTGTTGGGTTCTTCCGCTTGCCCCTCACCTGAGCCCGGGCCTCATCGACTCTGCGCAGCTCATTCCCCTGAAGGACCTGGCGATCCCCAAGCCATTGCCGACCGTGTACGGCCGACACGTAGTCATGCACCGCATTGCGCAGAGCGATCTCGACCATCTGCAACGGTCCGTAGAATGCACCACTGACCATCGTGTTCCAAGCATGGAGTTGGATGGCCTGCGATGCATCACCGCGTGCCGCCAACAGGTAACTGCTGAAGCGCTCGGTTGAGAGCACGCGACCCAATTCCGCTACCTCGGACGCAGTCAAGGATCCGGAAAGGTCTTTGTCCGTCACGGGCCCCGTCCCTATACTGGACAACGTAAGCCCTTGCTAGCCTCTCCCCTTTGCGGTGAAGCGACCTTGGGCATGGAGGCCGGGGTTTGGCGGTGATGATCGCCAAACCCAGGGCCTTTCTTTTTGTCATCCCCGCGCCTTACTCCACGCTGCGAGATGCTCATCTCTCTCGACCTCTCCTATTCGCGGGTGCTGCTGGGCCAATCGGCGTCTTCGATCGAATGGGCACCCGGTTGACATTGAAGTTACAGGCTTTTTATGTCAATTCCAATATATTCCATTGTATTCACAATGAGGTTGAGCGGGGGGAGATGGCGAGGGAGAGGGCTACGGCGACGATGGCGGCGCCGGCGCCTAGGAGGTAGGAGCTGGCCAGGGAGTTGCCGGTGATGTCGGTGCCGATCATGATGACCATGGTCTGCATGCCGGTGGTGATGCCGACTTGGGTGAGGGTGCCCCGCATGCCGGAGGCCACGCCGTAGTCCTCGGGCTCCACTGCGTCGGAGGCGGTGGTGGTGAGCGAGGGGAGCTGGATGCCGTGGCCGATGGCCACCACGAACAGCCCCGCCACCGTCCAGCCCAGCGATGCCTGCCAGGCCGACAGGGCGAAGAACACCATGCCCACCGCCAACAGCGACGATCCCACCACCGGGGTCATGCGGGCTCCCAAGCGGGGGTGGATGTAGCCCCCGGCAAAGGCGCACGAGCTGAACGTGATCGGCCGCACCGCCAGCAACAGGGTGGCCGCTCCCAGCCCCCACCCCAACCGCTCGGTGAACAAGAACGGGGTCACCACCAGCCCGCCCATGAACGAGAAGTTGGCCAGGGTGACCACCCAGATGGGGATGGAGAAGTTGCGCTTTCGCAGGTAGGCCATGCTGATGATCGGCTCGGGCACGCGCTGTTCTATGCGGGCGAAGGCCCCCAGAAGCCAAGATGGCCCCGGTCACCGTCCAGCTGGCGGCGTCGGTTCCGGTGTCGAGATCCCGGGCGATGTCGCCCACGGCCACGGCGATCACCGTCAGGCTCATGCTCACCCCGAACTGCACGGGGACGATGGCCGCCATCAGGCGGAACCGGTAGCGGTCGTCGTAGCCGACCGCGCCTGTGCTCAGGGCTTCACGCCGGGACTACCCCGACAGGGCGGCCTGCACCGCGGCGGCTGCGGTCTTTTGGGCTTCGACGGCGCCGGGGATGGCCAGGGTCATGCCGAAGAAGCCGTGGAACATGCCGTCGTAGCGGTGGACCTCACAGGCCACCCCGGCCTCTTGGATGCGGGCTCCGTAGGCCTCGCCCTCGTCGCGCAGCGGGTCGAACTCGGCGGTGATCACATGCGCCGGCGGCAGACCGCTGAGATCGGCCGCTTTGATGGGCGAGGCATAGGGGTTGTTGCGGTCGGACGGATCGACGTACTGGTCGTAGAACCAGTCCATCGACTCCTTGGTGAGGAAGTAGTCGAAGCCGTTCTCGGTCTGCGACGGCCAGGCGTCGGTGTCCATGTCGCAGCAGGGATAGATCAGAAGTTGGTGGGCGATGGCCGGGCCGCCCCGGTCGCGGGCCATTTGGGCCACCACTGCGGCCAGGTTGCCCCCGGCGCTGTCGCCGGCCACTCCCAGCCGATCGGCATCGGCGCCGATGGCCGCCGCGTTGGCGGCCACCCAGTGGGTGGCGGCGTAGCAGTCTTCGGCCGCCGCGGGGAAACGGGCCTCCGGCGCCAGCCGGTAGTCCACCGACACGTACACCGCCCCGGTGCGGTTCACCATCTCGCGCACCTGGCCGTCGTGGCTGTCGATGCCGCCGATCACCCACCCCCCGCCGTGGAAGAACACCACCACCGGGCGAGGCTCATCGGTGACCTCGGCCCAGTAGATCCTGATGGGCAGATCGTTGCCGTCGGGACCGGGGATCACCCGGTTTTCGGTGCGGGCCACGTCCTCCACCGGCATGGCGTCGCCGAGCTGCATGCGGTTGCGCAGCTCCTCAGCGGTCAGCGAGGCGATACCCGCAAAGCTCACCCCGTTGTCTTCCATCATGTCCATAACGGCCTTGGCGGCCAGATCTAGTGCCATGGACCGCACCCTAACCGAGCCCAATGCGCCTGCTGTGGGTCGCGGCGTTTACCATCACCCCCAAGACAGCGCCGACGCACAAGGGGGATGGCATGGAGTTCGCGATGTTCTACGAGATTCCGGTGGCCCGGCCCTGGACTCGTGAGAGCGAGTACAACGCGTACCAGAACACCATCGAGCAGGCCGTTCTGGGCGACAAGATGGGCTTCCACTCGTTCTGGACGGTGGAGCACCACTTTTTGGAGGAGTACTCCCACTGCTCCAACCCCGAGGTGCTGTACGGCCACATCGCGGCCCTCACCGAGAACATGCGGATCGGCTACGGCGTGCGGCTTCTGCCCAAGCCCTACAACCACCCGGTGCGCACCGCCGAGTCGGTGGCGGTGCTGGATTTGATCAGCAACGGGCGGGTGGAGTTCGGCACCGGGCGCTCGTCCACCCGGGCCGAGCTGGAGGGGTTCAACATCCACCCCGACGAGACCCGGGCCCAGTGGGACGAGGCCCTGCGCCACATCGTGGGCTGCTGGACCAACGACGAGTACGAGTTCGAGGGCGAGTACTGGTCGATGCCCAAGCGCCGGGTGCTGCCCAAGCCCCGCCAGGACCCCCACCCGCCCATCTGGGGGGCCACCAGCTCGGTGCCCGGCCACTACGAGATCGGCAAGCGGGGCATCGGGCTGTGCTCGTTCACCGTGGGCCAGCCCCCCGAGGACCTGGCCGAGCGGCTCGAGGCCTTCCGCAAGGGCCACGCCGACTGCGACGAGCCGGTGGGCAAGTTCCGCAACGAGCGGGCCGCCACCTTCACCATGGTTCACTGCAATGAGACCAACGAGAAGGCCCGGGCCGCCGCCGAGGAGTCGTTCGTGTGGTATCCGGGCTACGGGGGCGGGCTCATCGCCTCGGTGGCCGACTACCTGGCCGACTTGGAGGTGGCCGAGCTGGGCACCTACTCCTACACCGGCGATGCGGCCAAGAGCCGTGACGAGGGCCTTTTGGGCCAGATCACCATGGACTACATCTGGGAGTCGGGCGCCGGCGTGGTGGGCGACCCCGACCGCTGCGTGGAGATCGCCAAGCGCTACGAGGCGGTGGGCTGCGACCTGCTGTTCTGCCTGTTCAACCCGTACAAGATGGCCCACGAGGATGTGATGACCTCCATCGAGCTCATGGGCAAGTACGTGATCCCGGAGTTCAAGAAGAGCTAGTAGCGCCTTGACCGCCAACCACCCGTCAAAGAAGAGCTAACCGCAGACTGGAGGCGGACATGGCCCTGCTCAACATCCGCTACGACTTCCGGTGCCCCGACATCTGCCCGGTGCCGGTGGATGAGCTGTACCACGCCGCCATCGAACAGGCGGTGTGGGCCGAGGACCTGGGCTTCGTGTCGGTGACGCTGTCGGAGCACCACGGCTCCGACGACGGCTACCTGCCCTCGCTGGTGGCGCTGGCCTCGGCCATCGCCGCTCGCACCGAGAACATCCACATCATGCTGGCGGCGCTGATCGCCCCCATGCACGACCCGCTGCGGATCGCCGAGGATCTGGCCGTGCTCGACCGCATCAGCAAGGGCCGCATCAGCGTGACGGTGGCCGGGGGATATGTGCCGTCGGAGTTCGAGATGTTCGGGCACACCACCGGCGACCGGGTGCGCCTCACCACCGAGATGGTGGCAACCCTCAAGGCGGCGTGGACCGGCGAGCCGTTCGAGTTCCGGGGCCGCACCGTGCGGGTCACCCCCACCCCCTACCAGGATCCCCGGCCGGCCATCTGGCTGGGCGGCAGCGGCGAGAAGGCCGCCCGGCGGGCGGCCCGGATTGCGGATGGGTTCCTGCCCACCATGCCCGAGTTCTGGGACTTCTACCGCGACGAGGTCATCAAGCTGGGCCGTGACGACCCGGGCCCGGCCACCTCCGGCGGGGTCGGCTATTTGCACATCACCCACGACCCCGACGCCACCTGGGCCAAGGTGGCCCCCCACGCCCTCCATGAGATGAACGCCTACGGCCAGTGGGCGGCCGAGTCAGGCGCCGCCACCGGCTACGAGCCGGTTGAGGACGCCGACGCCCTGCGGGCCATGGGCATGCACCAACTGATCTCCCCAGCCGAGGCCATCGACATGATCAAGGCCATGGGCGACTTCGACGCCCTCATGTTCCACCCCCTCATGGGGGGCCTCGACCCCGCCGTTTCCTGGGAAAACCTCCGCCTCTTCGAAACCGAGGTCCTACCGCACCTCTAGTTGGGGGGGTACTGACTCCGTGCCACTGCTACTTGGCCGAGTGCCCTCTGTAGCGTGATTATATACAAGAACATAGGTATGAATATGTACAATAATAACTCTGTGAATTTGTGCAGGAATTAGAGGTCTACCGACTACGCTAGGGGTATGAACGGCTACACAGAGCGTATCGGCGATCACGTTCTGACCCGCCACCTGGGCGTTTGGCCAGCAGAGTTCATCACGGGGCCTAGGGCAGTGGGCAAGACCACCACTGCGCTTCGCCACGCCCGAGCCGTGTTGCGGCTCGACCGGCCAGCTGAGCTGGGAGTGGTGCTGGACGACCCGGACGCGGCAATTTCCGAAGGGCCATATCCACTGTTGATCGACGAGTGGCAGCATGCCCCCGGCGTGCTGGCCGCGGTCAAGAGGGCTGTCGATGCCGGACTGGGCCAGCCCGGTCGATTTATCATCACCGGGTCGGCCCGCAACGATCTCCATACCGGCCAGTGGCCCTTGACCGGCCGGGTTCTGCCGATGTCTCTTTGGCCCCTGACCGGGCGCGAGCGGTTCGGCGTTGCATCCGCTCCCTCGCTGTTCGATCGTTGGGACACTGAGGGCAGGTTCGCCATCCCTACGGACCCGCCCAATGTGCTGGGATATCTCGACATCGCCATCGAGGGCGGTTTCCCGGGTGCCATTGCCGCCTCAGCCGCCGGTGCCCGCAATGACTGGATGCGCGCCTATGTTGACATCGCGGCAACCCGCGACCTCGAAGAGCTGGCCCCCGGCAGCGGAAGGCGCAGGAGCCCAGAGTCCCTGCGCCGGTACTTGGCAGCCTGTGCGGCGCACACTTCTGGCGTGGTGCCCGACACGGCACTGGCACAAGCTGCGGGCCTCGACCGACGCACAGGACTGGGGTATCACGAGATGCTGAATGTGTTGTGCCTGATCGCCGATGTCCCTGCCTGGCACACGAATCGGCTCAAGCGGCTCACCTCAACACCGAAGCGCTACATCTCCGATGCAGGCCTCGCCGCCTGGCTTCTCGGCACCGGACGCCAAGCGCTGGCCCGTGATGCCCACGCCCGCGGTCGAGTCATCGACACCTATGTGGCCGCTCAAATACGTGTGGAAGTCGATGCTTCGACCTGTGGCGCCCGCCTTTACCATCTGCGCACGCAAGGCGGAGAGCGCGAGATCGACATTGTTGTGGAGTTCGGCCAACAAATCGCAGCAGTAGAAGTCAAGACCTCCAGCGCGCCCGTGGGACGCGATGCCCGTCACATCGCTTGGCTGCGCGACAAGCTGCCGCCCGAGCAGTTCGCCGGTGGCGTGATATTCCACACCGGACCTCGACGCTATTCACTGGGCGACCGCATTGAAGCAGTCCCCATAGCGGGCCTCTGGGGCTAGTGGTGTGTCTTGGGTTTATTCGCGCGTGTCCTGCTAGGCATCGACGCC
>JAPPMA010000099.1 GCA_028819295.1 bacterium | reverse complement strand
TGTGTGGGTGGTTTGGTTTGGGGGGGGGGGCGCCGGGTTGGGGGGGGGGGGGGGGCCGGGGGGGGGGTGGCCGGGGGGGCGGGGCGGCTGATGACGCCGCCCCCGGCGACGATGTCCAGGCGACTGAGATCCGATTCGAACTGCTGGACGGTGGCACTGCCACCATCGGCGCCCTTCTCGACCGTCCTGCGGTGGTCAACTTCTTCGCCTCGTGGTGTACGCCGTGCGTTGCGGAGATGCCGGCGCTGGAAGCCGTCCAGCGACAGCGGCCCGATGTGGTCTTCATCGGACTGGCCTTCAACGACACCCGATCTCGGGCCCGGGAGATTGTGGCCGACACCGGAGTCACCTACACCACCGGCTTGGACCCGGAATCCGCCATCGGGAACTCCCTGGGGATCTTGGGAATGCCGACCACGTTCTTCATCACCTCCGACGGCGAGGTGGCCTACCAGCACACCGGCGGCCTGACCGCCGAGCAGATCGCCGAGCGCATCGAAACGCATCTCGCCTCGTAGATCTCAGGTTGTGCTCAACCTCGATCTCACGGTGGACAAGCACCTCCAACGTCGACACCTCCTAACCTTCAAGTTGTGCTCGACCTCGATCTCACGGTTCCTTTCGGGGCCGGTCTGGTGGCCGCGGTCAATCCGTGCGGGTTCGCCATGCTGCCGGCATACCTGGCTTACTTCTTGGGCATCGGCAGCGGCGACCAGCCGGGCGACACCGGGCGAAACGTGCTCAGAGGCCTGCTGGTCGGGCTCACCCTCACTGCCGGGTTCGTGGTGTTCTTCGGCCTCATCGGCGCGCTCACCTCATCGCTCATCTCCACATCCACCATTGCCGACCGAGGCCCGTGGATCACGCTGGTGATCAGCGGGCTCATGGTGGTTTTGGGCATCGCCATGCTGGCCGGATTCGAGCCCAAGATATCGGTGCCCCGACTGTCCAAGGGTGGCGACAGCCAGGGCCTGGTCTCCATGTTCTTGTTCGGGGTGTCCTACGCGGTGGTGTCGCTGGGCTGCGCCAGCCCGGTGTTCTTCGGAAGCGTCAGCGGCTCGTTCAGCACCGACGGGGTGTGGGAGGGAACCCTGCGGTTCTTGGCCTACGCCCTGGGGATGGGGCTGGTCATCACGTTCTTGACCCTGGCGGTGGCCATGGGACGCTCCGGGGTCACCGCCCACATGCGGCGCCTTTTGCCCCACATAAACAAAATTTCGGGTGGCTTCTTGGTGGTGGCAGGCGTGGTGCTGGGGTTCTACGGCTGGTGGGAGGTCCAAGTCCTGCTGCGCAACGACTTCGAAGCCAACAACCCGTTCGTGGAGGCCTCCAACCGGGTGTCGGTCCGACTGGAGAACTGGATCATCGACGTGGGCGGCAACCGCTTCGGCCTGGCCACGGCGTTCGCGGTGCTGGCCGTGCTGCTGTGGGCGTTCCGCCGCAGCATCCCCCGGCCCTGGCTGGCCGCGACCTCTCTCCTGGTTGCGGTGGGATACGCCTTGTCAGAGGCAATCCAGTACCAGGGCGACCTGCTGGTGCTTCCAATTCTGCGGACCATCGCAGCCATCCCCGAGCGGGTGGGCAACTGGTTCGCCGATCCCGCCCGCTGGCCGGTGCTCTGGGAGGTGCTGCTGGCGGTGATCGTGGGCATCGTGCTGTGGATTCGCGTGCGGCCTCGCCGCTGCCGCCGCCGGATTGGTTATAGCGGACTGACTGGCCTCAGAGAACGTCGCGGCCCAGATAGGGGCGCAGGGGTTCGGGGATGACCACCGAACCGTCGGGCTGGCGGTGGGTCTCCACCAGGGCGGCCCACACTCGGGGCACGGCCAGGGCCGAGCCGTTGAGGGTGTGGAGGATGCGGGTGCCCTTCTCCCCGGTGGGCCGGTAGCGCAGGTTGGCCCGGCGGGCCTGGTAGTCGGAGTACCAGGACACCGACGACACCTCCAGCCACTGGTCGGCGCCGGGGGCGTACACCTCCACGTCCCACGACCGGTGGTGGGCCTGGCCCAGATCGCCGGTGCAAATGTCCACGATGCGGTAGGCCAAGCCCAACTCGGCCACCGCGGCCTCGGCCCGCTCCAGGATCTCGGCGTGGATGGCGGGGGCCTGCTCGGGGGTGGCGTAGGCCAAGATCTCCACCTTGTCGAACTCGTGGACCCGCAGCAGGCCCCGGGTGTCGCGGCCGGCGGCCCCGGCCTCCCGGCGGTAGCAAGGGGTGTAGGCCATCATCCTCATGGGCAGGTCGGCCTCGTCGAGAATCTCGCCGGAGGCCAGCGAGGTGAGCGGCACCTCGGCGGTGGGTATAGCCCACAGGTCGTCGCGCTCCAACCAGTAGGCGTCGTCGGCGAACTTGGGGAGCTGGCCGGTGCTCACCATCACCTGGCTGTGTACCAGGGTGGGCGGGCGGATCTCCTCGTAGCGGTCGGCGTTTCGGTCGAGGCCGAACTGGACCATGGCCCGGGCCAA
>JAPPMA010000070.1:18069-133283 GCA_028819295.1 bacterium | reverse complement strand
AGACGAAACCACCGCACGCCGATTCGCAACCACGCTTCCCCCGCCGTGACCGTTCGACAGCCAACACCCGCCGAACGCGACCACAACCTCTACGGGTTCTACAGCTAGTTTGTGGATTTATTGGGCATCAAGTCATGCGGCCCTATGAAGCCTATGTGGACTTTCTTCGTACCGCCCTTGGTGTCGTCATGAAAGTAGATCCTCGGGATCGTCGTGCCGCCTCCTTGAACCGTCTTCAGATGCGCCAACATCAGGATTTCACCGCCGGCAGCGACTTGTCGATCAACTGGAAGTATTCGACGGGCACGCGCCCGCTCGTTCTTTTGAACCCACTCGCTCTCAGACATCGCGACAAACTTCAAAGACAAGACGTAGTCGCTGCCTGATCTCTCACACCACTCCTTGAACGAACCCTCAAACCCCTCTGTCTTCTCAAGGGCATAGGAATCTAAAGATTGGAGGTGACGATAGATCCTCTGAGCCCAAAGTTCGGAGTCTGCCGACTCGTCTAGTCGCTCAATTTCCTGCGGTGCATCTGGATGAATCGATATATTCTTGAGCGACTTAGCCAGTTCAATTGATTCCTGGCAGGAAGTTGGGTCAATGACAACCGCAGCTTCTTGTTCAATACTCTCAGGAGTCCCGCCTATTTCTCGGAACTCTTTTCGAATTAAGTCGAGTTTTCGTCGAGTACGATCTGCCTCTCGTTCGCTCTCAACAGCATCTTCGTAAGCTATGTCACGTTCAAGCTGTAATGCCTCTTTTTCTTGTTGAAGAGTCACCAAGTCCTTAACAAGTTGATTACGTTCAGCATCTAGTTCCTCCGCGAATTGTTGCCAGTCATGGCGTTGGCGGTCGAGTAAGTGTCTGATTTGTGAGCGATAGACTTCTGGAGGCTGCTGAGCGGCCATGCGGGGCAGAATTTGACGTACCACAACATTCGCTGCCGAATGGGCGTTAACTGACAAGTTACGAGCCCTCGTATAGCGGTGTCTCCATGGCTCAGGGTCATCAGGATCTATGCCCGGCAAATACACACGAACTGCCCCTTGAAAGCCCGATAGAGAAAGCGGCTCCATGGTGTCATTGAATGCAGGTTCGGACTCGATCGTGAGCATCCGTACGTCTGCGCATCCTGCAAGGCGACTCGCCGTCTTCCTAGCGCGGGTCTCGAATTGTTCTGGACCAATATGCTGGTCAACTGAGTACAGCACAACAGGTACGAGACGGTCGGGACTAAGAATCCACTCAATCAAGCCGTCCACATTGGTTGGCCTGACCAGCGAAGGGTGTGGCCCGAGTCGTCCTTGTTCACCATCGGCGTTTATATGCTCGCCCCGGGTGCGAACCAATCGGGGGGCAGCCATGTCAGGAGGGCGGGCAAATGCCGCATCTGAGACCCATTCAACGTCGGCCCACACCCAGCCATCCGCGCCGTGGGTCATCCAATGAACAGTCGTAGTCCAACGTTCCTCACTCTCTTCCTCGGCACGATCTTCAACTAAGCGAATACGAAGTGCGCTGACATCTCCCTTCGACGCATGATCCACGGTGACTTCATTTGTACCGACATGCTTGATGCCTTCTTGCGGAATCTGGAGATTGATGCCCTTCGACTCAATCCACTCCTGAAATACCGGTCTTGCGGTGTCTATCAGGTCAAGCCTGTTGTCACTCCAAATCGCTCTGTATTGTAGGGACATCTTGTACTCCTTATCGCTAGGACCAAGGGACGGCAAGCTCTATCGGTGGTCGCGACAGAGGGCATTGTAGATGGTTTGGGCTGAGTTCCACCGGTGGAGTTTGCGGGGCATGTTGTTGATGCGGTCCTCGATGACCGAGAGGCGGGCTTTGGCGATGTTGAGGTCTGTGCTTTTGGGGAGCCATCTGCGGAGTATGCCGTTGGTCTGCTCGTTGGTCCCCCGCTGCCAGGGGGATCGGGGTTCGCAGAAGTACACCTCGATGTCCAGGGCGGCTTCGATGTCGGCCCATCGGGCCATCTCTGTGCCCTGGTCCCAGGTGAGGGTTTTGAGCATGGGCGCGGGCTGGCGGGCCAGCGCGGCGGTGACCGCCCGGGCGGTGCTGGGGGCGTCGCAGCCGCCGGGCAGCGGCACCAAAAGGGTGCAGCGGCTGGAGCGCTCGACCAGGGTGGCCACGGCGGTCTGGTTGTTCTTGCCGATGATCAAATCGCCCTCCCAATGGCCCGGCTCCTCGCGGTCCTCGGCCGACCGGGGCCGGTCCGCTATGGGCTTGTACCCGCCCAGAGCCGAGCGCTTGGCCTGCTCGCGGCGGCCCGCGGCTTGCGCCGCCGCCGGGCCCGGGGCAGCTTCTTCCAGGTGCCGGCCCTCAACCCGCCGCGCCCGGTTAGGTCATAGCACCCCCGGCAGATCGTCTCCGCGCAGACCCTGAACCCGCACTGGGACAGCTCGGCTGAAATGGCGTGGGGAGACAGCCGCTCGCCGAGGCGATCCTGCACCCGCCGGCGCAACGCCCCGCCGGCGGCCAGCCTCGACGCCCGGGGCCTTCGCGCCCTCGCGTCAGCGTCGGACTGCGCCCGGTGGGCGCAATAGCCGCCGCCGACCCCGCAGCGCCTGCGCTCCCGCCAAACCGTCGCCCGGCCCCTTCCCAACCGCGCCGCGATCTCCGCGCCGCCGAGCCCCTCCCCGGACAACACCTCAATCCAGACGCGCTCCTCTTGACAAACACGCCGTGCCATACCGAACACCTCCACCGGTCGGTCGCCGACATTGCTGACCGGCCATCATGGCCGATCCGTCGCGACCACCGGTGGAGTTCACCGACCTTGGAGCGACATGCTGAGAGATCGTGGATAGCCCTATGGCTGACGGCATTATATGGGGTCCAGCGGCTAGCCCAAAAGGAGGCTGCAAGCCTGACCAAGCAGATGACAAACCCGCACTGCCTAATGCGGCCCATCGGCACTTACCCGCCGCCGCCAAGGGGTCGGACTTCGTTGGCCAGCACAAGCAGGCGGTCGTTGTCTTCCAGCGTCCGGTGCAAGGCTGAAAGGTTCTTCAGGATCCGATTCTTGGCATCGATGGGATTGTCGGCTTCCACGGCCACGAGTGCGACTCCTGCTTCTTGGGCAGTTTCTTGCAAGTCAGCTTGTTGAAGCGAGTCCCGGCCCCAGAGGATCACGCCGCGGCATCCTCGTTCCCCTGACGCACGGACCAGTTCAGCATCTGACACAGCTTCGCCATCCCAGCGATCAAGCTCGAAATTGGCCGGAGCCTCCTGCGAGAGGCTATTCGGCAGTACGGCGTCGTACAGCAACCGCATGGTCAGATTGCGCTCAACAGCTGTCGGCCAACCGACACCGTGTCTTCGAACGACTTCCCTTCCAACTCAGGATAGGCCGCTTCAATGACTTCACGGCGACAGAGGGTGTCCACGCTCGCCAAAGCCTTGGCGCTGATCCGATGGCCGCTGAGATGGTAGGTCCCGCTGAGGATTGTCGGGTGCAGTTCGGTGTTGTCGTTAGCTTGCAATAGATCAAGCGTGGTGCCTCCGCCGTATTCGAAGGGTCGGAATACTTCATCGATGTCGGTGATGGGGATTCCCATAACCCTTTGGCCGCTCTCCACGTCATCCCATCCATCGCCTTGGTCCACCAGCACTTTTCCCCCAGATGTAGCACCAAGCCGAACCGCTGTGGAATCGCCAGCAAACCGAGCCAGCGCCTCAACAACATTGCTGGATACACGACGCTGAGACCTCGACTTCAAGTACATCCAGGTTCGGACCGCCACGACGTCTCGGAACGTCCAGAGATAGGTACCCGCATTGCGCGGATGGAGAATACCTCTAGTGCGCAGGCGGTTGAGGGACGACGACGTCGTCCCGGACAAGAATGCTGCGTCTCTTGTGGAATAGACCCCTGCTGTGAAGACATCGGGGGCATACACAGCGTGCTCGACCTCTGGACCGAACGCAGCCAGGCTCAATCTATGCGGCCCAGTCAGCGCGCCGTTGACTATACGCAGCAGCTTGTCGGATTCTCGGCTGTTCGCTGGCATGGCTTCAACAAGAATCCGGCGCTCGGGAAAGCCGGGATGGCTGTTCAGCACTCGAATTCTGGTAGGGGCCTGACACACAAGCACCGTCTGGGCTCCGAACCAATGCGGGATTTCCACCTCAGGTGAGAGCCGGCGAACTGATGCCCCAGCCTTGTCGAGTTGCACCGCGAGGCGAAGAGCAGCATCGGCGGGAAAGCTCCAGTCCAAAACGGCTACCGGCGTCTGCAAAAGAGGTTCTGACTCAGTACGGACGCCGGGCCAGCACTGAGAGTACAAGAGAATCTCGTCCTCTGTGCCCGGCACGGCGCTGCTGTCCAGGCGTATCCGGCCGTATGGGTCATCGGCCACCGCCTCAGCGACCCGCTGGCGAACCGATCCCTCAACGGCTGGATTTCCGCACAACGATGCTGCGGCCAATTTCAATTCGCGATCGCCTTGGGCCAACGCGATCTTTGCCAATTCAGCGGCGACTTCGTAGAAGTCGAAGCGAACGGCAAGATGAGCGGCGAATTGCAGCCGTTCAGGATCCTTGCTCAGCAAAGGGAGAACCTGCCCAAACGCGTGTGGCAGGCAAGCGGCCTGCTCAGCAGTGAGATGCTCGACCAGATCGGACATCGTGACCGACATTGACCGCGAGCGGGAATCGGTGTTGCCCAAAATGTGGAGCACCGCACTATATAGGGCGGGTGACGGCTGCTCTATGGTCGCCATTCTATTCTTCCCAGAGCAACATACGGTATGTCTTGGTCGATACGCTCGTCGGGCACGTCGCCCGATGACCATTGCACATGGCGCGCAGGCACAGTGTCGATCCCGCGCGGTTCCCGCACCTCCACTCCCGCAGCATCTAGTTTCGCAACGGGAAACACGAATACAAGATAAGGAGGATCGCTGCTGTTGAGCTTCAAGCGCGCCCTCAAGCTGCGACCATTCAAACCAGCGATGCTGGTCGCCGGCACCAACCAAGAATGAGGAGCCAGCACGATGTCACCTGTTGAGATGTCGTTGTGGGCAGCTGCCGCGGGGTCAGCCTGGAGCTTCAACCAGTGGAGGTAGTCCTTGGCAGTCACGAAGGTGACGCGGCGCTCCGGGAGCAGGTTGTGCTGCCAGAACGCCTCAACCGATATGCAACGAGCGTAGTCGCAGGTGGGCTGCTCCAAGGCGAGGTCGGGTACGACCTTGCTGTCGCAGTGCCTCAAGGCCATCGAAGACAAGCGTTGGCTGGGAACTGGCCAGCGACTGAAGGCCAGCGGCGCGACGGCGAACGAATCTGGGCAAGCCCGCATCGTTAGAAACGATCCTGATTAGCTCACGTGCCAGCGTTACCTGGTCCAACACGCCGCCAGTATCGCAGAAGGGCTGACCTGCGGGGCAAGCGACATACGCGGCAAAACAGGACATCCGCAGTCCGCCAGCCGGTCCAGCAGTTTCCGGTGCGGCTGGCTTTTTCAGCGAACTAGCCCGCAGCTACGAGCACGAACCCTGCCTCCACGACAGCGAGGCCGAAGCCATCCGCCTAGGCTTACTGGTTCGGTTCCACCACAAATTGGAGAGAAGCTCGGGTATATCGTTTCCGGAGTGGCATCCCCTCCTTCCAGACGCGGCCGAACCGCGACTGTGCATTCCCTCAAAGTGACGCTGCGGTCGGTGAAACCGCCGGTATGGCGGCGGATCGAAGTGGAGTCTGATGTCGCCCTTGACGAGCTTTCCCAAGTCGTCGAAACGGCGATGGGTTGGCATGGCTACCATCTCCACGCCTTCGAAGCAGATGGAGTTACCTATGAGCAAGCCGACCACTTTGGGGGCTTCGACCGTGAGGCCTGCGAAGAAGCCGACCACCGGCTCAGCGACCTCCTCACCGAAGTTGGCGCTGCCATGCGCTGGGACTACGACTTTGGCGACGGATGGGAACACGACATCAAGGTCGAGGCAATCTCACCCGCCGACCCCAGCGCCACCTACCCCCGCTGCATCGATGGCCGTCGAGCGTGCCCGCCCGAAGACTGCGGAGGCCCTTGGGGCTACCAAAACCTCCTCGACGCCATTGCCGACAAGGGCCATCCCCGCCACCGCGAACTGACCGATTGGCTCCCTCCGGGCTGGGATCCGACACACTTCGATCCGAACGAAACATCCAAGTACATGCTGGAACCACAACCCACAAGCGACGACTGGTGGTAGTACCTAGCTGCTCAACTTGGAAGGTTGTCGATTCCTCTTTGCAGGCCCTCTGGTTGCTCTATGGCATTGAGGAATAGGTACATGCCGGATGAAGGGTTGTCGTCCGGGAACTTGGTTCCGTTGCCCTTGTGACGTGCTTCCAGGGAGCGGGCGCGGGTTGCGGCCTCAGCGCGCCGGGGCATGTAGGTGGCACCGTCCAAGCTCTTGCCCTCGCTGGAATCGTGCTTTTTAAGCCGACGTTTGACAGCGTTCGTGTCAAGCCATGCGGTCTGGTCTTGGAAGTGCAGTAGCAGCCATAGCTCGAAGCATGGATTCGACACTGCGACCTTCACCTCGCTCCTTTCAGCAAGGGCACGAGCTTCCTTGAGGTCGGGGTGGTTCTGGGGCCACTCGACATCGAAGATGCACCAGACCTCGTCAATTTCGCCCCACTTACCGTCGGATCGGGCTCGGGCCTCAACTGCCTTGGTCACCAAAGTCAGCGGCACGGCACCGCTGTCTTTGCTTATCTCTAGCCGGACCGGAGCATTCATCTCCCTAGCAAGTTCTCGCTCCAGTGCTCGAAGGTACAGGGTCTCAGTCACTATGCCTTCGCAGAAGACGAGGAAGGTTCGTCTTGGGGCACGGTCTTCGGGCTTGCGGCGAAGCGGCCGGCCCTTGGATGAGTGGTTTCGCGACGACTTCGCCATCAGGATGCTTCACCTGCAAGACCTAGGGCGCGTAGTACATCGACATGGTCAGCCTCGGGGATTGCTCCAAACCGTCCCTGGAGATAGGCCCGCTCCAGGTTCAGCGACCTTCTCACCTGATCGCCGCCGAATTCGGCCAAGGCCACAAGGCGGGTGGCACCGTCGGACCACTTCTCAGTGAACCAAACCTCATCACGATTCAAGACACTGAGCAGGGACGTGTCGTGGGTGGCCAGGATGAGCTGGGCACCGCGGGGATTGGACCGGGGATCTTGGAACAGTTCGACGAGGCGAGCCGACAATCGGGGGTGCAGGCTCGCATCGGCTTCGTCAAATAAGAGAACCTGGCCATACTTGAGCGCATCAAGCGCCGGACCCAGCAGGCTGAACAGCATCCGGGTTCCTGCGGATTCCTCCTTGGGCCAGAAATTGACCGGCCTGTCTCCATCATGATGCACGAAGAGCAGTTGTTCACCCGTGGCGCCGGTGGCGTGATCTTTAAGCTCGACTATGTCGAAGTCTTTGATCCCAGGATCGGCCAGGCGCAGCAACTCCATGGCCGCTTCACCACGCGTCATATCTTCAAAGACCTGCTCTTCGCGGCTGCCCGCGTCCTCAAACATTGAATATGTATTCGAAGATCGGGCCAAAAACAGGAATGGCGAAGAACGCCTCCCCCGATTGAACCCGTGAGAATTGATCTCGGCGATCCGAGAGATCGCGCGACCCACGACCTCGATGGCAGGGTCGCCGACACGAGTGGCAGCCGAGAGAACCAGCGTGGTCGGCGTAAGCAGTTCCCTGGTTCCGCCAGCTCCACTCAGTCCGCGGCGGAAGTGGACCTCATCGCCTTCACGCTCGAAGAGCATTCGTCGCCTCTGCTCGGGGTAGCTGCACAGACTCTCGTACAGCACGGCAGAGTCGTCGACTTCAAGCTGATACCCATGCCGAATGCCCTCGACAATGCAGTCCATGTCGAAAGTTGAGGGCTTTTCCGATCCCTTGCCAAAGCGGTGAGGGTCCCGAGGCATTGAGTCCCCTCCTCCTAGTAGTGAGGTAGCCACCGCATACGACAACCAATAGAGCGCATCCAGCACATTGGACTTGCCTGACGCATTGGGGCCGTAGATGCCAGAGGTGGTCAGGACGCGCTCTGATAGACGTTCGAATCCGCGGGTGGCGGGGCGATCGTCGTCCACGGCGATCATCGATAGCTCCACGGGATCGAGGATCGAGCGGTGGTTGGAGACCTGGAATCGCAGCAGCATGACGGAGTCCTCCTAGGCGAATTATAGCAATCAATATCATGATTTCGTCAATATCTGACGAAATCAGTGCTGAAATCGCAATTTGGTGCGAAGGTTCTGCTACTTGAAATGCCTGGTTCCCTCAATCAACAGCTTGGCAAGCGCCTCAAAATGGCGTCAGCAGTCCGCCAGCCTGTCCAAGACCTCCTTGTGGTGCCTGAGATTCCGCTTCAGCCGTTCCTGGAACTCGGGGTCGCGGCGACGCGTCTCTACGAGTTCAAGGAGAGTAGGGCGGGATGTTGAGGGGGTCTCTGGAGGACTGGGAACCGGCCCCTTGAGCTTGCCTTCCTCCGAGTGCTCGGATGTCGGCCCTTTCGGAGCCTCACAAGATGATGTCGACATAGCCGCCGCCGAATTTCTCTACCAGGTAGTCCGTGGCGGCCTTTTCCGCCTCGGCCCACGTCGAGTGAGTTGAGTCCGGATAGTGGGCGCTCGGTGCCCGCACCTCCCACAGATCATCGCGCTTTCTCACCACCAAGCGTTTCTCTGGCATATCAACTCATTTCGATATATTAGAAGAATTGCCGTTAACCCACTATACACTGCCACGATGCGAGTCGGGGCCTACATTGATGGCCTGAACCTCTACTACGGAGGCCGCCACCTGTGCGGTCGAGGCACCCCTGGATGGCGCTGGCTGGACGTTCCGAAGCTTGCTGAGCTTCTGGTCAGCCGCAACAAGGACTGGATTGAACAGCAGGCCGTGGTACATCGCATCGCATACTGCTCAGCGATGATCGACGGCGTTCCCGACGCCCATGCACCCCAAAGGCAGCGGACATACTTGGCAGCGCTAGACGCAGACTCGCGGGTCGCGATCGAACTCGGGACCTTTGTCAACCGCAACGTCAAGGGCATCAACGTCTCAACTGGGGCAATTCAAACCGTCCAAGTGCCCGAAGAGAAGGGGTCCGACGTAAATGTGGCCTCACATCTCTTGATCGATGTCCTGACTCACAGGATCGACGCCGCCGTCTTGATTACCAATGACAGCGATCTACGCCTGCCAGCCCAGCGCGCTCGGGACCACCTACCGCTGGGCACTGTCAACCCCAGAGGCACCCCAACCGCACAAGCACTGCGAGGCCGACCCGACGACGGCGCTAGCGGGCACTGGTGGTACTCCCTAACCGCCGAAGACTTCTTCTCATGCCAACTCTCCGACGCGGTTGGCGAGCACCGGAAGCCAGCGGGTTGGTAGTCGCCACGTTAGAAATTCAGCCCAAATATTGCTGGCATCGACCTATCGCTGGCGGTACAGTGCTTGTACCCACCCGGTGCTCACCTAGGGAGTCAAGAGCTCACCTAGGGTGTGCCGGGTCTTTCTGTTGTGGGCGCTCAAAACACTGGATATCAGCTGGTCAGCAGGGGTCTTGGGAAGCTTCCAGAAGGTCGGCGACGTTGAGAGTAAGGCCGGTTTGGGCGAAGTGGGGGGTGTAGTCGGAGAAGGGGTCGACTAGGTAGCGGACGGTAGGGGGCTCGGTGGGATCGTCAGGGACGGAGACGACGGCTAGGCGCCAGTGCTCGGGGAGGGATTTGGCTTTGCTGATTTGCTGTGCGCTGATGTGGATCTCGGTGGTGCGGGGGAGGTGGCCTTTGACCTCGATGAAGTAGTGCGTGCCGGTTGCGGGGTCGATGGAAAGCACGTCGTAGCCGGGGTTGCTGTGGGCCTGGGCCTCGGGGTTGCGGCCGAGGGCTCGCTCGGCTTCGAGGACGGCGGCGACGGCTCGGCGGTCGGTCTCCATCTTGTCGGCTGCCTCTTCGGGATCGGGAGGTGCGCCGCGGAGCTGGTCGATGAGTCCTTGGGGCACGACGATTGCCGCTCCGACGATGGTGGGCGGGCTGTTGTGGAGATCGCTTTCCCGGTCCAGATCCAGCCGCCGGCGGGTCAGCCTAGTTGCCAGCTCATCGGCCCGGACCCGAGCCCGGCCCGAATTGAGCCGGGGCTTTTGCCCGGCTAGCTCTTGTCTCTTCAACTCCTCGGCCCGCTGGTCCCAGTAGCGGATCTCGGCTTCGAGACGCTCCCTCACGGCCTCGCTGACCTTGGCCACTCGAGCTTCAGTGACACGGTGGATCTCTTCGAAGTGCGGCTGAGACAGGTGCTCGATGGCCCAGCTCTTGGCCGTCTCCTCAGCAGTGTGATCGGCCCAGTCCAGGTCGAGATGGCCTTCGAGCAGCGCTCGGTCTTCATCAGTCAGCGGGGCGTAGCCAATATATGGCTCGTTGCCGGCGTTCTGGGCGTTGCCTAGCTGGTCGATCTCCACATACTGGAACCGCCGCGACACCACTTGGCGGTGCCCGTGGACCTGTCGCCCGTCGGTAACTGAGTGATCGAGGTAGACCAAAAGGCGTGGCTCGGTCGACTGGTCTTGGGGGTCGGTCAAGGTCGCACCCCGCGACAGCGTGTACTCATAGTCGGCGAGCACCTTGTTGATGACGGCAGTGAGTAGCGGGGTGCCCGGCGAGATCAGCTCGGCTCGGTCGCCACCATCGATTTGGACGAAGGCCTTGTCGAAAGTGACCCGTTCGTAGCGGTCGTGTACCGGGCCGAGATTGGAATCGGCAAGCGAGCGGACCGAGGCTGGGATGCGGGTGATCTCGTACCGGCCACTCTCACGACCGGCGATACGACCTCCATACTGGCGAAGAGCCTCAGAGAAAAACCCGTGAACGAACCACGGTTGCAGCTTGCGGGCCCGGGCCCGCTCCATGTCTTCTCTGATCTTGTCGTTGAGCGCCGGATCGGCAAGGCCTCCGACGAAGGCCCTCTCTTTCAACACGTCCTCAAGCTGCTTGCCGATGTCGCCCTCGATGACTTCTTGCATGTATTCGAGGTGGGCGGGATCGTCGTCGGCGGTGATGGCCCTGAGCAGCAGCTCTTGGAGAGAAGTGTTGATGTGGGAGTCGCCCAGAACGTCGTAAACCTGATCGCCATACACACCCCGCTGCTGCTCGATCTTCTCGAACAGCCGGGTGAACACCACCCCCTCCCTGGTCTCGTGGGCGACCATGTTCCACAGGTGGCAGGGCCGCTGCTGGCCGATGCGGTGGATGCGGCCGAACCGCTGCTCGATGCGGTTCGGGTTCCACGGCAGGTCGTAGTTGACCATCATGTTGGCCACTTGGAGGTTCACGCCCTCGCCGGCGGCGTCGGTGGCCACCAGCACCCGCACCGCGGGGTCGACTCGGAACCGATCTTGGATGGCCCGGCGGTCGTGGCGCTTGATGCCACCATGGATGACTGCCACCGCTTCGGTTCGGCCCAGCTCAGCGGTGATCCGCTCGGCCACGTAGTCGAGGGTGTCCTTGTGCTCGGAGAACACGATCAGCTTGCGCGGGCCTGATGGCGCGTCGTCGCCGTCGGGGTTTTCCCCCTTGCCGGTTCGGAACTGCTCTGACCGCAGCAAGCCCCGTAGCTCGATCCACTTGGTGTCTTCTCCGCTGGTGCGCACCAAATCGGCCAGTTTGACCAAACCCTCCAGTTCAGCCGCTTCTGCTTCGATCTCCTCGGCAGTAGCCGAGGCGGTGGCGGCGTCGATCGCGTGGTCTTCAAGCTCTTCGAGCTCCACGTCGTCGAAGTTGTCGAAGTCGAAGTCCTCCAGATCGGCGAACCGCACTCCCCTGGGCAAGTCCGCCACCGACACGGGCCTGCCCCCCGCAGTCAAACGGCGCAGTTCGGAGGCTTGCTCGGTGAGCCGGTCGCGGCGGCGGCGCAGGGAGTGATAAATGGCCGCCGGTGATGAAGCCAATCGGCGCTGTAGCGCAGCAAGGGCGAACCCGAAAATGATCCCCCGGCGGCGGTCCCCCTCCTCCTGCATGCGAGAAGCGCGGTCCATGCCACTGCGCACATAGTCGGAAACCGCCTCGTACAACTCCTGCTCAGGTTCGGACAGCTCGAAGTTGACGCTGTGGGCGAACCGCTGGGGAAACAGGCGGCGCCCCTCGAAGGTGGTCAAGTTCTCCTTCACCAGTCGGCGCATCACGTCGCCTGTTTCGGGCAATTCGTTGTCCCGAAGGCGCCCGGCGAACCGCTCGGGATCGATGAGGGTCATAAACGCCAAGAAGTCCTCGTTCTTGCCGTTGTGGGGGGTGGCAGACAACAGCAGGAAGTGGCGGGCTCGGTCGCGCAGCACCTCGCCGAGCTCGAACCGCCTCGTTTTGCGCAGTTCGTCGCCGTAGAGGTGAGCCGACATCTTGTGAGCCTCATCGACGATCACCAGATCCCAGTCGGCCAGCTTCAGCTTCTCGATGAGATCCTCGGCCCGTGACAGCTGATCGACCCGGGCCACCAGCAGGTTCTTCTCCAAGAACGGGTTGCCGGCACGCGACGCCTCCACCGCCGAGCGGGACATGAGCTCGAAGCTGAGGCCGAACTTGTCCCACAGCTCGTCTTGCCACTGCTCCACAAGGCTGCCGGGGGCGACAATGAGGCAGCGGGCCACATCCCCTCGCAACATCAGCTCTCTGATCAAAAGGCCCGACATGATGGTCTTGCCCGCGCCGGGATCGTCGGCCAGCAGGAACTTCAGCGGACGCTGCTCCAGGAATCGGTTGTAGACGGCGTCGATCTGGTGGGGGTAGGGCTCGATGTTGGATGTGTCCACCGCCGCATAGGGGTCGGCCAGATGCGCCGACTGCATACGGCGGGCCTCAGAGGCGAGGCGGAAGGCGGCACCGTCGGCATCGAAAGACCACCGCTGCTCGGAAACCTCATCGATGGAGGCGAGATCATCTCGCGAGACGATGCGCTCGCCGAGACCCCCGCTGGCCGAGCGATAGGTAAGGGTAGCCGACCCCGTCCCATGGATGTCTAAGGCCACAATCGTCACATCGCCATCGGCTACCACCCCAGACAGCCGCTTTCCGGCAGTGAGATCGTCGAACTCCAGGCCAGTCATCAGGGCCACGCTACCCTGCGGCCATGAGCAAGCGGCTTGATGGCAAAGCGGCGATGGTGGCGGGGGCGGGGAATGGGATTGGGCTGCGACGCCCAGCAGTCAGAGGGCGTGCTGGCAGGCCCAGCGGTGCATGGCGATGCCCGAGGCCACCCCGGCGTTGATGGAGCGGGTGGAGCCGAACTGGGTGATGGCCAGCACCGACTCACAGGCGGCCACCGCCTCGGGCGACAGGCCAGGGCCCTCTTGGCCGAACAGCAGCACGCAGCGCGCCGGAAGCGAATAGCCCTCGATGGGCTCGGTGCCGGGGCCGTTGTCGATGCCCAGGATCGGCAGCTCGGCCTCGGCGGCCCAGGCCACGAGGTCGTCCAGCTCGGGGTGGTGGCGCACATGCAGGTAGCGGTCGGTGACCATGGCGCCCCGGCGGTTCCAGCGCCGCTTGCCCACGATGTGTACCGCCGCGGCCCCGAAGGCGTTGGCGTTGCGGACCATGGTGCCGATGTTGAGGTCGTGCTGCCAGTTCTCAACCGCCACGTGGAACCCGTGGCGGCGGGTATCCAGGTCGGCCACGATGGCCTCGTGGCGCCAGAAGCGGTAGGCGTCCACCACGTTGCGGGTGTCGCCAAACTGCACCAGCTCGGGGTCGAGATGGGGTGGGAGGCGCTCAATCCATCGGCTAGGCACTGAGCATGAAGATAGGCCAACCGCGGGCGCGTCTACAGCAAAAGCAGCAGTCGGTCCATGAGCGCGTCGATCTCGCGGGCGCAAGCGATGAAGGTGTCATCCTCATATCCGCCGGGGTCCACCACCTCCTCACCTCGGGGCACTTCGGCGCCGGCCAGGTTCAGGGCGGCCACCCGCTGGGCCAGCGGCTCAGGGCCGGGCGGCAATTCGTAGACCAGGCGCTTGATGGTGGCGGTGCGGGCCGCGGCCTCGGGGTGGACTCGGCGCACGTAGTCCACATGCTCGGGGGCGAAGGCCACGATGAGATCGGCGCCTCGGGCATCGGCGGCAGTGAGCTGATGGCTGCGGTGGCTGCCGTCGGCCAGGCCCAAGGATTCAAGCGCTCGTCGGGTCCGACCGCTCATGGGCAGGCCCTCGATGCTGTGGGTGCCCGCCCCCACAAACCTCACCGCGTCGGTGCGGGCTCGCCCGATGACCGTGGCCATCACCGACCGGGCGGCGTTGCCGGTGCAGAGCATCACCACCACCGGCCGGGAATCCCGGTTGCTCATGGGGAACCGATGCCGGAAGGCAGCCAGACAGCTTCTTGAAGCCGCCCACAGGCGCTCACGCCGACAGCGCTCGGCGCTCGGCTTCCGCCGCGATTCCGGCCGCCATCCTGGCCGTCGCCGAAGCCAGCACCCGACGCAAGATCCCGCCGGTCAGCGGAATCATCGGCTCGAACCAGGAGTCCCAGTGAAGCGTGCAGGCGCTGCTGTCGTCCTCGGCCACCAGCAGCAGATCGGAGCGGCAGTTGCGCAGCGGCAGCGGCACGCTCAGCACCCGATACGCCATGCGCTGGGGCGGGTCGAAGACGGTGATCTCCTCCCTGGTACGAGTCGGGCCGATGCGAAAAACCCTGATGGCGCCAACACCATTGCGCTGCGGCGAGCCCTCGACCTCCACGGCAACCTGTGAGCGGGGAACCCACCGGGCATATAGCTCGTGGTCGGCCATAACCTCCCAAGCCACTTCTTGGGGGGCGGCAATCGGCGTCGAAGAGGAAATGGTCTGCACGGGAGTGAGGCGCTAGCCCAGGTAGGCGTCGCGCACAGCCGAGTTGTTGCGGACCTCCTCGGGCTTGCCCTCGCCGATGACCCGACCGAGGTTCAGCACGGTGATGAGGTCGCACTGGGCCATCACAAAAGCCACGTCGTGCTCCACCAGCAGCACCGAGCACTGGTCCTCAGATCGGATGGTCTGGATGATGTGGGCGAGCTGGTCGGCCTCCTCGTGCTCGATGCCCGACGTCGGCTCGTCGAGCAGGAGAAGCTTGGGGCGGGAGACGATGGCCCGGCCCAGTTCCACCATGCGGGCTCGGGCGATGGGCAGCTCTCCGGCCGGGATGTGCTTGATGTCGGTCAGCCCGCAAAGCTCCAGCACCTCGTCGACTCGCTGGCGCCGCTCAGCTTCGATGCGGCGACGAGGTGGGAAGGCGACCAGGTCGGCGGCAATGCCGCCCCCTCCTCCTTCCCATTCCAGTGCGGCAAGCACGTTGTCGGCCACCGACAGCCATCCGAAGGGCTGTTGGCGCTGAAAGGTGCGGCGGATGCCCATACGAGCCCGCATCGTGGCCGGACGGCCGGTGAGCTCGGTTCCCTCCAGCCGAATGGAGCCGGCAGCAGGGTTGTTCACTCCGGTGATGCTGTCGAAAAGGGTGGTCTTGCCCGCGCCGTTGGGCCCGATGAGACCTCTGATCTGGCCTGAGGGCACCGACATGGTCACGCCGTCCACCGCCAACACCCCGCCGAAGCGCACAGTGACCCCCTCGACAGCCAAGAGGGGCTGGCCGGTATCGACAGGGGGCTCGGCCACAGCAGTGTTGCTCTGAGTATCCACGCCAGTCACGCTACTCCACAGCGGGCGGGTACCGCCGGTAGGACCCGATCGCGACAGAGCCGAAGACTCACATCCCCAATGCTTCGGCAATGCGATTGCGGTGCCAGGCGGCGTCGCCCCAGACGGCCGACAGGGCCCAACCCCGCTTCATCCACAGGTGCAGGTCGTACTCGAAGGTGTAGCCGATGGCGCCGTGGCACTGGAGGGCGGTGCGGGCAGCCAGGTCCACTGCTTCGGCGGCCAGGGCCTTGGCCAGCGACACGTCCCGGCTGCGGTCGGGTTCGCCGGTGGCGATGCACCAGGCGGCATGGCGGACCGCGGGGCGGGCGAACTCGATCTTGAGGGCGGTGTTGGCCAAGTGGTGCTTGACCGCCTGGTAGCTGCCCACCGGCTTGCCGAACTGAAAGCGCTGGGCCGCGTACTCCACGGTGGTGTCAAGCAGGTGCTGGGCCACGCCCACGCACTGCGCGGCCGCTGCGGCGGCGGCTCGGTCGAAGGCCAGCGCGGCATCGGCGTCGAGCACCACCGCGTCGCCGTCCACTTCGAACAGGCGCCGGGATCCGTCGACCGACCGGTGTTCAACCAGCGATGCGCTGCCCACCGGCACGGCCCGGATTTGCCCGCCGATGAGCAGCACCAGATCGCAGGTGGCCGCGCCTGGCGCGTACCCGTCGTCGGGCCCCGCACCCAGGGTTGCCTCGCCGGCTGCGGCCCGCTCCAGCCAGGCTTCGGCAACCGATCCGCCCGCCTCAGCCAGGGTGGGAATGCCCACCGCGGTGTGCTCCAGCAGGGGCTCGGGCAACGCGGCCCGGCCGGCTTCCTCCAGCAAAAGCACCAGATCGGTCTCATCCATGCCCAAACCGCCGGCCGACTCGGGGGCGGTCATGCCCACCACGCCCATCTCGGCCAGCGAGGCCCACAAGCCGTCGGTTCGACCAGTGTCGTTCTCCCAGGCCGCTCTGACCACCTCGGGCGGGCACTCATTGGCCAGCAGATCGCGCACCGCCTCCTGAAACATGATCTGGTCGTCACTGAACGAAAAGTCCACGCCTACCGCCTCGAAAGCCCGATAAGCGATGTCCCCGGCCCCATCGCAATCATCAGAGTCATCGTCGGGGAAGTCCCAGAACTCGCTCAGAGATGATGTTTCTCTGGATCTCGTTGGTGCCGGCGTAGATCGGGCCCGACAGCGCGAACACGTAGCCGTCCATCCACGAGCTGTCGGCCCGCTCCCCGTCGCGGCCCAATAGGCGCAGGGCGGTGGCGTGCAGTTCTACGTCGAGCTCCGACCAGAGCACCTTCATGAAGCTGGCTTCCGAGCCGATAGGAGCGCCGCCTCGCAGTCGGGCCTCGGTAGCGTAGGTCTGCCAGCGGTAAGCCTGAGCCCCCATCCAGGCGCTCACCACCTGATCGCGGCGGCCCAGATCGGAGCCCCGGCTTTCGGCCAGCTCCTTGTAGAGGCCCACCAGCCGGTCGGCCGCGGCCATGAACCGGCCCGGCGCCCGCAGGTTCAGCCCCCGCTCGCTGCCGGTGGTGGCCATGGCCACCGCCCAGCCCTCGCCTTCGCCGCCCAGCAGGTAGCGCTCGTGTACCCGGGCGCCGTCGAAGAACAGCTCGGCGAAACCGGGCTCGCCGTCCAAGCGGCCGACAGCCCGGGCCTCCAGGCCCTCGGTGTCGCCGGGAACCAGCAGATAGCTCAGCCCGGCGTGGCGCTCGGAGTCGGGGTCGGTGCGCACCAAGCAGAAGAACCAGTCGGCGAACGCCCCCCGAGAGCACCAGGTCTTCTGGCCGTCGATCACGAAATGGTCGCCGTCGCGCGGCGCCCTGGTCTTGATGCCGGCCAGGTCTGACCCGGCGTCGGGCTCCGACCAGCCCTGGGCCCAGATCTCGTCGCCCCGGGCCATGGGCCGCAGGAAGCGGTCCTGCTGCTCGGGGGTGCCGAAATCGAAGATGGTGGGGGCCAGAAGGCTCACCCCGTTGGACGACACCCGCCCCGGCGCCCCCGACGCCCAGTACTCCTCCTCGAAGATGAGCCACTCCACCAGCGACGCCTCCCTGCCGCCGTAGCGCTCGGGCCACGACACCACCGCCCACCCGGCGTCGAACAGGATGTGCTCCCACGCCCGGTGCTCTTCGAAGCCCTCCGGGGTGTCCATCGACGCCAGCGGCTCTGCGGGCACGTTCTCGGCCAGCCAAGTACGGGCCTCCTCCCGGAACGCCTCCTCGGTAGACGTGAACGACAGATCCATCAGCGCAGCACTCTAGGGCCGAGAGAGAGTCGCAGGCGATACTTGGGGAACATCGAAGCAAGGGGCCAGCACAAGGGGGCCATCTGACGTCATGGCAGACTAGCGGGGGCAACAGCGAGATTTTCCTCCAGTGCTCCAGAATGAAGGCGACGATCCCATACGGCCACAACCAGATCAGGCAGGCCGATTTCCAAGGCACTTGCTAGGTGGACAGCGTCGGCACCACGCAGGCTGTGGCGTTTGGCCAGCCCACCTGCGGCCATCTGAACCTGATGAGTTAGTTCCACAGGCCGGATCGCGGCCCAGAACTGCTCCCAATCCTGTTCGCACCTTGTCAGGCTGGCACTATCCAAGTCGCGATTGCGTCCTGCCGCCGCCAGCGCAGCCCGCACCTCGGGGTAGCTGAGACGACTCGAAACGGCTGCATCACACCCATCCCAGAGCGCAGCCGCTGTATCACTCCCCGCCTCCTCGACCACAAGTTTCACCAGCGCGCTGGCATCGAAATAGACGACAGCCACAGATCAATCGCGCTGCTCAGAAACCCGATCTGATACCGGTCGACGAGAGCGCTGCCTCGGGCGGCCAGAAGCGACTGGTCGACTTTGGGCTGATGGCCGGGCGATGACCCCCTGCTGGACAAGAGACTCAATTGCTGAGGCGGTCTCCAGCCCCACGATCTTGACCACTGGTGTGCCGCGCTCAGTCACCACAACCTCTTCCCCATCTCGAGCCCGACCTAGCCAGTGCCTCAGATTGGCCCGAAGCTCGGCAACTGCTACATCCATGTTTGGAAGTGTACAATTTGCTGCGAGCGAACTGTACGCTAACCGGCCAGGCGGTCCAAGACTTCGACGGCCTCGGCGACTACTGAGTCGATGATCTCCTGGCAGCTGGGGAGGGCGTCGATGTTGCCCACCACTTGGCCGGTGGGCAGGATTCCGACCTCGGGGTGGCCGTCGACCATGGCGGCCTTGGTCATCATGGGAGCGTTGGCCGCCATGGCCATCTGGGCCCAGGTGAGGTCGAGGGTGCGGCGCATGGCCAAGCCCTCGGACAGGAGCTGGCGGTAGCCAACCCCGGTGAGGGCTCGGAACTTGAGTGCGTTGCGGGCGGCCTGGAGGAACGACAGCGGGCCCGACCGCTCCAATCGGGAGATCACGTTGGTATTGATCACCCGCTGGGGCACACCGTCCACCGCGGTGGTGACCACCGTGCCGGTGAGCTTGGTGTCGAGGTAGACGGCCTTCACATGGTCGGGGACGTCGCTGTCGGAAGACAAGAGGAAGCGGGTGCCCATGGCGATGCCGTCGGCCCCAAAGGCCAGGGCGGCGGCCAGCGAGCGCCCGTCCACCATTCCCCCAGCAGCAATGACGGGAATGTCCACCGTGTCGATCACCGCGGGCAAGAGCAGGGTTGTGGCGATGGGGCCGGTGTGGCCTCCGCCCTCGGCTCCTTGGGCGATCACCGCGTCTACCCCCCAGGCGGCCACCTTCTCGGCGTGGCGGGGGGCTCCGATAGTGGGCACCACCACCACCCCGGCGTCCTTCAGCTTCTTGACGATGGCCTCACCGGGGGCCTGGGCGAAGCTGGCCACCGGTATCCCCGCGGCAATGATGTGGTCGACCCGTTGGTCGATGTCGCCCGCATCGGTGCGGAGATTGACGCCGAACGGGCGGTCAGTGGCCTTGGCCACCTCGTCGATGGTCTCGACCATCTGGTCGAACGTCAATGGAGCGGCGGCGATGATGCCCAAGCCGCCGGCGTTGGAGGTGGCCGCCGTCAGCCGAGCCCCCGACACCCATCCCATGCCGGTCTGCACGATGGGGTGCTCCACCCCGAACAACTCGCACACCCGAGTCTGCAAACGGGGGTCAGCGCTCATCAGGAAAACCCCTTGAACTGAAGGCGGGGGTCGGCGCTCATCAGGGGCTCAGCGAAACTCGGCTTTGCGGGCGCCGCCGGGATCGAGCACCTCGCGGATCAGGCGGAGCTCTTCGTCGGTGGGCAGCCGGGTCTCAGCCGCATCGTCGGTACCGGCCAGCTCGAAGGCGGTGGCCTCCACAACCTGTTCCACGGTCACTCCGGGGTGGATTGAGGCGATCCTCATGCGGTTGTCGTCGGTCTGGAAGTCGAACACCCCCAGGTTGGACACCACCCGGCGCACCTCGTGGTAGCGGTTCCCCGGCGCGCCCAACTCCCGCATCCGGTCGTACCCCGGCCCCGACACCACATCCACCGAAGTCACAAACGAGCGGGTGGAGTGGTTGGGCACCCAATAGCTGGTGGTGTGGTTGATCAGGTTGCCGGGTGCGCCCCGCAAACCGAGAAGCTGGGCCTTGGGCTGGCGGAAGTCGCCGATGGCTGCGATGTTCTGATTGCCCCACTGGTCGATCTGGCTGGCGCCCATCATCACATGGCGCTTGCCCGACCACACGATATCGAACACGGTGCGGTACGGCACCCACGACTCCACCACCTTGGGGGCGTCGGGATCGCCCACCGGGAAGTTGTTGGCCGGCAGCACCGACACGGTGTCGGTGTACACCAGGTCGGGCTCGAAAGTGGCCCGGGCCAACCGGCCCCCCACAATGGGCACCGTGCCGATGGGGTTGCACAGGATCTCGCCGTCGCCCCGGAAGGCCTCGGCGCAGGCCACCACGCAGATCTCGTCGATGGTTGCTTCGGCGGGGGTGCTCATGATCGGGCCTCCAGCGCCTTTAGGTACTCAGCATGGGAGGGAGCGTCGAGGTAGGTGCTGCGGAACGCTTCCCACGCCTCGGGGTCGCGGGCGGTGGCGGCATACTCCCGCTGGAAGGCCTCGTCGCGCCCATAATCGGGCGGGCACTCGGTGAAGTGCGCCCCCCGGGGGGCCTCAACCACGCCGTCGGTGAAGATTCGCGGGATGCGCAGCGTGTGAACCGGCCCCTCGTCGAGCAGGTTCTCGGTGGGCACGATCTTCTCGGTGCTCAGGTAGGTCTTGTCGGCGGCCATGGCGAACAGGTCGTCGAAATACAGGTCGGGCCCCAGGAACTGGCCGTTGCCGGCAGCGTCGGCCCGGTTCATGTGGATCAGCGCGGCGTCCAGTCTGAAGGCGGGGATGGCCACGAGCTCCTCACCGTCGTCATACGGCGAGGTCACCGTGCGCAATTCCGGGTTCATCGTCAACATGTCTGAGCCCAAGCCAGCCCTAGTGGGATAGAACGGCACCCGGTGGGCGGCAGCCATAAGCCCCAGGTAGAAGGCCCCCTCGTCCAGCTCGGTGAACTCGATGGCCCCGCTCTGGCGGGCCTGGCGGAAGTGGGGTTCCAGCGGGATGGAGTCCAGCGAAACGAACCCGTACACCGCCCGGCGCAGCTTGCCCGCCGCGCACAGCAGCCCGATGTCGGGCCCTCCGTAGGCCACCACGGTCAGATCCTTGAGGTCGGAGCGCAGCATGGCCCGCACCAGAGACATGGGCTTGCGCCGGGATCCCCAGCCGCCGATGCCGATGGTCATGCCGTCTTTCAGCTCTGAGACGACTTCGTCTTCGGTCATCCGTTTGTCGACCATGGCGGCGACGATAGCCCGCGCCCAGAACCTGCCCCGCACTGGCAACCAAGGTCGCCCGGACTCGCCAAAATGATCCTTACCGTCTGCATGGGGCACACTGGCAGCAATGGATGACCTCGATTTCACCGGCAAGACCGCCATCATCACCGGCGGCACCAAGGGGCTGGGCCGGGGGATGGCCCTCCGCTTCTTGGCCGCAGGCGCCGACGTGGTGATCTGCGCCCGCCGCCCGCCGGAGGAGCCGGTGGCCGCCGACGGCCGGGAGGCGCGGTTCGTGGTCGCCGACGTGCGCGACCTCGAGCAGATCGCCGGGGTGGTTAGCGCCGCGGTGGAGCGCACGGGGCGGGTGGACACCCTCATCAACAACGCGGGCGGGGCCCCGCCAGCCGACTCGGCCACGGTTTCGCCTCGGTTCAACGAGAAGATCGTGGCCCTGAACTTGCTGGCCCCGATGGCGTTCAGCCAGGCGGTGTTCCCGGTGATGCAGAACCAGGACAGCGGCGGGGTGATCCTCAACATCTCGTCGGTGTCGGGCATCCGGCCCAACCCCATGGGCATCGCCTACGGGGCGGCCAAGGCCGGGCTGGTGAACTTGAGCGAGACCCTGGCGGTGGAGTGGGGGCCGAAGATCCGAGTGCTGACCGTGACCGTCGGGCTGATCGTGACCGAAGACGCCTATCTGTACTACGGCGATGAGGCCGGGATCGCCGCGGTGGGCGAGACCATAGCCTTGGGCCGCATGGGCCAGCCCGACGACGTGGCCGACGTGTGCTTGTTCTTGGCCTCGCCCCTGGCCCGATGGATGTCCGGGGCCAACATCAAGGTTCACGGCGGCGGCGAGAAGCCGGCATACTTGGGAGCGTCCACCGGCGAGGTGGCCGGCGAGGACGGGGGACCGGTCGGGAGCATCCCAAAATGGCAGTGAGCATCCCGTTTGTTACCGAGCCCGAGGTGGAGTACGGCGCGGCGGTGGAGATGGCCCCCGGCCTGCGCCGGGTGGTGGCCAACAACCCGAGCAAGTTCACCTACCGGGGCACCGGCACCTACATCGTGGGCCGGGGCCGGGTGGCCATCGTCGACCCCGGCCCCGACGACGCCGACCACATCGACGCAGTTCTGGCCGCGGTGGACGGCGAGCAGGTGGAGGCCCTGCTCATAACCCACACCCATCGGGACCACTCGCCTGCGTCACGGGCGGTGGGCGAGGCCACCGGCGCTCCGGCCTACGGCTTCGGTCCCCATCCAGCGGCAGATAACGACGACGGCAAGAGCGAGGAGCGGGGCGATCTCCAGTTCGCGCCCGATGCCGCGGTGGTCCACGGCGATGTTGTGGATGGGCCGGGGTGGAGCTTCGAGTGCCTGCACACCCCCGGCCACATCTCCAACCACATCGCCTACCGCTGGCGGGAAGCGGCCGGGGTGTTCACCGGCGACCACATCATGGGCTGGTCCACCACCGTCATCCCCCCGCCCGACGGCAACATGGCCGACTACATGGCCAGCCTCCGGCTCTTGGCCGACTGCCCCGACGACCGCGCCTATTGGCCCACCCACGGCCCGCCGGTCACCGAGCCCCACTCCCTCGTGGAGGCCCTCTACACCCACCGCCTCGACCGAGAGCGCCAGATCATGGAATGCCTGGCATCCGGGCCTCAGACCATCCCTGAGATGGTGGAGGTGATGTACGCCGACGTGGCCCCTGAACTGCACGAGCCGGCCAGCCGCTCTGTGCTGGCCCACCTCATCGCCATGGTCGCCGACACCAGGGTGGGCACCGACGCCGAGCCCACTGCCGAGGCGGTTTACTACCGGGAGCCGTGAAGCGGTACGGGCTGTCGCCGCATCGCCTTGCTGCCCGACTAGTGGTGTGTCTTGGGTTTAGCGCCGTGGATTGCGACGGCAGCGGCGTTCCTCGCAAGGCGCGCCGACGCAGCCATACTCCCAGCTTACGGCAAGGAGGCGCAACGCAGCGAGGGGCGTCGATGCCTAGCAGGACACGCGCGATTATTTCCGCGACACACCACTAGGAGGCCGTCACCGGAGACGCGTCCAGATAACAGGTAGTAAAGGCTGATGCCACCTCGTCCTGTGCCTCCCCGAAGCCTTCTCCGGCATCGACCACTATGGCGTCCCTCACGATGTCCCTCAATCCGTCAACTGAAATCTGGGAGGCGATGCATGAGGCTCGTTCCATCGGCTCACCCTCTGCGACCAAGACCTGGACCACGAAGTTCCGCCAATCGATGCAGCCCAACGCCAGATTCTCGAGATCGAACGCCTCTCGGTCGGAAATGTCGAACCAGTCCCCAAACACGAACAGCCCCGGTTGCCGATATGCCTCGGCAAATGAATCGGGGTTGAGCCCAATCTCGCTGAGCCGTTCGTCGGTGAACACGGCAAATGCTCCCTCGGCCAGGCAGATGATCTCCGGTCGCGTTATGAAGGTGGTGACCAGTTCGTCTGTCGAAACCAAATCCGCAAATGTGTCGACTAGCTCCTGCCTGTTGGGCCCAGGTGGATCGCCATCCTCAGCCTGCTGGCTGTCGTCGCGGCCAGCGGTATCGGCAGAAGACGAACTGGGGGGCTCGACCGCCTCGGTCGGTTGGGCAGTGGGGGTCTGGGTAGACGACACGGACGGCGTGCTGCCCTCGCCTTGGCTCTCGCCTCTACCCTCGCTTTGGCCCTCGCCTTGGCTTGAGCAGGCCGAGGCCATCAGGGAGACAAGGAATATCGAGATAAACCAGCCGCGACGCATAAGACGGCTCTTGTCTTAGCCGGTTTTTTCAATGGTGACAGAATTGACGATCACCGGAGGCTCAGGACCCCCGCCTAACGGATTGTCGGGCTGGTCGACGTGGCTGGCCAAAATGGCCTCGGCCACCGCCAGGCTCTCGTCGTCCATCTGGCCGAACACCACATAGGTGCCCTGGCTGTTGAGCAAGGCGGTGTTCTCGTTCACCGCGAAGAAGAACTGGGCACCGGCGCTGTTGGGGGCCGCGGTGCGGGCCATCACGATCTGGCCCGGCTCATAGGTGAACCCGGTGCCTTCGTCGGGGATGGTGTATCCCGGCCCCGGGTCAGACGGCGAGTTGGTGTGGGGCGCCCCGCCCTGGATGATGCCGATGCTGGGGTCGGTGCGGAACAGCAGCGTGTCGTCGTAGTAGCGATGGCGGGCCAGCACCGCGAAGTTGTTGGCCGTGTACGGCGTGTTGGCCGTGTCGAGGGCGACCCGCATCTCACCCGCGGTGGTGGCGAACACCGCGGTGTACTGCTTGGACGGGTCCAAGCACATGGCCTGGGGACCGTCGAAGTCCAGGACCTGGGGCCCCGAACCATCAGCGAGCGGACATGGACCCGACCCGAACTCATCCACTGGCGCGAAGTCGGGGGAGGCTCCAGAGTCGGTCATCCCCATAAACTCCAATTCCTCCGGGGTCAAGCACTGGTTCTGGATATCCAGCAGTTCTGAAACCGCCCCCATCAACTCGGCCCCCTCATCATCGCCATCACCCGAGGAGGCCAGCAGATACCTCTCGACCAGATCATCCGAAATGTTGTCCACCACGCACTGCGCGCTTTGCTCTGAAACGCCGCCGTCGAACACGAGGGAGTCGTAGACCAACGACCTCAGATCTAGGCAGCTCTCGAGCAGTCGAGCCATCTCCTGCCCGGCGCGCTCGCTGTCTGTTCCCAAGGGGCTCTCAGGCGAGATCAATAAGCCGCCCACCAGGGAGCTGACCCCGAGATCTGAGATCTCGGCAGCGAAACACGCTGTCATGTCAGACGACCCGCCATCGCCAAGGAGCCCCTCCGCCAATAGCTCCCGCCAGTCAGCGCACGCAGCCGCCTCCCCCAAGATCTCATCTATCTCGGCCTGGCTGATGCCGAAGCGGTCTCCCAGCAGGAACGACCCGCTATCACCGTAGGCAGCTTCCAGCGAAGGCCCGTCAATGCCCAATTCGACGATCCTCTCCTCGCCCAGCGTGGAAGCTGCGGCGTTGCCGATGCACCGCATCTGCTGATCGGTAATCGACTCGGGCACCTCAGGGTCCGCCAGCAATACCTGGTACACGGCTTCGGCCATCGCGTCGGTGAATGGCAGCGAGCCCTGCCCGGGTTCGTCGGCCTCTTCCAATGCCGCTGCTCCGCCTTCTGGGGTTGTGGATTCAACCTCCTCGGATGCGCCGGCTTCCGCTGGTGTGATTGCGGCCGACGGCGTGTTGCCGCTGTCGTCGTTGTCTGATGAGCAGGCAGCGCCCATTAGTGCCGCAATCATCAATAGACCTGCTGCGATTCTCTTTCCCACGGGACGCTCTACTTTCTGCCTGCGAACATTTCGCCTTCTTCGACGCCCCAAACCTATTGGAGGTTCCCCGGCACCTGAGGGCAATCAGGATTGTCGCTCCTTCGCGTGCTCGATATGCGCATTCCCCTTGGCGGACTCATGGCCCTACGGTATGCCTGCGAATTGCGACAACCGAAAGGCGGAGCAGCACCCATGAGCGCCACCGAGCGAAAGACCGCCCTGGTCACCGGGGCCAGCCGGGGGATCGGAAAGGCCAGCGCCATCGCCCTGGCCCGGGCCGGTTTCGACGTGGCCGTGTCGGCCCGCACCCTGGTGGACGGAGCAGGCCGGGACATGTACAACCCCGACCTCGCCATCCCCGGGGGCCTCGACACCACCGTGGCCGCCATCGAGGCCGAAGGCCGGCAGGGACTCGCCCTGGCCATGGACTTGCTGGACCGGCCCAGCGTGGATGCGTGCGTCGATGGCGCCCTGGAGCACTTCGGACACCTCGACGTGCTGGTGAACAATGCCATCTACCAGGGCAAGGTGAGCATGACCCCGATCATGGATCTGGAGGAGCCCGAGGTTCACAGGCTGTTCGAGGGCAACGTGTTCGCCCAGATGGCCGTGACCAGGCGAGTGCTGGCCGTCATGGTGGAGCGGGGCTCGGGCACCATCGTTAACATGATCTCGGCGTCGGCCTACACCGACCCTCCCGGCCCCATCGGCAAGGGGGGCTGGGGCATGGCCTACGCCATGAGCAAGGGTGCCTTCACCCGCATGACCCCCCACATCCACGTGGAGCACGGGCCAGATGGCATCCGGTGCTTCAGCATCGATCCCGGCTACGTGATCACCGAGGCCGCCCGGGCCCGCAACACCGCCGGATCGTTCCCCTATCCCGGAGGGGAGCCCGCGACCATCGGCGCGGTGGTGGCCTGGCTGGCCACGTCGCCCGACGCCGATGAGCACTTGGGCGGCATCGTGTACGCCCAGAGCGAGTTCAAGAAGCGGGGCCTGTCGGCGGTCGAGTCAGACTAGGAATGCTTCACGCAGGGCAGACCAGCGTGCGGAATTTACAAATTCCCCCTCCAGTCGGGCACGAAGGCTCTCGACCATCTTCGCAAGGGGGTGGTTGCCATCACAGGCGAGCGCTTCCCCAAGCGCTTCGCCAGCACTACCACCAAGGTCGAAGGGAATGATCGAGATACTCGCGGTCAGCGGCGCTGAAGGTCGGCAGTGGTCACAATGTTGTCAGCACCGATATATCGGGGAAGTATCGACAGTGCGGCGTCATGGTACTCGCGGCCCCCATGGCTCATCGAGAGGTCGGTGACCACGACGGGGCGAAATCCGCGATCAAACAGATCGACAGCGGTCGTGAGGACGCAAACATCGGTATCGATGCCGAAGACCAAGACATCATCTACCTCCAAACCCCTAAGGGTGTCTTCGAGCTTGGTATCCATGAAAGGCGAGTAGGAGCACTTGTCCACGACAAGCGTGGGGAGGCTTTCTATCTCGGGAGCCAATGCGATTTCTTGTTCTTCCTGAAAGCGAGGCCAACCCAAAATATCCACAAATGGCCCACCAACCCCTGGGTTTACAAACCGGGTGAATATTCGGTGCCTTATTGGGTTGTGTTCACAGAATCTTCGAACCGCCGGAGGAATCGAGGCCGTAGTTGCGTTGATGAAGCCTGCCTGAATGTCCACAGCTATCACACAGGACGGCACATCCATGCCCCTCAGCCTACCGAGGGTCAAGGTGTAGCGTGAGATGACGGGTCGAAGTGGGCGCCCACTGCGTGGGAAGGCGGCGGCGGTGCTGGGCCAGCACCTTCCGGGAACAGTGGGCGGCGGCCACTACACCTGGGACGGGATCGACGAGCCTGTCCCTTCCGGCTTCGAAGACGTGGCCGACGTCGACCTGGCCCACGTCTACCACGCCACTGACCGCTCAGTTTTGGTCGCCGCTCTCGGCTGACGGTTGTCCCTTAGGGGTGCTGGGAGCTGACCGAGACGACCTCGCCGGTCATGTACGTGGAATAGTCGCTGGCCAGGAACACCATCACGTTGGCCACCTCCCACGGTTCGGCGGCCCGGTCGAAGGCCTCCATCGAGATCAGGCTGTCGAGGAACTCCTGGCTGGACGTCTTGGCCAAGAACGGGTGCATGGCCAGGCTGGGGGCCACGCAGTTGACCCGAACACCGGTCTCGGCCGCTTCCATGGCCGCGCAGCGGGTGAGGGCCATCACCCCGGCCTTGGCCGCGGCGTAGTGGCTCTGGCCGGCCTGGGCCCGCCACCCCATCACCGAGGCGTTGTTGACGATCACCCCCGAACCCCGGGGCATCATGTGGCGCAACGCGGCCCGGGTGGCTCGCATGGTGCCGTTGAGGGTGACGTCGATCACCATGTGCCACTGCTGGTCGGTCATGTCCACCAGGTCGGCGGTGCCCCCCAAACCGGCGTTGTTGATCATCACGTCCACATGGCCCAACTCCGCCACCGCAGCGCCGATCAGGGCTTGAACCTCATCCTCGACCGTGACGTTGCACAGCTTGGTGGCGGGGCGCACCCCGAACTCCTCGGCCAGGCGGTCAGCGGCCTCACCCAATCGGCGCTCGTGAATGTCGCTGATGAGCACCCGGGCGCCCTCGGCCATGCACCGCCGAGCGGCGGCAAAGCCGATTCCGGTGCCCGCCGCGGCGGTCACCACCACGGTTTTGCCCTCCAGAAGCCCCCGGCCGGGCGGCTCGGGGGGCACTTCCCGGCTCACGGCGACACCGGCGCGGGGGGCAGGTCCTTCATGGCCTCGGCCAACTCGGCAATTGTCCACTCCCGCTCGTCGTGGTGCATACCGTCCATCGCCTAGCTGTTCCCCTGGGCCGCCTGGCGCTGAGCAGCCTGTGCGGCCAACAGGGCCATGGTGGGGTGCTCCTCGAAGCCGACGGTTCGGGGCAAGGCCTCTTCGATGCCCTCTGGCGTCCATCTGCTGTCGGGGGCGTACATGGAGCGGACCTCGCCGAACTGGGCCCACACCGAAATGCGGGAGCCGACCACGGTGTACACCTGGGCGGTGATATCGCGGGCCGCGTCGCTGAGCAGGTACACGGCCAGGGGCGCAACATCTTCGGGGGCACCGGCCTCGATCTCGAACGGCACGTTCTCCGACATGCGGGTTTTGGCGCTGGGAGCGATGCAGTTGGCGTTGATGCCGTATCGCTTCAGAGCCAGCGCCGCGCTCTTGGTGAGGGAGATGATGCCCCCCTTGGCGGCCGAGTAGTTGCACTGGGAAGTGGAGCCGGTGAACGCCCCCGAGGTGATCCCCACCAGCGATCCGCCGGTCTCCTGCTTGCGCATGATGGCCGAGGCGTGCTTGTACACCGTGAAGTGGCCCTTGAGATGGACCCGGATCACATCATCGAACTCTTCTTCGGTCATGTTGAAGATCATCCGCTCCCGCAGGATGCCGGCCACGCACACCGCGCCGTCGATCGACCCCCAGGTGTCCACCGCAGCCTGCACCGCCGCCGCTCCGCCCTCCATGGTGCTGATGTCGGAGGCCAAGGCCAGAGCCGTGCCGCCCGCGGCAGTGATCTCGGCCACCACCGCAGCGGCCACTTCCGACGACGGGTCGGAGCCGTCCAACGACACGCCGTAGTCGGCCACCACCACGTTGGCGCCCTCCGCGGCACAGCCCATGGCAATGGCCCGGCCGATGCCGTTGCCCGCTCCGGTGACGACGATGTTCTTGCCTTCGAGATATCCGGTCACGGGCGAAAACCCTACCCGTCGCCTGGAGCCAGCAGTTGGTTGAAGAGTTGAGCCAGTCCCTCGGGGGGGATTCGGCCGCTTCCCCTGAGCGCCAGCGTCCCGTCGCCGAACACAAAAACCCAGAACGGGGTGCCCGCCTGGCCAAAGGCGGCGGCAATCTCATTGTCGGAGCTGTCCACCAGAACAGGGAATGGCCAATCCTCGTCGGCCAACCACTGGCTGGGCGGGTAGTTGTCCCTGTCGGAGTCAACCAATGTGACCACGCTGAGAAGGTCCACCCCATCAGGCAGGTTGTTGCCCGCGGCCAGCCAGTCGGTCATCTCGGCAACCTCGGCCTGGCACGCCGGGCACCAGTGGGCCAAGAACACGATGGCCGCGGGTCGTTCGCCGGGAGTCCAGGCCAACGGCGATCCATCTATGGAAGTACCGGAGAGGCCAGGAACCGGTTGGCCGAATGCGGGATCGGCTTCTGGTGATTCCCCAATGGGTCCAAGCGGATCACCAGAGATCTGCACCGGGGCAACCTCGACCGGCCCGGAAGCGGCATCGTCGTCGTTGCCGCCGCAGGCCGCGGCCAGCAGCATGACAGCTACCGCGACCGCTACTACTCGACGGGTACAGCGCTTCGAATCCATGACAACAGGCTACGGGCTCACTAAAGCGGCATCACCACGCCGCCGTTGGGCCGCACGGTCTGGCCGGTCATGAAGCGGCCGGCGTCGGAACACAGGTACAAGATGGCGTAGGCGATGTCGGTGGGATCGCCAACAAATCCCAGGGGGTTCATCTGGGCGATGGTGTCGAAGTGGTTCCTCTGGCGCTGAGGGTCGACCTGGCCGTCGTCGTTTAGAAAGTGGCGGTCGTAGATGGGGGTCTCAATGGATCCGGGGGCCACCGCGTTCACCCGGATGGGGGCCATCTCCAACGCCGCAGTGCGGGTGATCATCTTCACCGCCGCCTTGGTCAGCGCGTAGATCGAGATCATGGGAGCGGGCATGTCGGCCCCGGCCGACGACAGGTTGACTATCGAACCAGACTTCTGGTCGGCCATGGCCCGACCCGCCGCCGCGGTGCCCCAATACACGCCCTTGATGTTCACGTTCATCACCCGCTCGAGCTGCTCGGGGGTGGTGTCCACAATCAGGCTGTCGGTGATGATCCCGGCGTTGTTCACCATGATGTCGAGCCGGCCGTGCCGGTTCACCGCATCGGCCACCAAGGCGTCCACCGCCGCCTTGTCGCTCACGTCGGTGGGCGCCGCCGACCACGAGGCGCCCAGCGCATCCAACTCGCCGCCGGTCTCCCCCATCCCGTCGGCGTCGACATCGCCCAGCACCACGGAGGCCCCGGCCTTGGCCAGCGTCACCGCCGTCCCCCGGCCGATCCCCGAGGCGGCTCCGGTGACCACGGCCACCCGATCAGAAATGTCAAACGCCGCCATGATGTCGTCATGCATGGCCCCATAATGGCCCGCGCCGCTTCCTGATATCGGGAGGGAATCAAGCCAAGGCCTCGAGGATGGAGTTGTGCTCGCCGATGTGGGGGGCCCGATGGCGGACGCGGTAAGGGGATTTGGGGGCGATGTAGGGCGCGCCCACATAGGTGAAACTGCGGCCCAAGTCCTCGTGCTCCACCTCGACGGGAAAGCCCCGCTGTTGGAAGTGAGGGTCGCCCAGCACCTCTTCGGGCGAGTAGATGATTCCCACCGCCAAACCCCGCTCTTGGGCGCCGATGAAGAAGTCGTAGGCGGTGATGTTCTGGGCGATGAACCGCACAGCCTCACGGGCGGCGCCGAACATGGCGGTCACCTCGGGGTCCTGGCCGACCTGCGATAGGTGCAGGTCTTCTTCGAGCCGGGTGCCCATCTCCAGGAAGAAGAACTCTTCGAATTGGTCCTTCAATCCCAGGCTCTCCATCCACTCCACCACCGCTGAGAAGTCCCGAGCCGAGCGGGGCGGGAATCCGGTGTTCACGTCGATGCCGTCCGCCGACAGCGCCCGGGTGAAGGTGGTGGGCTCAACGGCGGCGTGGCGCCCGGTCTGGCGCTGCACCTCTTCGCCGGCCACCAGCCACTGCACCGAGGCGAACTCGGTGGTCACGTTGGCCGCGGCATGCAGGCTCACGTCCACGAACTGGCCTTGGCCGGTGCGGTCTCGGGCCAACAGCGCGGTCTGAGCCGAGAGCACCGCGAACACCGAGCCAGTCTGGTACCCCTGGTTGCCGCCGCCCCGCTGAGGCGGAATGGCGTGGTCGTCGTAGCCGCAGCTCCACACCGGCCCACCGGCAGCCAGCACGGTGAGGTCGATGCTCTCCTCTTGAGCCCGCGGACCAGTGCGGCCGAACGGGGTCAGCGACACCCAGATCAACTCGGGATGATCGGCCCGCAATGTGTCGTGGTCGATGCCCAGGTCGGCCAATCGTCCCGGTCGCTCCGATTCCAGCACTACATCTGCGGTGCCCACCAGCGACCGGAACCGGTCCCGGTCGGCCTCGTCGTCCAAATCGAGGGTCACGCCCAGCTTGGAGGCGTTGTAGTGCCACCACCACAGGCTGCGCTCCGGCCCGGCCTCGTCGTCCAGGAACGGCTCGAAGCCTCTGGAATGATGACCGCCGGGAGGCTCCACCACAATGACCCCGGCGCCCATTCCGGCCAACAGCAGCCCGGCGTAAGCCGATGCCTCACCGGCCAGCTCCACCACTCGGATGCCGGCCAAGGCACCGGGCAGGTCGTTGCCCGCCATCAGATCACCCCCTCGGCGGCCAGGTCGGTTAGATCGGCGTCCGAATAGCCGAGCAGACCCCCGAGGATCTGGCGATTGTGCTGGCCCAGCAGGGGGCCGCCGCGCTCCAGCACCCAGTCGGTTTCGGAGAAGTGAGCGGGGATGCCGTCCACCCGAACCCGGCCCATCTCGCCGTGGGTGACGGTGGGCCACAAGCCCCAGGCCTCGGTGTTGGGGTCGTTGTCCACCCGGTCCACCGGTTTGGCCACCCCCGCCGCGGGCACGCCCGCTGCCTGCAACTCGGCGGTGGCCTCGAACCGATCCCGCGTCGAGGTCCAGGCTCGCACCGAGTCGTCCAGATCGTCCTCGTGGGCGAGCCGTCCGGCTAGGTCGGCGAACCGGCGGTCGTCGATGCCCATCAGCCCAGCGATGGCCTGCCAGTCGCGTTCATCCCGGGCGGCCAAGGCCAACCAGGCGTCGTGTCCATCGGCCTCGTAGATGCCGTGGGGGGCCATGGCGGGAAACTGGCTCCGGTTGGAGTAGGGCATGCCGTCGCGTCGCAGCGGCCGCCCGTTCACGGTGTAGTCCAGCACCGCCGGGCCCAGCATGGTGGCCCCGGCGTCGGTGCAAGACATGTCGATCCACTGGCCCTCGCCGGTGCGGCTGCGGTGGATCAGTCCGGCCATGATGGCCATGGCCATGAAGTTGCCGCCGTGGTGGTCCATGTAGGAGTAGCCCCAACCAGCCGAGGGCATGTCGGGCAGCCCAGAGGTGAACGTTAGGCCGCAACAGGCCTGCACAATCGGCCCCCACGTCTTGTACTTGCGATAGGGGCCGGCATGGCCGAACCCGCAGTTGGACACATACAAGATGTCGGGCTTGATCTCCCGCAGGCGCTCGTAGCCGAAGCCCAGGCGCTCCAGCACCCCGGCGGCGAAGTTCTCGGTGACCGCGTCGCACTCGGCAATCAGCTCGGCCAGGAGCTCCTTGCCCTTGTCGGTGCGGAGATTCAGGGTGATGCCCAGCTTCTCCACGTTGTGGTTGTTGAAGCACCCACCGAACTCGTGGCCCCGGCGCTCGTCCACGAACGGGGATGTGCCTCGGAGCACATCCCATTTGCCGAGGCGCACCGGGTCTTCAACCCGGATGATCTCGGCGCCAAAAGCGGCCATCCACCGGGTGGCCCCCGCTCCGGCCAACTGCCCGGTGAAGTCGCAGATGCGAATATGCGACAAAGCCTCGGACTTCACGGCCCGACCTTACGCGGTCCCGCCTGACAGTCCATAGGCTGCACGGTGTGCGAGTGCTGCACCACATGGAAGGCGGGCGGCTCGACCCGATCATCGCCCAATTCGACACCGTGGAGTTCATCTACGTGCCCCGCCAAGGCGACATTCCCGAGGGCACCTCCGGTGAGGCACTGTTGACCATCCCCCGGGACTACCCCAACTTGGCAGGGCTGCTGGACCGGGGCGTGGAGTGGGTTCATGTGACCAGCACCGGAATTGACGGATTCCCGCTCGACCTGCTGGGCCACCGGGTGATGACTTGTTCTCGGGGCGCCTCGGCCATCGGCATCTCCGAGTGGTGCCTGGCCATGATGCTGGCCTTTGAGAAGGACCTGCCCGGCGTATGGCTCGACAAGCCGCCCGAGCGGTGGTTCACCGCAGAGTTGGGCGCGCTCTACGGCAAGACGCTGGGGTTGATCGGCCTGGGCGGCATCGGCACCGCCGTGGCCCGCCGGGCGCTGGCCTTCGACATGACGGTGCTCGCAATTCGCCGCACCGCGGCACCTGCCCCGATGGATGGGATTGAGGTTGTCAGCTCGCTGGCCGAGCTGCTGGGCCGCGCCGACCACGTTGTGGTGGCCGCGCCGGCCACTGCGGCCACCCGCTATCTGCTGGATGCTGATGCCCTGGCCGCCACCAAGCCGGGAGCGCACATCGTCAACATCGCCCGGGGCGACCTCATCGACCAGGACGCCCTGCGGGCCGCGCTCGACCGCGGGCACATCGCCCGAGCCTCGCTCGACACGGTGGTGCCCGAGCCCCTGCCCGAGGGCCACTGGATGTATGACCACCCCAAAATCCAGCTCAGCGCTCACGTCTCCTGGTGCATGCCCGATTCCTGGGACCTGCTGATGGCCCCCTTCGCCGACAACCTCCAACGCCGCATGTCCGGCCAGCCCCTTGAGGGAATCGTCAACCCCGACGAGGGCTACTAGCGCCCGGTTGAGAGGATTGCCTCTAGAACGTCGCGGCGGCGGACCTGGCCGGTGGCCGGTGTGCGGGGGATGGCATCCATGGCCTCGATCCGGCGGGGGTGCTTGAACCGGGCCAGCCGGTCGCTCAGATGGGCTTGCACCGCATCGGTGCTGGGCATGGCAGCGCCTGGAGCCAGAACGAACACGGCGCACACCACTTCGCCCCAGCGGTCGTCGGGGATGCCCACCACGGCCACTTCAGCCGCACCGGGGAAGTCAGCCAGATGGCCCTCCACCTCGGCGGGCGACACCGTCTCCCCGCCGGTGCGGATCACGTCCTTCACCCGCCCGACGATGGAGTAGAAGCCATCGTCGTCCGCCTCGGCCAGATCGCCGGTGCGGAACCAGCCGTCGTCGGTGAACGCCTCGGCGGTGGCCTCGGGGTTGTCGAAGTAGCCGTCGAACATGAACGGAGAGCGGGTTTGGAGCTCTCCCCGGTCGAGGCGCACCTCCGCGCCGGTGTGGACCTGACCGCAGCTTCCCGGCCGGGACTCCATGTCGGCGTCGTCCAGCATGGTGACCGACCCGGCTTCGGTGGAGCCGTAGAACACCCGCCGGTGTGCGTTGGGGAACGCGGCCTTCAAGTCGGCCAGCAACTCGGGCGGGGTGGCCGAGGTTCCCGAAGTTGCGAACCGCAAGGAGGCCAGATCTTGATGCCGATCGGCATCCAGCACCCGGCGCCACACCGCTGGGATGCAGTTCATATAGGCGGCCTGGTGGGCCTGGACCGCGTTTATCAGCACATCGGCCTCGGCCCGGTCGGTGAACACCACCAGCCCCCGGGCCTGCCAGGACTGAAGGGCGATGGTCCACCCCCCCATGTGGAACATCGGGAACGTGCAAACGGTGGCACCGCGGGGCTCAAGCAGCCCCGGAGTGCGAGAGCGGAGCCAGTTGCACCGGTGCGACAGCACCACGCCTTTGGACTTTCCGGTACTGCCGCTGGTGAAGAACACCGCGTGGGCATCGCGCTCCCCCACCCCTGACGGCACCAGTGTGTCAGCCGACGCCGACCGGGCCTCAGCCACCAGGTCGAGGCCCGGCCCGGTCCCGCTCAGCCGCACCAGAGGAACCCCCACCGCATCGGCTACCGCTTGTCCGGCCTCGGCGTGCCCGGAATCGACCACCAGCAGTTTGGGTCGAGCCAAGCCCACCATCTCAACCGCCTCTTCGGGCGACAGTCGGGCGTTGGCTGGCGCAAACACTCCCCCTGTTCGGGCCAAAGCCACAAAAAGGGCCACCGACTCCAAGTTGTTGTCGCTCCAGGTGACCACTCGATCGCCCGGAACTACTCCGAGCCCAGTCAGCACCTGGCCCATCCGGTTGGCCTGGCGGCTCAGCTCCCCATAGGTGAACGACCGCTCACCCAGAACCGCAGCCGGGCGAGCAGGCACCGCAACCGCCGCGTTGTCGAACACCGAGCCGATCACCAACTCCATCGCCGGGCACACTACCGGGACAGGGGCGGGGTTATCTGCGACTTTGTGGCCGACCTGCCGCCCTAGAGCGGGTTCCGCCAACGCAGTCCGGGGAACCTGGCGAAGTCGGAATCGTTGGAATGAACCTCGGCCTGATGCTCAATGGCGAGTGCGGCGATGTGAGCGTCAGTAACGAGGTTTCCTCCGACGCCGGTTGCCGCAACTAGCTGGCGGAATATGGGCAGGTGCTGGGAACCGGGGTTAAGCGGCACCACCTGGGGCAAACTGTGCCATTCGGCAACCAAGTCGACCGCCCACTCCGGGGAGACCGGTCGAATCACCGTGCGGTGTTGCGTGACGATTCGAACGAATCCCGCAGCCACCATCCAGGGAATTCCGACTCGCTCGGTCCCATTGGCCAATTCCTCCCACCAGTTGCGAGCCTGCTGGTGGAACGGCACATCCTCGTTGTAGGCGTAGATCAACAGGTTGACGTCGGGGACGATCATGTACCCGACGGCGCTTCGCGCTCGGCGCCCACCACACGAGCCTGCTTCCGCAAGAATGCCTCCACTTCAAGCTCGTCACCGAGCTGGTTCAGACGGAGCGGGTCGATTCCGGGCTGCAACCCGCAATTGAGTGGGCGAACACGAAAAGGCTCAGGCGGTGCCGCGTTCTCGGAACGCAGTCCTCTACGCAGAATCTCGTTGACCACCTGTTTGAACGGTAGTTCCAGCAGACGGGCCCGCTCCTTGAGCGCATCGGCCACATCATCGTCGAGGGTCAGCGTTGTCCGCATGCAGTCATCTTGATGTCTCTTACTAGAGATGTCAAGATGATTGCTCAATCTGCGATCCGGCGTATGACACCATGGGGTCCATGAGCAGAAGGGCGGCGGATTGGAAGGAGCAGGTCGGACTCGACAAGGCGTACGACGTTAAGGGGCCGGATGACAACCGAGAGCTGTATGCGGAATGGGCTGAGACGTACGAGTCGGGTTTCGTCGTCGACAGCCGATACGTGTATCCCCGGCAGGTGGCCGAAGTCTTCTGCGATGGTTTCGACCAGCCCGTCCAGCCGGTACTTGATGTGGGTTGCGGAACCGGCATCATCGGCACTGAATTAGCCCGGTTGGGCGTATTGGTTATCGACGGCATCGACCTCTCGCCGGAGATGCTGTCCGAGGCCAAGGCCAAGACTCACGATGGCCGCCCCTTGTACCGCCAGCTCCTTGAGGCCGACCTCACTCGGCCAACCGAGCTAGCCGATGGGGCCTACGCCGGCATCGTAAGCGCGGGAACGTTCACCCATGGGATTCTCGGTCCGGAGGCAATCGTGGAGCTGCTGCGTGTGGCCAGCCCGGGCGCTCGATTCGCACTGGGCATCAACTCGGCTCACTTCGAGGAGTTCGCCTTTGCCGATTGGCTGGGGCAACGCCAATCCGAGGGACGTATCACCGGGCTGAAATACGAGCGACGGCCAATGTATGAGGACGCCGATGAAGCCGACCCCGACCAGTGGACCCAGGTAGCGGTGTTTGCGGCCGCGTGAGCGAGGCCGCACAACCGACGGCAACGTGACACCATAAGGCCATGAGCTTGACGTCTGATCCGCTCTCCAGCACTGTCGGCGACACGGCGTTCGACCCGTTCGCCCATCTTGAAGACGTTCCCTACGACGCTCTGGCCGAGCTGCGGGCGGAGTGCCCGGTGGCCCGCACCCCCACCGGGTGGTACCTCTCCAAGTCCGAGGTGTTCTGGGCCAACGGACCTGAACGCCTTGATGCGTTCTTGGCTGCCGAACCCCTTGGCTGACCAACTGCCCGAGGGCGAGAAGTACACCCACGGCTACCACCAGGTGATCGTGGGTTGGCACTCCCGGCGCACTGCCGAGTCATGCGCCGCCTTCCTGTTACCCCGCCTGCAACCCGACGCCGAGGTGCTCGACATCGGTTGCGGCACGGGCACCATCACTGCTGGCCTGGCCCGCCGCGCCGGCCGGGTGGTGGGCCTGGACATGTCGGCTGACGTGGTGGACGCGGCCCGGGCCCACGCGGAAGACTGTGGCCTGCCCAACATCTCTTTCGAGGTCGGCTCGGTCTACGAACTGCCGTGGGACGACGCCAGCTTCGACGTGGTGTACGCCCATCAGGTGTTCCAGCACCTGTCCGAGCCGGTGGGGGCGCTGCGGGAGGCCCGGCGGGTGCTGCGGCCCGGCGGGCTGGTGGCCGTGCGGGATTCCGACTACGAGACCATGGTGCATGCCCCGGTGTTCCCCGCGATCGAGCGCTGGCGCGACCTCTACCACCAAGTGGCCTCGGCCAACGGCGGGGAAGCCGACGCCGGGCGCTATCTGCTGTCGTGGGTGGCCGAGGCCGGCTTCACCGATATCGAGGCCACCGCCAGCACCACCGCCCACGCTGACCAAGAGGGGCGAACGGTGTGGGGCGAGATGTGGGCGGTGCGGGTGATCGACAGCGACTTCGCCGAACACGCGGTGGGCAACGGATTCGCCACCAGCGATGAACTGGAGGAAATCTCCGCAGCCTTCTCCCAGTGGGCCGCCCAGCCCGACGGCTTCTGGGCTTGGGTGAACGGGGAGATCATCGGGGTCTGCCCGCCCGCCTGACCGGATTCAGCTATTCGAGGGGCGGGCTTTCGATCAGCTCCACGAAAGTGCCGTCGGGATATTCAAAGAACAGCGCCCGAAAGCTGTAAGCATGTTGCAGCTTACCGGCTATACCAACCGGTCAGCAGCAACTGCTTGTTCAAGTCATTGACCTACAAGAAGAACACCCACCTGCTAATCCCCCACACCCTTGCTGTGCTACCTCCAATACCAGAGGAAGAGCACAACTCCAAGACAACAAGCATTGATTACGATATAAACCGCTCGTTGGCGAATAGCTGCTATGAAACGACTAATGGCGTTTGACTTCTTGTGGCCTTCCATTTCGCATCTCACAGTACTGGTTCTCCGGTCTCTTAGCTAATAAAGCGATATCCATACCAAAGCTCAACTTGAGCCTGCGCGGAAACGTGGGGCGGGGTGGTTTGAGGGTCTGGGGTCGGAGCGCTGCTGGGATTGTGAGCCTTCGCCTGACCAGGAGCGCCCCGACGGCTTCTGGGCTTGGGTGAACGGGGAGATCATCGGGGTCTGCCCGCCCGCCTGACCGGATTCAGCTATTCGAGGGGCGGGCTTTCGATCAGCTCCACGAAAGTGCCGTCGGGATATTCAAAGAACAGCGCCCACAGGTCGGACGGCAGAAGCAGGTGCAGAAACTGTCACACCCATCCTTACTCTCAGGCAATGGACAAGAAACCGACGATCCGGCAAATACAGATTCCAGCGATGCCACCAAAGAGTCGTGGAAGTGTGCTTGCCACCGCTGGAAGGTCCGCCGATGAGGATCGCGCTCGTGACATGCTGGATAGCAATGCAAAGGCGAAGGGCGACTCATCCAAGGCCGCGAACGCCATGATCGCGCAAAGAGAGCCGACTGCGATCAAATCGTCCCAGTCTGACTACGGCCCAGACTTCCCTGTCTCCCCCATCCCGGCAGTCAACGTCGCCTCGGTTCCTCAGCGTTCACCGTTGCGGTACCCAGGCGGCAAGACCTGGCTCATTCCCCATGTCCGGGCCTGGCTCGCACCCGTGCAGCCCAGACCAAGGACGCTCATTGAGCCATTCTGCGGCGGTGGCATAGTGGCTCTCACGGCAGTGTGTGAAGACCTGGTCGAGCAGTGCTTTATGGCCGAACTAGACCACGATGTGGCTGCGTTCTGGCATGCGGCGCTACGCCACAACGCCGAGTTGTCTCACCTCGTCTCGGAGTTCGAGCCGACACGCGAATCAGTTTCCGCTCTGGCTGACCAAGCCCCCCGAAGCCTGCTCGAGCATGGATTCCGCGCCTTGGTCCTCAACCGGACCCGGCGCGGCGGCATCCTCGCCCCCGGGGCTGCCCTAACAAAGTCGGGTGAGAACAACAAGGGACTTGCCTCTCGTTGGTATCCCGACACCATCATCCACCGATTGCGGAACATCGAGGCCCACGCGCAACAGATCAACTTCTGTGAAGCTGATGGGCTCGACCTCCTAGAGGTCATTGCCGAGATTCCCGGTACGGTCGCTTTCATTGACCCTCCGTACAACGCTGGCGGCAAACGTGCCGGGAGGCGTCTCTACAGCCACAACCAGATAGACCACCGACGGCTCTTCAAGATCCTGGCGCAAACCCCGGTCGACTTCCTGATGACCTACGACCGCTCACCGGAGATTGCTGAACTCATTGCAGAGTACGGATTCCACGCCGTCGAAGTTGTCATGAAGAACACCCATCACGCCCACGTCTCCGAACTCGTCATCACCCGACGAGCTGTCTTCGCATAGCCAACAAGATGCCCGACAACGCCAGGACGCGATACGGCATTGCAGAGTGGTACGGACAGCAGTTCACATCACTCGATGCAGAACAGAGGAAGACTTACGCCGAGCATGCGCTGGGCGAATCTGAAGCTGAACATCCAATCTGCCCGTTCCAGCCAGACCAGCCGCACTGTTCGAAGAAGGGTGGAGTCTGCTCAATGCAGCGGTACGCGGAAGGCGGTAACGGTCGTCTCGGAGAATCAGTCGGAGTGATCGTCTACGCCCACTCCGAGGCGTTTCTCTCTGTCCATCATCTCAGGCAAGCAACCGACGCTTACGACCTAGTCGATGCCGCTACGACCTAGTCGATGCCGCCTGCCGCAGCTACGCATGGTGGTGGTGTTACGACCGGAAGTTTGATGTTGCCTCTTTGCGAGAGATTGCCAGCACCGGGTGGTCCCTCAATCGTCCTTCTACTCTGTAGCACTGCCGTGCTACGTTGGTGAACGTGAGCAGAACAACCACGGTTCGCCTCAGCGACGACGATACGCAGTTGCTCGCGGAACTCGCTCCAGAGTTCGGAGGGCGATCGAGCGCAATCCGACAGGGCATTCGTCTGCTCGCCCGTGAAGGCCAGCGACGTCAAGCGCTTCGGTCTTTTGTCGAAGCATGGGACGAAGAGGCTGGCCCCCTTGACGAGAGGGAAATCTCGTCGATGCTGAATCGCTATTTCAAGCAGTGATCCTCGACGCTGGGCTGCTGATCGCGGTCGACCGTGAAGAACGTGCCGCGCGCTCCTTTCTTGCTGCGGCTGTCAGAACAGATGAAGTCCTGCGGACGACCGCACCAGTTGTGGCGCAAGTCTGGCGTGATGGACGACGGCAGGCTCGACTGGCGCAGTTTCTCTCAACGTTGGATATCCACCCATTCGACCGCGCTGACGCAGGTGCAGTCGGGAAGATCTTAAGCAATTCGGGTACCGCAGATGTCGTAGACGCACACCTGGTGGTTCTCGCCGTCCAGATTGGCGACGGCATCATCACTTCTGATGCTCACGATTTCGCCGTACTCGTCGGCCACCTCGGTTCTGATGCACCGAAGATCCATCACTGGCAACACGAGTCTCGTGGATGAGGCCTCCGCTGCCAGTGATGGAAGCCCTTCAGCCCTTGATGGTGAGGAGCTCTAGGAGGTTGCCGTCGGGGTCGCGGAAGTAGACGGACTGGCCTCGTTCGCCGTTGCTGGCCGGGCGGGGGGCGGGGCCCTCGATAACCTCGATGCCGCGCTCGGCCAAATGGGCCTGGGCGGCGGCGATGGTGTCACCCCAGCGGAAACACAGGTCTACCGAACCGGGGGTGGGCAGGCGGGCGTGGGGAGAGGCGGGGGCGGCACCGGGATGCACGTTGATGCGGTTGGCCCCGACCTGCATCATCACGATCGGCATCTTGCCGGCCCGGAACTCCTCCAGATACATGGGCTCAGCCCCCAGCACGTCGCCGTAGAAGGCCACGGTGGCCTCCACGTCGGCCACGGTGATGGCCAGATGGTCGAATCCCTCAACGCTCATGGTTCCTACTGTCGCAGCGGGATGCCCGCAGTGGAGCCCCCGTCGATGATGTACTCGTGGCCAGTCTGGTACGACGCCGCGTCCGACACCAGGTAGCAGGCCAGATCGGCCACCTCGGCGGCCACCCCGGCCCGGCGCAGCGGCACATGGCCGAACAGCTCGGGTCGGCCGTGGCGGTCGGCCGACAGCATGGCGGTCTCTATCGGGCCGGGATGGATTGAGTTCACCCTGATTCCCCTGGGTCCCAATTCGATGGCGGCCACCTTGGTCAGCCCCCGCACCGCCCACTTGGTGCCTCCATAGGCGGAGTGGTGGGCGATCCCCTCCATCCCGGCAATAGACGAAATGTTGACGATCCCCCCGCCGCCGGCCTCGGCCATGGAGTCGGCCACGCTCTGAATACCCAGGTAGGTGCCCAGGTAGTTCACCTCCCATATGCGACGCAGGCTCTCGGGGGTCTCGTCGGCAATGGGGGCGGTCCAGTGGATGGCGGCGTTGTTCACCAGCGCCCGCAGCGGCCCCTGCTCCACCGCGGCGGCCACTACCCGGGCCCAATCCTCGGGCGAGGACACGTCGTGGTGGAGATACACGGCATGGCCGCCCAACTCGGCGGCCACCGCTTCCCCCTGCTCGTCGAGCACGTCGCCCATCACCACGAACGCGCCTTCGGCGACGAACTTCCGGGCCTCGGCCTCGCCCTGACCCCGGGCCGCCCCGGTCACGATCGCTACCCGTCCATCGAGACATCCCATGGCGAAGTTCTAGCCCAACGACCGCTCCTGCCACAGCGTTGGGCCGGGGATAGAGTGAATCTATGGCAGCATCGCTGCTGGCAATCGCCATCGCACTCGCTCACGGGCTGTTGTGCGGATTCCTCATTGTGGGCGCCCCTCTGGCCGCCCGCCGGCCCTGGCTGATGAAGTGGTACTTGGTCGCACTGATACCGACCGGCATGGTGAATCTCACCGGTCAGCCGTGCCCGCTGACGGTGTGGGAGAAGCACTTCTGGCGCGTCGCCGGTGAGACTCCGTACCGAGGGGGCTTCATCTCCCAATACTTCGTGGAACCGTTCTTCGCACCCGGCCTGAGGCCCGGCGACGAGACCATCCTGCTGATCAGCGTGGTGGTCTGGTGCCTGTTTTGGCTGGGATTCTCCGCTGTCTTGCGTCTGCATCGGAGGAGACCGGCCTGAGCAGTCAAGCCTGAGCAGTCAAGCCAATTTGCCGACTCGGCTCTCCAACAGATCGAGTTCCAGGTTGTTGCGAAGGGCGTCGGCCAGCCGGTTCAGATCGCGCTGCCAGCGGTCCTGCAAGTTTTCACCCGGTGCTGCCTTCCAACCCAACCACTCGTCCAACACCGCGTGCCGGTATTCGGCCCGATCGAACAAACCGTGAATGTACGTGCCCATCACTCGGCCATCGGCTGACCGGGCGACAAAGGGGTAGAGCGCAGGGTCTAGCGGGCTCTCGCCGTGGCGGATCTCGTAGCCGGAGAAGCCCAGCTCAACCGGCCACCGTGCCAGCCCTGAGACGGTTTGGACCAGCTTCTCGGGCTTGAGCTCCGCTTCCACCGGCAGCCAGCCCAGACCTTGGGTCTCCGCCGGTCCCTCAATACCAAGGGGATCAAGGATGCGACCGCCAAGCATCTGGAGCCCCCCACACACCCCTAGCACCCGCCCGCCATAGCGAACATGGCGCTCCAGAGCTTCCACCCAGCCGCGTTTGCGAAGCCACGACAAATCGGCGGCCACCGATTTGGACCCCGGCAGCACCACCAAGTCGAGTCCGGCGAGGGAGTCGGGATCAACCAACCATCTGAAATCAACTCTCGGGTCAGCGGCAAACGGATCCATGTCGGCGGTATTGCTGGCCCGCGGATAGTGGATGCCTCCTACCCGCAGCTCATCTGAGCGGCCCTCCTGCTGCCTTCTGCCGCGACCCTCTCGAAACGAATACGGCGCGTCTTCTTCGGGCAACGCCAGATCGAAGATGTAGGGCACGCAACCCAGCAGAGGTCGCTGGGTGCGCTCTTCCAGCCATTCCCAGGCGTCCCCGAGCAATGACGCATCCCCCCGGAAACGATTGACAAACAGAGCCTCCACCAGTTGGCGATCTGGCTCATCGAGCGCGTCCATGGTGCCGAGCAGTGATGCGAACACGCCCCCTCGGTCGATATCGCCCATCAGCCATACCGGCACGCTCGCGGCCTGGGCGAAGCCCATGTTAGCGATGTCGCCGGCTCTCAGGTTGGGCTCTGCGGGCGATCCCGCTCCCTCGATCATCACGAACTCGTACTCCTGCCCCAAGCGGCCGAAGGCGGCAAGCACTTCGGGCAAGAGCCCCTCCCGGTCTTCGCGGAACCGATTGGCCATCAGAGTTCCCCGGACCTGTCCTGAGACCACGAGTTGGGCCCTGCGATCGCCCTCGGGCTTGAGCAATACCGGGTTCATATCGACCGCAGGCTCCAGGCCGCAGGCGAACGCTTGCAGCGCTTGGGCACGGCCGATTTCGCCTCCCGAGGGGCAGGCCGCCGACGCATTGCTCATATTTTGCGGTTTGAACGGGGCGACGCTGACCCCGGAGCGGGCCAACAGGCGGCAGAGCCCCGCCACTAGCAGGGACTTGCCGACGCCCGAGGCGGTCCCCTGGATCATCAGCGCATTGGTCATGGCGCCGGGGATGGCGGCCCCCGCAGCGCGGCGGCCTCGGCGCGCTCCTCCTCGGAGCGGATCTCCTGGCGAAGCGGAATCTGTCGAACCAGGACTGCGGCCAATATCCCCAAGGCGATGATCGGCGCCCCCACGATGAAGCAGCGGCTGACGCCCACGGTGAAGGACTCCAGCACCGCGTCCACTATCGCGGGATCTTGGATCGCCCGGATCTGCTGGGGGCTGCCCAGCAGCTTGTCGGGATCGGGCAGGGCAGCCAGCTGCTCCGGGGTGACCTTCGACTCCAGCGAGGATTCCAGCCCGGTGGCGTAGATGGCGCCCATGACGGCCGCGCCGATGGTGCCCCCCAGCGACCGAACGAAGTTGGTGGCCGCCGACACCATGCCGATGTCGCGGTGAGCGCTGGCGTTCTGCACCACCAGCACCAGAACCGGCATGGTCATGCCCAGCCCCAAGCCGAGCACGAACACCATCACGCCCACCTGGACCTGGGTGGTGCCGCGATCCAAGAACAAGGCCAAAAGAGCCATGCCCGCGGTCATGAGCACGGTGCCGAGCACGATGAACACCTTGTAGTTCCCAAACCTCGTGAGCAGCTTGCCCGACACAACCGAGGTGAGGATGATGCCGATGAACATGGGCATCATGTTCAGCCCCGAACCGGTGGCGCTCACCCCCGACACCACCTGCAAGAACACGGGTATGAACAGCGTGGCGCCGAACATCACCAGCCCGATGAGCAGCATGACCACCATCGACCAGCGCACGATGTCGTTGGAGTAGAGCCGGGGCGGGAGGATCGGGTCGGCGGCCTTGGTCTCCCACCAGAAGAACGTAGGGAGCAGCACGGCCGACACCGCCAGAATCAGGGCCATCCCCGGCGACGACCAGGCCAGCTGGTCTCCCCCGATGCTGAGGGCGATCAGCAACGGGGTGAATCCGGAGATGAGCAGCCCCGCCCCCAACCAGTCGATGGGGCGGGAAACGGAGTCGAGGCGCACGTTGAACAGCGCGGCGATGGCCGCCATCGAGATCAGGCCCACAGGAATGTTCAGGTAGAACACCCAGCGCCAGCTCAGATGGTCGACGAAGAAGCCGCCGATGAGGGGCCCGGCCACGCTGGCCGTGCCGAACGTGGCCGCGATGTAGCCCTGGTAGCGGCCTCGCTCGTTGGGGGCGACGATGTCGCCCACGATGGCCATGGGCAGCGCCAGAAGGCCGCCGCCGGCCAATCCCTGCAACGCCCGGAACAGCACGAGTTGCAGCATCGACTGGGAGAGGCCGGCCAGCGCTGAGGTGATGATGAAAAAGCCGATGGTGAGCTGGAAGATCAGCTTGCGCCCGTAGATGTCGCTGAGCTTGCCGATGAGCGGCGTGGCGATGGTGCCGGTGAGCAGGTAGGAGATGATGATCCACGCCACCTGGTCCTGGCCGCCCAACTCGCCGGCGATGGTGGGCACCGCGGTGGCCAGCACCGAGTTGTCCAGCGCGGCCAAGAACATGCCCGTCATCAGAGCAATCATGATGATGTGGACCTGGCGGGGTGCGAGGTCTTCCGGCTCGAGCAGTTCCTGGTTGAAGAGGCGGGCCATCATCTCATCCAGCCCCCGCGCTCTACCCGTCCGCCTAGATGGCCCGGGTCTTGCCCTCCCAGTAGGGGTCGCGCAGTCGGCGCTTGTAGAGCTTGCCGTTGGGATCGCGGGGCATCTCGTCGGTGAAGTCGATGGAGCGGGGCCACTTCTGCTTGGCGATCTGATCCCGGAGGAACGCCATGATCGCTCCCCTGGTGTCGTCGTCGGCGGCCACTCCGGCGGCGGGTTCGATCACCGCTTTGATCTCCTCGCCGGTGTCCTCGTTGGGAATGCCGAACACCGCGGCGTCGCCCACCAGCGGGCTCTGGAGCAGCGCTCCCTCGATCTCGGCGGGATAGATGTTCATCCCTCCCACGATGATCATGTCGTTGGCGCGGTCGTTGAGGAACAGGTAGCCGTCGTCGTTGAAGTAGCCCACATCGCCCACGGTGAAGAACTCCTCCCCCAAGCGGGCCTTGTCGGTCTTCTCCTTGTCCTTGTAGTACTCGAAGGTGGCTCCGTCGGGCATCTTCATGTAGATGGTGCCGCTGGCGCCGGAGGGCAGGCGGTTGCCTTCGTCGTCCACCACGATGACCTCGGAGCCCGGCCACGGGCGGCCCACCGTGCCGGGGTACTGGCGCCACTCGTCGGGCGGGATGTAGGTGCCGCCGCCCTCGGTGGCCGCGTAGTACTCCCAGATGCAGTCGCCCCACCAGTCGAGCATCTTCTGCTTGGTCTCCACCGGGCAGGGGGCGGCGGCATGGATCATTCGCCGCAGCGATGACACGTCGTAGCGCTGCTTCACCTCGTCGGGAAGCTGGAGCAGGCGGTGGAACATGGTGGGGACCATGTGGCTCTGGGTGACCTGGTAGCGGTCGATGCGCTCCAGAGCCCCCTCGGCGGTCCAGCGGCCCATGAGCACCGCGGGATGCCCCATGTGCAGCGAGGTGGTGGCCCAGATGTTCACCGCGGTGTGGTACAGCGGAGCCTGGGTGATGTGGACGTTGCCGGCGTGGGGCATGATGCCCAGCAGCATGAACAGCCCGCCGGAGCCGGCGGCGGACTCGTCGGGGTGGACGCCGGGCAAGGCCCGCCGCACGCCCTTGGGCCGACCGGTGGTTCCCGAGGTGTAGAACATGAATGAACCGGTGGTGAGGTCGTCGGGCCTGCTGGCCGGCTGCGAGTCGATCAGCTCAGACAGGGGGCGGAAGCTGTCGATGCTGCCCACCGAGAACCGGTTGGCGGCAGGCACGTCGCTTTCCTCCAGAACCCTGGTGGCCTGGGCAGCGAAGTCCTGGTGGACGATGAACGCCTTGGTCTCGCTGTCTTCGACGATGTAGGCGATCTCGGGACCGGCCAGGTGCCAGTTCACGGTGGTGAGGTAGAAGCCGCCCTGATATGCGGCCATGGACACGGCCACCTGCTCGATCCCGTTGGGCAGCACGGTGGTCACCTGGTCCCCCACTTCGAGGCCCGCAGCCCGCAGGCCGTGGACGATGCGGTTGGTGAACTCGGCCAGCTCCCCGTAGGTGATCTCGTTGTAGTCGGGGTCCACCACCGCCAGGCGCCCGGGATCGGCCTCGGCGATCTTCCAGAATCCCAGCACGTCGGTCTCAGCCATTTGCTCTCCCTCTTGCCGCCAACTTCGTCACGGCATCTTCGGCCATGTCAATTTGTCCTCCCGTCGGCGCGCGCTTGGAGGATGGTAGGCGCAGGCCGCCCAAACGCCGAAACCGGGGCTACAAACCGGTGAAGTCGGGAGGGCGCTTCTCCATGAAGGCAGAAATAGCCTCGACGTTGGCCGGTGCTCCCATCAACCGGGAGAAGGCGGCGTTCTCCCGCTCTCGGGCTGCGGCTACTCCGTCATGCCACCCGTGGGTGATGAGCGCCTTCGACTCCATGAGCGACGACACCGGCAGCGCGGCCAACTTCTGGGCGTGGGCCATCGTCGCGTCCAGCAACTGATCAGGAGGGCACACCTTCCACACCAGGCCCATCTCCTGGGCCTCCTCGGCGCCGATCCACTCGGCGCTGAGCAGGGTCCACATGGCCTGCTGGCGGCCCAGCAACAGCGGGAAGGTGTAGCTGCTGGCCGCCTCGGGGGCCACGCCCAAACTGGAGAACGGGCACCGCAGCCGGGCCTCCGACGACATGAAGGCCAGATCGGCAAAGCCCAGCATGGTGGCCCCCACACCGATGGCCAGCCCGTTCACCGCGACGATGAACGGCTTGGGGAACGAGTCCATCTGGTCGATCATCCCGGCAAACCCGTGGACGCCGGGCTCAACGCCAGCCCCACCGGGATTGCGGGCCCCCATCTCCACCAAGTCGGTGCCGGCGCAGAACGCCCGCCCGGCCCCGGTCAACACCACAACTGCCACATCAGGGTCGGCGGCCGCATCGATCAGGGCTTGAGCGGTGGCGTCGTACAGTGCCTCGCTGAACGCGTTCAGGGCGTCAGGCCGGTTCAAGGTCAGCAGACGCACCCGGCCGCGGTCTTCGATCTCCAGCAAGGGAGCAGGGATTATAGGCATTGGATACAGCTAAGTGGTGGATTTCGCTCTGATCCAGTTGTGGACCGCAGGCGTCACATCTATAGTGCCTGTTCCAGCATGACTTTGGGCATTTTAGTAGGGGCCTATCTCGTCGTGCATTTGCTCGGCGCCTACTTGCTGCGCGCGTCCGGGGTGGCCCAAGACCTGTTCGGCCGATTCCGCAACGTCCCCGACCTGCCCGAACCCAGGCAGCTTTCAGAATACGCCGACTTCGTTGAGACCCACTCCTTCTGGGATGCCGAGGGGGAGGAGGCCCGCGAGGCCATCGACGAGCTCGAGCTCCAAGCCGTCTTCTGGAACGAGAGGCGCCGCCACACCGCCTGATCCCGGCGCCTGAACTTTCAAGCCTCCAGCAGCGGTGCATCCCCTGGCTTCGGCACCTTAGGGGCCTTCGTCGCTCCCACTGGAACTGGCAGCACCTCAGCGTCGGTCAGATTCTCTATCGTGATTTGCGGTGAGTCCAAGACAAGATCAAGCAACGCGGCTTGTTCAGGCTCCAACCTGACAAGCGCAGTTAGGGCGTGGCAAACGTCCAGCAATTCCAGACTCCACTCATGCAACCACCCTTGCCGCACGGTGTCGTTGAGGGGGCTCGACCATTTCACGTCAGGCTCCCGTTTGCGGTACTTGAACCATGACTCAATCGGGCTCATCCCCGACACCCGATAACTCCATACCTCCGGGACAACGTTCTCAATCCAACCGGCGTCAGCCCCTTCACCGAGGATGATGCGCCCGGCCGCCGAGTCGTAGCCAATGGTGTTGGGATGCCGATCAGCATCATGGGGAACGGCGGCACTCCAAACAGGACCATCATCGACACGAGGATTGGGCCCTGGATCGCGGCCTTGGATCGGGTCGGCAAACCGCTCGCCGAAGGTATGAGCCCAAATCACCTTCCGCCCTAATCGCACCGATTCATTCCATAGGCCAACTTCGGCGGTGACAGGTATCCGCAGTTCTTGTGAATGGGGCGACACCCCATTGCGCCAAGCTGTAAATGCAGGATGGGCGCATATCGCAGCGATATACGAGAACATATCTTCGGGGGCTACCGGGGTACCCAAAACAGCCATGAGGTAATCGATTAGGCCCGGCGTCAGGTTGGGTTCCGAGGCATTGGCATTCCTCCACAGCGGATGCACTCGCCCGCCACTATGGCCCCGGTAGTGAGCCAATTCAGGCAATAGGCACGCAAAGGTAACCCCAGGCCCGTTCATAAAGGGTTCCACCAAAAATGTCAGATAGCTCTGATTGTGTCCATGCGCATGCCACAAGGGAGGTCTGGGCATGTCCAAGAGTCGCCTATCCCGGATGATCCACTGTCGGTCGAAACTGCGGAGTGCGAAACGTACGGTATCAGGACAGGAACCTTCCTCATCCCATAGCGGTCCGTTCATCTGCTCAGTTGGCTGTCCTGCCAAGGGCTTGTCAAAGGTCGAATCGATATCAATGTCTCGAGTAACCTTCAACAACTTTCGCATCTCGTCCTGATCCGGCGCGGCAATGAGTTCGTTCCACCGAGCCCTCAAGACTCCCTGGTCAGGGTTGATGGGCCAAGTCCTATTTCCGGTGACCCCGGATGTACTCCACGGCGCCAGGTCGCTCACGGTTGGCGCCTGCTCCCAAATTTCGTCGCCCGCCGGTGTGAACGGGTCTTCCCATCCCTGTGGGCAGACGATCCATTCTGGATCTGCCAACTCGGCCAGCCTGGCGAATTCGGTGAACTTTGCTTCCCTCGAACCTGGGGTCACTTGTCGATAGCGAATTGCGGCTGGCTGGTCGCCGGTTGTTTGCGGAGCCCGAACCGCTGTTACCACGCAGACTTCGTGCTGGACTTCTTGGAAGACCCGAGTGGGAACATCGGGTCGAAACCCTTCAGGCGACAGATCCACTACCCAAATGTCCGAGCACTGCTCGCGCAGCCACCGGCGCATCTGCTTGAATCCCAATCCCTTCAACCAGGCCGAGCTGGTTACAAAGCAGATCACCCCAGCTGCCTCGGCCTTCTCGGCGGACGTGCGATCTTCGTCCACCCCACCCGGTTTCGGGGAATTCTCCAGCACTTTCCATGCCGCCCAACGCCAGAAATACACCAACAGATTGGCCAAATTCTGAGCATGAGCACCGACGTTCTGATCGGGGCCGGGACGCCAGTCGTTCATCAATACTGAGGCAACCCAACCCCCCTCGCTTCGGGGCACCGATCGGCGGTACGGAGGATTGCCGATGGCCACCATCACCGGAGTCTCAGTCTTGACCTTGTTTGCAGTTCGTCGTTGTGCGGTAATTGCCTGCAAGGTAGGCAACGCGAGGACTTCACTCGCTTGGTAAGGGTCATCCAGAGTGTCAGCAAGGAGCACCGTTGGAGCCCCACCCGCTGCATGCCGAGCGTATGCAGCCGCGGTACGGAACTGCGCTACTGCGAATGGGCCAGCTTGGATCTCAAAGCCGAAGAGCCGCCCTGCCGCCGCCTCCAATTCGGCTGGCGCCATCGCAACCCCATCCCGATTGGCCACACTACGTGCAATTCGATCAATGACCGCCAGCAAGAAAGTGCCGGTCCCGGTTGCTGGATCAACCACCGTCACCGTTGGATCAGCAAAGCCTCGATGTTTGCCCAAATGCTCCCGCAGTACTGTGTCGGCAAACTCAACCATGAACTCCACCAATGGTGCCGGGGTGTAGTACGACCCAGACTTCTTCCTGAGTTCTGGGTCGTACGTGGCAAGGAAATTCTCGTAGAAGTAGAGCCAATCACCCGCGTCCACCAGTAGAGCCACATCGGTGACCGCGAGCAACCCGACGACAGCTTCAATCCCAACACTTGTCTCGATGAGCACTTGCGGATGGCACAGATTGCTAAGTGCCTCACTCAGAAGAGGTTCTTCTTGGCGAGTTTGCCAGTGGGAGTGCAACCTCTCGATGGCAATGCTCACATCAGCTTCCCCATCTCCGGTGTAGGCAGCTCCGTGGGCTCGAGCTGCAACCAGCGCGAACGTCACTGTCTGGGCGTAGGCATCGGCAAACTCATCATCGTGAAGGTTGGGAAAGAGGAGCTTGCGCCACGATTCAGCCAGTCCGCGCAGGACGCGCCCGCTAGGACCAGCAAGCGCACCTCGGGTGTGGTCTCGAAGAAGTTGGCAGGCTCGGGCCAAACCTACGGCTAGCTCGTCTGTACTCCTAGGCGGGATGGGGTCGTGGGCCGTAAACGTCGAGAGCAGCCTGACCAAGCCTTCAGGATCGGACGCTCCATCTACTTCAGTGCCCAAGTCCCAGAGCGTCCAGTCCTCCCCGTCGCTATAGAGGACATTGGGGAGTTGAGACAGTTCAGCCCACTGCTCCGCATTCCTGCCCTGGTACTTCGTGGGGTCAGCACCGGTCCCAGGCGCCTTGAGTTCGATCCAACCCACAGTTCGCCCAAGGGCATCAACGACCATGAAATCCGGAACGGCACCAATCCCTGGTGCTGGACTCTCTCCCGAACATGTAACCGGCCTGCCCAGCGCCTCCGTAATCCCCTCTACCAGGCGCTGCGTCGGCCCGCGTAGGTGATCCTCCACACTGCGACCACCGCTGTGCGCCTTGGCTTCCCGCCGAACCCGCCTCTCCAAGTTCTTAAGGAACCGATCGGCTACTTGGATCACATCCACCTGCACCAAGAGACACCCCCTTCGTATTGACAAATGAACATCACCTTGTGACCAAGCCAATAGTAGTGACCTTCTCCAGCGCTCCCGCCTAGCATGGCGAACCAACTTGACGCTTACAGCTGTTCACAACGCCCTTAATGCATCAATCCAGACATCCATATGTCTCACAACTCGTTGCCCCATCCTTACAAATAAGGGGCTCGGCGAATTTGTGGCTATCCGAGACCTGAAGTCATCCCGCTCCGATTCCAGTTGAAGAATAGTACCTGCCAAGTCAAGAGACCTGTATGCATCAATCTCCTGAGCCCTGGCCTCTACTGAATGCAACATCAAATCATGATATTCCAGGCCTATAGGACGAGAGACCTGACGGTTTGACACGAGCTGCCGATCGTGTGACCAAAGTTGTTGAGCTTCCTCTTGACTCACATAACGATGAACCGTAGGCAAGTAATATCGGGTCGGTGGAGGACCGCTTCTTGGAAGTTCGAGCCAATTTCTATGTTCGCCATAACCGATACCATGAGAACAGCCACTAAGTCCAATGGCCGATAAGGCGATAGCAAAAAAGCCCCCATATAAGGCAAATGACCGCCTCGTCGATTGCGAAAGATTTTCGATGGCTTTTCCGTATTGAACCAGTTCTCTTTCCGTTGAGCCCAATTCCTCAAGGCCAGAAACCCAAATGCACACATCATCCTCCCCCGGTTGGGCAGCAAGATCAAGAAGGCCCGCCGGAGTTTTGGCAGCCAGGACGCGAGTCACTGCTATTCTACTGTCGGCCACATCCACAGTTCTATTATAGAATTCCACCGACTTATCCCACCATGGATCGGATGCATCATGCGCACAGAAATACGGCGCCAACACCCGTTGAGGACCCATAGCGTCCGACTTATCCAGTTCTTCACCCAATCTATCGGCATATTTTTGAAACTTAGCCGACTGTCTCGTCCTATAACTCAAATTGAAATCGACCCAAGCAGTCGCGATACGTTCAATCCTTTTGCTTGTGAAATCATTTGGTCGCGGCACACCAGCCGCGATCAAATTCTGATCATCAAGAATATCTGCCAGAGCCTCATGGGAAGCCTTTACTTTCTGGATGTGTTGCTGGAAGAGCGGAAATCTCGGGTCAATGACATATGGTGGCCTTGATTCAGTGGCTGAGAGCGACAAGACAAATCCTGCAGTACCTTCTCTTTGAAAGGTAGCAACTGTAGCAGGAACAAGAATACCATGATATAGACCCACCAATTCTCTAACTGTTCTTTGATCGCTTGCGCTGTAACCAAGAAAGTGTCGTGGAACATAATTGTCAAACATTTAGTTGATAACCTTGTTTCTAAAGGATTGCCTAAGTTTCCGTCCGACATTTGATGGGTGTTTCATAAGCTGTGCATATACCTCGACTGTGATGCAACCGTCGGATAGAGTCATTACTCCTATACCGAGTTGTGCTGCCATTTCAAGGTTCTTACACAATGGCCGTGTAGCAGTAACAATATAACTCCTACCAAATGCCATAGAATTCTTGACTGCCTGGTCCATCGCATCCAGATTCTTGTATAGCTTCAACTCATAAGCCGTAGAACTACCAGATGTTGTAAGCGTGGCGAGATCAACTCTGCGCCCCATCCAAGGAAATTCACGAATCAATAGCGTATCATTCCGAATTCGCCGCGTCCTTCGTAGCCACAACTCAAGTGGCACTAGCATGTCCTCTTCGCGCATCAACCCTCCCGTCTATCCGACAACATTTCTGCACTTGCAAGCCTGTGTTGGAGGACCATGTGAAATATGAGCAACAGCAAGGTAGCCGCAATAGATAGGCCACTGATGCAGTATCCGGCAATAGCGATGGATGCAACGTTTACAATTTCCGCGAAATAAAGTGCCACCAGCGATGTCCCAGCCGCTAAACCGGATAGCGCGACTACAAATCCAGGCCCTACTCTCATGAGTCGGTCGACGTCGCTTTCTATGCAGGCACGATACTTCATGGCCTTCGAATACTCAGATACCAAGTACTTGAAGGACGCAGGGTCAGGAGGAGGTCCAGACGGCCAAAACTCTTCGGAAGTGCTGTTTCTAAATTCATACGAAGTTCTCTTTTGCAATTCAATGATGACGCTCATCGCAAATTCATCTAAACCCGCCATCACCGACCCCACTCTGTAAGGCTTCCACTCACGATAGACTCGCAGTCTGTAATTCGTGGCCTTGAATACGCCCGATCCCACCGCTACCAAAAACATTAAGGCGATGCCGATAATCGCTATTCTATTCTCACTAGCGATTGAGAATATCATCACGTATCAGTGAGTTTTCAGTCATGTCTGGATATTCTTGATACACATAACGAACTAGCTGCCGTAGTGGAATTGATCCAAACTGTTCCTTAAGGGCCACCAACTCATCAATGTATTCATCAGATATTTCCTCAGTTAATACTCTGTAGTATTGTTTACCCCTTTCTGTTAGTTCGAAATTCCTAGTTGCATATGGATCGGATCGATCAACCCCAACAACCCTAATCTGTTCCCATGAATCTTCATCGCTATTTGCAAGAGAAGCTGAATCTTCCAAGAGGCCGTAACCGCTGAGCGAATCTACAGCCTGGTACACAGCTGCAGAGAATGGGCCAAAATTATATGCTATGAAATTTGCATCTTCATCGAGCAATTCGCCCAGTGACGTTTCTTGCTCGACCAAAAACACTAACTTTTCTAACCGAGTTACACCGGACAATTTGTCCTCTAACTCTGGCTTCTCTGTTGGACAGCCCAGCAGCAGCACGACCACATCATCAATTTCTAGTTTTGGCATTCATCCCCCTTGCTGTCATTGTATTCTCTCATCCGTTCAGTTGTGACTCATGGTGTTCACATGGCAAATGCTGCTCTTTGCTTTCTCATTATGATATTTGGTCATATTTCAATTTGCTTTCACTTGGCCTGGTTAGCCGATTGGCGCATCTGATTCTAAATCCTGGCGGTGACAATTCATGTCTTGCGAGATCTGTATGCAGGGCGGATGTGCTCTGAGGCGGCATCATGAGGACGACCTTCAGTTGGACTTGGCGTGGAGGCCGCCGTCTACCAGTACCACGGCGCCGTTGATGAATGAGGCGGCGGGCAGCACCAGAGACAGGGTGATCTGGGCCACCTCCTCGGGATCGCCGTAGCGGCGGGCCGGCACCCGGCGGCGGGCGTACTTCTGCTTGGCCTCCTCGGGGATGTCGCCGGTCATGGCGGTGCGGATCGGGCCGGGGCAGATCGCGTTGGCCGTCACCCCCCACTGGCCCAATTCCACGGCCAGCGCCCGGGTGAGCCCTATCACCCCGTGCTTGCTCACCGTGTAGGGGGAGGTGTTGGGGGTGGCCATCACCCCCTCGGTGGAGGCCACGTTCACGATGCGGCCGTCGCCGTTGCGCTTCAGGTCGCCCAGGCAGGCCCGCACCAAGCGCATCTGCGCGGTGAGGTTCACCTCCATGGCGGCGGCCCACACATCCTCGTAGTCGGCTGCCTCGACGGGAGCGCCGGCAGCAATGCCCGCGTTGTTGATCAGGATGTCCACCGGGCCCAGTTCGGCCTGCACCCGCTCCACCACCGGCGCCGCCACGTCGGGATCAGCCAAGTCGCAGGCCACCGCCAGTGCCGTGCCGCCGGCGTCGGAGATGGCAGCCACTGTCTCCTCCACCCCTGGGCGATTGACGTCCAGCGCGGCCACCTTGGCCCCCTCGTCGGCCAACAGCCACGCCGTGGCCCGCCCCATCCCCGAGGCCGCACCGGTGACCACCGCCACCCTCCCGGCCACCGACCGGTCCAGCTTGGTGAGACGGCTCATGAATCGCGGTGGGCGCGCTCGTGGTCGATGAGCCAGGTCTTGACCTCGGGACGGCCTCCGTACTCCCCCACCGACCCGTCGCTTCGCACCACCCGGTGACAGGGCACGACGAGGGGAAAGGGGTTGGTGGACATGGCCGTCCCCACGGCGCGGGCCGCGCCCGGCGAACCGGCCATGCAGGCCAACTCGCCGTAGGAAACCGTCGTGCCGTATTCCACGGTCATCAGCGTGTCAAGAACCTGGCTATAGAACCCGTGGCTCAGGTGCCAGTCCAAAGCCAAATCGAACCAGCGGCGGCTTCCGTCGAAATACTCGCGGAGCTGGGTTATGGGCTCTTCCAGCCAGACGGGATTGCCCTCGCCTCCCGTGCGAGGCAGTTCGGCGAGCTCGGCCATCATGTCCTCTCTGGTTTCCATGCAGCCGAAGCCGATCCTCACCAGCCCCTGGGAAGTTGCCGCCAACTGAAGCCGTCCGATGGGCGTGTCCAGCGACCCCAGGGCCACGCCGAGTCCATCAGCCTCAGAGGAAGCAGGGTCGGAGCGGGAAAGCAGCGCAGTTTGAGACATGGCACTGACCGTAGCGGAATACCAGACTGAGGCGGTGGAGTCTTCGAGCGCCGATGTCCCAGGAATCGACGTCGTGCCGGTCAGCGCCTGGCTGGCCGCCAATATCGCCGACAGCGAGCCGCCGTTCGCCTTCGACCTGATTGCCGCCGGCGGGTCGAATCTCACCTTTCGGCTGTCCGACTCCGGGGGCCGACAGTGGGCGCTGCGGCGACCGCCGGTGGGATCGGCGCTGGCCACCGCCCACGACATGGGACGGGAATGGCGCATCATGGCCGCTCTGGGAGAGGCAAGCGATGTGCCGGTGCCCGAGATGGTGGCCTTCTGCGACGACCACTCCGTCAATGGCGCCGACTTCTACGTGATGAGCTTCGTGGAAGGACTCATCCTGCGAGACCAGGACTCCGCGGCCCACATGACCCCAGAGCAGGCCGAGGTCGCCACCCAGAGCCTGCTCGACGTGCAGGTTGCCTTCCACACGCTTGACCTCGACGAGGCGGGGCTGGGCGACTTGGGCCGACGGGAGGACTACGCGGGTCGCCAGTTGAAGCGCTGGCGCCGCCAAGTGGAGGCCGCCGGGGTGCGGGAGGTGCCGTTGCTCATCGAGCTGCATGAGCGCCTGAACGCGGCCAAACCCGCCGAGACCGCTCCTGCGGCGTTGGCCCACGGCGACTACCGCTTCGACAACACCGTGCTGAACGACCAGTGGAAGATCGCCGCAGTGCTCGACTGGGAGCTGTGTACCACCGGCAATCCCATCGCCGACTTCGCCTGGTCGCTCCAATACTGGGCCGACCCCGGCGACGAGATGAGCTTCCTAACCGATCCCCCCACCCTGCTCGACTGCTTCGTCCGCCGAGCCGAAGTGGCCGACCGCTATGCCTCCCAGTCGGGCTTCGACCTGTCCGATCTCCCCTACTACGCCGTGTTCAGCTGGTGGAAGCAGGCCTGCATCGTGGAGGGGGCCTACGCCCGCCGCCTCCAGGGCATGACCGGGGGCATGGGAACCACCGGCGACGTCCACGACATTGCCCGCCGGGTGGACGACATGCTGGCCCACGCCGCCGACATGGCCGTCGGGGTGCTATAGATCGCAGAGCTCAGGCCGCGGCGGTCACCAGGGCGGTGAGCAGTACCAGGGTGAGGATCGACATCGGCACGCCTAAGCGGAGGTAGTCGGTGAAGCGGTAGCGGCCGGGGCCGTACACCATGGTGTTGGTCTGATAGCCGATGGGGGTCAGGAACGATGCCGAGGCGGCCACCGCCACGCCGAGCGCCATGGCGCGGGGATCCAACCCGGACTGGGCGGCCGCCTCCAATGCCACCGGGAACACCAGGGCCACCGCGGCCACGTTGGTGATGAGCTCGGTCAGCAGCATGGTGGCGATCACGATGCCCAGCACCACCCCGGCATCGCCCATGAAATCGAATCCGGTGACGATGGCATCGGCCAGGTCCTCGGCCAAACCGGCCTCCTCCAGTGCAGCTCCTAAGCCGAACGCGGCACCGATGGTGATGAGCACGCTGAAGTCCACTGCCTCCCGGGCCTCCCGAGGGGTGAGCACCCCGCCCACCACCACGGCGCCCGCCGCGATCAACGCCGCCTCCAGCACGCTCAGCGCCCCCGCCGCGGGCAGCACCACCAGGGCCACTATTGCGGCCAGCGCCACCGGTGCCCGCCGGCTGGCCCGCGGCGGCGACCCGCCCAACCGCGACACCAGCAAGAAGTCGTTGTGGTTGCGCCACCGCTCGTCGAAGCCGTCGGCGGCCAGCACCAGCAGCGTGTCGCCAACCCGAAGGCGCACCTGGCCGAATTTGGCCTCCACCGGCGCCCCCGAGCGATGGATGCCCACCACCGCGGCCTGATAGCGGCCCCGGAATCCGGCCTCGGCCAGCGTTCTCCCCGCAAGAGGAGAGGCCGCGCCCACAACCGCCTCGAAGAACGTGTGGTCGTGTGAGTCCACCGCCTCCAAATGGGGATCCTCGGCCGAGACCAGCCCGGACATGGCCTGGAGGTCGAGCACCAAGTCGACTCGCCCGGCGAACGTGAGCCGGTCGCCGCCCCGGAGCACGAACGTGGGCGCCACGGGGGCGATCACCGTGCCCTGCCGCTCCACCTCCACCAAGAACACGCCTTGGAGATGGCGCAGGCCCCCCGCCTCCACCGACTGCCCGTCGAACGCCCCCCGCTCGGCCACGTACATCGACACCAGATAGGAGCGGCCCTCGCCGGCCGGCTCGGGATCGCGCCGTTCGGGCAGCACCCAGGGCGCGGCGACAACAATCAGAACGAGTCCGGCGCCGGCCAGCGGCAGGCCGAAGCGGGCCAACTCGAACATCTCCAATTCGTCGTAGCCCGCCGACTGCAAAAGGCCGCCCAGAACCAGGTTGGTGCTGGTGCCGATGGCGGTGATCGCCCCGCCCAAGATGGTGGCGTACGACAGCGGGATCAGAAACCGGGAGGCGGCCCGCCCGTATCGCTCACTCCAGCTCCGCACCGCGGGCACCAGCATGGCCACAATGGGGGTGTTGGCCAAGAAGGCCGAGGCCGCGCTGGCCGGAGTCAGCAGCCGGAAGAGCGCCACCCGGGTTCGGGCGCCCCGATCCAGCATCCGGGCCACCAAGGGCTGCAAGGCGTTGGTCTTGGTCACCGCGCCCGCCACCACATAGAGCGCCCCGATCGTGAAGAAAGCAGGGTTGGCGAAACCGCGGAAAGCCTGGTCGGCGTCGATCACCCGGAACAGGAACAGGCCGCCGGTGGCGCCCATCACCCCGGCAGCGGGCGAGAGCCGGTTGCTGATGAGCCCGGCGCCCATAACCGCCAACACCGCGATGGTGAGCACCGCATCGCCGTCCATTCAGGGAAATGCTACGGCCTTGGCACGCCAACAGGGCCTTGGGGTTTATTCGGACGACGGGATCACCATCCCTGTGTTCCGATGACTCAGCCGGTTGGAAATCGCGATATGAAATACCCTCGTGGCTTCAAACTTGATCCAACCCCACGGCGGCGCGCTCACCGACCTGATGGTCGACGACGCCACCGCTGAGGAACTCAAGGCAGAATCGCGCGACCTGCCGTCGTGTACCCTCCAGCCCCGCCATGCGTGCGATCTCGAGCTGCTGCTCAACGGCGGCTTCTCTCCGCTGCGGGGCTTCATGGGCCAAGCCGACTACGAGCGGGTGTGCTCCGACATGCGGCTGGCCGACGGGACGCTGTGGCCCATGCCCATCACCCTGGACGTGGACGGCGATACCGCCGAGGCCGCCCAGGCCGCCGGTCGCCTCGCGCTGCGGGATGTGGAAGGGGTCATGCTGGCGGTGCTCACCGTGGGCGATGTGTGGGTGCCCGACACCGCGGCCGAGGCCGAGGCGGTGTTCGACAGCTTGGACCCCGACCACCCCGGCGTGGGCCACCTGGTTCACAACACCGCCCGGTTCTACCTGGGCGGGTCGGTGCAGGGCCTGCAACTCCCGGTCCACTACGACTTCACCGAGCTTCGGCGCACCCCGGCCCGACTGCGGGCCGCCTTCGATGTGGCGGGCTGGAGCCGGGTGGTGGCCTTCCAAACCCGCAACCCGATGCACCGGGCCCATGTGGAGCTAACCCGACGGGCCGCGGTGGAAGCCGACGCCAACCTGCTCATCCACCCGGTGGTGGGCATGACCAAGCCCGGCGATGTGGACCACTACACCCGGGGACGGGTGTACCAGCACATCATCAAGCGCTACCCGGAGAACTCGGCCATGCTGGCCATGCTGCCGCTGGCCATGCGCATGGGCGGCCCCCGGGAGGCGGTGTGGCACGCCATCATCCGCAAGAACCACGGCGTGTCGCACTTCATCGTGGGTCGAGACCACGCCGGACCGGGCTCCGACGCCGCCGGCAACCCCTTCTACGGGCCCTACGACGCCCAGGACATGTTGCAGAACCACACCGACGAGCTGGGCGTGACCATGGTGCCGTTCAAGATGATGGTGTACGTCCCCGACAGCGACAGCTACCACCCGGTGGACGAAGTGGGCGAGGGCACCGCCACCTTGAGCGTCAGCGGCACCGAGCTGCGCGACCGCCTGGCGTCGGGCGACGACATCCCCGAGTGGTTCAGCTATCCCGAGGTGGTGGCCGAACTGCGCCGAACCCATCCCCAGAAGTCCAAGCAGGGCTTCACCGTGTTCTTCACCGGCCTCAGCGGTTCGGGCAAGTCCACCATCGCCAACGCGCTCATGTCCAAGCTCCTGGAGCGGGGCGGACGACCGGTGACCCTGCTGGACGGCGACGTGGTGCGCACCAACCTGTCGTCGGAGCTGGGCTTCTCCAAAGAGCACCGCGACATCAACATCACCCGCATCGGGTATGTGGCCTCGGAGATCACCAAGCACGGCGGCATCGCCATCTGCGCGCCGATCGCCCCCTACGCCGGGCCCCGGTACAAGAACCGGGAGGCCATCTCGGCCAACGGCGGCTACGTGCTGGTACACGTGTCCACGCCGCTGGAGGTGTGCGAGGAGCGGGACCGCAAGGGGCTGTACGCCAAGGCCCGGGCCGGGATCATCAAGGAGTTCACCGGCATCTCCGACCCCTATGAGGAGCCGGCCGACGCCGACGTCGTTTTGCCCACCGTGGACCAGACGCCCGATGAGGCGGCCCAGGCCATCATCGACCACCTGGTGGCCGAGGGGTACCTCGAATAGACCGGTTGCCGAGGTGCTCCTCTTCGACAGTCTTCCCTCCGACAATCTGCTTGGATAGCCGCTGAGATGGCCCGCTCCGATGATCTGACCCGCATCGCCGACGCGCTGGCTGCGGCCGGCGAGGTGCTGAAGCGATACACCCCCGGCGAGATCGAATCCGAGCTCAAGGACGGGGGCGATCCGCTGACCGCGGCCGACACCGCGGTCAACGATGCGCTGGCCGCGGCGCTGCGAGGCGGCGACGAGGGGTGGCTGTCGGAGGAGAGCACCGACGCCCACAGCCGGCTCGACCGGCGCAGAGTATGGGTGGTTGATCCCATCGACGGCACCAGAGAGTTCATCGACGGCATTCCCGAGTGGTGCGTCTCAGTCGGGCTGGTGGAAGACGGGGTGCCGGTGGCCGGCGGCGTTCTGAGCCCGCCCAACGGTCACCTCATCATCGGATCGGACGAGACCGGGGTGATGTGCAACGGCCAGCCCGCGGGCACCACCGACACCGCCGACATTCGGGGCGCGCTGGTGCTGGCCTCCCGCAGCGAGGTGAGGCGGGGCGAGTGGGAGCGCTTCTTCTCCACGCCGATCGCGGTGCGCAACATGGGCTCGGTGGCCTACAAGCTCAGCCTGGTGGGTGCAGGATTGGCCGACGCCACCTGGACGCTGGTGCCCAAGAACGAGTGGGACGTGGCCGGCGGGGCCGCGCTGGTGCGAGCCGGCGGCGGGCGGGTGTGCGGAACCGACGGCGCCGAAGTGGTGTTCAACCGGGCCGACCCGCTGATGGACGGCTTCATCGCAGTTGCCCCCGGCTTGAGCGATCAGGTGATGGCCTTGCTCGGCATCTCTTCAAACCGGTGAACGACCACCAATTGGCTGCTCGGCTGGCGTCTGAGGCGGGGGAGATGCTGGTCGCCCTGAGGGCCGAATTGGGCGGGCAGCGTCTGGCCCCGTTCGCGGTGGGGGCGCGAGGCGATGCCGCCGCCCACGACTTCATCGCCGGCGCCCTCCAAGAACACCGCCCCGACGACATGGTGCTGTCGGAAGAGTCGACCGACGACCGTCGTCGACTCGAGCACCACCGGGTGTGGATCGTGGACCCGCTCGACGGCACCCGCGAGTTCTCCATCCCCGGCCGCACCGACTGGGCCGTCCATGTGGCCCTGGTCGCCGACGGCGCGCCAGTCGCCGCGGCGGTGGCCCTCCCCGCCCAGGGCATCACCCTGACCACCGAGCCTGCTCCCCCCATGCCAGTGGCCGCCGCCCGACCCCGGGTCATCACCAGCCGGAGCCGGCCCGGTCGCCTGGCCCGCCGCATCGCCGGCGAAATCGGAGCCACCATCGTGCAGATGGGCTCGGCCGGCGCCAAGGCTGCCGCCGTCGTCAACGGCGAAGCCGAGGTGTACGCCCATGCCTCGGGACTGCACGAGTGGGACCTGTGCGCCCCCGCCGCGGTGGCCGCCGCCGCCGGGCTGCACGTCTCCCGTCTCAACGGCGAAGAACTGAGGTTCAACCAATCGGACACCTACATGTCTGATTTCGTCATCTGCCACTCCGACTTCGCCGACGCGGTATTGGCCAAGTGACCTCCGCCCCCTCATCCCCGTAGATTTGAGCCTCTGTGCGGCTGGTGATCGCTCGATGAAGCCCCCCGAGACTGCTCCCACAGACGGGATGCCCCTGTGAGACTGGTGGTTGCCAGGTGTTCAGTGGACTACGACGGCCGGCTGGCCGCGCGCCTGCCCGAGGCCGTGCGGCTCATCATGATCAAGGCCGACGGCTGTGTGGCCATCCACGCCGACGGCGGGGCCTACAAGCCGCTCAACTGGATGAACGCCCCCAATCGGCTGTCGGAGGAAGACGGAGTCTGGACGGTGGTCAACCCCGTCGGCGAGAAGCTCACCATCACCATCCACGAGCTGATCTCCGACACCGACCACGAGCTGGGCCACGACCCCGGCTTGGACAAAGACGGCGTGGAGGCCCACCTCCAGGAGCTTTTGGCCGCCTCCCCCGAAATGCTGGGAGACGGGTTCCGCCTGGTGCGCCGGGAGTATCCCACCGACATCGGCCCGGTGGACTTGCTGTGCCGAGACGCCGACGGGAACGCCATCGCGGTGGAGATCAAGCGGCGCGGGGAGATCGCCGGCGTGGAGCAGCTCACCCGCTACCTACAGTTCTTGAACCAGGATCCGGTGCTGGCCCCGGTGCGGGGCATGCTTGCCGCCCAGATGGTGAGACCCCAGGCTCGGGCCTTGGGCGCCGATCGGGGCATCGAGTGCGTGGAGATCGACTACGACCTGCTCCGGGGCATCGAGCCCGACCAGGCCAAGCTTTTCTGAACCCCGCCATGTGGGTTGAACCCGAACAACAGGAAGCTCCCACTACCATCCGGTAACCGGGATGGATCACCACACTCCGCTGCGCCTGCGCCGACCTCCCCGTCCCCTTTGGGTCTGGGCACTCATGATTACCCCGGTCGTGCTGTTGGCCGCTTGGCTGATCGTGTGGCTGGTGGATTCCTCAGCCAGCGACGACAAGACGCCCAGGGGGCTGAAGCTTGAGAGTCAGGCCATTCCCGACGTCAGCATCGACATCGGCGGGCTGAGCGAAGAAGACGTGGCCCGGGTGGTCGTCGAGTTGGCGGAGCGATTCCAACAGACCCCGGTGGAAATAGCCACCCCCAGCCGCGCTCTCACGGTGACCGCCGCCGATGTCGGGCTGGCGGTAGACATGGAGGCCACCGTGGCCGCGATCATGGCGTTGGACAGCGACGAGAGCAACCCCATCGGCTGGACCGCCTCGTTCTTTGAGACATCGCGGTCAGAGCTGCTGCTCGCCCTGTCGCCCGATGCCAGCCAGATCGCGAAGCTGGAGGCCGATCTGCACCGCGCCCCCGCCGACCCGCAAATCGTGCTGGACAACGGCATCTTCCAGGTTGCGCCCGGCGTGCCCGGCGAGATCGCCGCCCTCGGCCCGGCGCTGCCCCGATTGCTGGAGTCCGCCAGCCACGGTGACGATCCCCTGAGGCTGGAGGCCGAAGTGCGCCTGATCGCCCCCGAGCTGGGCGAGGAGACGATGGGCCGAACGGTGGACTGGATCAACCAGCGCACGGGCCAGGGAATCCTCGTGACGGTGGAGGAGGCCACCAAGCGAGTGCAGCCGGCCCAGCTTCGGTCATGGCTGATCCTGCTGAGCAACAACGACCAGTGGAGCTACGACATCGACCGACAGAAGCTGGAAGACGATCTGGAGGAGCTTTTCGCCGAGGTCGCCACCGTGGCCTCGGAGCCGGTGCTCACCGTGATCGACGATGTCCCGGTGCTGGTGAGCGAAGTTCCCGCCCTCATCTGCTGCGATGAGTCGGCATACCGCGAGGTGCTTTCGGCCCTGGAAACCGCACTGCCGGCAGTGGAATTGGAGTTGCGGGAGTCCGACAAGATCAACGATCAGGGCTGGCTGACCGAGCGGGGCATCGTGGAGCTGACCGGACGGTTCACCACCGAATACACCCCGGGTCAGGATCGGGTCTCCAACATTCATCGCATCGCCGAGCTGGTCCGGGGGGCGGTGGTCTACCCGGGGGAGACATTCTCGGTCAACGAATTCGTGGGTGAGCGCACCGAGGAGAAGGGGTTTGTGGACGCCGGGGTGATCTACGACGGGGTGTACACCGATGATGTGGGCGGGGGCATCTCCCAGTTCATCACCACCCTGTTCACCGCCACCTTCAACGCCGGTATGGAGTTTCCCGAATACCAGGCCCACAGCATCGACATCGCCCGCTACCGAGAGGGGGTTGACGCCACCATCTCCTGGCCCAAGCCCGACTTCAAGTTCCGCAATCCCAATCCCTACGCGGTGCTGCTGTGGCCCACGGTGACCGACAACAGCGTCACCGTCAGCGTGTACTCCACGGCCTATGCCGAGGTGGAGTGGGCCGACCGCTACGACACCCCGCGGGGGTACTGCACCCTGCGGACCACCGAGCGCAGCCGAACCTACTCCGACGGCACGGTGCTGCGAGACTCGGTGTTCGCGCTCTACCAGCCCCGAGAGGGCATCAACTGCCAAGGAGTGTGTACGTCTTCGGTGCTGGCGATGGACGCCGATGGCGACGGCGAGGTGGAGTTGGACGACGACGGCCTGCCCCAGCAATGCGTCCTCCCCGAGGACTGCACCGACACTCATGCGCCGACGGACCTCGACGAAGACAACCGACCCGATCTCTGCACCATTGCCCCACCGGAGGAAGACGGGGAAGGCGAGCCGGGTGGAACTGCCCCTTCGGAACCCGCGTCCGAGGCGACTCCGCCCCAAAGTCCCGAGATACCGCCGGGCCAGCCCCAGGCATTGGACCCGGAACGGTCGTCGGAGCAAAGCGCATGAGCCGATCAAGACGATGAGCGTCGATTGGGACGCCGCCATCGTGGGCGCCGGTCCGGCTGGTTGCGCAGCAGCGATAACCCTGGCCCGGGCCGGGCAGCGGGTGGTGATGGTGGACCGGGCTCGCTTCCCCCGCCCCAAGGCCTGCGGCGACGGCCTCACCGCCGGGGCGCTGCGGCTCTTGGAAACACTGGGGCTAGACCCGGCCCCCATATCCACGTGGATGCCGGTGGAAGACGTCTGCATCCGATCGCCCTCGGGACGCACCGTCGAGTTCCCCCTGCCCCGCAAGGGGGGCCAGTTCGCCGCGGTCGTCCCCCGGGCGGAGCTCGACAACGCCCTGGTGGCGCAGGCCAGGGCCGAGGGCGCCGCGCTGATCGAGGGCGCCGCCTGCCAGGGGGCTTCTGAAAACGGCGGACATGTGGCGCTGGAGGTGGAGAACCACGCCTCAGTGACAGCCCGCTATGCCATCGCCGCCGACGGCATGTGGTCGCCCACCCGCAAGTTCCTGGGCTTGGCCCACGACGGCTACCGGGGCGACTGGCATGCATTCCGCCAGTACTGGTCGGGGGTGGCCCCTTCGGCCAGCCAGGCGCTGTGGGTGTGGTTCGAAGAGGAGATCCTGCCCGGATACGTCTGGTCGTTTCCCCTGCCCGATGGTCGAGCCAACGTTGGATTCGGGGTACGACGGGGCGGGCCGGTGGCGGTGGGCGACATGGGCAAGCTGTGGCGGGAGCTGCTGGAGCGGGACCACATTCGGACCGTGCTGGGCCACAGCGCCGAGCCTGAGACAACCCACCGGGCCTGGCCCATTCCCGCCCGCATCGACAAGATCTCGCTGACCGCCCGCCGGACCATGTTCGCAGGCGACGCCGCGGCGGCCACCGACCCGATGAGCGGCGAGGGCATCGCCCAGGCCCTGCTCACCGGCATCGGAGCGGCCAACGCCGTGCTGGCCGGCGCCGATGACGCCGATCAGGTGATGGCCGCCTATCGCCGCTTCGTGCGCCGGGAGCTGTTCGCCGACCACCGCATGGCCCGCCGCCTCGGCCGGGTGTTGGCCACCCGCCCCGGCGCCCGGGGCGCGGTGCGCATCGCCGGCCTCACTCCCTGGACCCGGCGAAACTTCGCCCGCTGGCTCTTCGAGGACTACCCCCGCTCCATCATCACCACCCCCCGCCGCTGGCTCCGCAAACCCCTGACCACCCCCGGCGCTTTCCGATAAGAGCATCAACCGTCGTAATCTCTCGGCCATGGCATTGAGTTTTGACAACCGGGTGGCGATCGTCACCGGCGCCGGCGGCGGACTGGGGCGCCTGTACGCCCTCGAGCTGGCCCGGCGGGGAGCCCGGTTGGTGGTGAACGACCTGGGAGGATCACCCGACGGCACCGGGACCAGCGAAGGCCCGGCCCAGAAGACGGCCAACGAGATCAACGACAGCGGCGGCGAGGCGGTGGCCGACGCCAATTCGGTGGCCACCACCGAGGGCGGGGCGGCCATCACCGCAACCGCGCTGGAGGCGTTCGGACGGGTGGACATCGTGATCAACAACGCGGGCATCCTGCGGGACAAGACCTTCCACAAGCTGGAGGACGATCAACTCCACCCGGTGCTGGCCGTACACCTGAGGGGGGCGTTCAACGTCACCCGCCCGGCCTTCGCCCAGATGCGCGAGCAGGGCTACGGGCGCATTGTGAGCGCCACGTCCCACGCCGGGGTGCTGGGCAACTTCGGCCAGTCCAACTACAGCGCGGCGAAGATGGGCCTCGTGGGGCTCACCAACACGCTGGCCCTGGAAGGGGCCAAACACAACATCAAGGCCAACTGCATTGCCCCGGTGGCCACCACCCGCATGACCGAGGCCATTTTCGGCGAGGAGATCAAAGAGGCCATGAACCCGGAGAAGGTCGCCCCGGTGGTGTGTTTTCTGGCCCATGAGGACTGCCCGGTATCCGGCGAGGTGTACTCGGCCGCCGGGGGAACGGTGGCCCGTTTCTTCGTCGGCCGAACCCCGGGCTACTACAACCCCGATCTCACCGTGGAGGATGTGGCCGAGAACCTCGACCAGATCCGCGACGAAACCGGCTACAGGGTTCTGGGCGACGCCAACCACGAGATAAGCGTGGCCTACAAGACCATCCGGGCGGCCCGAGAATGACCCAACTGGAGGCCGCCGCAGAGGCCTTCGACGAGGGAGCGGAGCAGCTATTAGACCGCCTCCGGGGCAACCCAGTGGCCGACCGGGTGTTCTACACCGCCTCGGAGTTGGGGAACTTCAGCATCCTGTGGCACGCCCTGGCTTGGGCTGGAGCCGCATCGAAGCGGGGCCGACGACGGGCTCTGCGGGTGTCGGCGGCCTTGGCCATCGAGTCGGCGCTGGTCAACGGGCCGATCAAATCAGCCTTCAACCGCTCCCGCCCGCTGGCCGAGCACGACCACCCCCATCGGCTGCGCCAGCCGCTCACCAGCAGCTTCCCCAGTGGCCATGCCAGCGCCGCGGTGGTGGCCGCTGCGCTCTTGTCGGAGTCCCGGCGGTGCCGCTGGCCCTTCTGGGCAGCCGCCTCGGTGGTGGCGGCCAGCAGGGTGTACGTGCGCATCCACCATGCCTCCGACGTGGTGGTTGGCGCCCTGGTGGGCGCAGCAATCGCCCGGCTGTTCAAGAAGATCTGGCCCCTCCGCTAGTGGCTGATCGGGCCACCGTCAACGTCTACGAGAACCGGGCTGTCGAATGGCGGGCTGAGCGCCAGCCCAAGTCCACCACGGCGATCGAGGTGTTCACCGCCCTTGACCGCCCCGAAGGCATCGTCGCTGATTTGGGCTGCGGCCCCGGCTGGCACACCGCTGCGCTGCCCAATCCCGCGTTGGCCATCGACGCAGCCAAGTCCATGCTGGAGATGGTTTCCGACCACGCCCCCGATGCCCTGCGCTGCCGGGCCGATCTGGCCGCGCTGCCCGTGGCCCCCAGATCGCTGGCCGGCGCGTGGGCGTCGCGCAGCTACGTACACCTCGACCGCCGACACGTTCCGCTGGCCCTGGCCGACCTGCACCGGGCCCTGGCTCCTGGCGCGCCGGTGGAGATCCACATCTTCGAGGGGGATGCCGACTTCGAGCCTTTCTCCGACGACGACTTCCCGGGCCGCCGCTTCTCCCGGTGGCCCGAAGAGTGGATTGCCCCTCTGATGGAGGGCGCCGGGTTCGGCCTCGACAGCGTCGAGCGGATCGACCGGCCTCCCAAGGCAGCCACCCTCATCGTCAGAGGCCGCCGGGCCCGCACACTGCCCGACACCGTGGGGCCGCAGATGCGCCTGCTGATCTGCGGCCTGAACCCCAGCGTGTACGCCGCCGATGCCGGCGCGGGATTCGCCCGGCCCGGCAATAGGTTCTGGCCCGCAGCGTTGGCCGCGGGGCTAGTGAGCACCGACCGGGATCCCCGGCGGGCACTGATCGACCACGGGGTGGGCATGACCGATCTGGTCAAGCGGGCCACGCCCCGAGCCGACGCGCTCACCGCCGACGAGTACCGCCGGGGCCTCAACCGGCTGAAGTGGCTGGTGGGGTGGCTCCAGCCCGCGGCAGTGTGCTTCGTGGGCCTGGCTGGCTGGCGGGCCGCGGTAGACCGAAAAGCAAAGGCGGGACCGCAGCCCCAGGCGCTGGCCGGTCGGCCGGTGTACGTGATGCCCTCCACCAGCGGGGCCGCCGCCGGCTATCAAATGGCCGACTACGTCAGCCACCTCCAGCAGGCCGCGGCGCCAGCGACCTGACCGCCTCCCAGGCGTCAATGCCTCCCAAGGGCATCACCATGAGCGATGAGGTGGTGACGCCGTTGTCGAAATAGCGGTCGATGTGCTTGCGGCACTCCTCAGGGGCGCCGTGTACGATCAGATCGTCCACCACCTGCTCGGGAATGGCCTCCAGCGAACCGGCCCGGTCACCGGCCGCCCACCGCTCCCAGTGCTCGGCCAGCAGGTCGCCACGGCCCAGCCACTGGTGGAATGCCCGGTAGACGGGCACATTGAGATACCCGGCCACCGCCCTCCGCCCCTGGGCTATCACCGTCTCCCGGTCGGGGTTGGGACAAACGAAGATTCGGGCCACTATCTCCTTGCCAGGCCCCTGGGCGTTGACGATCTCGCTCACCCGGGCGGTGTCTTCAGCCGACAGCCAGTTGATGACGGCCCCGTCGGCCTCCTGGCCGGCCAGCGCCAGCATCTGGGGCCGCAGCGCCGCCACCAATATGGGAGGCGGCTCGGGGGGAACCAGTCCCAGCCGAAACCCCTGCACCGAGAAGGTGTCGTAGTCGCCGCTCACCTTCTCTCCGGCCAAAGCGGGCTTGAGGAACCGCACGAGATCCCGCACCCGCTGGTAGGGGGCCTCGAACGGGATCGAGTTCCACCGCTCCACGATCGCATCCGAAGAGCTGCCCACTCCGAGTGCGAACCGGCCCGGCGCCAGCGAAGCCAGTGTGGCCGCCGACTGGGCCACCAGGGCCGGCCCCCGGGTGTAGGCCGGTACGATGGCGGTGCCCAGCCGCAGCGATGGGGCCCACTGGGAGGCCAGCACCAGCGGCGTGAAGGCATCGTGCGAGTTGGACTCCGACGACCACACGTCGGTGTATCCCAGCTCCACCAGCTCGGCCATCTGCGCCGCCTGCTGGTCGAGCGGCCCGAACAGGGGAACCGTCATCCCGTCGCGTCGTGGAACCATGGGGCAACTCTAGGGCGCGGCGGTGAGGTTCTTGCCATGTCTGCTTGATATAGTTCCCAACCGTGAGCAAAGACATCAAAGCAGGATCCATAGGAGCGACCGCGGGCGAGTCCGACGTATTGAACCCCAGCTGGGTCGGGAATCAGATTCTCGACACGCTCGACCCGGTCTATTTCGCCCGAACCCTGGTCAACGCCGGCATGAGGGCCGCGGCCAACCCGGTGGGGGTGGGCGCCGCGCTGTTGAAGGCCGCCGCCGGAGCCATGAAGGTGGGAGCGGCCACCATGGCCAAGGCGGCCAAGACAGCCGGCCCCGACGCCCCCGCTCCCATTCAGCCCCCGCCAAAGGACCACCGCTGGACCTCCAAGGCCTGGCAAGACAATCCCTATTTCTTCGGCCTCCAGCAGACCTACCTGCTCACCAGGAACCTGGCCGACGATCTCATCGGCGCCGCCAACCTCGACGAGGCCGAGCACCGCAAAGCCGCTTTCGCCGCCTCGTTCGCCTTCGACGCCCTCGCTCCCACCAACATGCTGCTCACCAATCCCGATGCCCTGGCCAAAGCGGCCGCCACCGGCGGGGCCAGCGTGGTCAAGGGCGCGGCCAACATGCTCCACGATCTGCGCCACAACGACGGGTGGCCGTCCAAGGTGGACGACTCGGGGTTCGAGCCGGGGCTGAACATGGCCTTGACCCCCGGCAAGGTGGTGTACCGCAGCGACCTGATCGAGCTCATTCAGTACGAGCCCCAGACCGAGCAGGTCTATGAGACTCCGATGCTGTTCTGCCCACCATGGATCAACAAGTACTACATCATGGACTTGGCCCCGCAGAAGAGCCTGATCGAATGGGCGGTGCAGCACGGTCACACCTGCTTCGCCATCAGCTATCGCAACCCCGACGGGTCGATGCGCGACACCAGCTTCGAGGACTACCTCCGCTTAGGACCCCTCGACGCCCTGCGGGTGGTGCGGGAGGTCACCGGAATGGAGAAGGTGAACACCGTCAACGTGTGCCTGGGGGGCACGCTCAGCGCCATCGCCATGGCCCACGGCGCGGCCACCGGCGACCAGCCGATCCACACCGCCACATTCTTGAACACCCTGACCGACTTCTCCGACCCCGGCGTGCTCGGAGCGTTCACCGACGAGTCCACCGTGGCCGGACTCGAGCGAAAAATGGCCGACCAGGGGTATCTGGAGGCCAGCGAGATGGCCCGCACCTTCGACGCCATCCGGGCCAACGACCTGATCTTCCAGTACGTGGTGAACAACTGGCTGCTGGGCGAGGACCCTCCGGCGTTCGACCTGCTGGCGTGGAACAACGACAGCACTCGGATGCCGGCCCGCATGCACAGCAGCTACCTGCGCCGCTGCTATCTCCAGAATCAATTCGCGAGCGACGCCTTCGAAGTCGACGGCACCGTGCTGCACCCTGCCGACGTCAAACAGGACGCCTACGTTCTGTCGGCCATCGACGACCACATCGTGCCGTGGACGGCGGCCTACCGCACCGCCACTCTGCTCGGCGGCCGCAACCGCTTCGTGCTCAGCACCTCGGGCCACATCGCCGGCATCGTCAACCCGCCCAGCCCCAAGGCACGCCACTGGACCAACGGTCAGATCACCGGGGAACCCGAGCAGTGGCTGGAGGGCGCCGAACAGCACCAGCAAACGTGGTGGGAAGACTGGGCCAAATGGATCGGCGAGCGGGCCGGCGAGAAGGTGGACGCCCCGAAGCGGCTGGGCAGCGAAGCCTACGGGCCGATGGAGGATGCGCCGGGCCTCTACGTGAAGATGCGCCCCGGCGACACCCTCACTGCCTGATCATCCGGCCCTCGGATTGCAGAGAAAAATATTCTCTGTGAGTTGGCAATCAAGCTTTTGCTAAGTAAAGTAAGCAGCATGACCGATGTCAAAGAAATCACCGAAGCAATGCAAGACCAGGTTCTCAGCGCCCTCAAGTTGGGCCAGACCGCCATCGTCGAAGGTGTCCGCACCTTGACCGACACGGTTGGCAGCGTCACCCCTGAGAACCTCAAAGTCGATGCCATCCCCGGCCTTGACTCACTTCCCGACCCCAAGGAGCTGGTGAGCGTCAGCTTCGGCTTCGCCGAGGCCCTGCTCAACACCCAAAAGGAGTTCGCCCAGAATCTTCTGGCTGCCGCCAACCTCAACGGTTCGACTGCGGCCCAGCCAGCTTCCAAGAAGAGCTGATCCCCCCTCAGCTCTTTCCTGCAAACGGGGCCGGTCGCTGACCGGCCCCGTTTTATTTTTCTACCACTTGCGTACTATTCTGAACACCCACGTAGGGGACGCCGGATTCGGCAAACGGGAGGGAAACCATGACTACGGGTGATGACTCCGCCGGCGGGCAGCCGCCGCAGGAGTTGGAGTCGCCGTCGGCGCCGATCAATAGAATCGGAGTGATCGGCGGTGGCACCATGGGTTCGGGAATCGCCGAAGTATGCGCCCGGGTCGGCTTGGACACCCTGGTCATCGAGGTGGACGAGACAGCGGTCGACTCCGCCCGCAGGAAGATCGAGCAATCGATGGAAAAGGCGGTGGCCCGAGAGAAGATGCCCGCCGCCACCCGAGAACTGGCATTGGACTCGCTCAGCTTCAGCACCGACATGGGCGACCTGGCCGACCGAGACCTGGCCATCGAGGCCGTCATCGAGTCGCTGGAGGAGAAGCTCTCGGTATTCCGGGCCATGGACAAGGTAATGGCGCCCGACTCCATTTTGGCCACCAACACGTCGTCCATTCCCATCATCACATTGGGCTCCATCACCAGCCGGTCGGACATGGTGCTGGGCCTGCACTTCTTCAACCCCGCCCCAGTGCAGCCGCTGGTCGAGTTGGTGCGCTCTCTGGGCACCTCTTTGGAGACCATCGAGAGGGTAGACCGCTTCGCCGTGGAAGTGCTGGGCAAGCGGGTCATCCGCTGCCGCGATCGGGCCGGGTTCGTGGTGAACCGGCTTCTGGTGCCCTATCTGCTCGAGGCCATCCGCATGTTCGACCAGGGCAAGGTGAGCGCGGCCGACATCGACAGTGGGATGATATACGGCTGCGGCCACCCCATGGGCCCGCTGTCGCTGTGCGACCTTATCGGGCTGGACACCATCGAGGCGGTGGCCGACGTGCTCTACGAGGAGTTCAAGGGCTCCCACAACGCTCCGCCCCCGCTGCTGCGGCGCATGGTGGCCGCCGGACATCTGGGGCGCAAGACCGGCAAGGGCTTCTACGAGTACCAGAGCTGAGGACAGCAGATGGACCAGACCGCCGTCGAGGCATTCGGCAACTACCTGCGAAGCCAGCGCAAGCTGGCCCAGCTCACCCTCCGGGAGCTGTCTGATTTGGCCCAGGTGTCCAACCCCTACCTCAGCCAACTGGAGCGTGGACTGCACCAGCCGTCGGTGCGGGTGATCAAGTCGCTGGCCACCGCCCTCAACTTGTCGGCTGAGACCCTGTTGGCCCAGGCCGCCGGCATCGACGCCGCCAACGGCGAAGGCCCCGACAACGTCTCCGACACCGAGACCACCATCCGAGCCGACGCCAACCTCTCCGATGAGCAGAAGGCGGCCCTGCTGGAGGTATACCGCAGCATGACGGGCAGCAGCCAAGCCTCCTGAACCGCGGCCTGTCCGACTTCAGAGCGTTTTTCTGGAGATTCCCCCCTTCCCAACCCAAACTGTCACTCCCACCGGGATACTGGGAACATGAAGCAACAGCTCACCCTCCTAGAACCACCGCCAGATTGGCGGATCGATGAGCGAACCAAGGAAATCGGACGCCGGGGCCTAGCCCAGGCCCGAGCCGCCTTGCAGCGCCACTCCTCCGCCGCGCCGCCCGCACCCTCCCCCTCTGACGACATTCCCCGTGCCGCGTGAGGCCGTCGGCCGCGGTCAGCAGCTTGCTGGTTGGCGGGCTCTTCACGCTGGTCGGATGCTCGGGAAGCACGACCAGCCAGCCCGACAACCCGCCTGAGCCGACTGCGGCAATAGCAGGAGCGGCCGCGACGGTGATGGAGGTGGTCGACGGCGACACGGTGGTTGTGCAGGTGGCGGGCCAGACCGAGCGGGTTCGACTGATCGGCATCGACACCCCAGAGGCAACCGGAGGCTTCCTGCCTGCGGAGTGCTACGGCGACGAGGCCACCGCCTTCACCAGCGCGCTGCTGCCGGTCGGCACTGAGGTTCGCCTCACCCGCGACACCGAGGCCCGCGACCGCTACGACCGGCTCTTGGCCTACGTGTACCGCTCCGTCGACGGTTTGTTCGCCAACCTCGAAATCGCTGTCCAAGGCTATGCCGAGGCGCTGGTCATCGAGCCCAACACCACCCATGCCAGCGCCTTCTACGCCGCCGCGGGCCAAGCCCGCGACCAGGGATTGGGCCTGTGGGGACACTGCGGCAGCGCCGACGAAGTGCTTCAGTGAGCGCTTCGACCCCTTCGAGGCGGTAGTTTTCGCTCAGTGACCGAGCTATTGGAACGCCTGGGCGGTGCGCCGGGGGATCGAGCCCTGATCATCACCTGCGACAACCTCGGGCAGTCCCACGCGGCCAACGCCGCCATCGCCGAGTGTTTGGACACCGGGGTGGCCACCGCCGCCGGCCTGATGGTGCCGTGTCCGTGGGCCCGAGACGCCGCCAGCCGCTTCTCCCACACCCCGGTGGGGGTCGACCTCACCCTGAATGCCGAGTTCGACAACTACCGATGGGGACCGATCACCCAGGCGCCGTCTCTTTTGGACGGCGATGGGGGCTTTCCCCGAACTCCGGCCGATGCCTGGGAGCACAGCGACATCGACGAGGTCCACCGGGAGTGCCGGGCCCAGATCGAGCGGGCCGGCCAGTGGGGCAGCAATCTCACCCACCTCAGCCCCCACCTGGACACGCTGTTGATGCGCCCCGAGTTCTTCGCCGTCTACCTGGAACTGGCTGCGGAGATGAAACTGCCGATACGCCTGGGCGGGAGCGACCAAGAGCGGCGGGCCGGATTCCCGTTCCGCCGCCTGGCCGCCGACGCGGGGGTGCTGGTGCCCGACCACCTGGTGCAGATCCGCGGGCGCCCCGTCCGGCGGACCCTGGAAGAAGCGGTGGAGAACCTGGCCCCCGGAGTGACCGAGCTGGCGGTTTCGCCGGCCATCGACACCCCGGAGCTGCGGGAGTTGGACCCCGGCTGGCTCGGCCGGGTGGAGCAGTACCTCCTGGTGGCCCACGATCCGCCGCTGCGCGCCGCCATCGGGCGATCCGGGGCTCGAATGCTGAGCTACGCCGACCTGCGCGACGCCCAGCGCCAGGGCTGAGCCCCGGGCTAGAACTCGGTGTTCTCGGCCAAGGCGGATCGGAAGGCACCGTATTCGGCTGAGTCCAGCAGCGGGCGCAAGCCGTACACCCAGCGGGCATAATCGCCTTCCAGTTTCATCCGGCCCGACATGTAGGCCAGATCGGGGTGCTGGCCGCCGGAGAGCTCGGCGCAAGCGTCGGCGTACTTGTAGACGATGCTCACGTCGGCGTCGGCCAGCCTGCCCGAGGCCATTTCCACCAAGCGGCCGTCGCGGACAACCCCGTGGTAGCGCACCTTGCCGCCGGGAGCGCCGGTCACCTCGTAGTTCACCGAGCAGTCCACCCCCGGCCGCTCCGGCCACCCTGAGGCTGCTTCGAGGTTCAGCGCGAACCAGTCGTCGCTGAGATACCGGGCCCGCTCGACCACTACTCGATCCCTGCGAACAGGTCGGTTTCGGGAAGGTCGGCGTCCACCAGGCTGCGGCCCAGTATGTAGTCCTCCCACGGGTAGGCCTCGGCCATGTGGCGGTCGGGCAGGCCGAACCAGAACTTGGAGTCGGGGTCTACCTGCGTGCGGTGGGCCAAAAGGGCCTTTGACCGGCGGTCGAAGTACTCGGCGCAATTGATGCGGGTGGTGATGGCGTCGTCGTTGGACGGACGGCTGAACCAGCGCTCGTCATAGGGCGACTCCAGATCAAGCTCGCCGAACTTCTCGTGCAGAGCGGTGATCCGGTTCCGGGACCAGGTCACGTAGTACATCTTCAGCGGCTGCCACGGCTCACCCGCGTCGGGATAGGCGTCGGAATCGCCGGCGGCGTCGAAAGCCGGGCCGCTGATCTCGGCCACCCGCAGGTGGTCGGGATGGCGATAGCCCTGCTGATCCTCCCCGTAGGTGACCACCACATGGGGACGCTCGGCCCGGAGGATGGCCACCAGACGCCCAACCGCCTCATCCAACGGAGCTTGGGCGAAGCTGCGGGGGTCGGCGTTGGCCTCGCTGTCGGGCATGCCGGAGTCGTGGTACCCCAGCCAGTGGACGCGGTGATAGCCGAGCACATCAGCGGCCTCAGCCAGCTCGTCCCGGCGGACTCGGTCCAGATTCTCGCGGACATCGGGCCGGTCCATGGCCGGGTTCAAGATGTCGCCCTGCTCGCCGCCGGTGCAGCACACCAGCGAGGCCGCCACGCCTTGGTCGGCGTACATGGCCACCGTGGCCGACCCCTTCGACGACTCATCGTCGGGATGGGCGTGGATGGTGAGCAGTCGGAGGTCACCGGTCATCGACTGCTTAGGCTAACGCCGCTCGAGCGAAGCTGGGAACCCGTCCGAATTGGCCAACCGCCCAGTCCAAGACCCGTCAGGCACCAGGGCAAGGGTTAGTCTCCGGGGATGCCAAGCCCAGAATTCGAAGCGGTGCGGTCCATGCTGGCGGCCGCGCCCGCGCCCGACCCTTCCGAGACCCCCGCAGAGCGCCGAGCCCGGCTGGACGCCAACGCCGCGGCCGCGCCACTGGCCGACGGGGTGGTGAAGCAGACCATCGAGATTCCCGGCGTGCCCGGCGCTGCCTGGCTGCATCCTGAGGCCCATGATCCCGAGAGCCTCCCGGCGCTGCTGTTCTTCCACGGGGGCGGTTACCGGGTGGGATCGATCATCTCCCACCAGGGATTCGGATCCCACCTGGCCTCATTGATACCGGCCCGAGTGCTGTTGATCGACTACCGGCTGGCGCCGGAGAATCCATTCCCCGCCGCGGTCGACGACTGCCTCGCCGCCCATCGCTGGATGCTGGACAACGGGATCGAAGCGGAGCGGATCGCGTTCATCGGCGACTCGGCCGGGGGCGGGCTGGTGGGCGCGGTGCTGCTCGGAGCCCGAGACCGGGGCTGGCCGATGCCCGGCGCGGGGGTGTGCCTGTCGCCGTGGGTCGATCTGACCAACTCCTCGACAAGCCATGCCGAGCGGGACGAACTCGATGTCATGTTCGGCCACGACGATGCGGTGACCGCGGCCCGCTGGTACTTGGACGGCCACGATCCCCGTGATCCGCTGGCCTCGCCGATCTTCGGCGACCTGGCGGGGCTGCCCCCCATGCTGGTCCATGCCGGAGACCACGAGGTGCTGTTGGACGACGCCTCCGGGTTCGCCGCCGCGCTCGAGTCAGCCGGTGTGGAAGTGGACTACCGAATCTGGCCGGGCATGATCCACGATTTCCAGATCATGTACCCCAACTACCCCGAGGCAGTCGAGGGAACCGAGGCCATAGCGGCCTTCGTCCGACGCGTGGTGGAATGAGAAGGTTGACGGCGCCGACTGAATGCGGCACCGGGCCGGCGCAGTCGGCTCAGGCCGATTCCCGCTCGGTGCGGTGGCGGCGCAGACCGATGACCGGAGTCGAGGGGGCGAAACCCGCCTCTGCCCGCTCTATCTCCGACTCGCCTCCCCAGAAGCCGAGCTCGCGCTGGTCGCGCGCCCAGTTCCGGCACGCCCGAACCACAACGCAATCTCCGCAAATCCGCCGGGCAGCATTCTCCCGCCGCTCACGAGCCGACGGGCGCTCGCCGGCCGGGGGGAAGAACAGTTCGCTCTTCCCCTTGCAGTTCGCATTTTCCATCCACCAAGGACGAGGCTCCATTGCCATCTCCACCCATTGCCTCCCGTACGAGTCCGGGGGCTTTCTCCGTTTCGCTAATACTTCAGCAACTGAATTTACCAGCAATTGCTTAGAAATTCACCTGCCTCCTAAACAAAAAGTTAGACGCTCGAACAGCGCCCGTCACGATATCCTTCATGAATAGTTTTGATAAATCTATCTCGATAAGTGATAGTCGTGCTTCAGGGGGCGGCGAACTGCCCAAACGCCAGGTGCTGGTCATCATACTCACCCTCATGCTGGCCCAGATGATGGCGGCCATCGAGGGCACAGTGGTGTCCACCGCGCTGCCCACGATCATCGGGGACTTGGGCCGGCGGGATCTGTACACCTGGGTTTTCACCTCTTATTTCATCGCCTCCACCTCCACCACGCCACTGTGGGGGAAGCTCTCCGACCTCTGGGGACGCAAGAGCCTGTACCAGGCCGCCATCGTCATCTTCATGGCCGGCTCGGTGCTGGCCGGGGTGTCGGGCGGCATGACCATGCTGATCGTGTTCCGGGCCGTCCAGGGGCTGGGCGCCGGCGGGTTGTTCACGCTGTCGATGGCCATCCTGGCCGATGTGCTGTCGCCCCGGGAGCGGGGCCGGTACCAGGGGTACATGGGCGGGATCTTCGCGCTGGCCACCATCTTGGGACCGCTGGCCGGGGGCCTGCTGGTGGACTACGCCCATTGGCGTTGGGTCTTCTTCATGGTGCTTCCGCTCGGAGGGATCTCTCTGGTGATGTCGTTCACCCATCTCGAGTTGGCCTTCACCCGCCGGGAGGCCCGGGCGGACTACACCGGAGCGGGCCTGCTGCTGGTGTGGGTGATCGCCATCATCTTGGCCATGGAGCTGGGGGGAGACTCCTGGGGCTGGGCGTCGGCCCCGTCGATCGCACTGCTGGCGGTGGGCGCCGCCGGTGTGGCCCTGTTCGCCGCCCAGCAGCGGCGGGCAGCCGAGGCCATCCTGCCGCCCCGTCTGTTCCGGCTGCGGCTGTTCAACTTCTCCTGCGCGATCCAGTTCATCGCGGGGGCGGCCATGCTCAGCGCGGGCATCTTCGGGCCGCTTTTCCTCCAGGTGGTCAACGATGTGAACGCAACCCGGTCGGGGCTTCTGTTGGTGCCCATGATGTTGGGGATGCTGCTCACCTCGGTGAGCGCCGGGCAGGTGCTCACCCGCACCGGGCGCTACAAGGCGGTGCCGATCTTCGGGGCCGTCGTGCTCACCCTGGGGATGTGGCTGATGTCGACTCTGAGCAGCGGGACATCGACGCTCACAGCCATGGCCTTTCTGTTCACGATGGGCTGCGGAGTGGGAGCCATAATGCAGGTGCTCTTGGTGGCGGTGCAGAACATCGTTCCCCACGACGACTTGGGGGCGGCCACGTCTGCATCCAACTTCTTCCGCTCACTGGGCCAGACATTCGGCTCCGCGGTGATGGGGGTCGTCTTCACCGCCCGGCTCGACCACTATCTCCCCCGGCTGGTGCCCGGCGGTGACCAGCTCGACATCGAGACCCTCATAGCCGTGCCCACTCAGATCCACGCCATAGAGTCCGCGTCGGTGCGCGACGGCATCGTGGAGTCGTTCGCCAGCGCAATCGCCGACGTCTATTGGTGGGCCGTCCCAATGACGGCACTGGCTGTGCTCTTGGCCGTGCTGGTCCCCGAGTACCGCCTGCGGGAGAAGGCCGCAATCGGGAATTAGTCGCGGCTGGCTGCCCCGCGAGCCCGCTGGATGCGGGCATCTCTCTCGGTGATCAAACGCCCGGCACCGATCCCGGTTTCGCTCAGCGCCCGCATCACCCCCAGCAGACTCAGGTCCCGTTGGCGCTCCAACTCAGCCACCGTGCGCCCTCCGGCTTGATCCTCGGTTCCCGAAGCCATGGCCTCAATGAGCTCCTCGGTTAGCTCGGGGGCCTCCATGTGGGTCCAGGGCAGTTTCAGCGCGGGGCCGAACTGGCTGAGCATGTGGCGCATTCCGCCGTCGCCTCCGGCCAGATGGAAGGTGAGGTTGGCGCCCATGGCCGCCCAGCGCAGACCGGGGCCGTACACCACGGCGTCGTCCAGTTCCGCGGTGGTGGCCACCCCGTCGCCCACCAAGTGCAGCACCTCGCGCCACAGGGCCTCCTGGAGGCGGTCGGAGAGGTAGCCCTCGATCTCCGTTCGCACCACCAGGGGGTGCATGACCAAGTCGTCGTAGTGCTCCACCGCCGCGGCTGCTGCTTCGGGGCTGGTGGCCTCCCCGGCCACCACCTCCACCAGCGGCAGCAGATACACCGGATTGAACGGATGGCCGATGAGCAGCCGTTCCGGGTGGATGAGGCCCTCGGCCAAACGGCTGGGCAGCAACCCCGACGAGCTGCTGGCGATCACCGCGTGGGGCGGGGCGGCATCGTCCAAACGGCGCAGCAGGGTGCGCTTGAGGTCCTCGTGCTCCGGGGAGCTCTCCTGCACCCAGTCGACCGATGCCGCTAGATCCTCGGGCGAGTCGACCCAGCGCACCCGGCCGGGATCGGCCCCCGGGAACAGCCCCAGCTCGGTGGCCGCCGGCCAGGCCCGCTCAATCGCCTGGCGAAGTCGGCCTTCGGCGCCGTCGGCCGGATCCCAGGCCACCACGTCGAACCCCCGGGCCAGCACCCGAACTGCCCACCCCGAGCCAATGACCCCGGTGCCCACTAGCCCGATGGTCTTCGCTGTCATCTCTGACGCTTTGCCTTCACCAAAGAACCCGGACGGGGAACTCTCGGAACGCGGCATCCCTGGTCACCAGCACAAGGGATTCCAACTCCGCTTGGGCCGCAAGGATCCGGTCAAACGGATCCCGGTGCTCGGCGGAATAGCTCCCAGCGCGCAGTCCGTGCTGGTAGGTGACCGGCAAATGGCGCATAGCCGCGTCAATTGCAAGCTCATTGAATCGCAACACGGCGCCTCCATATTCGGGCAATCGGCCGAGCCGGAACTTAGTGGCGATTTCCCACGCGCTGGCCGCACTGATGAAGACATCATTTTCGGGATCGGTGACCGCCTCCCTGACCGATGGCGATAGCAGCGGATCATCCAACCAGCACCACAACAGCGCATGGGTGTCGAGCAGCAGGTCACTCACCTGAGTACGCGCCCTCCCACGCAGCGAGCTCCTCTTCGGGCAGCGGTTCGAAGAATTCAGGACCGAGACTCAAGCCAGCAAGCTGCCCGAGGCGCCGACGCTCGCGGGGCGGCAGCGGCATCAGCCGGGCATAGGGCTTGCCCGCTTTGGCCAAAATGATCTCCTCCCCATTGTGGGCTCGCTCCAAGAGCCTCGACAAATGGGTCTTCGCCTCGTGAACATTGACAATCGCAGTCATAGTTGGTCCTCCTAGCAGGCGTTTTGCGGTCATCAATATGACTAAGTCCGATGACTAGACTAACTGAGCTTATCGGCCGCGGCAACCAATGGTCAGCCAGAGGCCCTTGCCTTGGCCAAATTGTCACCCCGGTCCGCTACCTTGCTCGCTATGGGCCGGTTCAAGGATGCGAGCTGTGGGCGATTCATCGAGAAGTCTTGACGCTGCCAGCAGGCGATGGCACCTGAATCGTGCCGGCATCGTCAACGTCTACCAATACCAGGATGAAGTCCTGCATTTCGGGGGTGGCCGACTTCTTTTACGCGGGGTGAACGGATCCGGCAAGTCAACCGCGATGAACATGCTTCTGCCGTTCCTCCTCACCGCCCGGCTGGAACGCATCGACGCAGCCGGAGAACAGAGCGGCAAGCTCAAGTCTTGGATGCTGGACGGCCGCGACGATCCCCAGCCGGTCGGCTATCTGTGGATCGAGTTCGAGAGGCGGGGCGAATTCCTGGTGTGCGGCTGTGGCATCAAGGCCAGCCGATCCTCGGACACGGTAACCACATGGTGGTTCATCACCTCCAAACGGCCAGGCATCGATTTTCGGCTGGTCGAACAGAAGCTCCCTCTGTCTGCCGAAGGGCTGCGAGCCGCGTTCGACGGGGACCAAGTGTTCAACCACCGCCAACGCCGCGACTACCGAGCCGAGGTTGAGCGCTGCCTGTTCGACGGCGCGCCCATCGATCAGCACATAGGGCTCATCGACGTGGTCCGCAACCCTCGAGTCGGCGACCGCATCGATGTGGACCTACCGCAACACCTGATCGATGCGCTGCCCCAGTTGTCAGAGCAAGCGTTGGCCGAAGCCGCCCAACCGCTTGACGACCTTGAGGAGCACCGCGGCAACGTCGCCGAGCTGGACAAAACGCTGAAGTCAGTCCGCGGTCTGCTCGACGTGTACCGGTCCTATTGCGCGACCGAACTGCGCCAGCGGGTGGCCGATGGCAACGACCGCATCAATGCCAAGGAGGATTGCTCACAGGCAGAAGCCCGAGCGCAGAAGGAAACAGCAGCCGCCCAGGCCGAGGTAAGCCGGCTAGGTGATGAAATCGCCACGCTGGATGACGACGCCCGGCGACTGGCCAATGAGATTTCAGCCTTGGAGGAATCACAGGTTTACCGCGAAGGCCAGGATCTCGATTCATTGCGCCAACTCGTGGCCAGCCTCGAAAGCCAACAGGTGTGCGCCATATCCCGGGTCGCCGACCGCACTCAGCGTGTCGAGGCTGCGGCCCGCGAGCTGGTCCAGGCCCGCCAGCAGAGCCGAAACGACGCGAGAAAGCTCAACAGCGAACTGGCCAGCGCCACTGAGTTGGGGCAACGCTGCCGGATCACCCAGCAGCCGCCCGGTCCGGTGCCACTAGAAGAGGCCAACCTGGACGGCACCGACTTATCCCAACCGTTTGCGGAATTCGACCCCGAAGAAATCGGTCGACCACTTGCCGCAGCCAACGGATCGGTGCTCAACCGACGGGCGGATGTCGAAGAGGTCGAAACAACTCTCGCTGACCTCCAAACCGCTGAGCACCAGCTCAGCCTGGCGGAGTCGGCCCTGCAATTAGCAGCCAGTGCCTCCGAGGCCGCGTCTTCTCACTTGGCAAGGCAGCACCAACGCCTCGGCGATGCCCGGCGGGAGTGGGATGGTCTGGCCCGGCAATGGGCAGTCGGGATTCATCCCCACCTGGACGAGGCTGGCATCAGTGCTCCTGCCATCTCCTCTCTTGCTTTCTCCGATGCCGACATCCGCGAATCGACTGCCGCTGACAGCTCCTCAATTGGGCCGAAGACCACGGACACCGGGCCACAAGCTGACAGCCGAGAGGCCGAGCGAGCCTCCTTGGAGACCGAAGCTGAGAACCTGGTCAGCCACTGGCGAGATGCGGTGGCTGCGATCGAACAGCGGTTGGTCATTGAACGAGCCGCCCTCGAAGATGCCCAAGCGCAGTTCGACGAGCTGACGGCCCGAACCGAACCCGAGCCACCTCGCCAAGATTGGCAGACAGCGTCCGATCACTGCCTCGCCGATCTGGTCGATTTTGCAACCCATCTCAACGATCACGAGCAAGCGTCCCTCGAAGCCGCTCTCCATGCCTCCGGGCTGCTCTCGGCCAGGTTGGGCGACGACGCCACAGTGGAGTTGGCCAACGGCGAGTTGATCGCCCTCGCCACTGAGGGCGTTTCCCATCCGATCAGCGAGTATCTCACGGTGACAGTCCCTGACCGGCTGATCGGCGAGGTGGATGAGGGTCTGGTTGCCAAACTGCTTGATTCCATCTCCTGCGATCTTTCGAGCGACGCTCCCACCGTCGCCTCCCTCAACGGCACCTTCCGGATTGGGTCGCTTCGCGGCCATCACACCAAGCAGCAAGCTGAGTTCATCGGAGTGACCGCCCGACGCGCCGCGCTGGAGCGCGCCCGGCGCGAAGCGGGCGACTACCTGGCTCAAGCCCGGGCTGTGGTCTCCTCCAGTGAGGCCGAAAAGACCGGTCACCAAGCATCGCTGACCCAAGCTCGCCAGCACCTTTCTGCTCTGCCGCGCACTGATGAAGTCGTTGCCGCAGCCGCACAGGTCAATGCCGCCAGCGCCGCGTCGGACAAGGCCGAGAGCGAACGGGAAGCAGCGGCCAAGCACGCGACCGAGGCCGAAGGCCGATCGGTCCAAGCTTCAAACGCCTTGCAGCAAACCGCAAGAACGCTGAACCTGCCCGCTGACCGCTCTGGCCTGACACAGGTCGTCTCCGAGTTGGGAGAACTTCAGGCAGCATTGGAGCGATGCGGTGCCTTGCTTGAAGCGCTAGGACGCTCAGTCGAAGCCTGGCACCAAGCGGTCACCCGTTGGCAGGCAGAAATCAACGACCTCGAAGCCGAAAGGGCCGAAGAGAATGCTGTCAAGACAAAGCACAGCCAACAGCGCACCCGCCTGACCACCTTGGAGGCAAACATCGGTGCCGAATACGCCGATGTCTTGAATGCCCGCGATCAGTGCCGGAGCAAGCTGGAAGGGGTTGAAGCCCGCCTGCCGTCCATCCGAGACGCTCGCGACCAGGCGGTGAGACAGCACGCTGACGCGCAGGCCGCAGCCCGAGTTGCAGCCGACCGCCTGGACGGGGCCGAGCAATCGTGCGAGGAATTGCGGCGTTCGTTGGCCAAGACTTTGGCAGTGCCGGGACTCCGAGCCGCTATTGCCGGACCGGACCATCCTGCCGCCACACCGACTGCCCCGACTGAGACCGGCACCGAGGGGTTGCACGAGATGATCAAGGCAGCCGAGCGCCTGATGGCCGCCAGTCCCACTAAAGATGATGCCGCGTTTTTCCCAACCCCCTCCTTGCAGGACCGCGATCCCGTGTCTGCCGCAACCCCCGACCTTGCCCCGGTCACCGCCGACGGGGTGCGGCAGTCGCTTCGCCAGCGCCGTGACGCACTCGGTGCCGGCTGGGATGCTGACACCCGCCAACCCGATCCCGCCCAGCCACTCTTCGTCGAAGTAACCGGCCCTTTGGGCAAGGCCCCGCTAGCCGAGGCGGCACTGACAGTGGAACAACAGCACCAGCGGCTCGCCGGCCTGCTCAGCCACAAGCAGGACACCGCCCTTCGCGAGCTGTTGCAAGGACTGGTTGCCCGCGAAGTGGCGGAGAAAATTCGCGGAGCGCAGCGGCTGGTAGAGCTGATGAATCAGCGGTTGAGCACAGTGACGACCGCCCACCATGTGGGAGTGCGGCTGCGGTGGCGGCGCTCCCCTGAACTCGACCAGGCGAGTGCCCGCATGGTTGAACTGCTGGCGACCCTCCCCGACCTGCGAACCGACGACGACGAGCAGGAACTGCGCCGCATTCTGTCCGACCGGCTAGATGAGGCTCGGGCACTGCAACCCGACATGCCCTACCGACAGCTCATAGCCGACACGCTCGACTACAAGAAATGGCATGAACTGTCGGTCATGCTGAGCCGACCGAGCAGCAACGACGTCAAGCTCGGGCGCAACACCCCGCTGTCAGAGGGCGAGAAGAAGCTGGTCACCTACCTGCCGCTGTTCGCAGCCGTGGCTGCTTCCTACGACGCTCTGGCTGAGCAGGCAGAATCACCCGGCAGCGCAGAGGCAGGCATCGCGCGCTTCGTTCTGCTCGACGACGCGTTCGCCAAGGTGTCCGAGGACAACCATGAAGCCTTGTTCGGGCTCCTCGTCGAATTGGATCTCGACCTGATCGCCACCAGTGAGCGGCTCTGGGGCACACACCGAACCGTCCCCGAACTGGCCATCACCGAAGTGGTGCGGGATGTGGCCCTCAACACGATTCTCCTGGAACATTACCGATGGGACGGCGACACCCTGGAACTCCAGGACACCGAATGACCGACTTCTCCCATCGCAGCGATCCGGTTCGGGCCCGACTGCTGTTCCGATATCTGGGCGGCGACGAGTGGCACGAGTATCGAGCGATCCTCCAAGTGTTTGCCAGCACATTCTTCGCTGAGTTCACCCCCCAGGAGGTGGAGGCCGAAGTTTCCCTCGCGGGCGTTGACCCCTCGGTGGTGCCCGACCGGTTGGAGAGCCTCCGACGTTGGGGCAACCTCACCGTGTCATCGTCTGTGGGCAACCCATCGAACCTTGACGACTACTACCGCAAGCGCAACCGCTACCTCATCACCCGGGCGGGGCAAGAAGTGTTCGAGCTGGTCGAGGGGATATTGGTCGGAGTGGACGAGATCGGCGATGTTCAAGCCGGTCGCCTGCGCGATCTCCATCACGCCCTCCAGACGCTCTGCGAGATGAGCAAGGTCGGCTTCAACCGGGCCGACAGCCAAGAGCTGGCCGATGTGGTGCGAACGGTGTATGACCTTCACGAGGGTTTCACCAGGGAGCTGACGCAGTTCTTCACCGAGCTCAACCAGTGGCAGAGCCGCTATGACCTCGATGCCGACGAGGTTCAGTTCTTCGCCAGCGTTCTGGTGGATTACGTCCACGAGCAACTCACCGAAATCGAGCGCATGGCTCGGCCAATTGCCCGGACCCTGGAGGAGATTCTCCCGCTAGTTGAAGATCTTCTTCCTGCGCTGCAATCCGGCTTGGCCGTTCGGGTGGATGAGGCTGGACTGTCCCAGAACATGCCGGTGCGGCGGCTTCCAGGCACGGTACTTGCCGACTGGAGGCATCTTGAGGCATGGTTTGCCGCCCAGCCGGGACAGCCATCGCGGATCAACGGGCTGACACGACAGGCAGTAGCCGCAGTGCGCACTCTCACCGCCAACGTGACCCGACTGTCGAGGGTCGGCCTTGGCGCAGCATCTAGACGGTCTGACTTCGTGCGGCTCGCTAGCTTCTTCGACCAGGCCGACTCTCCCCATCTTGCCCACCGCCTGGCGGGGGCCTCGTTCGGACTCAGTTCGTGTCGCCGATTGGGGGAGCTGTCAGACGATGCCGACGACCCCGCCCCAACAATCACACCGTGGAGGGATGCACCCCGCGCCGTCGTCCCGGTGGCAATGAGGAAGCGGGGGGAATCCACCACGCGAGGGTTGGCAACGCCGATCATGGATCGGGGGCGTGAGCGCGATCTGCTGCGCCGCCGCCGAGACCTCGACCGCGTCGCCCGCGAGACCGCAGCGTCAGAACTGCTGGCTGGTGCCGGCGACGGAGGCCACATCGACGGCGCTCGATTGTCGACCGCTTCGTTCTCGATGCTTCGCGACCTCATCAGCCGCTCGGGAATGCGGAACGGCGGCGGCACCAACCGTCGTTACGCAACCGAACTAGGAATCCGCTGCGAGGTGCAGCGAATCAAGGGGGCCTGCACCATCGTCTACTGCCCCGAGGGAAAATTCACCATGCCGGGACTCGCCGTCACCATCACCCCGGCCGAAGAGCACAGCACTGCCCCGTCGCCTCAATCTGTATCCCCATGAATGACGCATCTGCTCTAACTGATTCGGCGAATCCTCAGCGGCGGCTGGAAATCCGCGCCGCGGCCCGCCATCTCGTCCGCCATCCCCTCGTGCTGGCTGAGAAAGATCCTGAAATGCTCATGCTTATCCGCCGTAATGAGCAGACGCTTGACCGCATGTTCACCCAGCGCTTCGGATACCGACTTCAAGTGACCGCCGACACTGCCCGACTGTTCAAATCGTCGGTGGTCGCCCACCGGCGCCCGCTGCTGACTGCAACCAGCCAACCACGGCCGTTCTCCCAGCGCGAGTACACCCTGCTCGCCCTAACCCTTGCTGCGATTGCCGCAGGACCCAGTGTGATCAGCCTTCGCGATCTGATTCACGAGGTCCGCTCCGCCGCGGCTGACGCCGACATCGCCCTCACCGAGGAGGCCGCTGACCGACGCGCCCTGGTAACCGCCCTGAAGTGGATGATCCAGCACGGCGTGGCGCGCGAGGTGCATGAACATGTAGACCGCTATGCCGCCGACGAATCCTCCGATGCCGTGCTCAGCGTCCGCCCCGACCGCGTCGCGCTGCTGCCTCTCCCGGCACTGGCCCGATCGGAGACTGCTGATCAGGTTCTCGACCGATCCGATCAGCGACTGTCGTCACGGGCGTGGATGCGCTCAGTTCTGTTGGAAGAGCCGGTACTGCTTCGCACCGATCTTGCCGACAGCGAGTGGTCCGAGCTTCGACAGCGGCTCGGAGAAGAGGCCGCTGTCTTCGACGACATGTTCGGGCTGCGCCTCGAGTCCCGCGCCGAGGGCATCATGGTGATCGACCCCGAACACGACCTGACAGACAGCCGATTCCCGCGCGGCGGAACCCTGGGTCACGCCGCCCTGCTCCTCATCGACCGGCTTGTCCACCTATGTGAAAGGCACCTCGAAGCCCCTACCGACAGCACGGCGGCCGACGACCGCACCCCTGATGAGGCAGGACGCGTCCGGTTCTCGCTTGTCGAGGTCGTCGACGCGATGGCGTGTCTGGCCGACGAATACCGCAGCTACTGGGCGAAGGATGCCGCCGAAAACCCCGATCGTCTCGCGGGAGGTGCGATTGAACTGCTCTGCGACCACCGCCTGGTCGAAGCGGATGGCGACGAGGTCTGGCTGCTGCCGCCTGCCTGGCGGTACTCAGTACAGGTCCAATACCAACAAGAGTCGCTGCTTTGAGCTCACGTCCCGTCCCAGAGTCTCTGCTCTTGACTGGTTTGGCCGAGCTCTGGTCCACCGCTCGCCACCGACTCGACCGTTTCGGTCCTCAACGCAGAGGATTTGTTTCCACCCCGGCGCTTGACCCAGGGAGCGTCCTGGCCTTGGAGTCGCTGCTCGGGAGAAGACCGGCCAAGCGTCTGGATCTTCAAGAATTGGAGACGGCATTGGTGGAGCGGTCAATCGGCAGCGATCTCTGCGATGCGCTCACCCGCCTTGGCCATCCCCCATCGGCCGAAGCCACCCAACGCAGATCTGAGCGCGCCCGTGCTCAGCAAGCCCGAGAGTCATTGCACAGTGCCGTCGCTGGTTGGGACGAGCCGTGGGCTGCGGCCTGGTGCGACGCGGTATCGGGGGCTGGACTGCTCCGAGAATTCGACGGTGATGGCGCTGCCCGTCTCGCCACCGATGCTCGCCGCCTGCTCGACCATCTCGACCACGCCCAGCGCTCCGCCTCCAGCCGCACGGAGCTTGCCGCCTCGCTCTTCGGGTCAGCACACGCCCTCGACCCTGGCACGAGGCGGGCCAGTGCGGTGACCCATGCTCTGCGCTGCCGGAACGGCCCGCTTGATGAGCGCGAACTCTGGGAAGCAGCAGGCATCCTGCCCGATCAGGTCTCAGCCCCAGCGCTTGTGTGGTCGCTCCCGGTAAACGGCACTTCGCCGCTGGACCTGCACATCCGATTTGCCCTCCACGCCGGGCTGCCCCTTCACCTGAGCTTGTTTGCCCTGAAGCAGCACCCAATCGCTGTCGATGCAGGCACTCCCGTGCTTGTGGTTGAGAACCCAAGACTGGTCGAGGCCGCTGCCGAGCGCAGCCTGCCAGCCTGTGTGGTCTCTTCCAACGGCAACCCCTCCACCGCGGTCACCACCCTGCTGCGCCAGCTTCAGCAGGCCGAGGCATCCCTCTGGTATCACGGCGACTTCGATTCGCCGGGCATAGCCATCTGCCGTCGAATGCACGAATTCGGCTGTTCACCGTGGATGATGGATGCCCGCGACTACGCCGATGCCATCAAACAAGCAGAAGAGTCCGATGTGCAGCTTATGGCGGATTCCAAAGAGTGCGGACCCACCCCGTGGGATCCGAAGCTCCAAGCCGCGTTCGATCACCACCGAGTGGTCATTCATGAAGAGTTCGTGCTCGATAGCGTTCTCAACCAATTCGGCCGATTCAGCAATTGACCGTTAAGTAACTCCGGTCACCAGGTGGGACTGGTGAGGATGCCGCCGTCCACCACCAGATCGGCGCCGGTGATCCAGCGGGCCAGATCGGAGCACAGGAACACGCAGGCGTCCCCGACGTCTTCGGGGGTTCCCATCCGTCCGAGTGGAACGGCGGCCATCCAGCGCTGTACCCCGTCGGGCCAGTCGTCGGCCAAGCCCGGCCGGTCGATCAGTCCCGGCGACACCGAATTGACCCTGATGCCATGCGGCCCCCAAGCCAGGGCAGCCGCCTTGGCATGCATCACCAAGCCGGCCTTGGAGGTGGCGTAGTGGCCGTGGACCGGCGTGGGGTGCTGGGCCTCGATGGAGGCGATGTGGACGACGGACCCGCCGGTCCCCTGGTCCGCCATGACTGAGGCGGTGGCCTGGGTCAGCCGGTGTACTGCGGTGAGGTTGGTGTCGATCATCTCGGCCCACTGCTGGTCGTCGAGATCGGTGAACGGCGCCACCGGCTGGATGCCGGCGTTGTTGACCAGGGCGTCTATACGGCCGTGGTGCTTGTTGGCTGCCTCCATCACCGCCGCCGGACCGTCTTCGGCAGTGAGGTCGGCCTGAACCTCGGTGACCTGTCCCCCGGTCTGATCTATCGGCGACGACCGAGTGTGGGCCACTACCGAGGCCCCGGCCGCGGCCATGCGCCGGACGATTCCTGCGCCGATCCCCCCGCCCGCGCCAGTGACCACCACCACCTTGCCGGTGAGGTCAAGCATCTCAGCAGGCGAGGCAGTCAAGACCGCACCAGCCCGGCAATCTCAGCGGCCACCGACGGGTACTGGCTAGCCAGTTCTTTACCGTCGCCGAGTTCGAATCCTTCGTGATGGTATGGCGGAGCCATGGTTGTCCCCACCAGCGACCACTCTCCCCGGGTCGAAGCCCCCATCCATGTGTGAGCCGCAACCACTACGCAGGGCCGCTCCCCCGCGGCCAGGTCATCACCCAGTACCGGCTGCTCCACCGACCCGTCGGGCCCCAACAGCAACATCTCCACCGCCGCCCCCGCATAGTGATGCCACAGCTCCGGCCCGTCCAGCCGGTGCATGGCCGAGAAGTCCCCCGGCTGAAGCAAGAAGTAGATGGCAGTACTCTGCTCGTTACGCCAAACCTCCCGCCACATCCCCCCTTCCTCCGGCAGCGGCGCCAACCCCAGCATCGCCACCACATCAGCCCCAGACAGGCCCGCCAAGTTCTCCCTCTGCCCCATCACCTACCGACCCTGCATTCCTTGTTCAAACCAAAATCCTTTGCACTCGAACGACCACCTGAGAATAATGAATGTGTTCACTGGTACTGGTCCAGTGGAAAGACGAAAGCCCCGGAGTGCCAGGCCGAGGACCCTCGCAGGAGGGTCGACTAGGACGGGAGCCGGGGCTTCCGCACTCCTGCGGACGTTTGCTCAAGGGCTGGCTGCATTCCCCGAATTTGTCACTGCCTAGAAGTAGGGTCGTGTCGTGGGTTCAAGAGGCAACTCCGGGGCCACTAGGGGTCATCAGATTCCCATTGCTGGGAACGAATCCGCTGCTGCATCAAGACCCAAGCCGGATCCGTTTACTCGACTGGACGTGGGGGTAGATGGCCCGCTGGATGGACTAAATGGCCCAGTACTGGTGTGTGGTCCCGCTGTCGACGCTCTAGGGCTAATACCTGACGGGTCCGTGCAGACGGTGGTGACGTCACCCCCGTATTGGTCGCTGCGGGATTACTCGGCTGAGGGACAAATCGGCCGCGACGATGCTTTGGGTGAATATGTCAAAAGCATCGTCATGGCATTTGACCAGGTGCGGCGAGTGCTGACTGATGGCGGCACCGTGTGGTTGAACGTGGGCGACTCCTATACCTCAGGGAATCGCCGGTACCGGGCGCCAGACCGCAAAAACCGAGCTCGGGCTATGGCGGTTCGGCCTCCCACTCCAGAAGGCTTGAAGCCGAAAGACCTGATCGGCGTTCCGTGGCGACTGGCGTTTGCCCTCCAGGATGCGGGCTGGTGGTTGCGCTCCGAAGTCATCTGGTACAAGCCCAACGCCCATCCCGAGTCGGTCTCCGACCGCCCCACCAAATCGCATGAGACCGTGTTCTTGCTATCCAAGAGCCAGGACTACTACTACGACACAGCGGCAGTGAAAGGCCCCAACGGCCGTCGGCTCCGAACCATGTGGGACATCAACACTGAACCCCGAAGAAGGGACGATGGCGGCATCGAAGACCACCCAGCCGTCATGCCTATGACCCTGGCCCAACGTTGTATCCAAATCACCAGCCGCCTCGGCGACACAGTCCTCGACCCCTACGCCGGCTCCGGCACCACCCTCATCGCCGCCCAAGACCTCGGCCGCAGCTGGGCCGGAATCGAATTGAACCCCACCTACGTCGATCTAATCGAGCGTCGAGTTACCCAGTGAGTCAATGCAACAAGAGGCTGTCATATCGAGAGATGCACACGGCAATGACCCGATGTTCCACGAAAGGGATCTCGGGGCTTCACTAGAAGGCCTTGTCGACGAGGGGGTTTATGGACGACCTGCGGCTAGTTCGGTTCTCAGTTCCGCAGGCATTGCAGGTGTGCCGAGTAGAGGGTTCGATCCAGCCACCCGTCGGGCTCAGAATCGAATGACCACACTCTATGCAAGTAAAGGCAACGATCGGGGTGTTGTCGTTGGCCGCAAGAGTTCGTTGAGCTGCCAACATACGTAGGGCTTGTTCGTCAATGGCACCTCCATCAGAGAATGATGACAAGGAGTTGCGGTGACAGCGGAGGCAAGCCTGCTCGGTGCGAGGGCGGGTAGCGTGGAAGCAATGAGCAGAGATGCCGCGCCGCTAGAGCAGAACGCGGAAAGCGGTGTACCCATGCCAGTTGGGATAGAGCTTTTGGCCAGATTGGCCGACCTGGAGGACGACTGGGATGGGCACGGTTCACCTGCTCCTGACGACAGCACGCTGGGAGCTTCGCTTCACGTTCTTCATCGGTTCATGGCCTTTACTGCCTCACCGCCGTCTGTGGGAGCGACCGCAGACGGTGGCGTCCAGTTCGAATGGCATCAGGGCGGCTGGGACATCGAGGTAGAGGTGCAACCCGATGGCAACACAATCGCCTGGGGTCAAGAAGTGGATGGACCAGGCTCCTTCTACGGCCCCATCGACGACTGCGCGGACGACTTGACACACACGCTGAGCAAAATCAGCCAATTTGAGGTCCAGGCCTGATGCCCTTCGTCGGGGATGCTCCCGACGATAGCAAGATCGCCGACGGGGAGATCCTGTACCGGCGGGTACTCGACCGCGAGGACATGGTGGTCCACGATGAGAACTTGCAGCGATGGACTCCTCGCAACGCGGCCCTCCGTTTCGACCCTGACGGGATGTCCGTCTACCTTGCCGGCGTATTGGCCGAACGGGGGATTGGCCCAGCGCAAGTTGCAGCTCTTCGGACGGGATCAATCGTGTTCTCGGTAACCGCGGCCGAGGCCCGCCAAGAAGGGTTGGGAGTAACTCACACTCCGGCTGGACCGCCCAGCGATCCGGTTGCCTTTGCACACGGCTCAATTTGCCGAGATCCCCAGTGGTCCGATCGCGAACTGAGAGAACGACGAAACCGCCTTCGGCGCAGATTTACATTGGCGTGGGGGACCGTTTCGTAGCCCATCAGTTCAGGGGAAATGCAAACCTGAATCCCACCTGCTACTCGCGACCCAGCCGTTGGGCCCTCATGCCTCGGCCCCAATCTTGAAGGCGGCGCTAGGGCTCTAGGACGACCTTGATGGCGCCGGCGGCGCGGTCGGCGGCGGCGGCGAAGGCTTCGGCGGGGGCGTCTAGGGGGAAGCGGTGGGTGATGACGGCTTTGGGGAGTTCGGGAAGTTGGGCGAGGGCGGCGGCGGCCACGTCCATGTCGCGGGTGGGGCCGGAGCGGCCGTACATGGAGGAGGGCACCACGGTGATCTCCTTCATGCTCAGCTCCATGCCGGGCATCTCGACCGGGTCCCAGTAGGTGCCGAGGACGATGATCTTGCCGCCGGGTTTGCACTTCTTGGCCGCGTCGGCCAGGGCTGAGGAGGTACCAGCGGCCTCCACAACTATGTCGTAGGGCTCATCGGTCAACGGGGCCGCGCCAAGACGCTCGGCGGCCTCCTTCTGGGCGTCGTGGCGGGCGGAGATGGCCACCTCGCAACCGGCCAGCCCAGCCACGGCCAGCGCCGTCTGGCCGATCGGGCCCCCGCCGATAACGGCCACACGCATGTCGCCTCGCAACCCGGCCATCCGGTAGCCGTGTACCGCGATACCCAGCGGTTCCACCAGGCAGGCATCCCGGGGGTCCGCACCAGCGGGCAGGGGCACGATGGCCTCGGGCCACATAAGAATCTCGTCGGCCATTCCGCCGTCGCGGGAGATGCCGGCGATGTCACCCAGCGTGACCGGGCAGCGGTTGTAGTCGCCGGCCAGGCACAGCTCGCATGTGCCACAGCCGTGGATGGGCTCGATGGCCACCGGGCTGCCGTCCTCCAGCCAGCCGGCGAACTCATGGCCGATGGTGAAGGTGTTGAGCATGCCCAGATCCAGCATGTGCAGGTCGGAGCCGCACACTCCTGCTGAGGCCATCTTGATGCGCACACCGTCGCCCTCAGGAGGGGCCACCTCCATCGTGGTGGGCCGGCCGTCGACGCATCGCACTGCTCTCATGGCTTCATCCTCTCACCGGGCGGGCGCTCACAGGCCCTTGGGGCGGGTGCCGATGATCCCCTCGGCCTCCAGCGCAGCTATCTCGTCGGCCGGCAATCCCAGCTCGGCCAAGATCTCGTGGTTGTGCTGGCCCAGGGTGGGCGACGGGGAGGTGATCCAGCGGTCCACAGAGGCGAACCGGTAGGGCATCCCCGGCATGGGGTGGGCGCCCACCGCCGGGTGCTCGACCATCTCGAACAGTCCCCGATGGGCGTGTTGGGGATTCTCGTGCTGGAGGCGGGGATCCCACGCCGGGGCCGCAGGCACGCCCGCGTCCACCAGCCGGGCCACGATCTCGTCCAGATCATGTTCGGCAGCCCAGGCATACAGCCCCTCGTCGATGGCGTCGTGGCCGTCCCGGCGCCCGGCGTCGGTGGCGTACTCCGGCCGGTCAGCCCACTCCGGCGACCCCAGCACCTCCACCAGCGCTTGCCACTGCTCATCGGCGGCCACGGCCAGCGCCAGCCACCGCTCGTGGCCCCGGCAGGGATAAAGGCCTTGGGGGGCGGCATAGGGCCCCCGATTGCCGGCCCGCTCCATCACGTTGCCGTAGGCGGTGTGCTCCACGATCTGCCCGGCCGAGCAGTTGAGGGCGGCCTCCACCATGGTGGACTCCACGAAAACCCCCCGGCCGGTGCGCTCCCGCACGGCCAAGCCCAATATCGCGGCAAATGCGCCGTGCATCCCGGCAATGGGATCGCACGGGCCGCGCATGATGCGGGGCTGGTCGTCGGGGTGGCCGGTTACCCAGGCCATGCCGGTGAGCTGCTCCATGGTCTGGGCGAACCCCACCCGATCCCGCCACGGCCCGCTCAACCCGAACGCGGGCATCCGGGCGAACACCGCCCGGGGGTTGCGGGCCGAGACGGCCTCCCAGCTCAAGCCCCACTTCTCCACCACCCGGGGGGAGAAGTTCTCGATCACCACATCGGCACCCCCGATGAGCCGCCACAGCAGCTCCATGCCCGCCTCGGTGTCCAAGTCCAGCGTCAAGTCCCGCTTGTTGTGGTTGATGGCCACGAACATCGACCCCCACTCCCACCAGTCCTCGGCGCTGAACATGAACCCGGTCATGCGCATACCGTCGGGGTGGCCGGTGGACTCGATGTGGATCACGTCCGCGCCCAGCATGGCCAGCGCGCCGGTGGCCGACGGGCCGGCCCACCAACTGGTGAGGTCCACCACCTTGATTCCGGCCAGGGGCAGCTCGAGGGCAGCGTCGGGATCGCCGTCGGCAGCCGACGGCGCCGGCCGGGGGCGGGCTTCGATTGTTCCGGTGTGCTCGCCCAGCCCCGGAGCAGCCGCAGCCGGACGACGTTCGCCGCCGTCGTCCATCAGGTAGGGAGTTCGAGGCTGGAGGAATCCGCCGGGGTTGCGCACGAACACGCCCCGGGCCGCGAACTGCTCATTGTCGAGCACCGTGCGCCCGTCGTTGACCTCGGCCACCGGCACCCGCAGATCGGACGCCGCCTTGATGATCTCGGCCACGGTGTGGCGGGAGGTCCAAGGGTGGACCATGGCATTCCACTCATCCAGACGACCGGCCCGCTCCCCGATCTGGCACCACTCGGTGTCGATGAGGTCGGGGCGCTCGATCATCAGCACGAAGCCCTGGTATTGCAGGGCGGTGTTGGTGTTGAACCCCACCCAGCCGTCGAGGGCGGGCTCGATGGAGGGCGCCTCCACCGACCGGGCCACCCGGTCGAAATCGGGCCCGCCGCCCCGCATGGAGTGGGCCAGGTCGCTGAACGTGGTAGCGGCGATGCCCATCACGTCGGCCACCGCCAAGTCGATGTGCTCGCCCTGCCCGGTGCGGCGGGCCCGCAGCAGCGCCGACAAAACCGCGGGGCCGGCGTAAGCTCCCGCCGTCCACTCGGCGATGCCCCCGCCAGCATGGATCGGGGGCTGGTCGGGTCGCCCCCGACAGGCGATGGCCCCGCACTGGGCCTGCACGGTGTACTCGGTGGACGGGTGCGACGCCAGCGGCCCGTCCTGACCGTAGGGCGTCACCGACAAGACCACGAGGTGGGGATGGCGCTCAGCCCAGGCTTGGCCCAACCCCGACCCGGCCGGGAACGACTCCACCACGGCATCGGCAGCGGCCACCAATTCCTCGACCTCGGGAGCGCCAGGCAGTCCCGAAATGCCCCGCTTGGAGGCGTTGAGAAACTGGAACAGGGCACTGTCGCCCTCGAAGTCGGCCCGGGTGGCCGACCAGCGCCGCACCGGGTCGCCGTCGGCCCCCTCCACCTTGATCACATCGGCCCCGGCGTCGGCCAGCAGCTTGGTGGCATAGGGGCCGGGAACGCCGGTGGAGAAGTCCACCACCCGAAAGCCTTCCAGCATCGAGGCCTGCATGTGGACGCCGTTGCCCGCACTGCCGCCGTTGGCCCCTTGCGTCATTGCCGCCTCACCGGTTCCCCGTCACTTCGCACCTCGGTATCTTGTCGCATCAGGCCGTCCCGTACACTGGCCGACACTCGGCAAATGATCGCAGCAAAGGAAAGCACTGTGAAGCTCACCGAAGTCAATCTCATCGACCCCGACCGATTCGTGCGCCAAGAGCACCATGAGATGTTCAAGGTGCTGCGCGACCAAGCCCCCGTCTTCTTGCACCAAGACCCAAACGGGCCGGCGTTTTGGAACGTGGTCAAGCACGCCGACCTGGTGGAGGTGAACCGCGACGCCGAGCGATACTCCTCAGAGATCGGCGGCACCTCCATCCCCGACTACGAGAACCGCTCTGACGAGGGCGCGATGGACACCCGGGGGGTGATGATGCTCACCACCGACCCGCCCAAGCACACCCGCTATCGACGGCTGGTGAACAAGGGCTTCACCCCCCGCATGATCGGGCTGATCGAGCAGTACCTCCGCCATCGGGCCATCTTGATCGTGGACAACGTGATCGAAAAGGGCGAGGCCGATTTCGTGGTGGACATCGCCTCGGAGCTGCCCCTTCAAGCAATCGCCGAGATCATGGGCGTGCCCCAGGAAGACCGCATGATGCTGTTCGAATGGTCCAACCGGCTGATCGGCATCGACGACCCTGAATACTCCGCCAAGAACGACGAGGGCACAGTCGCCGCCATGGAGCTCTACGCCTACACCAACCAGCTGGCCAAGGACCGGGCCGCCAATCCCCGCGACGACATCGTCACCAAGCTCATCAACGCCGAGATCGACGGCGACAAGCTGAGCGAGCTGGAGTTCGATATGTTCATGCTGCTGCTGACCGTGGCCGGCAACGAGACCACCCGCAACGCCACCGCCCACGGGATGCTGGCGCTGATGGACAACCCCGAGCAGTTCGAGATCGTCAAGGAGTCTCCCGACGGGGTGACCGACACCCACATCGACGAGATCTTGAGGTGGGCCACGCCGGTGCTGCACTTCCGCCGCACCGCCACCACCGACGCCGAGATCCGGGGCCAGCACATCGACGAGGGCGACAAGGTGGTCATGTGGCACATCTCGGCCAACCGTGACGAGGAGGTGTTCGACAACCCGTTCACCTTCGACGTGAACCGCACCCCCAACGAGCAGATCGCCTTCGGCGGCGGCGGTGCCCACTACTGCCTGGGCGCCAACCTGGCCAAGATGGAGCTGCGGCTGATCTTCCAGGAGATCATCGAGCGCATGCCCGACATCCACCGGGTGGGCGAGCCCGAGTGGCTTCGCTCCAACTTCATCGGCGGCGTCAAACACCTCCCCGTCGCCTGGACCCCCGGCCCCAGAGTCAACCCCGGCCCCGCCCCCGACCAGAACCTGTCAACTCTGGTCTAGCGGCGCCCGGCAACGGGGCGGCCCAAGGACTGCCGCCGCCCGGGCTGCGGGAAGGCGATGCCGAATATCGTGTCAGCCCGTGTCTGATACCGTAATGGGCAGTTTTGGGCGGTCCACAGGCAACGGTCGGCGGATCGCCCTCGGCGAGCGAGTGCTATTGGAGGAATATATGTCCAGCACACAAGACATGGCGGGCGGTATCGGTGCCAGTTACCCGGCGCGGTTGGAGATCGAGTACCCCGAATCGGGTCTCAGTCGGTTGAAGACGCTGTTCCGCATCGTGTTGATCATCCCCATCGGGGTCGTGGCCGCTCTGATCACCGGCACACTCGGCACTGCCGGGCTGGATAACGACGAGGGTTGGCGGGAACTGGTGGCGGGCAGTGTCCTGTTCCTCCCCACGGTGTTGATGCTCCTATTCCGCCGCAAGTACCCGCGGTGGTGGTTCGACTGGAACCTCGAAGTCTCGAGATTCACGACCCGTGTGGGGGCCTACTTGGGGCTGCTTCGAGACGAATACCCCTCAACCGACGAGGAGCAGGCCGTCCGCCTCGACCTGGACTATCCCGACGCGGCCCGCGACCTCAACCGCTGGCTGCCGTTGGTGAAATGGATTCTCGCTATCCCGCACTACATCGCTCTGGCCGTCCTGTACATCGGAGCCATCCTGAGTGTTGTGATCGCGTGGTTCGCGATCATCTTCACCGGCCGGTACCCGCGCGGCCTCTTCAACTACGTGGTCGGCGTGAACCGCTGGGGACTGCGAGTCTGGGCCTATATGTGGCTGCTCATCACCGATCGCTATCCCCCCTTCTCACTGGACTAGCTCTCACCAATTCAACACGCTCAGACCGCCCAGCTGGGCGGTTCCTGCCGACCGGGCTGCTCATCTCGGCCCAACCGGCTGAATGCCGATCTGGCGGTCGGAATACTGCCGATTGCCCGAGGGGGGCGGTTTCTCCGCTAGCATGAGGGCTGCCGCGTTGTAGGGGGTTCTTATCCGACAAGTCGGGTTCGGGCCAGGGCATGCGGATTTCAAGGCAGGCATGGCGCTGATTTGGCGTCGAAGCCTGATGGAATCTCAAGGAGCCCTCGTTGCGAATCCCCCTACGTCTGAGCATCTGCGGTTTGGGTCGCCCGAAGAACGGCCGAGCCGCCGATTCCAGGCTGACAAAGCACAGCCGTGCGGCCGGTTTGATGGGCCTTGCCGCTCTGGCCGCAGTCGCGCCGTCGTGCCTGCCGGTTGGCAACGCCTCAACCAGCACGTACGCGTCCATCCCAGCAGAAGACGTCCCGGCTCGTGATGCGGGCTCAACATCATTTGCTGCCGTTGTGTCGGCGGCGACGGTGCGGGGGGCATCCTCAGCGACTGGATTCGAGATCACCGCTGGGTCGTCAGGGGTTCGAAGCGTCTCGGGGCCCGCTCCCGCAGGTAACGGCGCCGAACTCTCGCCTCCAGAGGCAACCCCCCAACGCGTATGGCTGGTTGCAGCCAACGAGCAGGCCGAACAGTTGGCAGCCCTCGGCTACCAAACAGGCGATCGGGTGATCGTTGCGTCCGGCGATCTGCGGGCGCTCCCCTTCGAGGCGAGGGAGATGATCTCCTACGCCTCTGAGGTGAAGGTGGGCCCGGGCCTGGGCGAAGATGCTGTCTGGCAGCTTGAGGCCATCCGCCGGGGCCATCAGATTCCCGGGGGCGGCCTGCTCATGTTCGGATCAGGCTTCGACCGCCGCTTGGTGGCCATATACGGCCATCCGTCGGGCCCCGGCCTCGGGGTGCTGGGAGAGCAAAGCCCCGCCGGGGGCGTCGAGCGCCTCCGGTCGATCGCCCAGGCCTACGGCGCCGACGGGTCAGTGATCTTGCCCGCCTTCGAGATCATCGCCACCGTTGCGTCGGCTGGCGCAGGCGGCGACGGAGACTATTCGGCCATGACCGCCCGAGACGCGATCAGGCCCTGGATCGAGACCGCGGCCGCCAACAACATGTACGTGGTGCTCGACCTCCAGCCCGGGCGAACCGACTTCTTGACGCAGGCGAAGGTCTACGAGGAGTTCCTCCGCCTCCCCCACGTGGGGCTCGCCCTCGATCCCGAGTGGAGGCTCAAGCCCCACCAAGTCCACCTCGAGCAGGTCGGCACGGTGGAGGCCGCCGAGATCAACCAGGTCGCGGCATGGCTGGCCGGCATAGTCCGCGAGCAAGCCCTCCCCCAGAAGCTGCTCATCGTCCACCAGTTCCAAACCTCCATGATCGCCAACCGCCAGCACATCGACACTCCCCCCGAGTTGGCGGTGCTGATCCAAATGGACGGCCAAGGCTCGATGAGGGCCAAATACGCCTCTTGGAACACCTTGACCAGCAAGCCCGACGCCGGCCGGTTCCATTGGGGCTGGAAGAACTTCTACGACGAGGACTTCCCCAACGCCACCCCCGACCAGGTACTGGAACTCACCCCCACCCCGGAGTTCGTGTCATTCCAATAAGGCCCAAAGCAACGAAGGCTGATCCGCATCAGCTACCAGAACCCGGTCGTCTTGGACCACTAGATTGCTCCCATGACCACTGTCACGCCCGATTCGGAGACCTCTCCCGGCGCTCCCGCCAAACCTCCTCCATCGATTGAGGCAGATCCCCGCAACCCACTCCACAATGCGTTCTGGAGACGGGACCGGCGGGTGGTGGACGCCGATCTGGTGGAGGTGTGCTCCCGGCCGCTCACCTTCTACCCCGGATTTGAGTTCACCGGCGACCTCGAGAGCGTCGAGACACCGGGCGCATGGTTCATCACCAAGCATGCGACCGTGATGGAGGTGTCGCGCAACCCGCAGATCTACTCCTCGTCGTCGGGCATCACCATCAACGACTTCCCGCCGGAGTTCAACGAGTACTTCAACTCGATCATCGCCATGGACGACCCCCGCCACGCCCGGCTGCGAAAGCTGGTTTCGGCGGGCTTCACCCCCCGGATGCTGGCCCGGTTGGAAGACTCGGTGCAGGACCAGGCCCGGCTCATCGTGGACGGGGTGTGCGAGAAGGGCGAGTGCGACTTCGTCACCGAGGTGGCGGCCCGTCTGCCGCTTCGGATCGTGTGCGACCTGATGGGGATCCCGGCCTCCGAGCACGACTTCGTGTTCGACCAGTCGAACGTGATCCTGGGCGCGGCCGACAACGAGTACGTTCCCGAATTCGGGGACTTCGTAACCGCCATCCTCACTGCGGGCGAGGCCTTGTCGAACCTGATGGACGAGGTGGCCGAGTCGAAGGTGGGGGTGGACACCGGCGACCTGACCAGCGTATTGGTCAACGCCGAGGTCGACGGCGAGCGGCTCACCCGGGCCGAGTTGGCCAGCTTCTTCATCCTGCTGGTGGTGGCCGGCAACGAGACCACCCGCAACGCCATCAGCTGGGGGCTGGTGTACCTCACCGACAATCCCGAACAGCGCCGCATCTGGGCCGACGACTTCGAGGGCACGGCCCACAGCGCGGTGGAGGAGATCGTGCGCATCGCCAGCCCGGTCACCTACATGCGCCGAACGGTGCTGTCCGACACCGAGTTGGAGGGCCAAAAGATAGAAGAGGGCGACATGGTGGTGATGAACTACTTGTGCGCCAACCGGGACGAGACGGTGTTCGACGACCCGCTGGCCTTCAATGTGCGGCGCAATCCCAACCCCCACGTGGGCTACGGCGGGCCGGGACCGCACTTCTGCTTGGGGGCGCACCTGGCCCGGCGGGAGATCAAGGTGATGTTCCAGGAGATCTTCGAGCGCATCGGCGACATCCGGGCCACCGGCGAGCCCGACCCGCTGTCATCGGCCTTCATCCACGGCATCAAGCACCTGCCCGCCGAGTTCACCCCGTCGAAGCCGGTGGGGACATCGGCTTAGAGCAGCCGCCGCCGAGCCGGCCTAGCGGGCGGCGTCTTCGGCTTTCGTGCCCCGGGCCTGGGCGAGCTGGCTCAGCGCCTCACGGTCGAGATGGCGGAACACGCCCTCGGCCAGCGCCGTGACTCTGCCGTCTTGTCGAGCATGGCCCTTGACCTCGGTGATGGTTCCGTCGAAGGTCTCCACCCACCCCTCGAACACGGTCTCCACGTTGAGCAGAGTGGGGCGCCGGTAGCGCACCGACAGCATCATGGTGGGTCCGCTGGCATCGCGGGTGGAGCAGGCGCTGGTGAACACCATGTCGAAGGCCGCGGCGATGGCCGCCCCGTGGACGCAGCCGGGCGGTCCCTCATACACGGTGGTGAACACCGCCCGACCCCGAGTCTTGGGCGGGTCTGACTCCATGTCCACCGCCATCTCCACCGGCACCGCGGCGGGATTGCAGATGCCGGTCACGTAGTCGAACGGCGCTCGCTTGTGGGTAATGGGCGGGCCTTCGAACTGGGGAGCGCTGGGCCCGTAGCGAGGCGGCGGCTCGGCGGGCACATGGGCCTCGATGCGGTCGGCCAGGGCGTTGGCCTCATCGGCCAGCGCGGCGGTGTCGGCGGGCGGGGCGGTGTTGGTGACGGTGGCGGCCACTAGGCGCCGCACCGCGTCGGCCAGCGCCCGCAGCTCCCGCTCCCGGCCGGCCACCGCCGGATGGTCGATGGCCTGGAACGGGCCGCTTGGCTGATTGATGTGGGCCACGAATCCAACGGTATGTTTTGGGCACCGTCTCGGCGCAACCAGGCGCCCAAGAACCCCAACACCACCCCCAACACCGTTAGGAGCCCCCATGCCCCTCGACCCAACCGCCGTCGGCGCCCAGAGCGACCCGAGCACCTCGAGCTGGAAGTCCAAAGACGCCCTGCTGTATGCCCTGGGAGTGGGCGCGGGCATGAGCGATCCCACCGGGTTCGAGCTGGAGTACACCACCGAGAACACCAAAGACGTGGAGCAGAAGGCCCTGCCCACCATGTGCGTGGTGTTGGGCGGCGGTCTGGGCGGCGCCGACAGCCCGCTGGCCAAGATAGGCACCTACAACCCGGCTCTGCTGGTCCACGGCGAGCAGGGGTTCACCCTCCACAAGCCGCTGCCGGTGGAGGCCGCGGTGAGCTCGGTGAGCCGCGTCACCGGCATCTACGACAAGGGCAAAGCCGCCCTGGTGGTGCTGGAAAGCGAGGCCGCCGATGCCGCCGACGGCCAACCCCTTTTCACCGCCACCAGCGCGCTGTTCATCCGGGGCGAAGGGGGCTGGGGCGGAGACCGGGGCCCGGCCAGCCCGCCGAAGGTGCCCGAGCGAGACGCCGACCATGTGGTGACCTACCAGACCCGCTCCGACCAGGCCCTGCTCTACCGGCTCAACGGCGACCGCAACCCGCTGCACTCCGACCCTTCGTTCGCCGCTGCCGGCGGGTTCGACACCCCCATCCTGCACGGCCTCTGTACCTACGGCTTCACCGGTCGGGCGCTGCTGCACGCCCTGTGCGACAGCGATCCGGCCCGTTTCAAGTCGATGCACGGCCGGTTCTCCTCGCCGGTGCTGCCGGGCGAGGCCCTCGACGTTTACATCTGGGACGAGGGCGGCGGTTCGGCCCGGTTCCAAACCCGGGTGGGCGACCGGGTGGTGCTCGACGCCGGGACCGTAACCTTCGAGTAGGCGCCGGGTCTGGGGCTCGGAAACCCGACTGCCGCCTATCTACTACTCGCCGAATGCGGCATCAATGTTGCCGTCGACCAGCCCGGTGATGGGCAGTTCAACGCCCAGTTCCTCGCCCAGGGCCAGCGCTCCCCTCAGGTCTTTGTGGGCGATCTGGGTGAAACTGCCGCCCATTGGCGGAGGCGGATAGACAATCGGCCGGGTGAACACGCCCAAGTGGGGGCCGATGTTGCGGTCGGAATAGCTCACGATTTCGGCGAACGCCTTAAGGTCTACTCCGGCGGCTGCGGCCAGGGCAATCGCCTCGTAGGCCACCGCAAACTCAGCGTAGGTAATGAGGTTGCGGGCCACCTTGGCCTTCAGCGCGGAGCCCAGCGGGCCCACGTTCACCACCATGCCGCCATAGCGCTCGAAGTGGGGGCGACCCTGCTCGGTGTGGGCCTCATCGCCCCCGCACAGCACCACCAGATCGCGGTTGCGGGCCGAGGGTGTGCCGCCGGTGATCGGGGCGTCGATAAGCGCCACCCCCGCTTCGGCGGCCCCGACGGCCAGCTCGATCACCGTGGCAGGCAGAACGGTGGAGTGAACAGCCACCAAGGCCCCCGACTCGGCCGCCCCGGCGATGGCACCGTCGTCGCCAGCGCACACCTGGCGCACCTGGGCATCGTCGATCACCACCACCGCCACCAGGTCCACCTGGCGGGCCAGCTCCCCCACCGACGCAGCCGGCGTGCCGCCCAGCTCGGCGAACCGCGCCATGGCCGCCTCGGAAACGTCGTAGCCCACCACGGCCACGTCGTCGTCCCATTGGCCGGTGAGCACCCCCTCGGCGATGGCACCGCCCATGTCGCCCAGTCCGATGATTCCCAGTCGGGTCATTGCGGTATCTCTTTCTGTCTCAGCGAAGCGGTCGGAAGAAGGCCCGCACCTCTTCCACCAGCGCATCGGAATTCTCCAAGGCGGGGAAGTGACCGCCGTCGTCCACCGTGGTCCAACGGGTGATGTTGTAGTAGGGCTCGGCCAGCTCCCGAGGCGGGCGGTTCTTCTCGTTGAACACCGTCACCCCGGTGGGCACGGTAATCCTCGGCGGGGAACTGCCACTGCGCTGTGCCGACATGACTTGCAGGTCGAAGCGTGCTGACCAAGGCAAGCCACAAGAGCTTCCAGACGGAGTCCTCTATTTCATTTTTGGCATCATAGAGTGCTTTTTGAAGTCGACGTAGCTCTATCAATACGTCTTCGGAATAGCACTTCTGTAATAGTTGCGGTTCACTTTCAATGCACATTTCTGGCTGGCACAGCAATGATCTTTCGACTATCGACTCAGCAGCCTGCAAGATTGCTTCCGGATCGGTGTCTATGCATCGCATCTTTGCATCTGCAATTCGGAATATGAATTCTTGTGCCTCCCACCCGTAGCTGTCGCAGCCAAGGTTTGAGGCTGCCAGTAATGTAGTTCCACTACCTGCAAACGGGTCAAGGACAACAATTCTAGATTGGCCTGAATAGGCCAAGAATTTACCAATGGAATTCACTGCCCATTCTGCAGAATAGCCAGCACTAAAGCGGAACCACCGGTGAATGGGTAGCGACATATTGTTTACGAAAGTAGGCGCGTTGCTCCGAAGAGGCTCACTAGGGGTGGCAGATTCGAAGAGTCGGGGCTGGGTCAACGCCATATGAAGCATTCTAAGCACGCGAGTGACATTTGCTTCTGCATACCCATCTTGAAGGCTGGCCCGGTCAGCGGTCGCCAAGGGCGTAGAAGCCGCCGGCGCGGTCTGCCACGTACATGACGCCGTTCCACACCGCCGGGGTGGACTCCACACAGCCCTCGAGCGATATCCGCCACAGCTCGGGCGGCTCGACCAGCGGCTGGGAGATGTCGAAGCCGTATATCGTTCCCGCGCAGTCGCCCTGGATGAGCATGTCGTCCACCACCACCGGCGACGACCACACCGGCCCGGTCAGCCGCTTGCGCCACACCTCCTCGCCGGTGTCGCGGGCCAGGCCGTAGAGATAGCCGGCGTTGGTGGGCACGTACACCATCTCATCGGTCAGCGCTGGAGTGGCCCACACGCCGTCAATGTCGGCGTTGCGCAGGCTGGTCCCCCACACGAAGGGGTCGTCGGAGGAGGGATCCAGCTTGATCATCTGGCCCAGCTCTTGGCTGCGGCTGTTGGCCCGCTCGTACTCCACGCCCACATACAAGAAGCCGTCGGCGTCGGCCACCACGGTGGCGTCCACATCGTCGCCCGCCCAGTAGCGGAAAACCCGCTGCGGGTCCTGGCCGTCGGCCAGCCTGGTGATGTCCCAGCCCTGCACCAGGCCACCCGAGTTGGCAAAGTACAGGGTGTTGCCCACCACTGTCATGCCCCCCTCGATGGACACATTGCGGTCGCCGATGGCGGCCAGCAGCTCCTCGTCCCAGGCGGGGCTGTTGAACACCAGTTCGGGATCAATGGCCACCAGCCCGTCGGCGCCGTAGCTGCGGTTCAGCTTCACGATGAAGAACTGGCTGTTCTCTCCGCCCTGGAACAGGTAGTCGTCCAGCACGAGGGCGGCGCCGTCCCAATCGTCGTTCCACAGCACCGGCGATACCTCGTTGGCATGCATCGACCACAGCTCCACCGGTTCGGACCGGTCGAAGGCGAGAATCCTGAAGTAGTTGTCCCTCGACCCGAAGTACACCAGGGGATAGCCGTCGGGATCGACGGTAACCGACCCCTTCACCAGGTCGCCCACCAGGAATTCCGGCAGCAGCTGCTCGCCGGTGGCGGCATCCAGGAAGTGAACCCCGGGGGTGTAGGCGCCCACGATCACCCAGGTGCGGTCGTCCCACCACTCGACCACTGCGGGCTGGCCGGTCCAGCCGCTGCCACACCACAAAGTGGTGCCCGCCTCCCAAGAGGTGAGCGAGCACAGATCCCGCTCGGGTGTGCCGGTGAAACGCCACAGCACCTCAGGTGATCGGGGGGCGGGGCCGGTTCCGTAGAAGGTTCGGGTGGGATTGCCCCGGAAGGTGAGCAGCCCCGGCACCAAGCCGTAGGGCTGGCCTGCGGTGGCGGGATCGACCCAGCCCGGATACGGGGTGGGCGTGGGGACAGGCGTCGGAGTTGGGGCGGCAGCGGGGGCGGCAGAGGGGGTGCGGGCGGAGGTGGGGACGGGTAAGGGCGGCTTGGTGGAGGTCGGGGCGGTCGCCGGCGGCGGTATGGATGCCGGCGTGGTGGTCAGCTGAGGATCGTCCACGTCGAAGAACTGCACGTCGGCGACCACAGCCACGATCCCGACCGCGGCGGCGATCACCGCGACCACAGCCCATGCTTTCCATTGACGCACTTGCACTACCGTAGAGCTATGGCGATCGAATACTTGGACCCAAAGGCAGAACCGGCCGAGCCGGTGACCCCCTATGACCTCTCCGCGGGAGGTGGAACCCTCACAGTGGGGCTCCTCGCCAACGGATTCCCCGACTCGGCGCCGTTCCTGGACGCGGTGGGAGAGAGCCTGCGCCGGGTTCGCCCCGACCTCGAAGTGCGGGCCTGGAACAAGGGCAACGCCTCGATGGTGGCCGACGATCAGCTCATCGGCGAGATCACCGAGTCGTGCGACGCGGTGGTGGCCGCCTACGGCCATTGAGGAAGCTGCACCAGCGGCACCGTGCGTGACGCCATCAAGGCCGCCCGGCGCGACACGCCGGCGGTGGCCCTGGTGACCACGAAATTCTCACCGCAGGGCGAATTCGTGGCCCGGTCTGCGGGAATGCCCGACATTCCCCGGGTGATCCTCCCCCACCCGGTGGCCGGCACCGGGGAGAAGGCCATACAGATGGTGGCCGACGACATCGCCGACGAGGTGCTCCAGGCGCTGGGCGCCGGATGAGCCAACGGCTGACCGCGCTCTCCGAGGAGGCTGCCCTCGAGCAGCTTCACGAGGCGGGCTGCACCGATGGGCTGCCGGTGGTGATCCCCACCCCGGCCCGGGTTGAGCGCATGGTGTTGGCCTCAGGCCTCGATGGCGATGTCTCGCTGGGCCAGCTCGGTCCCAACCTGGGCGAGGCCACCGTGGAGAAGGCCGCTGTCGCCGCGGTGATGGCCGGCTGTCTGCCCGACCACTTCCCGGTAGTGGCGGCGGCCGTGCGGGCGGTGTGCGACCCCCGGATGGACATGACCGAGGTGCAGGCCACCACCCACAACCTGGGGCCGATGCTCGTGGTCAACGGCCCGGCGGTGGACGCCTGCGGCATCGCCTCGGGATTCGGCGCCCTGGGACCGGGGCACCGGGCCAACGCCAGCATCGGCCGGGCGGTGCGCCTGGCCATGATCAACATCGGCGGCGGGCGTCCCGGCACCTCCGACATGGCGCTGCTCGGCCATCCCGGCAAGTTCACGTTCTGCCTGGGCGAGGACGAGGAGGCCAGCCCCTTCCCGCCGCTGCACACCTCGCTGGGCTACGGCATCGACCAGAGCACGGTCACCGTGGCCTGCACCGAAGGGCCGCATTCGGTGCTGTGCTTCCCCGACGACGACCCCGAGGTGTACGCCGACCACCTGTTGAACGCACTGGCCGCCTCGCTCTCGGGGCTGGGCGCCAACAACACCCATTTCGCCCGGGGCACCCAGGTGCTGGTGCTCAACCCCGACCACGCCATCGCCCTGGCCGACGTGGGCCACGACCGGGCCACCATCGCCGAGGCGCTGCACCACCGGGCCAAGCGCTCCTGGTCGGAACTGTCCACAGTGCGGGCCCGAGGCTCGGGCATCGACCGCCACCAGCGCAGCCAAGGCGACGACCCCGAGTTGGCGGTCCACGCCCTCAGCAGCCCCGAGGCACTGCTCGTTATGGTGGCCGGCGGCACCGGGCTGTACTCCACCGTCATGCCCTCCTGGGGCGCCGGCCCCCACGGCAACGGCCACATCACCGCGGAGATCGACCTCGATCAAGCCTGCGAAGTGCCGCTAGCACAAGCCAGCCAATAGGCCCTGATTCCGTCGTCGCAAAACCGTCGCCATTCGCTGGTAACGTTGTCCTCATGGGTCGATTTCGCCGGACAATGGACACCGCCAAAGCCTCATGGGCGGTTTTGCAACATGATCGGGAGCTGGCCGTCCTGCCGATACTGGGGGCGCTGGCTTCGCTGGTGGTGGTTGCAGCCATCGGCATACCCATCTGGCTGTCAACCGACGGGATTGACGACGGCGACGGCAGCGCCGGGGGCGAGCCCATGCTGTGGATCGGCGGAATCATCATCTTGTTGGCCATCACCGTCATCACCGTCTTCTTCAACGCCGCGGTGGTGTCGGGGGCCCGGGAGCGGTTCAGCGGCGGCGACCCCACCATCTCCAGCGCCATCAAGGGGGCATTCTCCCGACTGCACGTGATCGTGCCGTGGGCGATTCTGGCCCTGACCGTCGGCATGATCCTGCGGGCCATCCAGAGCTCAGACAACATCGTCACCCGGATTCTCGGCAGCCTTCTCGACATGGCCTGGGGGGTCCTCACTTTCCTGGTGGTGCCCATACTGGTGGTTGAGCAGACAGGACCGTTCAACTCGCTGAGGCGATCGGGCGAACTGCTGCGCCATACATGGGGGGAGAATCTGATCGCCCAAGTAGGGTTCGGCATCATCGGACTGGTGGCCGCCATTCCCGGAATCCTCATATTCGCCCTGGGAGCATCGGCGAGCGGCCTCGGGGCGGTGATCGGCGCGGTCATCGGCTTTGGATGGATCGCCCTGGTGTCGGTGGTGATCAGCACGCTCACCGCCATCTTCCAGATGGCCCTCTACATCTACGCCACCACCGGCCAAGTGCCCATGGGCTTCGAGAACTCCGGCATGAACGATGTCTTCAACGAGAGGTCCCAAGGCCCCCTCATGCGGGGTTTCGGCGGCGGAGGTCTCGGCGGGGGAGGTTTCGGAGGCGGGCGCTTCTAAGGGAGCGCTGAAATACGGAATAGTCCCGCGCAGGGACGCTGAACAGCCGACCGGTCGTTATTCGGTGATGGTGGCGGTGCCTTTGGCGTTGTAGTTGGCGGCACCTGTTGCGTACACCACTAGTTGTCGGGTTGCTCCGATGGCAGCGGTGGCGGCGTGTGTGGGTGCTGCTGTGGGTGTTCGCCATGTGCTGGGCCTGAGCGGCGGTCATGGGCCCGTCGGTGATGCCGGTGCCGTCGTGTTCGCCGAACGCGACGAGCACCCGGTTCCAGCGGTTGACGTGGGATGTGCCGTGCTGGGTCTGGGAGGCCAGCGCCCGCACTTTGGCCACCACCTGGGCATCGACGGTGTGGCCTGGCGGTTCGGCGGGGTTGGCGGCGGTTCTTTGGTCGGTCGCCTGGAGTCGGGCCTCCAGCCCGTCAAACCGCCCACGGACTGTATGCCGGTCACGTCGCCGGTCGCATAGGCCGCTGACACGACCCCCACCCTGCCAGCGGCCCCCGCCAGCCTTACCGGCAAGCGGCCCCACATGACGGAACCCCTTGACCTGGCAGTCGGAGTTGGGCGCGCTCAGCCCGAAGTTGCGCACATGCCCGCCGGGACCGATGGTGCCGAACAGGCCCACATACCTCCGGTTCGGGCGGTCGATATACAGATTCGCGATCGTGCGCCCGTTGCCCTCGAACACGGCTGTGAACATCCGAGCCCGCGAATGTCGCTGCGGCTTATCGCGAGCGGCATCTGCCGGAGTGGTCGCGAGGCAGCACGCAGTATGCCTCCGCTCGGGGCATCCACCGCCGGCAGTTCGGCCAGGATGCCGGACGCGGGCCCCGGTCTGCCAAGTGGGGGGGATCCGCGCTCCCGGCGAGCCCTTCTGCGGTCGCCGGACTGTGTTCGCCTATGTCCAAGCCGCCCTCGTCGGCTATCACGCTTCTCGGCACGAGATTGGTCAGCGCGGGCGGACCGCGCTGGTCTCTGACGATGTATCCGGCCAATTCAAGCCTGCGGGCTGTTCTCCGGGTCTCCCTCTCGCCAATTCCCGTCATTCCGGCGATCGCCCTGGTCGTGCCTCTTTCTCCCAGCGAGACCAGCGACACCAGGTATTCCTGCTCGTCGTTCGAGAGGTCGTAGAACGCCGGTTCGCTGATGTTCCTCAACATCGTGTCCTCTGCGGACTCTATGGCCAGCTCGACGGCGAAGTCGTCAACCTCGCCTACGGGCGCATTCGCCGTTTTCCAGGCTGCGTGCCCTATAAGCTGCATCTTGTAGGGAGAGCCGTCGACAGCGGAAGCAGCGCTCCGCAGAGCAGTGCCTGCGATTGTCCCGCCCGTCTCCTCGATCGGGAAGCGAATCCCCTGGAGTGCATCGGGGTAGGTCAGAGGGGGCATGTCGCAGGAGTGGCACCGTTTGAAGAAGGTGTTCTTCTTCCCCTCCATCAGCGTGTATTTCATCTCCAACAGCCCGGCGCCCACGAACGCCAGCGGCAAACGGCCCTTCTTGGTGATGTGCTGGATATCGCTGGCCAGTCGTCGGGCCTCGTCCCTGTCGGCGCTGTGCAGTTCGTCCAAAGTGAGCAACACGGCCGAGCCCGCCCGCTGGGCAGCTCTGGCCATCACGGTGAGCCGCTCCCGTAACCCCATGTCGACAGCGGGATCGAACAACTCCGTCTCGGCCCAACCCGCCTGGTACGGGCCCACCTTGACGCCTCTCCTGCGCTCCTTCGACTTGGCGCCGGCCAACTCGTCCAAGCCCGGGGTTGCATGCCCGCGCGCGGCCTGGCTCCTGTGCACACCGTCGCGCGGGAGCAGCGCTACGGACTGCACACAGGACAGCTCCCCGCGGACTGCGCCTACAAGACCCGGCCCCCGCAGGCCCGCGGCCGAGCAGTCGGCGGTGCTCCGCGGCCCAGGCTGTTTATCGGGCTCGATACATAATGCGGACATCTAATGCGTAGTGCGGACAATTAATGCGTAGTGCGGACATCTGATGCAGCTAATCGGGGTAAGGTAAGGGCATGGAGGACCACTCCAGCTTTCTCCCCAATCCGTTTACGCCCGACTTCGGGCGGAGGCCTGCCCTGCTAGTCGGCAGGCAGTCGCTCTTGGAGAGCATTGGACGATCCTTGTACATCGGTCCAGGTGACCAGGGATTCACAAGGCTGCTTCTAGGCCAACGCGGTTCGGGCAAGACCACTATTCTCGCGGAGGTCAGAGAGCAAGCCGCCTTCAGCGGACTACTTGTGCTCGACGTTGACGCAGCCACGCCGGGGCTGCTGGGGCGCATCTCGTCGTGCATCGCCGACGCCAGGGAACGCTACGAGGCAGCCGACCCGTCAAAGACCCCGGTCCCTCGCCGGGACCGGAGGCTGGCTGGACTCACACTTGGGCCGGTTGGCATCAATTGGCAGGATATGCCAGAGCAGCGTCCCCGATGGAGCCTCGGGTACTACTTGGAGACCCTGAGCTCATGGGCTGCGGACCAGGGCTCTGCCGTGCTGCTCACGGTGGATGAAATGCACGCCGGCGACAGGGAGGAACTGCGCCGGCTGGCCTCCGACATCCAGGACATCACCAAGATCAAAGAACTCCCTCTGGCATTCGTGGGAGCCGGCCTCCCCGAGATGGCCTACACCATCTTGGAAGACAAGAAGATGACGTTCTTCCACAGGTGCTTCAGGGATGGGATGCCGTCGATCAACCATGATGACGCTTGGCGGTGTTTGCGCCTCACGGTAGAGGAGTCCGACGGCGAGGTCCACGACGATGCCCTTCGGCTGATGGCGGCTGCCGCAGCCGACGGGCTGCCCTACAAGCTTCAAAGCATTGGGCATCACGCCTGGGATCTGTCCGGGTCGCCAGAAAGGCCCATCGACGCCAGAGCCGCGGAGATGGCGGTAGAGATGGCCGGTCAAGACATGGCCGAGAAGGTCATTTCTCCGATGTGGCACGACCTCGGGGAAACCGATCAGTCCTTCCTCAAGGCATTGTCAGCATGCGGGGGAACGGGTGCGCCTCGCGACATCGCTCGCCGACTCCCAGAATCGAGCAGCCGCAGCCTGGCCCGAGCAGAGCGTCGGCTCGCCGCCGCAGGCCATGTGCATCGCACAAACGGGGGCAAAGTGCAGCTGGCAGGTGTGCTCACAGCCGAGGCGGTCCAAGGCCTTGCCGCCAGCGAGGCCGAATACGATCTGGGCAATATCGATCCGGCCTCGCTTTCCCCAGATGAGAGCACCGGCGCCTGTAATGCCTATATGCCTCGGGCAAGGGCAAAATGCGTGCTTGCCCGGGGCCACAAGGGTGGTCACAGGTCGAGGAGATAGGCCGGCCCGATTCTATGGGCCTTCAAATCGCTGGGCCGATCCCGTGGAGCGCGGGCCCACAGGTGCTTGTGCATTGGAGGTGGGCGCTCTTGCGACAGCGCGGCCACCTCCGGGGCTCTGCGCGCTGTTGGCGGTGGGCGGGTTGTTAGTCGGCGCAGTCGGCGTTGCCTTGGGCCTGGTCGTCGGCGGGGCCTGTGCCCGAGGTCGTCTATTGTGCAGAGGTTGGCGATGGTGCGGCCGTTCTGCTCTGGTTCTGTCACTTCGAGCGGCATCGCCCCGAGTGGTCGCGGGGCTGCGTGCAGTATGCCCTGGCGCGGGGCATCCATTTGCGGCAGGCGGCTCGTTTGGGCGTCGGAGGAGTCGGGCCTGCGGTGGCCGGGCGTGCGGTGCGGGGTTGCCCGTCTGAGGGGTCGGGGCCGCCGCCGGGAGCGTTTCGGGCTATCACCCTTGCCGGCACGAGGCCGGTGAGGGTGACGGTTCCGCCGTCGTCTCGGCGCGTGTATCCCGACAGGTCGAGCCTGCGGTGCGTCTTGGCGGCGGCTTTGGGGGTTGTCCCCGCCCGGCCGGCGATTTCCGCCATGGTGCCGCTGCCGCCGAGCGCGGCCAGCGCGGCGAGGTATTCCTGCTCGGTTTCAGCGAGCTCGTGGAAGGCCGGTTCGCTGATGTTCTCGTCCACGGTCCTCTCTGCGATGGCCACTGCCCGGCTGACGGCGTGGCCGTCGATTTCCCGTCCGGGGGCGTCGGCGAGCGCCCATGCCGTGTGTCCGACCACTTGCAGCGTGTAGGGGAGGTCGCCGACCGCGGCGGCCGCCTGCTCCAGGGCCGGTTCGGTGACCGACCCTCCCGCGTCGAGGATCGGGAAGCGGAGGCCCTTGTACGCGTCGGCGAAGTCCAGCGGCGGCATCTCGTGCCGGTTGCATCTGCGGAAGAAGGTGATTCTCTTGTCCTCCATGAGGGTGTAGCGCATTTCCAGCAGGCCTGCGCCGATGAACGCCAGCGGGCGCTGGGACCGTTTGGTGATGTGCTGTATGTAGTTCGACAGCCTGCGGGCCTCGTCCCTGTCGGCGCAGTGGAGCTCGTCGACGGTCAACAGCACGGACGTTCCGGCCTGCTGGGCTTTCTCGGCCAGCAGGGCCAGTTCCTCCCGCAGACCCATGTCGGCGTCGGGGTCGGAGACCTCCTGCTCGGACCGCTTCTCCTGGTAGGGGCCGACTTTCAGGCTCTTGTCGCCCGTTGTCGTCCGGCGGCCTCCCAGCCCGCCGAGGTCGAGGCTCTCGTATTTGCGGGGGGTCTGCCTGATCGCCTGCGATATGCGGTCCAAGAGCCCATTGGTGCCGGCGTCGACAGACAGCACTATCCAGCCGCAGGAGGCCGCGTGGCGCTCGGCCTCTGTTAGCACGACTGTCTTGCCCGATCCGCGCACCCCCAGCAGGATGCTGGTGTAGCGGCTGTCGCCGGGCCCGGCGTCCAGCCCCTCATAGAGGTCGGCGAGGAGGTCGTCGCGTCCAACGAGCGCGTCGGGAACCTGGCCGAAGTCCGGCGAGAAGGGGTTGGGGCTGGGCGCCGTCGATGCGAGAGGGCGGGCACTCACCGCCCCACCCTACCGCGCACAATAGGGGCGCACAACACACTAACAAGCCGCCCAGCGCACAATAGGGGCGCACAACACACTAACAAGCCGCCCAGCGCACAATAGGGGC
>JAPPMA010000070.1:0-17969 GCA_028819295.1 bacterium | reverse complement strand
GCACAACACACTAACTGGCCTTCCTGCGCGCCTATGCCCCGCCGCTGGTCATCGACGAAGTGCAGATCGGCGGCGAGCACCTGGTACGCGAGATCAAGATCGCCGTCGACGAGGACCCCGCGCGGGAGCGTTTCCTGCTCACCGGCTCGACGAACTTCCTCACCGTGCCGACCATCAGCGAATCGCTGGCCGGGCGTGTCGTCATCCTGCGCCTATTCCCAAGTCGTGATGGAGACATCCCTCAAAGCTCTCATCCACGCCCTCAAAGGACCCCACCCCGCCAACATCCACAGTATGGCGGCCTCATCGACGCCGCCGGCGCCCAGCTCTCTCCACACGACGCTGTGCAGCTTGAATCATGTCTGGACAAGATCAGCCCGCAGGATGCCTCGGTGTGGCGCGAGACCAGCACCTATCCCGCCGACGCGCGGATCAAGGGAGACCCGCAGACGGCTACCCCCGAATTCGCCGCCCAGATGGCCAGAGCAGCAGTTCAGATGGCCCAGACCTGCATTTCTCTAATCACTGGGGAACTCGGCTACCAGCCGGCCGAAGCCCACCAAGCACTCGCCAGATGCCAACACATCCAACAAGAACTCCCAAACCCCGACACTCCCACACAAGACCGCAACCCAGGCATCGGCTCCTAAGGCACGCCAGATCGATCCGGCTCTCACCATCTCAGCGATGTCCTGCCAATCCTTGCCGCGGTCGAAAAACGGCAACTCGTGTAGCCGTGCGCGCGCTGAATTAGGAGCTATTGGCGGCTCTGAACTGCACAGATACCGCCCGATGTATCCCTGCCCGCGGCGCTGTCCCACGAGCATGTGGCCCCCTGCGGCTACTTTGACCTACAGCCCCCTGAGTGGCCTTTCCGGAGCACGCAGTACGCCTTTGCCTGCGGCATTCATTTGCGGCACTGCTGCCGGGAAGCGACTTGGCTTGGAGAAACGTCGTCGGACACCTCCGAATGCCCTGTTTCGGCTAGGGCGACCTCCTTGGGCACCAAGCCCGTGAAGCGATAAGCCCCTCGGGTCTGTCTGTCCAGATAGCCCAGGTCTGCGAGGCGTCGCAGCACGCGGTTTGCTGCCTTGTCGCTCATATTTGAACGCCGCGCAGCTTCGGCTGAGTTCGCACTCCCCCCATTGGCTGCAACCGCCCCCAAGAGCCTCTGGTCGCCCTCGGACAGGTCGTGCCACGCGGGGATGCCGATCTTGGCGCTTACAACCTCCCCCGCCGTGCCGATGGCCACATCCACAGCCGCACTGTCAATCACCCCGTCTGGCCCTGTCACGAGCCCATTTCCCAGTTTTGCCAGCAAGTCGTCTCTCCCCACCAACGAGTGAGGGGTCCTCCCGAAATGGGGAGAGAACGGGCTGGTGGACGGCGTTCCCAACAGGGATTTCGATGCAATGCGACCAGGATAGTCGCATAGATAGACGATTTGTCGCAGAGATCCACGATTTAGCGCATAATTACACGATTTGGCGCACAAACCCCCGCTTGGAGTTTGTTGCTTATCGGTTATGATAAGCAGCGTGAGCGAGATGAGTCCGGCGCTGAAGCGGGTGATGGCATCGGCGGCGCGCTTGCAGGCGGTGGTTCCCGATGCCGTTTTGGTGGGGGGGTCGGCCGCGGCGCTGCATGCCGGCCACCGCGACTCCTTCGACCACGACCATGTTCTGGCCGATCTGGTCGACCGGTACGAGGCGGTTCTGGAGGCGGTGGAGGCGACTGAGGGGTGGGCGACGTCGGTGCGGGCCTCGAAGCCGCCGTTCACCATCATGGGGAGCCTCGACGGGGTCGAGGCCGGGCTCCGCCAGATGCGTCGGACCCGGCCGCTGGAGACCGTCGAGGTCGCCGTCGGCCCCGCCGCGGTGGTGGTGGCGCCGACTGCGGCTGAGGCTTTGCGGGTCAAGGCCTTTTTGGTCGTGCAGCGCAACGTGGTGCGCGACTTCCTCGACGTCGTGGCGCTCGCCGGCCACATCGGCGAGGACGCGGCCCACAGCGTGCTCTCGGGCATCGACGGCTACTACGCCGACCGGTCCGGCGATCCGGCGTCGGTGCTCACCTCGCTGGTGGTGGCGCTCGCCGAGCCGTCGCCGCGCGACACCGACGTGACCAAAGAGCTCCCCCGCTACAAGAGGCTCGACCCGCGGTGGCACCGCTGGTCCGACGTGGTGGGGGCGTGCCGGGCGCTGGCCCTGCGACTGGGCGGTGCGGCGTGAGCGGGCTGCGGTTCCGCAACGTCGACGCCGAGACGACCGACGACGTGGGGACCTGGCCGTACGAGGCGCTGGTGGCCGCGATCGACCGCGGCCTGGTCCCCGACTGGCAGCCCGTGTTCGCGGAGATCCGGCGGATGCCGTGGGGGCCCGTGGCCCGCCGGGTGGAGCGCTACCTCGCCTACCGCGACCCCGACGGCACAAGCACCCTCTTCGCGCTGGCCATCGAGCACGCCCGCACCGAGGCCGACCGCGCCGACCGGGCCCACGTGGCGGCCCGCGTCCAGGCCGCCGTGGAACGGGCCGGGACGACCAAGGCGGAGTTCGCGGCATCGGCGGGCACCAGCGCATCACGGCTCAGCACCTATCTGAGCGGCGAGGTCACCCCCTCGGCCGCGCTGCTCGCGCGCATCGAGCGAACCGCCGACTCGCAGTAGAGCGGCACAGCCCAAACCGCACACCCCCTCCCCTGCCGGGTGGTTTTGTGTTAGTCGGTGTAGGCGACGTCGCCTTGTGCTTTGGTGTTGGCGAGGCCTGCGCTCCAGGCGAGGACGAGGCCCAGCTGGTTCTCTGCGCCGATGGTGACGGTGGTCGAGGTCTGCTGGCTTGACAGGTGGACGAACATGTTCTGGCCGATGTTGCCGTCGCGCAGCGGGGTCAAAAGGATCGTCGGGCGGCTGCTGAGGATGCAGCTGAGGCTGACCTCGAAGTCTACCGTCGCGTCGCTGCGGCTGGCTTCGGGGCTGCTGATGAGCAGCGTCGGGCGGCCGGCGCAGGCTGGTCCCGCTCGACCGGTGGCGGAGGCGGCGGAGGCGGCGGAGGAGGACGACCGCCACGGCGTCGGCGTCGTCCATGGAGTTGAACACCGACTGGAGGACTTCCAGGTTGCTCTGTGTACTCATGACGCCAGTTGACCACATTCTTCGAACCGGCAGAAACCTTGCCAGTAGTGTCGCGGATCGTGTCATCCAATGAACCGCCGCTGAGCGGCCTCCGAGTCATCGACATGGCCGACGTCAAAGGCGAGTTAGCCGGACGGTTGCTGGCCGACTTAGGCGCCGACGTGATCCGGGTGGAGCCGCCCGGCGGGGCCGCCTCCCGCAACATGCCCCCGTTCACCCCCGACGGCGATGCCAGCCTGTACTTTGCCTTCCGCAACTTCAACAAGCGGGGCATCACCGTGGATGTGACCGCGGCCGAGGGCCAGGCCCAGCTGCGAGGGCTGCTGGCCGGCGCCGATGCGTGGATCGAGTCCTCCAAGCCGGGAGCACTGGCCCAGCACGGGCTGGATCCACGGGAGGTTTCCGCCGAGTTGGAGCATCTGTTGGTGCTGTCGATCACCGACTTCGGCCAGGAAGGGCCTTACGCCCAGTTCGAGGCCACCGACGAGGTGATCCAGGCCATGAGCGGTCATTTGGCCGCCTCGGGCATTCCCGAGAAGCCGCCGCTGCTCATCCCCGGAGCCTTCGCCTACGACGCCGCCGGTGTTGTGGGCGCGCTGGCCGTGCTCACCGGCCTGGTGGCCAAACAGCGCACCGGTCGGGGCCAGCACTTGGACTTCTCGGCGCTGGAAGCGGCCATCCAACTCAACACCTGGCAGCTGGCCAACATGCAGCCCACCTTGGACGCCGGTATTGACCCGCCCGTCGTCCGGTCGGGCACCACTGTGGTGTACCCGCTGTTCGAGACGGCCGACGGCTTCATCACCATGGTGATCCTCAGCCCTCGCCAGTGGTCCGCCATGTGGGAGTGGATGGGCCGACCCGAGGCCTTCGCCGATGAGTCTTGGGGACAAACCCTCACCAGGATGATGAACGGCGACGTGTTGAACCCGGTGATCGCCGAGCACTTCGCCCCCATGCTGATGGAGGAGGCCGCGGCCGAGGCCCAGCGCCGAGGTGTGGTGGTCACCCCGATGCTCAAGCCGTCCGACATCTTGGCCAACGAGCACTACGTGTCCCGATCCACCTTTGTGCCAATGGAGGTGGCCCCCGGTGTGGATGCGGCCACCGCGTCGGGGTTCATGGAGATCAACCGCCAGCGCCAGGGGTTCCGGTCCGGCCCGCCGGCGGTGGGCGAGCACAATGCCGAGGTGGCCGCGGAGGCGGCCGCCGACGAGCCCCGCGGGCCGGTGCCCGCGGCCGGCGAGCTGGCCCAGCCGTTGGCCGGTTTGCGGGTGCTGGATTTCGGCCACGGCGGAGTGGGCGTGGAGGGCGGACGGATGCTGGCCGAGTACGGCGCCGACGTCATCAAGATCGAGACCCGCACCTATCCCGACTTCATGCGGCTGGTGACCGGCACCGAGATGACCCCGTCGTTCGCCTCGTCGAGCCGCACCAAGCGCAGCTTCGGGGTGAACTCCAAGATCCCCGAGGGCCTCGCCGTGCTCAAGGAGCTGGTGAAGACGGCCGACATCGTGATCGAGAACAACTCCACCGGCACCATGGATGCCATGGGGGTGGGCTACGAGACGCTCAAGGAGCTCAATCCCGGGGTGTGCATGGCCAGCAGCCAGCTCATGGGCTCGACCGGGGCCTATGCCGACTGGATCGGCTACGGGCCCACCATCCAGACGGTGGGGGGCATCAAATACCTGTGGAACTTCACCGACGGCGATCCGCCGCCGGGCTCCAACGCCATCCACCCCGACCACATGGCCGGACGGCTGTGCGCTCTGGGCGCGCTGGCCGGACTGTGGAGCCGGGAGCGCCGGGGCGAGGGGGTCCATGCCGAGGTAAGCCAGGCCGAGGCGCTGGTCAACACTCTGGGCGATCTGTTCATGGCCGAGTCGCTCAGCCCGGGGTCGGTGCAGCCGGCGGGCAACGACTCCGAACAGGGCGCCCCCTGGGGAGTGTTCCAGTGCGACGGCGACCAGCAGTGGAGCGTGGTGTGCGTGCGCGACGACGCCGACTGGGAGGCACTCAAGCAGGCCATGGGCAATCCGGCCTGGGCCGACCACCCGGCCTACGGAACCGCGGAGGGCCGAAAGGGGGCCCGAGAGGCGGTCAACGCCGGGGTAGCCGAATGGACCGCCGGGCTATCACCGCTGGAGGCGCAAGAGGCCTGCCAAGCGGCCGGCGTTCCCGGATCGGCCATGCTCACCGCCCTCGACCACCTCACCGACCCCCAGCTCCGCGACCGGGGTTTCCAACTCGAGGTGTTCCAGCCCGGCGCCGGCCACCTGGTGCTGGAAGGCCCCTGCTTCTACGGCAGCGAGATGCCCACACCCCCCGTCCACGCCGCCCCCCTGCTCGGCGAGCACACCCGCCAAATCTGCATCGAGGAACTGGGCATGGACTCAGCCGAAGTCGAACGCCTCGTCGAAATGGGCGCGTTGGAGGTTCCCCTCCCCGAAGACTGACCGGGCTGAACCATCTGGTCAGCCGATGACCAGGCCTCCGTTGGGGGTGATGGTTTCACCAGTTACGAAGTCGCTCTCGTCAGAGGCCAGATACAACGCGGCGTAGGCGATGTCCTCCGGCTGGCCGATGCGGCCGGCGGGGGTCATCATCTTGAGGCCCTCGATCATGGTTGCGTCCACTCCGGCCACCATCGGGGTGTCGATCACGCCGGGGCACACCGCGTTGGCCCGGATGCCGTGGGGGGCGCAGAATCGGGCCATCGCCCGGACGAACCCCAACAAGCCGGCCTTGGCGGTGGCGTAGTGAATCGGCCCCCACCCGGCCAGCCCGGCGATGGACGACATGCAGATGACCGACGCCTTCTGATCGGTGCCGATGATCCGGGCCAGCATGGCCCGGGTGCAGTAGAAGGCGCCGTTGAGGTGGATGTCGAGCATCCGCTGCCAGCCGTCGTCGCTCATGTCCACGATCTGGCGATCACCGCCGGTGTTCCCCTCCCCGGCGCCGTCGCCGGGGGTGCTGTCGACCCCGGCGTTGTTCACCAGCACGGTGACCGGCCCGAAGCGGTCGTCGATGTCGGCGAACATGGCCTCGATGGCCTTGCTGTCGGACACGTCGCAGGCTGCGCTCATGGCCTCGCCCCCGTTGGCGATCACCAGATCGGCGGTGGCCGCGGCCGCCGCCTCGTTCAGATCCTGCACCACCACCCTGGCGCCCTCGCCGGCGAACAGCACGCTGATGGCGGTGCCCAGGCCGCCTCCTCCACCAGTTACCAGGGCAACCTTGCCGTCCAGTCTTCCCATGAGCGGCATCCTCCTGTTCGTGGTCGTCGGCGAGACTCCGCCGACTGTCGGCCAAGCGGTGTGAAAGCCGCCGTCCGCCGATAAATTTCCTGTAAGGCACCATGACACCCCGATACCGAAACCCACAAGCCGAAGCCGATGCCATCGTGGGCGATGGCCTGGTAACCAGAGTGCTGGAGCCGTCTCCACCCGCCGTGGCCACCGGTCCCTGGTATGCCGATGACCCCGCCGCAGTGGGCAACCCTTCCCAGCCAGCTACCAAGGTGGTGACCCCGACCAGCGCGGGCGATCTCCGTTGGGCCGATCTGGCCGCCGCCGATGAGACGGTGGCCGCCTTCTGCCAGCCCCGATGGCTGGCCAACCACAGGCCGCTGTCGGAGGTGCCCGACCACTTTCCGGTGCGGCGGGACGATCTTCACCGACTTGCCTACGGCGTGGTGTCCAACACCCGCAGGGCGGCCAACGGGAAGTTCGGCCTGCGCTGGACAATGGGCGGATTCGGCACTCCTTTCTTCGGCGATGACATCCAGGTGCGGGTGGAGGGGCGCATGTTGGTGAGGCAACGCGGCAACAAGGTGGACGCCGTCGAGATCACCACTCTGGCCGCTGCCGCCCAGTTCCTGGGCGTAGAGGCCACCAGCGACCAGGCCGAGCACGACACGGTGGCGCTGGGGGACCTGGATCGGCCGCTGACGGTAGACGAGGAGCTGGTGGCGTTCGCCAGCCAGTGGTTCGGGATGGCCACCGCGGCGCTGGAGGAGCTGCGCTGCACACCCGGAGCACCCGATCCCAGCCGGGTGCAGCTGTGGCCTGGCCACTTCGACGTGGCCGTGGAGATCGGCAATGCCGAGTCCGAGCCGGTGAGCCGGGCCACCTACGGGGCATCGCCCGGCGACGCCGCTCATCCTGAGCCCTACCTGTATGTGGGGCCATGGGGACCGGTGGATCCCGGAGACCCATTCTGGAACGACACTGCCTTCACTGGGGCGTCGCTGCCCTACGCGGCGATTGAGGGCGACCCCAATCCCTGCGGCGTGGCCCTGGGCTTCTACCGACAGGCCTTCAGTCGGCTGACCGGCCTTTAGCCAGATTCCGAGAGCTCAGCCACCACGGGGGCGAAGCTGGTGATGGTCTCGGCCAGGCCGTCGGCGGCGGTGGATCGGGCGGTGGCTGCCAGGTTGAGGCTGGCGCTGGTGAAGCCCATGTCGAGCACACCGGCAAGCTGATCGGCGCACTCGTCTGGGGTGCCGACGATGGTGAACGCCTGGACCAAGCGGTCGTCGATCAGATCGTGCAGCGCAGGATCGTCGAATCGGTTGTGGTCGAAGTACCACCCACCGCTGCGGGCCAGAGCAGCCTCGATAGCGGCCATGCGGTCAGGTGATACATCCAGATCGGGCGGGCGGATAATCGTCAAGTAGTGGGCGGCATAGCGCTTCACGCTGCGCCGAGCCAGGTCGCCGTCGGGCGAACAGCACAGCGTGAGCCGGGGAGCGGTCTCGAAGTCGTCCACCATGCGCCCAGCCCGGGCTGCGCCCTCGGCTAACCACCCCCGGTAGGTGTCAGCCAGGTCGGTCGACAGGAATCGCCCTCCCACCAGGGCGATGTCAGCCATCTCGCCGGCCAGTCGCATGACCTGGGGGCTGCGGGTGCCTATAGACAAGGGCACCGGATTGACAGCGGGGCGGATCAGCCGCTCACCGCCCACCTGTCCCCCGGTCAACAGCGTGCGGATGTCGGCCACTGCTTGGCGAAGGGCCGCCACCGGCTTGGTGTAGTCGATGCCCAGCGGCTCCAAACCGGCCCCCACTCCCAAACCGCAAAATGCCCGACCGGGGGCTAAGTCGTCCAATGTGGCCAGGGCCCCGGCCAGCACCACCGGATGGCGAGTATAGGGATTGGTGACCATGGCCCCGACCGCAATGCGGCTGGTGGCCTGGGCACACACGGCTTGGAGCATGAAGCAGTCGGGCCAAAACACGACATCGGAGATACCCAGCCGGTTGAACCCGGCCTCCTCCACCAGTTGCGCCAGCCTCACCGCATCAGCGGTGCTCATCCCCGGGCTGATCTCCGCCTCGAGGTTGATCCTCATGACGAGCGGGAGTCTCGCACCCGTACCAGGTCAGACGACTGGCCGGGGTCGGTTGCCACCTCGATGAGCGCCGGGCCATCGGCGGCAAGCGATGAGGCCAGGGCGTCAGCCAGTGCAGCGTCGTCGTCCACTCGGTGGCCGTCCATGCCGAAGGCTCGGGCCACCGCGGCAAAGTCGTGGTCGCCGATATCGACGGCGGTGCGGCGGTCTGGGCCTTGGAAGTCGTAGACGTTGCCCAGCATTCGGTTGTTGAGCACCAAGAACGTGACCGGCAGGCCGTACTCCACCGCGGTGGCCAGGTTGTGCAACGACATCAGGAACCCGCCGTCGCCGCTGATCGACAGCACCCGCTCACCGGGATGGACCATGACGGCGGCCAGCGCGGCGGGCGGCCCCCAGCCCATGCCCAAGTGTCCGCCGGGCAGGTGCAGCCGTCCGGGGGTGCGGGCCTCCAGGTAGTGATAGGCGAAGATCCGGTTGTTGCCCGCGTCCAGAGTGATCCGGCCGTCGGCCGGCCAAACCTCGTTGAGCACCTGCATCACCCGCTGAGGCGGCACCGGGCTGGCCGAGTCATGTAGTACTGGGGGATCCTCGGCCTTCGACTTGATCTCGACGAGATCAGCCCACCGGTCAGCGGCCAGGTCTTCATGAACGCCCACCTCGGGCACCAATTCGGACAATAGCGCGCCCAACTCGGCGTGCACCCCCAGCTCCACCGGGAAGCTCACCCCCAGGTTGGCGGCCTCGATGTCCACCTGCACAATGCGCTGGCGGTCGGCGTCCAGCCAGGTGGGCGACTCCACCAGGGTGTCGTGGGGGTTGAGGCGCGATCCCAACACCACCACCGCGTCGGCTCGGGCCAACAGCTCGAAGGCTCCCTGCCAGCCGAACGGGCTGAGCGGCCCGCCGGCCCAAGGGTGGTCGTCGGCGATCACCCCCCGGGCCTTGGCGGTAGTCACCACCGGGGTCGCCGCCCGGCGAGCCAGAGCGTCCAACTGGTCGTAGGCCTGAGCCTGGTGGATGCCGTTGCCGGCCACGATCACTGGGCGCTTGGCCGATGCCAGCAGATCAGACAAGGCGGCTACCGCCGAGCCATCGGGCCGAGGAGGGGCGGCCGATGCCACCCGGCTCCGCCGGTAGAGGCGGGGGTGGCGGGCCTCGTCGGTGCGGCGGAAAATGGCGTCGAGGCGGAACACCACCGCGGTCGGACCGGGGCGTCCCGAGGTGGAGTGGTGGATGGCCAGCTCCACCGCGTGCACCGCCTCGTTGGGGGTGGTGGCCACGCTCATGAACTTGGTCATCCCCGACAGGATGCGAGGCAGGTCTACTGATCCGTGGTCGCCGGTGGTGCCCTGGGTGGGGGCGTGCTGGGGGATGCCGTGGTCGGTCATCTCGGTGAGGACCAACATGGGGGTGCCCGACAGGAAACCCTCCATGAGCCCGAATCCCCCGGACGAGACCGCGAACGGCCCTTGGCCGGTGAATACGCCGGGACGGCGGGTGAGCCGCCCATACATCTCGGCCATGACCGATGCCTGGTGTTCGTGTGCAGCCCGCACGCTCTCGATGCGGTCGGCCACCGTCCGCAGCCCGTCGAACACTTTGATGGAGTACCCCCCCGGCACTCCGAACACATGGGTGATCCCCGCGTCGGCCAGCACCTCGGCGATGGCGATGCCCGCGGGGGTGCCTTCGCTCATCGGACGGAGGGGACAGGCTCAGCGGTCATGCGCCGCCTATCCAGTGCCCGGCGTTCACGTCCAGGGAGGCCCCAGTGATGGGCAGCGACAGGTCGGAGGCAAAAAACAGCGCCGCTCCCGCGATTTCGGCGGCATCAGGGAGGTACTTGAGCGCGGTCTCCCCCGCGGTCTCGTCGTAAACCACCTGGTAGTCCACCCCCCTGTCGTCGGCCTGGCCCTGAAGGAAGTTGCGCACCGCGTCGGCGAAGATGTAGCCGGGCAGAACGCTGTTCACCCGGATACCGTCGGCGCCCAGCTCCTTGGCCATGATCTTGGTGATGTTCTCCAATGCGGCCTTGGAGCTGCTGTAGGCGCCCCAACCCGCTTGACGGATACGGATGGACATGGTGTTGATGAAGATGACCCGCCCGGCCCCCGAGTCCCTCAGAGCGGGAATGCAGGCCCTAGTCATGTTCAACGACCCGAAGAAGTTCACGTCGAACACGTTCCGCCAGCGGTCCAAGTCGGCGTCTTCAACGTTGATTACGGGAAAGCCGTCGTTGAAGGCATTATTCACGCAGACGTCCAGCCGCCCCAGCTTCTCCACTGCGGCGTCGGCCAGCGCCTGGCACTGGGCGGGGTCGGTGATGTCGGTGGACTGCCATACCGTGCGTCGGCCCATGGCCTCGATCTCAGCGGCCAGAGGCTCCATCACCTCGGTACGGCGGGCGCCCATCACGATGTCGGCCCCCTCTTGGGCGTAGAGCCGGGCAATCTCGATACCCAGGCCGGGACCGATCCCCGACACCAGTGCCACCCGTCCAGCCAACATGTCGCCCATCGCTCTCCTCCGTTCCCAGCAGTGCGGCGCCGGGCTTGACCCAGCCTCGCGGTGTGCGCCCTAGCTTCGCGCACCCCGCGCTCGACTCCCCTGCTGAGGAGGGCCGCTGGTACTTTCGTCGGGCGAGGACAGGATGAGCACGGCATTTGGAATCGACATCGGCGGCAGCGGGATGAAGGCCGCGCCGGTGGATCTCAGCACCGGCCAACTGGCCGACAAGCGATTCCGCCTACCCACCCCAAAGCCGGGCACACCCGACCAAGTATGCGATGTGGTGCAGGAGCTGGTTACTTCCTTCGGCTGGAACGGCCCGGTGGGATGCGCTTTTCCGGCACCCATCACCAATGGCACCGTGAAGTGGGTGGCCCATTTGGACGATTCCTGGGCTGGGGTCGACATCGCGGGGACGATGAGCAATCGGATTGGCGCGCCGGTGACGATCATCAACGATGCCGACGCCGCGGGGATTGCCGAGATGAGCCATGGCGCCGGTGTAGGCCGGCTGGGCACGGTGTGCTTCACCGCCTTCGGCACCGGTATCGGCAGCTCGGTGTTCGTAAACGGAAATCTGGTGCCCAACACCGAGTTCGGCCATCTCTACTTGGCCGGACACGACAATGATGTGGAGGTGTGGACCGCGGCCAAGGTTCGCAAACGAGAGAATCTGGACTGGCCCACCTGGGTGGGGCGGGTACGGGAGTACCTAGAGCACCTCGAGAGAATCATCTCGCCTGGCCTATTCATCCTGGGCGGGGGCATCAGCAAGGACTTCGACCAATGGGGCCCGCTGTTGGGCATTGACACTGAAGTGGTCGTCGCCCAGATGCGGAACAACGCCGGAATCGTCGGCGCAGCCATGGCAACGGTGGGCTGGAACGCGGCGAAATCGGAAACGAGCTGATCTTGAAGGCCAGATAGAAGGCCTCCCGCACCTCCATGTTGAACTGGTACGCCCACCTGGTCACTCGCTCGCCATGGCGCACCATCGCGGTGGTGGCGCTCATCACCGCCGCCATGTTGCCGGGGGTGGCTTTGACCACCGAAGAGCCCGATGCGATGGGGTCGTTCGTGCCCGCGGGCAGCGATCTCGCTCGGGCAGTAGCCGAGTTGGAGGACCGATTCCCCGAATCGGGCGCCTTCACCAGCGCGCAGATCGTTGCTCGGGGCAACGTCACCTCTCCGGACGCCATTCGGGAACTCATTGCCCGCTCGGAAATGGCCCTGGCTCACCCCGAGGTCGCGCCTTTCGTTCCCCAAGACGGACAACCTGTAGTCCGCAGCTATGCCCATTTGATCGTGGCGCTGTCCGGCGTGCCCCCAGCCCAGCTCACCGCTGAGGACGTAGACCGGGCGCTGGCAATCGATCCAGCCGATGATCCCCGCGCAGCCCAGTTCGAACAGCTGCTTGGCGAGAACGCCGGATTGGGCCAGGTCAGGCTTCAGCAGATCGACCTTCCCGATTTGGGCTGGTTCGACGCCCTGTTGGCAGTCAACGACGTGATCCAGGCTGGCGACTATGGGCCCAACGCATCGGCCCGAACCCTGTCCAACGCTCGGTTCCAAGAGGGGGCCCAGCAAGCCCTGACCGACAGCGGGTTCCTGTTCCCCCTGGCGCTGGTGGTGATGGTGGTCGTGCTGGCCGCGCTGTTCCGCTCCCCGGCCGACACCGCAGTCACCATCATCGGCGTGATCCTGACCGCTCTGTGGCAGATCGGCCTCTCGGGCTACCTCGGCCCCGACGGTTTGGACAAGATCAACGGCATCACGCCGATCAGCATCATCGTGCCAGTGCTGTTGGTGGGTCTGACGGTGGACTATTCGCTCCAGATCGTGTCTCGCCGCCGCGAGGAGCGGGATGCCGACCCGCGCCGGGCCACCAGCCGGGCGGTGTCGATTACCAGCGCAGCCATCGGCTTGGGGGCGCTGACCACCGCCCTCAGCTTCTTGACCAATTTGGCCAGCCCCTTGTCCCCCATCCGGGACTTCGGCATCTTGGCGGCTTGCGGCATCATCGCCGGGTTCTTCATCATGACGTCGCTGGTGCCCGCGGTGAGGATCTTGGGCGATCGCCGGCGGCTACCCCGAGGGCGGCCATTGAGAACCCGGCCGGTAATCGACTCCGTTCCCGGGGTGCGCCGACTTCTGGAGCCGATGGTGGCCCGCTGTGCCCGCTATCCCAAGCTCACCCTGTTGGCCGTGGCCGCGCTGGCCGGTGCCGCGGTAGCTGGTGGGATCAACGTGAACACCGAGTTCAAAGAGGACGAGTTCTTGCCCGAGGATTCCGAGGTGGTGCAAGACATCCGATTGGCCCGCCAAGAAGTCGGCGGATTGAGCACCACAATCACCGGGGTGGTCATCACCGACCTGAAAGACCCGGCCGCCGCGAGAGCGCTGGTGGCGTTGGACGACCGGCTGCGGGGCCCAGAGCCCGGGTCGGGCGGATTGGCACCTTCGGGCCTGGACCAGCCCGAACATGTGGTGGGCGTGGGCGGCACCACGCTGGTATCGCTGGCCGCCGAGACGGTGCCCAACGCCCGAATGGTGCTCACCCAAGGATCGTCTGGCGACTTGACCCGGTTGTACCGCCAGATGTCGGAGGTCGCCCCCGATGATTTTGCGAAAGTCGCTTCGCTGGCCGATTCATCGGGAGATGACGTGACCATCATCCCGATTCAGGCCTATTTCGCGAGCGACAGCGACGCCCGAGACCTCTACAACGCGACTGGTGACCTCTGGGCTAAAGACGCTCCCGGCAATTTCACGGTGACTGGGGCTCAGATCAACCCGGGAGTGACCACCAATGCGGTGGCCCGCAGCCAGACCACCGCCACGTTCATCACTGTGCTTACCGCGCTCGCCCTGCTCACGGTGTATTTCTGGCGGGCCCACCGCCGCCCGCTGCTCGGGGTGATCACCGTGGCCCCCATCGTGGTGGTGCTGATGCTGCTACTGGGATTCATGTGGGTGATGAGCATCAACTACAACGCGCTCACCGCGCTGCTGACCTCGCTCACCATCGGCATCGGGGTGGACTACACCATCCACTTCGCCCACCGGTATCTGCACGAACGCGAAAGAGGTGCGGAAATCGCCGATGCGCTGACAATCACTGCCAACAGCGTCGGAGGAGCGCTGTTCGGGTCGGCCACCACCACTGCATTGGGCTTCATCGTGCTGGCCTTCGCCCCCCTGCTGGTAGTGAGCCAACTCGGGATTCTGATTGCCATTACCGGAATCCTCTCGATGATGGCCGCCGTCATCATCCTCCCCTGTTTGCTGGTGCTGGCCGACCGCCGAGTCCAACCGGTATCGGGATAGGGTCCGGGCGTGCCGTTCTCAGTCGAGGGTTCCGTCGCCGTGGTCACCGGGGCTACTCGGGGCATCGGCCGCCAGATCGCCTTCCGCCTGGGGCGGGCCGGAGCCCGGCTGGTGGTGGTAGGCCGTACTGGGTTCGAAGACCCCGACGCTGTGTTGCCGGGATCGCTGCCCGAGGTGGTGGCCGCGCTGGGTGCCGAGGGAATCGAGGCCCGCAGCGTGCAGGCCAACCTGACCTCTCCCGATGAAACCGCCCGCATCGTGGACCGCACCCTGGAGTGGTACGGGGGCTGCGACATCCTGGTCAACAATGCGGGCTACACCTCCAACGGCCCGATCATCGACGTGCCCTGGTCGCGCTGGGAGCGGGCGTTTCGAGTGCAGGTGGTAGGGCCAATGCAGCTGTGCCAGGGCTTGGTGCCAGGGATGCTGGAGCGGGGGTCGGGCCGGGTGCTCAGCGTGAGCTCGGGGTCGGCCACTGCCATCAGCCCCAACCTGGCCCTCTACTCCACCTCCAAACAGGCCATGGAGCGGTGGAATGCGTCCATGCACCTGGAGCTGGGCGGCCGAGGGGTGGCGTTCAACGTGCTGCGGGTGGACCACATCGTGTCCACCGAGGGGTGGTGGCACGTCTACAACACCCAGGGCGCGGAGATCGCCACCGGCGGGGCGGGCTTGGAGACCCTGAAGACCCCCGAGTACACCGCGGAGTGCGCCGACTGGATGATCCGCCAACCCGACGACTGGAGCGGCCACGTCGTCGGCTTCGACGACATCACCGCCCTCGGCGGCCCAGAGCCCGGCCCTCCCGCGGTTCAGTAGTTGCTGCGAATCTCGACGAAGAGCGAGGCCGCGCCAAGGGCGCACAGCCCAGACTCGTCGTAGAGCCGGGCTCGGGATTGGCCGATGCCATCGCTGTCGACCCAGGTCTCGGCGTCGATGCCGATGTGCTCGCTGATGGGATAGCGCAGCACGTGGATGGTCAGGTCGGGGTTGATGGATACGTACTGGTCGTAGGGCAGAAATGACGCCATGCCGCTGGTGAAGTCGGACATGGCCATGAGGTTGACCAGCGGCGACATCTCCTCTCCCCGCACGAAGGGCACCGCCAGCCGGACCCAGGTCTGGCTGGGCGTGCCCCCGCTGACCCCTCCTGCCACCCGGTCGAACTCCACCACATGGGGAAAGCCATTAGGTATCTGCGCTCGGGGCGCGAGGCCTATCGGGCGGTCGGTGCTGCCCGGTGGGGGCGGCAGCGGTGCGTCAGGCTGGCGGTAGGGCGACATGTCGAAGCCCGCACCGGTTCGCACCGACACCGCGACCGCTGATGCCACCAGCGCCTCGCCGTCGTGAAGGTCGGCTCGAACAGTCTGGATTCGCTTGCCGGTGCGCAACACCTCGGTGGAGATGGCCAGCGGCTTCACCGGCACCCGGCGCAGCATGTCGAGGGTAAAGCGGGCCACCCGCATGGGAACCGGGGTGGGCACTTGCTCCATGGCTCGAGCCAGAAGCCCGGCCACCGCCCCGCCATGCTGCACGCCGGGATCCCAGGGCCCTTGAGCATGAAGCGTTGGGACGACGGTTTCGCCGTCCAAGTAGAAAATGGCATCATCGCCCACAGAGGGGGCAACGTAGTACCGACATACCCGAAGGCACGAGACGAAACAGACGGGAGAAACCGATGAAGCTCTGGGACGAGACAATCGAAAGTTACCGCCCAGAGGCCCGAGACATGCTGGAGGCTCTTGCGGAGGCCTTTCCCGCAGCGGGAGGCGACCTCCCCGAAGACCCCGTGGCCCGAGCCCAGATCCAGCGCCAGAACATGATTGACTTCGAACCCGAGCCGTCACCCATGGCGGTCGAGTCCACCATTCCGGGACCGGCCGGAGACATTCCGGTGCGGCTCTTTGAGCCGGAGGAACCACGGGCCATGTTCCTGCACATCCACGGCGGCGGCTGGATTTTGGGCCGTCCCCAAATGAGCGATCCGGCCAATGATCACCTGGCCAACCACCACGGTCTGGCCGTTTTGTCGGTGGACTACCGGCTGGCCCCCGAGCACCCCTACCCCGCCGGACCCGACGACTGCGAGGCCGCCGCAGCCTGGATGCTGGAGCACGGACCTGAGCGCTGGGGCACCCACAAGTTGTTCATCGGCGGCGAGTCGGCCGGGGGGCACCTGGCCGCAGCCACGCTATTGCGGGTGCGGGACCGCCTCGGCGCCATCGACCGTGTGTTGGGCGCCAACCTGGTGTTCGGCTGGTACGACCTGAGAGGCACCCCATCGATCTTCGGCAACGGCGGCGATCCAGACATCTTGGACCCGCCGGGGCTTCAGATCATGATCGAGTCGTTCACCCCGGGCATGACCGATGCCGAGCGGCGCAATCCCGATGTGTCGCCCCTGTTTGCCGACTTGTCCGGCATGCCCCCCTGTCTGGTGACGGTCGGCGCTTTTGACCACTTGGCCGACGACTCCTATTTCTTCGCCGTCCGAATGGCCGCCGCAGAATCGCCAGTGGAGTTGGCCGTCTACCCCGACTCCCCCCACGGCTTCATGGTCTTCCCCTCCGAGATGACCAAAGCCCACGCCAAGCGCCTCGACGCCTGGATCTCCTCGCTGCTGTCCTGAGTCGGCTCAGCGGTCGAAGTCCTCCTGGTCCAGCACCATGTCCCACCGGTCGCCGCAGTCTGAGCACCGATAGGCCACCGAATCACCGGGCGCGGGCGGGTCGTCCTCGGGCCAGTGCGTGATCCGGTGGCACCACCCCCCGCAGTCCACACACACGATCCGATCGGCAATCACCGTTTCACCCGTCGATCGCGCGACGTAGGAGCTTTTCGGCTTCGGGGGATTTCTTCCAACTACGTGCCGGCGCCCGCCAGTAGGCTTCAAAATCCTCGACTGAGTCGAACTCGCCTTCCCCTGCCACCAGTTGCTCGATCTTTTGAACCGAGCCGATGTACTCCCGAGTGGCTGAAGCTCGCTTGGTTGAGGCAATCCGCCAAGATTCGTGGACTGCCAATTGGAGATTACTGATCCGCTCGGGTCGATCCTTGTGAAAGTCGTACATCGCCACGATCACAAAATGCTCGCCGTAGTCATTGAACGGGCGCAGAATCCCCGAGAACTTCAACTGCGGCCAGAGGAAGTAGGTATTGCCCGTATACAGGGCGATGCGGCTCTGTAACGACGTGCCAGATTTCGCTCGCCGGGCGCACTTGATATCGGCTGCGTAGCAGCCACCGCCAAAAGCAGGGCCACTCAATTCCAGATCCGGGTAGGAGCGCTCCGTACCGAGCCGTACCTCTACACCCGGTGTGCCCTCTATAGCCGCAACAAGGTGCTCACGAAGCTCTATCTCGATGAGGTTTGCCAGCGCTGCTGGCTCAGTCGGCAAAGGCAGTAGATGGCCTCGCTGCACAAGTTGCTCTTTGAGCTCGTCGGGTCCCGAGGCTTGAACTGGCCAGCGCTCTTGGCCGGTTCTAAGTCGGAATATCCCAAGCGCTGACTGCTCCCACCCTTCGACTTGATCTCGCAGCCACCCCAACGGGGAACTCATCTCAGGCTGACCCCTTCCCTCCTTGCCAGAGCCCTAGTGGTGTGTCTTGGGTTTAGCGCCGTGGATTGCGACGGCAGCGGCGTTCC
>JAPPMA010000106.1 GCA_028819295.1 bacterium | reverse complement strand
TCGGGTTATGAGCCCGACGAGCTACCAGACTGCTCCACCCCGCGTCGAGTGGACTAGACACTCTACCCCTCTGCCGCCGAGCTGTCACCTGATTTTTGGAAGAATTGGTGATCGCAGCCCGGCGGGTGGCCGGCGGGGCGAGGCGACTGGGTCACACAACCTGGACAGGCCGGGCAAGAGCCTGTATCTCGGCCACGGCAATGCGGTGGGAAGGGGCAGTGAGCACTTGGGTGGGAACAGCGGGCGGTGGATTGGTGCAGGGGCCGCCGTCGTAGATGCACTGCACCTCGACATCCCAGTAGGCGGTAAGCAGCACCTCATAGCGGAAATCGGGGCTGGCCGCCGACGAGTATCGGTAATAGTGGAAGCAGTCCGACGGCTGGTCCATCGGATCGCGGCTGTAGTCGAATGCCATCACATCGTCAGCGTCGCACCACAGAGTGTTGCCGTCGCCCATTTCAACCCGCAAGAAGCCCAGTCGGCGGGGAGAGGCGGTGGCGGTAAGGCTCAGCTTGTGACCCTCAAGCGTGGTTGTGACCGTCTCCGACACCGGAGCGCGGTCGGCGGCCGACACCCACACGTAGGTGGGAATCTGGACAATGGTCACCTCGCCCGGCGCCATCAAGATGGTCGGCTCGGGGATGGACAGCGCGCCCCAGGCCTCGTTTCGCAGCCGGGTGATCTCAGCGGCTGTGGTCGGAGCGGGCTTTTGGAACCGTCGGGGCTTATGCACCCAATAAGCGACGAGCTGGGGCTTGGTGTTTGTCTCGCAGATCTTGAACACGTATACCTCAAAGGAATCGGGAGCGAACACAAAGTCGTTGCCGAGCCAGGCGTCCAGTTCGGCGAGGTTGCCCTGGCGGAAATAGCAGGGTTGCTTCGGACTGCCCGGCGCGGGATCGGCGGGCGCCGCTCCGGGCACCTCCGCTTCGATCCACGCCCATAAATCCACCTTTCCCTCTTCGGCGGCCACCGAGTTGCCGTCATCAGCCTGTTGCCATCCGGCGGCCGGGCCGGAACTCGTGATGGCAACAAGGCAGGCGGCAGCCATTGCCAGTATTGCGGAGCCTCGCATCGAACTTCCCTTCGGTTCTTCGTGGGCGCGCCATGCGCAAGAAGGGGGAAGTTCGGGGGGAGGGGGCCTAGTGTCCTATGTCGGCCCCCCGATGTCAATAGGTAATTTCAGCGGGCGGCAGGCAACTGGGGGCGAACCACCGTTCGGCTCACCACCAGCGCAATCACCGAGAGCATCCCTCCTGCAAAGAAGGCTGTCGAGTAAGACGACACCTCCACCACGCCCCCCAGAATCAGCCCGCCCAGCCCCATAGCCAGATCGAAGGCAATGCTGAAGGTGCCGATGGCCTGGCTGCGCCGGTTGACGGGCGCCGACTGCACTGCCATCACGAACAGGGCGGGAAACAGGAACGTCTGGCCCATGGCCAAAATGGCGGTGCCGATGAACACACCGGGCACCTGCTGCCAGAAGGCGATAACCCACAGCCCGGTGGCCGAGCACACGTATGACATGGTGCTGGTGCGCTGCGGACCCAGCCGGTCGGGCAGGCGGGCCAGCAAAATCCGCAGGCTGATCACCATCACCGCGAAGGTGGCGAACACTGCTCCGGAGTGGGCGAAGCCGATGTCGTCCACATGCAGCTTGATGAACGCCAGGAACCCGGAGTAGCCCAGCAGCCCCAGCCCCAAGAGCAAGGCCGGGCGGGTGGCAGGCCAGTGGATGAACGAAGTCGGCCATCCCGATGGCGCTCCCTCGGGACGGCCGGGCATGGAAGCCGCTCCCAATACGATGCCTATGGCGCACAGGAGCCCGCCCAGCACCCACACCGCGTCGGCGCTGGCCGCTGCTTCCAACTGCTCTCCGATGATCGGGCCCGCGGCCAAACCGGAGTACACCGAGACCGAGAAGTACGAGGTGGCCTCCCCTCGGCGGTGCTCGGGGGCCAAGTCTTGGGCTGCCGCAGCGATCCCCACGAAATAGGCGGCCTCCCCCAATCCGGTGACCAGCCGGAACAACACCGCCAGCACAACCGAGGTGACCCAAAGGTTGCCGAGGACACCGATCCCGGCCAGCGCACAACCCCACACCACCACGAACCTGCGCCCCTTGGAGTCTCCCAGGGGCGCCACCAGAGGCCGGGCCACTGCCGCCGAGAGCCCGAATCCGCCGACAGCCAGACCCACAGCCACTGGTCCGCCGCCCAGGTCGTTCTCCACGAAGCCGGGCAGCACCGGGTACACCAGCCCCAGCGACAAGAAGTAGGACAACCCGCACAGGCACAGCACCGCGAAACGGGCCGTCAGCAGTGGCTGAGGGTCAGGCACCTGAGATCTATCGGCGGTCGCCCAGAAACGGATAGCGGGAACGGATCTGTTCCAGCCGGGCGAGGTCGATGTCGGCATGCAGCACAGCCTCCTCGCCCTCGGGGGCACTGGCCACCTCGACCCCGAACGGGTCGATCACCACGGAACCGCCCTGGTAGTCGATGCCGCCGCCGGCGCCCACCCGGTTCACCCCCACCACATAGGCCTGGTTCTCGATGGCCCGGGCCACCAGCAGCGCCGACCAATGGGCCGCACGGCGCGCGGGCCAGTTGGCCACCACCACATAGCAGTCGGTGTCGTGGGCCAGACTCCAGAACTCGTCGGAAAACCGCAGGTCGTAGCACACGAACGGGGTGATCCTGACCCCTTCTATCGTGACGGTCAGCCGCTCGGCGCCGACGGCGTAGTGCTGGTGCTCCCCGCCGTAGGTGAACGGGTGGATCTTGTCGTAGACCGCGGCCACCCCGTCGGGGCTGGCCAGCACAAACCGGTTGAAGGGCAAATCGGCCTTCGACGGATCGCTCACCGGCACCGATCCGCAGACCCACACGCCGTGGGCAGCGGCCTGGTCGGCCAGAAAACCGACGCTGGGGCCGTCGGGCGGCTCGGCCACCCGGTCGGAGGCCATGGAGAACCCGGTGGAGTACATCTCGGCCAGCACCACGAGGCGGGCGCCGTCGGCCGCGGCCTGCGCCACCTTGGGCCCCAGCAGTTCGAAGTTGGCTTCAGGGTCCTCCCACACGATGTCGTGCTGGACGGCGGCGATCTTCATGTGCCGGTCCCCAGCTTGGCCAGCCGCTCCACCGCCTCGTCCAGCACTTCGGGGCGCTTGCAGAAGGCGAACCGCACCAAGTGGCGCCCCTCGTCCTCGTTGTCGTAGAACACCACGCTGGGCACGGCCACCACGCCGCACAGCTCGGGCAGCCTGCGGCACAGGGCCATGCCGTCGTCGAAGCCCAGCGGGCGCACATCGGCGGTCGCGAAGTAGGCGCCCGCCGGGCGGTACACCTCGAATCCGGCGGCGGCCAGCCCGGCGCAGAGCTGATCGCGCCGGGCCATCAGGACGGCCCGCAACCCTTCGAAATAGTCGTCTCCCAGTCGCAGCCCCACCGCGATGGCGTGCTGGAACGGCGCCCCGTTGACGAAGGTCAAAAACTGCTTGGCGGTGGTCACGGCATCGCGCAGCTCGGGCGCCGCGCACACCCAGCCGATCTTCCACCCGGTGAACGAGAACGTCTTGCCCCCCGACGACACGGTTATGGTGCGCTCCCGCATCCCCGGCAGCGTGGCCATGGGAATGTGCTCGCCGTCGTAGGCCAGGTGCTCATAAACCTCGTCGGTCACCGCCAGCAGGTCGTGGTGGCGGCACAGCTCGGCGATCAGCTCCAGCTCGGATCGGTTGAACACCTTGCCGGTGGGGTTGTGGGGCGAGTTCACCACGATCATCCGGGTGCGGGGGCCGATGGCCGCAGCCAGCTCGTCGGGGTCGAACCGGTGGTGGGGAGGCCGCAGGGTCACCAGCCGCCGCTGGGCCCCGGCCATGGCGATGCCGGCTATGTGGGAGTCGTAGTAGGGCTCGAACAGCACCACCTCGTCGCCCGGTTCCAACAGCGACAGCATGACCGCGGCGATGGCCTCGGTGGCCCCGGCGGTTATGAGCACCTCGGTGTCGGGGTCGAAGTGCAGGTTGTAGAACCGCTTCTGGTGCTCGGCCACCGCCAACCGCAGATCGGCGATCCCCAGCCCCGGCGGGTACTGGTTGTGCCCCGCCCGAATGGCCGCCACCGCCGCATCCGCCACTTCCTGGGGCCCATCAGTATCCGGAAACCCCTGCCCCAAATTAATGGCCCCCGTAGCCAAAGCCAGCGCCGACATCTCCGCAAAGATGGTGGTGCCAAACTCCACCAGCCGCTCGTTCAGCAGTCGCTCAGGCACCAAAGAAGCCTACTTGGGACCCCCTCCCCCTCCCCTTGCCAATACCTCAGGGGTGTCTTGGAGGGCGATGTGCTCTTGCTTTGGGGTGACAAGAGCCAGACCCATTGCATCTTCATCATACAAGAGTATGATGATTGAATGCCTAAGGAGCGAGTCACCATCACGGTGGAATTAGACCTTCTCGACCACGCCAAATCAGCCGTCCAGGCGGGCGTCTGCCGGTCGGTGAGCGAGTGGATCTCACAGGCCATGGCAGAGCAACTGGCCAGGGACGACCGACTGGTGGCACTCGACGAGCTGATCGCGGAATTCGAAGCCTTGCATGGTCCCATCACCGACGAAGAGATCGAGGAGCAAATGCGGCGCGACCGAGAGGCGGCGGAGTTCCATAGGCAGGAGGGCGCGAGAAAGATGGCCGAACGCCAACGGCTCCTGGCTCAGCAAGCCGAATGAACGTCCTCCTCGATGCGGGCGCATTCATCGCCATAGAGAGCGGCTACAAGCCGATTGAGCGGTGGTTGAAGGGCGCCCGGCAAAAGGGGATCCCGCTGAGGACCCACGGCGGCGTCATTGCCCAGGTGTGGCGAGGGGGAACCCGAGGCCAAACCCGGTTGGCCCGAGCCTTGCGAGCGGTGGAGACAGTCCCTCTGGATGAAGAGTTGGGACGACAGGCCGGAGTGCTGCTCGCCCGCAGCGGCCTCTCCGACGCTATCGACGCCGCCTTGGTGGCCATGGCCGATCACGGCGACGAGATCATCACCTCCGACCCCGACGACCTGGAAATGCTCGTATCCGCCAGCCAACGCAGGATCAACGTCATTCCACTCTGAGCCTCCTCTCTCAAAAGAGACCGAGGCGGCGAATGGGACGGGCGGTAGATGGTCGCCCCAATGTGCTAGCAACCTGGCATGACTTCTGATGCTCAGACATACGGCGGCATTGTCGGCAACACCGTCGCCGACTCCACTCCCTGGTGGCCCGATCCGGTTACCCCTCCACCGGGCAGCCCCAACATCGTCATGGTCGTCCTCGACGACGTGGGCTTCGCCGACCTGGGCTGCTTCGGCGCCGAGATCGACACCCCCACCATGGACGCCCTCGCCGCCACTGGCCTGCGCTACAACAACTTCCACACCACCGCCATCTGCTCGCCCACCCGGGCATGCCTGCTCACCGGCCGCAACCACCACTCGGTGGGCATGGCGGTGGTGAGCAACTGGGACACCGGCTTCCCCGGCTGCACCGGGCGTATCTCCAGCCGGGCGGCCACGCTGGCCGAGATGCTCCGACCTGCGGGCTACTCCACCTTCGCGGTGGGCAAGTGGCACCTGGCCCCCATAGAGGACACCACCCCGGCCGGCCCGTTCGACCAGTGGCCCCTCCAACGGGGCTTCGACCGGTACTACGGCTTCCTCGATGGCGCCACCAACCAATGGGACCCCGATCTGGTGGCCGACAACCACCACATCGACCGGCCCGACCGGCCCGGCTACCACGTCACCGAGGATCTGGTGGACCAGGCCATCGCCATGGTCACCGCCCAAACCTCGGCGTGGCCCGAGCGGCCCTTCTTCTTGTATCTGTGCTTCGGCACCGGCCATTACCCCATCCACGTCCCCAAGCCCTACATAAACCGCTACAACGGCCGCTACGACGCCGGCTGGGGCGCCATCCGAGAGCAGCGGTACAGCCGCCAGAAGGACATCGGCATCATCCCCGCCGACACCGAACTGCCCCCGTTCAACCCCGGCGTTCCCGAATGGGAGGAGCTGAGCGCCGACGAGCAGCGGGTGGCCGCCCGGATGCAGCAGGCCTATGCCGGGATGCTCACCCACACCGACGAGCACCTGGGCCGGCTAGTCGCCAGGCTCCACGAAATCGGCCAGGCCACCAACACGGTGTTCGTTCTGCTGTCCGACAACGGGGCCACCCAAGAGGGCGGACCGTCGGGCCACGAGAACAGCATGCGCTTCATCAACGGCCTCGAACCCCGTCCCATTCACCAGCAGCTGGCCGACATCGACGAGATCGGCGGGCCCAACTCCTGGATGGCGTATCCGATGGGGTGGGCGATGGCCGGCAATACCCCGCTGAAGTGGTACAAGCAGAACACCCATGCCGGCGGGGTGCGCGACCCGCTCATCATCTCCTGGGCCGACGGGATCGCCGACCAAGGTTCAGTTCGCACCCAGTACCACCACGTGAGCGACATCACCCCCACGCTGCTGGAGGCCATCGGCCTGGAGCCGCCGGCCAAAGTGGCCGGCATCGACCAGATGCCCATCGAGGGCACCAGCATGGTGTACTCCTTCACCGACGCCGACGCGCCCACCGCCAAGGCCGAGCAGTACTTCGAGATGCTGGGCCATCGGGCCATGTGGGCCGACGGTTGGAAGGCGGTGACCCGCCACATCCAGAGGGAGAGCTTCGACGACGACCGCTGGGAGCTGTACCACCTGGATCAGGACTTCTCCGAAGCCCAAGACTTGTCCGAGGCCGAGCCCGACCGGCTGGCCGAACTCATCGACCGGTGGTGGGAGGCGGCCCGCACCTATCAGGTGCTTCCCCTGGACGACCGCATCCTGGAGCGGTTCCACGTTCCCAAACCCCGGCCCATAACCAGCCGATCCCGGTTCGTGTACTACCCGGGGACCTACATCCCCAGCGACGGCTGCCCCGACTTCAAGAACGTGTCCTACGAGATCACCGCGGAGCTGGCCCTGGCCGTCGGCGACGACGGGACCCTGGTGGCCTGCGGCGACGTGTCATCGGGCTTCTCGCTGTTCATCCAAGACGGGAGGCTGGTGTGGGACTACAACATGGCCTGGGACCACTACGTGGCCGAGACTGAGACCGCGTTGCCCACCGGGCCGGTCACCGTCACCGCCGCATTCGAGCGCACCGGCAGCTACGCCGGCACTGGGCGACTATTGGTAAACGACGAAGAAGCCGCCTCGGTGGCCATGCCCGTCACCCACAACACCCATATTCACGCGGTGGGAATCAGCGTGGGCTTCACCAGAGCACCGTCCCCCAGCCCCCGCACCAGCGGCCAATTCCCCTTCACCGGCACCCTCAGCCGAGTGGTGATCGACATCGCCGACGACCGAGAGTTGCCCGATCAGCTGATGGTGATCGACTAATGTCACCTATTCTCAGTTGTTTACATGAATTGACATACTTGCCGGATAACGTAAAGAGCGGCCCAGCCCCGAACCGCCAAAATCGGACTCGGCCACCCGGGGCGGGGCCACCTCGCCAATCAGCATAACAACCTCTGCTGCCGGTTGGCAGCGCGATAATTTGGCCTCGTGACCGCAGAAGACCAGAAGTGGAGCTTCGTGGTGGCGGCCAATCGGCTCCCGGTGAGGCGGGTGCGGGAGGGCGATGCGGCCAAGTGGGTTCCCAGCCCCGGCGGGCTGGTATCGGCCATGCGCCCGGTGATGTCGGGCAATCCCAATGCGGTGTGGGCAGGCTGGCCCGGCGTTCCCGGCCTAGGGGCAGAGCCCTTCGATGTCGACGGCTTCCAGTGCCATCCGGTCAGCGTCAGCCAGGGAGAACTCCAACTTTTCTACGAGGGGTTCTCCAACGCCACCCTGTGGCCACTGTTCCACGATGCCCTGGTGCCCCCCGAGTACCACCGCACCTGGTGGGACGCCTATCGAACGGTCAACCAGCGCTATGCCGACACCGTGGCCGACCTCGCCGCCCCCGGCGCCGCCGTGTGGATTCACGACTACCACCTGTTGCTGGTTCCCGGCCTGCTTCGGAAGGTCCGGCCCGATCTGAGAATCGGGTTCTTCCTCCACATCCCATTCCCGGCCCGCGAGCTGTACATCCGGCTGCCGTGGCGGACCGAGATCATCGACGGCCTGCTAGGCGCCGATTTGATCGGCCTGCAAACCCCGCTGGGCGCCGACAACTTCTGTAGGGCGGTGACCCGCATCACCGGGATCAAGACCACCGGCAAGACCATCCACCACAACGGACGAACCACCCAGGTGGGCGCCTTCCCCATCGGCATCGACACCGAGCGGATCGCCGGTTTGGTCGCCGATCCTGCGGTACAGGCAAGGGCGGTCGAAATCCGACAATCCCTGGGCTCGCCCGCAACTGTGCTCCTGGGAGTGGACCGCCTCGACTACACTAAGGGCATCGAGGTTCGGCTGCGAGCCTTCCGGGAGCTGTTGGCCGAGAGGCGGCTATCGGTGGACGACTGCGTTTTGGTGCAGATCGCCGAGCCCAGCCGCTCCCAGGTCACCGGCTATGCCGAGGTTCGCCGGGAGGTGGAGCAGCTAGTGGGCGATGTGAACGGGAATTTCGGGGTGATGGGCCGCCCAGTGGTCCACTACCTCCACCAGAGCCACCCCATCGAGGAGCTGGTGGCCATGTACCTCATTGCCGATGTGATGCTGGTGACCCCGCTGCGCGACGGCATGAACCTGGTGGCCAAGGAATACGTGGCCTGCCGCCCCGACAACACCGGGGTGCTGGTGCTGTCGGAGTTCACCGGGGCGGCCCAAGAGCTGCGGGCCGCAGAGTTGATCAACCCCCACGACATCGAGGGGCTGAAGTCCGCCATGGAGGCCGCGGCCCACCGCCCCTCCGCTGAAGCCGGCGCGGCCATGCGGACCATGAGGCGCCTCGTTCGGTCCAACACCGCCCAGCGGTGGGCCGAGCGCTTCTTGGCCCGTCTCGAGGCCAGCCCATGACCGGAACCAACCCGTGACCGAGGCCAACCCATGACCGAGGCCAGCCGGACTGGGCCGATGATGTCGGCCGATGAGGTGGACGCCCGGCTGCGGGAACTGGCCCGAGTGCCGGTGCTGCTGGTGGCCTGCGACTACGACGGCACGCTGGCCCCCATCATCGACAATCCCGATGAGGCCCGGCCCCTCCGGGAGTCGGTGGCCGGGCTGCGCCAGCTTGCCGCCATGCCCGACACCCATGTGGCGGTGATCTCGGGGCGGGCGCTGCGGGATCTGGCCGCGCTGAGCCGCCTGCCCGAGGAGATCCACCTGGTGGGAAGCCACGGCACCGAGTTCGATGTCGGCTTCGCCGACGACCTCTCTGCCGAGCAGCGGGATATGCGCGACCGGATAATGGGGGAGCTGAACGACGTCGCCCGGCGCGACCACGGATTCATCATCGAGCCCAAACCGGCCGGCGTGGCCTTCCACTATCGCAAGGCCGACCCCGAGATCGCCGGAGCCGCGGTGACCGATGTGCTGAAGGGCCCCGGCAAGTGGAAGGGCGTCCACATCAAGGTCGGAAAGATGGTGGTGGAGCTGTCGGTGCTGAACCTCAACAAGGGCGACGCTTTGGACCGGCTGAGGACCGACGTGTCAGCCGAAGCGGTGTTCTTCGCCGGCGACGACGCCACCGACGAAGACGCATTCGCCCGATTGGCCGGGCCTGATCTGGGTTTGAAGATCGGCCACGGACATACCCTGGCCCGAGCCCGGGTGGACGACCCCCAGTCGGTGGCCCAGATGCTCGCCCTTCTGGGCGAGCGGCGCCGGGCATGGCTCATGGGCGAGCACGCCCTGCCCATCGAGCGCCACAGCCTTCTCAGCGACCAGCGGACGGTGGCGCTGGTCACCGCCGATGGCTCGGTGAATTGGATGTGCCACCCAAGAGCTGACTCCCCGGCGGTGTTCGCCGGTCTGCTGGGCGGCGCCAGAGCGGGCCACTTCTCGATCAGCCGCCACGACGACAGCCCACCCATCTCCCACCGCTATCTGGACGGCACCATGATCACCGAGACCCGGTGGTCGGATGTGACGGTGACCGACTACCTGGACTGCTCCGACCAGCGACCCACCGAACCGGCCGGGCGCACCAACTTGATCCGGACCATCGACGGAACCGGACGGATCCGCATCGAGTTCGCCCCCCGGCTGGATTTCGGCCGAGCTCCCACCGGGCTGCATTTGATCGACGGCGGCTTGGAAGTGTGGGGCGCGGCCGAGACCATACTCCTGCTATCGCCGGGAGTGAACTGGGAAATCGTCGACCATGGCCCCCACCAGACGGCAGTCGCCGACGTGCAGCTCGACGGAACCCCTCTGGAACTGATGTTGCGCCTCGGCGTCCGCGGCCGCCCCCACCGCACCGACTTGACCGAAACCGACCGTCGACAGATCACCGAGCACCACTGGCGAGACTGGGCACAAAAGCTGACGCTGCCGTCGGTGGCCTCCGAGGAAGTGGAGCGGTCGGCGCTGGCGCTCAAAGCGCTGTGCCACCAGCCCTCGGGAGCGATCCTGGCCGCAGCCACCACCAGCCTGCCCGAGGTGATGGGCGGGGTCCGCAATTGGGACTACCGCTACTGCTGGCCCCGAGACGCCGCCATGAGCGCAGCCGCCCTGCTGGCCTTGGGAAGCAGTCAGGAAGCTGGGGATCTTCTCGACTGGATCCTCGAACGAGTCGAGCACCTCCCCAGCCCCGAGCAGCTTCGGCCGGTGTATCCGCTGGTGGGCGACGAGGCCCTGCCCGAGGCGGTGCTGCCCGAGCTGGCCGGCTATGCGGGGAGCCGCCCGGTGCGGATAGGCAACGCCGCCGAGCACCAGGTGCAGCTCGACGTGTTCGGCCCGGTGGTCGATCTGGCCTGGCGGCTGTGCGAAGCCGAGGTGACCCTGACCGACCGGCACTGGGAGGTAGTCAAAGCAGTGGTGGGAGCGGTGGCCACCCGCTGGGGCGAGCCCGACCACGGTATCTGGGAGGAGCGCCGCCCGCCCCGCCACCATGTCCACTCCAAGGCCATGTGCTGGATGGCGGTGGACCGGGCCATCAAGATCGCCGAGCGCATCGACCCCGAGATGGCCTCGTATTGGCGCCCGCTTCGCCACCAGATCGCCGCCGATGTGATCTTGAACGGGTGGAATGAGCAGCGCCGCTCCTACACCACCGCCTACGGTTCGACCGACATGGACGCCAGCCTGCTGTGGATAGGTCTGAGCGGGCTGCTGCCCCCCAGCGACTCCCGCTTCGTGTCCACCCTCAAAGCGGTGGAAAGCGAACTGCGCGACGGCCAGACGGTGTACCGCTACCGCCACGACGACGGGCTGCCCGGCACCGAGGGCGGCTTTTTGATCTGCACGTCGTGGCTGATCGAGGCCTACGTTCTGATCGGCCAGCTCGACGACGCCCGGGCCCTGTTCGACCGCTACCTCGACCTTTGCGGCCCCACCGGCCTGCTCCCCGAACAGTACGACCCGGCCAGCGAGCGCCTCTTGGGAAACCACCCCCAGGCCTACTCCCACCTCGGCCTCATCAATGCCGCCTTGGCCCTCTCCGGCGCCAACGGCGGCTAAGACCCGGAGATCAGCTCCCAGATCCGCTCGACAGTCCAGGAAGCTCGCGTTGCGGAGATGGCCGTCGGCCGCCAGCGCGCCACTCAAGTCCACCGAGTTGATCCGGGCGCCGGAAAAGGAGAAAGGGAGGTTGCGGGGGAGCTAGTTGGAAGCGGCGGTGCGGAAGTCGGCCAACGTCTCCATCCACCACCGGTTGGTCACCGTGGTGCTCCCGGGCAACGTGGCCAGGCAGTCGTCGACTTGGGCGACCACATCGGGCAGTTCGGCGGCGGCGAGACGCAGGTCCAACAATCCGTCTACCACCCGGGAGCGGCTGGTGAGCTCCCCATCGATGGCGTCCAGCAGCCGATCCACCAATTCGGTGATCTCGATGAGGGCCGCTGGATTGCGGACGGTTTCCAATGTCACTGCTCTCTCCTTCGCTCCCGGTTGAGGTTACAACCGCCAGGCACCCGGATGTGTTCCCTGCGGCCTCATGATATCGGCCCCGGTGACAATCCGTGAACAAGGTTCCCCTACCTGCGCCTTCCCGATAGCGTGGCACGATGTGAAGATGGATATGCGACCGATACCCTGGAAGCACGGGCTCGTCATCCTGCTGACATCCACACTGCTGGCCACCGCCTGCGGCAACGACGACTCGTCGACCCCGGCCTCCCAGCAGCCCGCAGCCCAAGAGCCCACGGCAGCACCGGAAGCAACAGACGCCCCCGCCCCGGCCCCCGACGGCGAGCCCACCAGCGTGGTCATCGGGCTGGAGCAAGAGCTCACCAACTTCAACAATCTGACCGCAGGCGACAGCCTCCTGGCCGGCCGCCAAGTGATCCGAGCGGTGTGGCCCGCCTGCGTGCGCACCCGGCCCGACTTCTCCTTCGAGCCGTACTTCTGCGAAACCCTTCCCACCATCATCACCGATGACCCCCTGGTGGTGGAGTACCGCCTGCGGGCCGACGCCAACTGGAGCGACGGCACTCCGGTGAGCTCCGACGACATGGTGTTCTACTTCGAGAACTGCAACGACCCCGAAGACGACTGCGCCGGCACATCGGGCTTTGACAGCGCCGAGTTGGAAGTGGTGGACGACAAAGCAGTCCGACTGAGCTGGCCGGCGGGTCAGCCCTTCGTGGAGTACATCCTGCTGTTCTCCGGGCCCTTCCCACCCGCCCACTTGGGCCGCGACTGGAGCGAAGGCTTCCGTACCGACGCCGGGCTGGGCGCTGGTCCCTACATGGTGGACGAATACAACCCGGGCAGCGATCTGACCCTGGTGGCCAACCCCACCTGGTTCGGCGAGGGGCCCCACATCGACGAGGTCACCTTCCGGTTCATCAGCGATGTGGGCAACCTGCCCCTCGCGCTGGAGAACGGCGAGGTCGACGTGATCTACCCCCAGCCCCAAGTCGACCTCGTGGCCCAGATCGACGGAATCGGCGGGGTGGATTCCTCCATCACCTTCGGCCCCACCTGGGAGCACATCACGTTCAACACCGCCACCGTCCCCGAGGAGGTGCGCCGGGCCATCGCATCGGCGCTTGACCGAGAGCTGATCGTGACCGCTCTCATGCGGCCCTTCTCGGAGTCGGCCCAGCCGCTGGGCAACCGGATTTTCGTAAACGGCCAAGCCCAGTACGTGGACAACACCCCAGCCGAGTTCCAACAAAGAGACGTGGCCGCGGCCCGTGCCGTGCTGGAGGCCGCCGGCTGGGTGCTTGACGGCGACGTGTACGCCAAAGACGGCCGGCAGCTGAGCCTTCGCATCCGCACCACCGGCGGCAATGATCGCCGGGAGCAGTTCCAGGAGCTGGTGCAGAATCAGCTTGCTGAAGCCGGGATCAGAATCACCATCGACAACCTGCCCGGCGGTGAGATCTTCGGACCGGTGTTCGGCTCGACCAACGACCCGCCCGGCCCGCCCGGAGACTTCGACTTGGTGATCTTCGCCTGGGTGGGCGGACCCCTGCCGGCCACATCGGCCCTCCAGGTGTTCGGGACGGGCAGCGACAGCAATCCCGGCGCCTACGCCGACGACCGGGTCAACGACCTGCTGGCCGAGGCCACCTTCACCCTCGACCTCGACCGCCAGGCCGAGCTGCTGAACCAGGCCGACGCCCTCATGTGGGAGACCCTGCCCAACACACCGGTGTACCAACTCCCCTTCTTCTTGGCCTGGAACGACAAAATCCAGAACATCCAAGACAACCCCACCTCGGAGAGCTTCACCTGGAACCTCGAAAAATGGGAACTGGCTGACTAGTTTTTCCATAAGTGCTCGGATACGCGACACGCAAGCTGCTGATCTCGGTCGTCGTTCTATTCTTCGCCACTTTGGTGGCCTTTTTGCTGGTGGCCACGGTCGATCCCATCGCCGAACAACGAGTCTTCTTGCTCTCCCAACCGGGCGGCGCCGAGCAAGTTGAACGGCTGGAAGCCAGCCTGGGCCTCGACAAGCCGCTCGTCGAGCGCTACGGCCTCTGGCTCGGCGATCTGGCCACCGGCGACATGGGCACCTCCACCGACAACGGCCGACCGGTAACCACGCTTTTGGGCGAAGCCATTCCGGTCACCCTTCGGCTGGTGATAGCCGCCACCGTCGTCTCGGTGATCATCGGCGTGGCCGTGGGGGTGGTGAGCGCGGTCCGCCAGTACGGCGCGTTCGACAACATCTCCACGTTCTTGGCCTTCTTGTTCTTCGCCATGCCGGTGTTCTGGCTGGGAGCGGTGCTCAAAGACCTGGGAATCCGGTTCAACGACTGGTGGGGTCGGCGGATCTTCTTCACCATCGGAGAGCAGTCGCCCCGCCTCGATGCCGACTTCTGGGGGACCTGGGCCGACCGGGCCGGCCACATCATCCTCCCCGCGCTCACCCTTATAGCCATCCAGTTGGCCGCCACCAGCCGGTTCCAGCGCTCGGCCATGCTGGATGTGCTGGAGAGCGACTACATCCGCACCGCACGGGCCAAAGGGGTCCCTCGGCGGCGGGTCATCACCCACCATGCCCTCCGCAACGCCCTGCTCCCGGTGGTGAGCTACACCGGGCTCACCTTCGGCACCCTGATCGGCGGCACGGTGGTCACCGAGGTGGTGTTCAACTGGAAGGGCATGGGCCGCCTGTTCCTGGATTCGCTGCTGAACGGCGATGTGTCTGTGACCCAGGGCTGGCTGCTGGCGGTGGGAATCTCGGTGATCATCGTCAATCTGCTGACCGATCTCACCTACGGCTTCTTGGATCCGAGGGTGCGAGATGGCTGACGCAACGGTCGAAATCCTCTCCGACCCCCGAGCCGAGCCAGAGGCCCGCTCGCAATGGCGGCTGGTGCTGCGCCGCTTCCTCGCCCACCGGATGGCGGTGACCGCGGCCGTCGTGCTGGTGGTGGCCTATCTGTTGAGCTATCTGGCCGAGCCCATCACCGGCTGGGGATACAAAGACTTGTCCCCCGATCTGTCGCAGAGGCCGTCGGCCGACCACTGGTTCGGCACCGACACCATCGGCCACGACATGTTCGCCCAGTCGATGCGGGGTTTGCGGGTGTCGGTCCACGTCAGCCTGGTGGTGGCCGGAATCGCCACCGTGCTGGGGTCGGTTCTGGGCGCGGTTCAGGGGTGGTTCCGGGGCCGGGTGGACGGCGCTTTGGGACTGTTGGTGGACTTTCTGCTCATCCTTCCCCTGCTGCCGGTGCTCATGGTGCTGGGCACCCGCACCCGGGCCAGCGGGGGCAGCTCCCTCATGTTCGTGGCCGTGGTGATCGGCCTGTTCCTGTGGGCACCTTTGGCCCGGGTGGTGCGGGGCGAGGTGTTCTCCATTCGGGAGAAGGAGTACATCGAGGCGGCCGAGGCCCTGGGAGCGTCGAACACCCGCATCATCTTCCGCCACCTCATCCCCAACGCCATGAGCTCGATCATCGTGTACGCCACCCTCACGGTGGCCACCGCCATCCTGCTGGAGACCGCGCTGGCCTTTCTGGGCTTCGGCATCCAGCCCCCCGAGGTGTCGCTGGGATCGCTGGTGGACGAGGGCCGCGACGCCGCCCGCACCCGGTGGTGGCTGTTCTATCTGCCGGGGGCGGTGCTGGTGATGCTGGTGCTGTGCGTGAACTTCGTGGGCGACGGCCTGCGCGACGCCCTCGATCCCCGCCGGGAGCAGCGGCGATGACCGGCCAGGCCGGATCAGGAGGCGGCGTGCCGGTGCTGTCGGTGCGGAACCTGGAGGTGGTGTTCCCCACTCCCGACGGAGACGTGCAGGCGGTTCGGGGGGTGAGCTGGGACGTCTTTGAAAACGAAGTGCTGGCCATTGGGGGCGAGTCGGGCTCGGGCAAGTCGGTGAGCGTGATGGCGGCATTGGGCCTGCTGCCGACCAACGCCCAGGTGAGCGGATCGGTTTCCTACCGGGGCCGCGACGTGCTGGCCATGACCAAAAAGGAACTCGAGCTGCTTCGGGGTTCGGCCATCTCCATGGTGTTCCAAGATCCGATGACCTCGCTGAACCCGGTGATGACCGTCGGAGCCCAGATCGCCGAAGGGGTCCGCATCCACCAGCGGGCCAAAGCGGCCATCGCCCGGTCGAGAGCAGTCGAGCTGCTCGATCTGGTGGGCATCCCCAACGCCCCCCAGCGGGTGGACTCCTATCCCCACGAGCTGTCGGGAGGGATGCGCCAGCGGGCGATGATCGCCATGGCCATCGCCAACGACCCCGATCTGCTGATCGCCGATGAGCCCACCACCGCTCTCGACGTCACCATCCAGGCCCAGGTGCTGGAGGTGCTGGAGCGGGCCCGCCAGGCCACGGGCTCGGCCCTGGTCATCATCACCCATGACCTGGGCATTGTGGCCAGAACGGCCCACCGCCTGGCGGTCATGTACGCCGGGCGGCTGGCCGAGACCGGCCCGGTGGACCCGGTGTTCGCCCGGCCAACCCACCCCTACACAGCAGGGCTGCTGGCCTCTATCCCCAGACTGGACTCGGCGGCGAACCGGCGGCTCGTCCCCATCGACGGCACCACGCCATCGATGCTGGCCCCGCCGCCGGGTTGCGCCTTCGCCCCCCGCTGCGACTGGTCTACCGATGCCTGCATCCATGAGGTGCCTGATCTGAGGGCGGTTGGTGAGCACGGACAGTCCTCGGCCTGCATCCGCACCGAGGAGTTCCAAGCCCGGGCCGAGCCCGCGACTGGGGTGGAGATTCAGCTTGAGCCGCTCGACCGGGCATTCCCCCGCCGCCCCCAATACACGCCGGCGGACACCGCCCTTTTGCAGGTGAGGGAGCTGTTCAAGGACTTCCCCATTCGAGCCAAGGGCTTCCGACGAAAGGTGGTGGGCACGGTCCAGGCCGTGAACGGAGTGTCGCTGCACATCGACAAGGGGGAGACATTGGGGCTGGTGGGCGAGTCCGGCTCGGGAAAGTCCACCGTGGCCCGCTGCATCCTCCGGCTCACCGAGCCCACATCGGGATCGGTGGTTTTCGATGGAGCGGAGTTGACATCGCTGGACCGGCGGCAGATGCGGAACCGCCGCCGGGCCATGCAGATCGTCTTCCAAGACCCGATGGCCTCTCTGGACCCGCGGATGACGGTGTCGTCGATCATCTCCGAGCCGCTCCGTGTTCACCGCATGGGCGACGACATCCGCGATCGGGCAGCAGAGCTCTTGCAACTGGTGGGCTTGCACCCCCAGCACGGAAATCGCTATCCCCACGAGTTCTCCGGGGGCCAGCGCCAGCGCATCGGCATCGCCCGGGCCCTGGCCCTCTCGCCCGATCTGTTGATCCTGGACGAGCCGGTATCGGCTTTGGATGTGAGCGTGCAGGCCGGGGTTCTGAATCTGCTGGAAGATCTCCAAGGGAAGCTGGACCTCACCTATCTGTTCGTGGCCCATGACCTGTCGGTGGTCCACCACATTTCTGATCGAGTTGCGGTCATGTACTTGGGACGGATCGTCGAGGTCGGCACCGCGCAGCAGGTCTACGAACTGCCCGCCCATCCCTACACCCAGGCCCTGCTGTCGGCCGTGCCCGTCCCCGATCCGCCCCGAGAGCGCAAGCGGCGGCGAATAGTGCTCGAGGGCGATGTGCCCAATCCCGCCGACCCTCCGTCGGGCTGTCGATTCCGCACCCGGTGCTGGAAAGCCCAATCGATTTGCGCCGAACACGACCCGGAGTTGCTGGACTTGGGGGTGGGACACCCGGTTGCCTGCCACTTCCCCACCCCCGACGACCTTACGGGGTCGGAGCACCGATAGGGTTTCGCCCAGTGCCCGACGTCGTCATCTCCGCCCGCGGGGTGCAGAAGAGCTACGGCTCGAACCACGTTCTCCAGGGGCTGGACTGCGACGTAGGGCGGGGCATCACCGGGCTTCTGGGGCCCAACGGCGCCGGCAAGAGCACCTTCATGGGGCTGGTGCTGGGGCTGCGCCCCCGCCAAGGAGGCGCCCTCAACGTGCTGGGGGCGGATCCCGGGCAGAGCGGGCCTGAGCTGCGGGCCCGGCTGGGCTACGCCCCCGAGCACCACGACCTGCCCGGCGACGTGCAGGCCGCCGATTTGGTGCGCCACATCGCCCAGCTCCACGGCCTGCCCCGGCGGGCGGCCACAGAGCGGGCCAGCGACGCACTGTGGCAGGTGGGCTTGGGCGAGGAGCGGTTCCGCCCCATCGGCACGATGTCCACCGGACAGCGCCAGCGGGTGAAGATGGCCCAGGCCCTGGCCCACGATCCCGACCTGCTGCTGCTCGACGAGCCCACCGACGGCCTCGACCCAGTGCAGCGCGACGACATGCTGGCCCTCATCCGCCGGGTGGGCCGCGAGTTCGGCATCGACATCCTGCTGTCGTCGCACCTGTTGGAGGAAGTGGAGCGGGTGTGCGACTCGGTGGTCATTCTCGCCAACGGTGTCGTGGGCCACAGCGGACCCCTCAACCAAGCGGATTCCGCGGCATCAGGCATAAAGGTGGAACTGGACTCCGACCCCCAGTCTCTGGCCGCAGCACTGGTAGCGCACGGCGCGGAAGCAGCCGTCGACGGGCACATCCTCACCGTTACCGGACACGATGCGCTGACCGATCTGGTTCGAGACTTGGCGGCCGACCTGGGGCTGGGGCTGCGGCGGCTGGAGCCCCGCCGCACCACTCTCGAAGACGTGTTCATCGAGGCCTCCCGATGACCGAGGCCCGCATCCGCGACCGAGGCCATTTGACCGGTGAAGGGTCTTGCCGTGGACCACGGCGCCGACTGGGACGATATCTCTGAACTGCGCCAACAAGGAGAGTTGGGATAGCGCATGCCCGTCCAGTGAAGCCGTCAGTCGAAGGAGGACAAATAGGCCTCCTCGATCTCATGGATTTGCGCCTGGATTTCCCGGGAAGTCCCCTCGATGGCAATGCGCCCCCGCTGCATCACCAAGACCCGATCAGCAACAGCCAAAGCTTGTCGCACGTGCTGCTCAACCAGCAGCACGCCGACTCCGTTGTCTGCCGCCCGTCGTACCATGGCGAGGAGCCGGGTGACGATGAGCGGCGCCAGCCCGAGAGACAGCTCATCGGCAAGAAGGACTTTCGGCCTGCGTCCGAGAACCCGAGCCAAAGTGAGCATCTGCTGCTCGCCGCCCGACAACAGCCCCGCTTTGCAGCCCAGCAACGGGATGAGCTCGGGGAAGAGATCAGTGGCATCGGCGATGCTCACATCGGCGAGGCGGAGGTTGTCGCGGGCCGTCATGTCCATGATCACCGACCGCTCTTCGGTGATGAATCCCATTCCCTGGCTGCACCGGATGTGCATCGGGCTGCTCGTGGCCTTCCCCATGAACTCGACGCAGCCCTGAAGAGGAGACAACTCGCCCGCCAGGGTCAACAGCGTGGTCGTCTTTCCCGCGCCATTGGGACCGATGAGGGCCACGATCTCTCCCTCAGCCACGCTGAGATCGAGTTCTCTGATGACCGCCAATTCCCCGTAGCCGGCCGAGACGCTCTGGCAAGCCAAGAGGACGTTCTGCTCGCTCATGCTGGACTTCCCCGCTCTGGCTCGGCCTCTTGGACTGCGTCGCCCTCGGTTCCCAGGTACGCCTTGACCACGTCCGGATGCTCTCTGACCTCCTCTGGGCGCCCATCGGCTATCACCCTCCCGAAATCTATGCACACAACCCGGTCGCAGGTGGACATCACCAAGCCCACGTCGTGCTCAACCAGCAGCACGCCCATGTTGCGCTCGTCGGCAAGGCTGCGGATAAGGCTGGCCAGTTCCCGGCTCTCCACCTCATCGAGGCCAGCCGCGGGTTCATCCAGCATGATGATCGACGGGCCAGAGGCCACCGCCCGGGCGATTCCAACCAGGCGCCGTTGGCCGTAGTGGAGCTCAGAGGGCAGCCGATCAAGGCTTTCCTCCAGTGCAAAGCCCTGAATCGCGGCCACCGCGGTCGATGGGAGTTCGTGGTGACCGGGCCAGAAGAGGTCGGAGATCCACGACAGCTTGCGGGTGCCGCGCTCCGCCCCAGCCCGGATGTTCTGCTCAACGGTAATGTCCTCGAACAACTCCAGGGATTGGAACGACCGGCGCAGACCGAGGCGGGCCCGCTTGGTCGGACTCAACCTGTCGACCCTGGCCCCGCCCACCGACATCTTGCCGGCCGAGGACCGCACGAATCCGGTGACCGCGTCGATGATGGAGGTTTTTCCTGCGCCGTTGGGGCCGATCAGCCCGACCACCTCGCCAGGATTCACCTCGAAAGAAACCCGGTCAACCGCGAGCACGGCCCCGAAATTGACAGAGAGCCCGCTCACCTCAAGGGTCGCGGGAGGCACCGGCTCGACAGCCGCTGAAGGGAGCGGGGGTCGTGGCTTGGGCCTGGTCGCCAAGCGCAGCCTCGGCCACAACTTGCGGGTTTCTGACACGGCGATGTCGGCGATGCCGTTCTGGTGGAAGAGCAGGATGAGCAATACGAGGATCGCACCCAAGATCAGATCCCACTTGTCGCCGAGGTGGAGCCAGTCTTCCACCACCCGGGTGCCCCAGCCTCCCACCGCGCTTGGGGCTGCGAAAACGCCTCCCAGCACGTAGCCCAGCCCGCCGATCACCGCGAACCCCATGCTGTTGATGGACTCGAATACGTTGAATCCGCCGTACTGGATGATGCGGCTGCGAAATGCCACCAATATGCCCGCGGCAGCTGCAAGCCCCGATGAGATGGCAAAGGCGTACAGCTTGACGCCGAACACGCTGATGCCCAGCGAGGCGGCGGCCCGCTCATTCGTGCGCACCGCGATGAGTCGCCGGCCGGTGCGCGACCGCCGCAGGTTGGCAACAAGGAGGGCCAGGAGGACGAATGCCGCCAAGTTCACCACCGCCCACGCCTTCGGATGATTGAAGGCGTCGACTTCCCAGCCGAAGATCTTGACCAACCCTACCCTGGTGCCGGCGTCGAGGACGTCGCCGAGGTACCGGGCATTGGCGAACACCATTTCCGACACACTGAACCCGAGCCCGAGCGTGAGCACGGCAAGGTTTACCCCCCGGGTCCGCAGTGCCGGCAGAGCGAACAGAAGGCCCACGGGAATGGTCATAAGCACGCCGAGGATCATGGCCAGCTCGACGGGCACATCGGCTCGTATCAGGCGTCCGGCGATCAAAGCACCGATACCGGCAAAGGCCCACTGGGCCAGGGAGATCTGGCCTGCGTAGCCGGTGAGCACCACGATGGACAAAACCATGATGCCCGCGGCCAGAGATATGTAGGTGGCCTGGGCCCACGAGTCGCCCATCACGGTGAACAGCAGCAACAACACAACCCCGGCGGCGATCAGCAGACCGGTGATGTTCACTTCCCCGGTTCCCAGCCTTGGCAGCTTGTCGGCCACATGGGATCGGAGCGGAAGGCCGCGGCCTCGGATCACCACAACCAAAAGGATCACCGCGAACGCCGAGAAGCGGTTGAGGCCGGTGATCAGGTCTTGACCGAAAAAGCCTTCCACATCGCCCTTGTAGGCGGTGGCCAGCGTCTCGCCGAGGCCGACGATCAGCCCGCCGAGCAGTGTCATCGGAAACGAGTGGAAGCCGCCCAAGAGCGCAGCGGCGAGACCGGCAACCGTGACCACGATGGTGAAGGTGGCAACCGAGAGGCCGGTCAGGGGGGCGGCCAACACCGCGGCGACTCCGGCCAATGCGCCTCCGGCCCCCCAGGTGAGCGCGGCCAGCCGGTCGGGCGACCAGCCGAGGGTTCTCACGGCCCGCTCATTCTGGGCGCTGGCGGTGATGGCCAGCCCCACGCGCGTGTACCGGGTCCACGCCCACAGCACCACAGTTACGGCCACCGTGATGCCGATCAGATAGAGGCGCTCCTCTTGCACCTTCACACCGCCCAAGTCGAAGACATCGTCGGGCAGATAGGAGTCGACCGGCACGTTCGCGCTGCCGTAGCGCTTGTCGATGCCGGCGTGAAGCAGGCCGAGGAGCCCGATGGTGGCTATCACCCTCACGATTGCCGCGGCGTTTCTGAGCCGCCGCAGCACGACTTGCTGGAACAGCCAGGCGACGAGAGCCGCGGCGGCCACACCGGCCAAAAGGGCTGGGACGGTAGGCCAATCGCGCGTTCCCCTGAGTTCCACAAACGCCAAGTAGGCGGCGAGGGTGCCGATCGCGCCCTGCCCGAAGTTGACCAGTCCCGACCCCCGGTAGATGAGCACGGCCCCTTGGGCAAACAGCGCATAGGCGGCGCCGGCGCCCAGGCCGAGAACCACGAACTGCAAGAAGGACTGCACTCATCTCCCCCCGGTTGTCAGGGGGTTGAACGCGGCGGGCATTCGGACCCCTGAGTGGTCAGGCCGCCGGCGAGAGCCGTCTCCCGTCGGCGGCTAGACGCCGGTCAGCAGGGCGGTGGGGCCCCGAAGGGGGTCCCGCACATCGCATCGATGAAACTCGCCTCGCTTCCCAGAACGAAGTTGCCCTGGTTGCCGTTCCACTCGGCTTCCGGATCCCACACCCAGAAGGAGTAGCTTCCGGTGCCGCTTCTGGGGAACTGACCGGGATTGATGGCCGAGGGAGTCCAGGTGGTCGGCATGAGGCCGATCATGGGAATCTCCTCAGCCGCGTCGATCAGCGCCTTGAGGTTCTCCCGGCTGAAGTCGGTGGTACCCGACTCGCGGATGATGTAGAGCAAGGCGTACAGGCCTACCCACGACCGCATGGGGCTGGACTTGAGATTCTCCGTCTGGAGAGCTTCGACGCCTGAGGCGGCCAGGTCGTCGGCCAGCACCTTCACCACGGGATGATCGAAGGTCGCCGGCGGTATCGCCGCGTTGAGGATGATCTGGCTGGCGAAGTCGCCCAGCCCGGCTATATCGACGTAGGGGAAGGTGCCGAGGCTGCCCGAGACCAGCAGTTCGGATCCAAGATCCTTGGCCGCGTCGAGCAGCTGGATGGCCTCTTGTCCTCCAAGTGGGATAACGAGGCCCTCCGCACCGGCTCGCTCGGCTGAGAGGATGAACTGGCTGTAGTCGGTAGTTCCTCCGGGAACTGGCAGATCGGCGACGAACTCGGCGCCGCGGGGCCCGAAGACCATCGGAAAGATCGCCGTAAGCTGGGCAGCGGCTGCAAGGTCCACCCGGACAGTGCCCATGGTGGTTATGCCCTGATCAAGGAGGCCCTGGGGCATCATGATCGATGTGCCCGCGCCGCCGGCGTCGAACGGATAGGAGTTCATGTCTCCGTAATCCACGGTTTGCGGGCTGATGGCAAAACGGGGAATGCCGGCATCGGCATAGGCGGGGCCGACATCGACGGCACCTGCCACCACGGTGTCGTTGATCGTGACGGCCACCCCTTCTCGGTCGAGGTCGCGCACACACTCCAGAGCTTTGTTCGGATCGGCGTTGTCATCGCAGGTGTGGACTTCTATGCAGTGGCCATTGGCGCCGCCCCGCTGGTTGAACGCCTCCGCCGCGGCTTCAAGGGCTTGCGCTTGATCGACCAGGGTCAGAACCGGGGAGGCGAACACGGTTTGGAGGCTCACCACGAGCGGGGCCAGCGACGCATCGCAAGGCCCGTCGTCCCACAGCCCAAGTGCCTCGTAGTCGGTGCCGGGCTCAGGAACAGGCGTATCGTCCGGCGTAGGAACAGGCGCGTCGTCCGACTCAGGAACAGATGTATCGTCCGGCTCAGGAGCAGGCGTGTCGTCCGGCTCAGGAACAGATGTATCGTCCGGCTCAGGAGCAGGCGATGCCGAGGCCGCAGGCCGGTCTGAACCACCGACGTCGGAGACGTCTTCGTCATCGTTGCCGCAAGCTGCGGCCGCCAATGCGACCGCGAGCAAGATGCCAATGAGCTTCCAAAGAAATCGTCCTCGCATTTTTTCCCGCCTATTGTGTTGAAGTTGAAGGACAAAAGCTCACCGTTTGATAAGCCGTTTGGCATTGTAGCCTGCGGAGGGCGACCAGCGGACAGTGCTGTTTCCGAAGCCGCCTTTGCCAATGGATGCCCATGACCGAGGCCCGCATCCACGACCGGGGATATCTGGCCTACGACGGTCCCCGCCACGGCGCCCATCGTGCCATGATCAATCTGAGCTACCACACCGTGCAGCGGGTGCTGGGCCTGAAGCGGTCCAACTGGCAGAAGGTTCTCCCCGCGATCTCGCTGTTGATCGCGTTCATGCCCGCCATCGTGTTCATCGGAATCGCCGCCTTTTTGCCCCGGGGAGAAGAACTGGAGCTGAATTCCACCGTCAACTACTACGGGTTCATTACCGGCGCCCTCTTCTTGTTCACAGCGTTCGTCGCCCCCGAGGCGGTGTGTACCGACCGGCGTAGCGGAATGCTGGGGCTTTACCTGGCATCGCCGCTCAGCCGAGACACCTATCTTTTGGCCAAGGCCGCGGCCATCGCCGCCGTGCTGGGCACAATGACCTTGGGGCCTCCGCTGTTGATGCTCATCGCCTTCACCCTGGCCGACGCGGGGCCCAGCGGGGTGACCGGATGGCTGATTGAACTGGGCCGGATCTTGGCTTCGGGAACTGCCCTGGCCGTTTTTTGGGCAGCACTGTCGCTGGCACTGTCCAGCCTCACCGCCCGCCGCTCCCTGGCCAGCGTGGGCATCTTTGTCGGCCTGTTGGCCAGCTCCGCGGTTGGCGACGGGCTCGCCGCGGGCGCGGACCTCGGCGACTCGTATGCCTTGTTCAATCTGGTCGGCCTGCCCTTCGAGGCGGTCTGGCGCATCTTCGGAGATCAGCAGTTCGACGCGCCCATCACTGGAGTGGACACCTGGGCGATATTCGCAACCCTGGTAGGACTCATCGTTGCCTTCAGTGCCTTCGCCCGCTGGCGCTACCAGCGGATCGAGGTCACCGGATGAGCCAAGTCCAAGCCGGCCCTCCGCCCATGGTGCAGGCCATCGGGGTGTCCAAGTGGTTCGGCGACTTGGTGGCGGTGTCCGACGTGAGCTTCTCCATCGGGGCCGGGGTCACTGCGCTGCTGGGTCCCAACGGCGCGGGAAAGTCCACCCTGCTGCGGATGATGTGCGGCTTGGCCAAGCCGTCCAACGGGGTGGTCACCGTGCTGGGCAAGAACCCCCGGGCCGACGTGGCCGTGCTGGGCCGCATCGGCATGGCCCCCCAGCAGGAATCGCTGCTCGACTACCTGAGCGGTCGAGAATTCGTGGAGCTGGCCGCCCAGCTGCACCACGTCGACAACCCGGTCGAAGCCGCCCGTCGAGCCATCCAGACGGTGGAGCTCGACCTCGACGATCCCCGCAAGCTGTCCACCTACTCCAAAGGCATGCGCCAGCGGATCAAGCTGGCCCAGGCCATCGTCCACGATCCCCTGGTGATCGCCCTCGACGAGCCCCTCACCGGCCTCGACCCCCGACAGCGGCGGGAGATGATCCAGCTCTTCCACCGGCTGGGATCAGAGGGCAAATGCGTGATCGTGTCCAGCCACGTTCTCGACGAGGTGGAGCGGTTCGGCTCTCGGGTGCTGGTGATCGCCCAGGGGCGGCTGGCCGCCGAGGGCGACTTCCGCGAGATCCGCAACCTGATGGACGACCGGCCGCTGCGCATCAGCATCCGCACCGATCAGCCCCGGGCGCTGGCCATCGCGCTGTTGGACCGAGGCGTGATCTCCGGATGCCGCCTGGAAGCGGACAACTTGGTGGTTGTCGACACCTCGGATCCAACGGCATTCCGCCGGGCCGTGGCCCCGGCAGCCCGCGACCAGGATGCCTCGCTGCTGGAATTGCGCCCGCTCGACGACGACTTGGAGAGCGTCTTCCGATACCTGGTGATGCGATGAATCCCCACATCTACCGGGTTGTGATCCGCAGCCAAATCAGCACCGGCCGGCTGCTGGCGTTGGCCGGGCTGAGCGGGGTGGCCATCCTTCTTGCTTTCGCGGCCCGAGCCGCCGACGACCCGGTGGAAGTCGCCACCCAGAGCATGGGCACCTTCGGCACCAATGTCTTCGCACCGTTCATCGCCTTGGCGCTGGGTTCGGCGGCGCTGGGCGATCTGGTGGAAGACCGCACCCTGGTGTACGTGTGGCTTCGCCCTGTTCCCCGCCACACCGTGGCCACCGCGGCCTTCGCCGCGGTGCTCAGCGTGGTGGGTCCCATTGTGGTGGCGGTGATGACCGTGGCCGCGGCCATCACCGGCGTCGAAGACTTGCTGGTGGCCACTGCCGTGGCCACCGCGCTGGCGGTGTTCGCCTACTCGGGGCTTTTCCTGGCTCTCGGGCTGCGGTTCAAACGGTCGCTGCTGATCGGCTTGGGCTACATCGCCATCTGGGAGCTGCTGATGTCCCGGTTGGGCGACTGGTTCGCCCGCCTCTCGGTACGCAGCTACCCCATGAGCATCCTGTCCGACGCCACCGGCGTGAGCATGCGGCTGGCCGACCGGTCCACGCTGGCGTCCTACATCGTGCCCCTAGCCGTCGGCATGGCCGGGCTCCTCTACACCTCGTGGCGACTGTCCCGCACTGAGATCGACTGACCGCCAACTACGCCCGCAGGTCGGGTATCTGACCAACGCGCTACTCTCACTGCGCCTTGGCGTGGTTGAAATCAATTTGGCATTGCGGCATGCCCTAAGGGCCGAAGGCACTAACCCGAGGAAGTAAACCCGACTCCTTTCCGGACGGTGAGCGGTCGGGTTTTGCGCGTCTAAGGCAACTCAACCCTTACCTACGCCCAATGCAGACTGAGTGTTGGTCTGTCTTCTCGCCAATTCGTGGTTCGCGGCGACGCTGGTGTTCGCGAGGATGGTCTGGGAGCAGTATGTGGGCGCCTGGTGGGCGACCATTCTCGCCGCGGTGGTGACCGGGGTGTTGATGGTTCTGGCCGATCTGGCAGACCGCGGGATGCTGGTGCGCCTGGCCAGCCCCGGAGACGACGTGGCGATGCACATGGAAGTCCACTTCGGCGTGTTCTGCGGGCAGGTGGAGACGACGAGGCCGGTGCTGTTGCGCCTGGCCAACGGCAAAGGGGCGATGCTGTGGCCGGGATACCGGTATGTGTGGCGGCTGAGCCAACAGGGCTACGCGCCGATCGAGGCGGGCGCCAGAGTCAAATTCGACGGTGAGAGCGGCTAGCGGGCCGATGCCCAGGATCGGAGCCGCGGTGCTGTGGTTGGCGGTTGTGCTGGTAGCGGCGGCTTGTCAGCCCGCCGACAGCGACAAGGCTCCAAGCGCCGGCCAGCCCGGCGAGCGGGGCACACCGGCATACGTGGACCCGCCCCCCGCGGACGCTCAGAAAGGGTCCAGGGTCGTGTTGGATGCCGTGGTCGCCCGGGTGGTGGACGGCGACACGATCCGAGTCTTGACCGGCGGCGCTGAGGAGTTGGTGCGCCTGATCGGCATCGACACCCCTGAGACCGGCGCAGGCGGTGCCGCCGAGCCCGAATGCGGGGGGCCGAGGCCACCGCGTTCCTCGCTGGGATGGTTGTGGAGGGCGACACGGTGTTCTTGGAGCTCGGCGTCGAGCAGCGGGACCGTTACGGTCGCCTGTTGGCCTACGTGCACACGATCGACCTCGAGTTTGTGAACATGGAGATCGCCGCGGCCGGCTACGCCGAGCCCCTGGCCATCGAGCCGAACACCGAATGGGCCGCAGACATCGCCAACGCCGCCGACCCCGCCCACCCCGCCGCCCCCGTTGTGGAGCTGCCCGCCCGGACCAGCGCCGGATTCGACGCAGGACTGTGAGCCCCACAGCGCCGCCCGCCGGCAGCCAACAACGGCCGGACTGGCTGCCGGAGGGGGTAAGCGTCGTCGAACACGTCCTGGAGGCCATGCGCCGCCAGGGCCCGCCGGCCGAGCTCGACGACCCTGATACCGACTGGGACTGGGACGCCGGCAACCTGGTGGCCGAGGCGTGGAGGCTCGGCTGCATCCCCGAAGCGGACATGCACCGGGCGATGGGAGCCCGTGGGGAGAACAAGCCGTTTTGGTGGAAGGAGCTGAAAGCAGCCTCGGGCGACTCCCTCTACATCAGAGACGACCCGGCGATCACCATGGCCGCGGCCTCCGGAGCGCTCGGAGAGCGGGCCCTAAGCGTCTACAACGACCTGGCTGCCAAAGGGCTCATCTGAGCGACCCCCAACGGATGGCTACACCCCCCGGCGCAGATGCCAACGTGTCGGTGGCCACTGGACCCAACGGGCGCCGCCAGGCCACCAGAGCCGACGGCACAGCCACAGCCACAGCCGAGCGGATCGGCGCCAAAACCGCAGAAGTGACACTGACAACGACGTCGACGCGCCGCTATCGGGCCGACGACACCGAGGCGCTGCGCATCTGCGCGGCCGCTGAGACGCTCGGCGGGCTGTACGACCGGGCCAAAATGCTCCCCGACCACACCTCCCAACACACCGACCCAGCACAGCAACAGGACCACTCCCCCGCGGATGGAGGCCTCCAGCTGGGCATGTGATCCGGCCAGAAGTGTGCTCGACAGGGCGGTCGGCCCCGGCGAGCCGCAGTTCTGTTAGCGGCGGAAGCGGCTCGGGGTGGCGTGAGCGTGCCGGCGATAAGGGTGGCATGGGCGCTGGAGAGGATTGCCGCCCCATCTCCGAGCGAACAGCACAAATTACAAGGGCAGAATCCTACCGGCGTTATTCCTGTTCGCACTGAGAACGTGTAATCACAAATCCGACTGCGTAGACTTTAAGCCCGCTACTTTGGCAGTGCATGGAGATTGCTATGGACGACGAACAGGAGCAGAACACTCCTGATGATGCCATCTGGTCCGACATCGAGGATTTCGAGATCGGCGTCGAAAGAGCTATCGCGATCCTCACGGAGACAAGAGCGGTGCATTCGGGCATCGTCAAAGCCGCGTCGCGGCCCCATTTCGTGATGGCGGCCGCAAGCCACACCGGCTGACCGTGCCCACATGGGGCGAGCTCCTAGCGGAGCTACAGGACCTCACGGCGAGGTCTGCGTCGCCCGGCGGGCAGGAGCAAGGCGGTCCGGCCCCAACCGACAGACTGCGCTGGAAGTACCTGAAACTGCTCTCCAAGCACACCGGTCGGGCAACTATCTACTACGGCACAAGCTGGCTCACCGGCCCCCCAGTGGGGCGTGAGCTCGGGTCCGTCGCCCTGCACGATGTGCAGGGCTTCATGGAGGCCGTTTCAAACATCGACGAGCGGGAGCTCGACCTGATCATCACAAGCCCCGGCGGCGACGCCGACGCCGCCGAGGCGATCATGGGCTACCTGCGGACGCGCTTCGAGCACATACGGGCAGTGGTGCCGGTCGCCGCCATGTCGGCTGCGACCATGATGGCGCTCTCATGCGACGAAATCGTCATGGGCACACATCGGAGATCATCGCCTCTTGGCTGGCAATGCTCGCTGTTTATGAGCCGCGGGCAGAGTACGCACCCGCTTCCGAGAAGAGTCTGGGCTGGTCAGGCGCCAGTGACTGGAGACGGTCCAGCGACGGGAGTCGGCCCAGCACCGACACGGGATACCTGAGTTGCAGCAGCAGGTATATTGACAGCATCGGCATCTCGTTCTACGGGATCGGCGGCTACGACACCATCCACCTCGAACCGTCGAGCTCAGGCAAACGGCGGGCAAGCGGGCGGCAGATGTACACAGCCATGCTCCGGTGCCTCAGGGGCGAGTTGCACATGAACCCTCATGTGAAAAGCTGGGACTCGATTTACGATCAGCTTGTCTGCCACATGGCCGGCTATTTCCTAGGGGCGGGGGCCACTTGGGATTTGGAAGGACATCGGAGCGCCAGATCGTTGTGGTGGTGGGGCGTGTGGTCGCACAGATGCAATTGGTGACGCGCGGGCCGCTCGGGCCTGGCCGCTCGTAGCGATGCCCTTTGCCGCCGCAATAGCGTTCGCAGCTGTGGCGATGGTCTGGGCGCTGCGAGACGGAAAGGCCGAGGCCTCGACTGGGCGCTTGGTCCTTGCATGGGTGGCCGGGGTCGCGGCCCTGCACTCTGCGGCGGCGATCACTCTGTGGGCAGCCAGCACCGACTGGGACGATCCAGACGCTCCGAGCCGCCTGGGTTCGCTGGGAGAGCCAATCGTGGCTGCGGCCGCAATGGGGCTGTCGGTTGCGTACGCGCTTTGGCTTCGCCGGTCGGCAGTTGTATACCTGGCATTCATTGCTCTGCCGTTCCTGGCTTGGTACTGGCTTCCAGCATTTCGCTAGCCCAACGCGGGTTCTCGCTTGGCCTTCCACCTCACAACTGCGAGCAGAGCGCCGACCAGAAAGGGCAACCGAGGTGGACATGGTTATGCTGGTCGAATGGCCCGCCACCTGGATCAGACTCTTTACGACGAAGAGGTCGCCCGCGAGAAGCAACCAAGACCATGCCGAAGCATGTCGGTATTTCATTTCAGGGGGCTTCTGGTCGCCACAGGCCCGCAGGGCCTCCGCGTGCTTTAGTCGCAGTCCGGCGAGTCGCTCGTCGCTCTGCTGGCGAAGCAGCCTTTGCCGTCTGTCGATTCGCTCGATCTGACCTTTGTGGTGCGCGATCGATTCCTCGAGCGCCTTGAGTCGTGCGAACTTTGGTCGACAGGCTGTCTGAGCATCCACGAAGAGGGCGTACGCAGTTGCCCTGACGACGCCTTCGGGGTGTTCTTTCTTAAGTTGCTTGGAGTCGGATCGTCGCATCTCGCGAACGGTCGAACGCTTGGCACGCCGCGACCGCATGAGCGCGGCGATTGTCATCGCAGCAACTAGCGCGGCTGCGATGGCGATCCAGAGAGGAGACACATCGAAGCCGGCGAGGCTTATGGTTGATGTCATTGTTACTACTTCCTTTCGGGGGTTGTGGTTGACCGGCGTAGGCCGTGTTGTTCGTCTAGTAGCAATCTGCGTCCTAGGGGCTATCCAGGCGCAGCGCGTCGTAGGGCCCGTAGGCTCGGCTTTGGAAGGGCGGGGCGGCCTGCGTGGAGTTCGCCCCACCCTTCCGCGGGTAGGGGTCCGTCAGACCCCGCTGGCGCTATCCGGCGCGGGGGTACTGTGGCCGGTGTGGAAGGTCCCCGCCGGGATCTCGTCGCTGGGCCTTTCTTCGTTACCCGGCGCGGGGGCACCGTGGCCTTTGTAGGCGTAGAGCGCCCCCACCGAGGTCTCATCGGTGGATTTATCGTCCGCGACGAGGCTCATTTTGTCCGCTATTGAGCTCATGCTCACCTCCTCTCCTAGTGCTGGTCTGGGGTCAAGTGTCAAGTAGCAATCTGCGTCCAATTGTCGAATCCCGAGGACAACGAGATCGCGTATGGAACGCACTCGAAGGGGGTTAGGCTGGCCAAACGAAGTGATCGCTTCCGGGATTCTCGGTGCCGCGCTGCCCGCTAGTGGTGTGTCGCTGAAATTGAACCGCCCCAACCGTCTGAGCGGCAGACCACTAGATGCTCTGAAGTTTCAGTTTCGGGAAAAGGGAAGCCGGGGAGGTGAGCAGCTCGGGTGCTGCCGACGGTGGGCTATGACAAGGGCCGTTCGGTCGCCGGCGTCGACCGTGGGAGGTGCGACGGGTGCGACCATCTCCTCTTGCCCGTTGGTAAGGGCGAGCCAGTGGCGATCAAGCGCGGAGAGCGTTCCGTGCGGAATCGACTGGAACACGGTACCTAGATCTGCGGCCTCTCGAGGACCAACTCGGAACGTCCCGATTGCTCCCGAGTTTGTGAGCACAACATCACGGGTCTTCGGATCGAGTTGAATGGGGCTCTGGGTCGCGAGCCGTAGCCGGACGCCGTACTTTCGGCTCTCGGCTAAGAGTTCCTCGATAACTTGGTGGGGTATGCGATGGCATTCGTCGATGTAGAAGTCAATCGGCGGCGCGCCCTCCTGGCTGGTGCGAATGCGGTGCCAAAGCTGCACGACGAGAGCCGAGAGGACCACCGATGACCCCGTGTCGCCGAGGGCAGCAGCGGGCGCCGCTACAAGTAAGGTCTCCCCGTTGACGACGCATTCGAGGTCCACGGTGCTAATGCTCTGACCGATAATGCGCCCGAGGCGGTCGTCGGCGGTGAACGCCTCCAACTTGGAGGTGGCCCACATTCCGAAGCTCTTCTGGCCGTCGTTCTCGATGGCGCGTTGAACCTCAAGCAGTTCCTGCGTGAGATGGTCGTCATTGATACGGACCAGCGCCTCCTCCCAGCGTGGATTCAAGGGCGGCAGCATGACGCTGGATAGGTCGCTGAGCGGGTGCGGGCCGAGGGGGTCACGGGTCAGCACCGACAAGGCGACGCGCATGGCCTTGTTCCATAGGATCGCGGCGCGCGCTGCTAGGTCGCCGTGGGGGCAGACCACGACAACGGTGTTCCCGGCGGCGAAACTGGCGGCGATCAGGTGCTGGAGCAGGGTCGTCTTGCCGAGGCCGGAGCCGCCAAAGAAAGCGGCGTGGGGCGGAATCGACTCCTCGATCATTTCGAACAGTCTCTCCGACCGCTCAAAGGGATGCGGTGGCCATGCGCCGGGTACGCGGGCTGGCGAACTTACTAGCTGCGCGGCCATGGACAGAGGCAGCGCAATTTCGGGAGGCGGAGAGCTTGAGTGCGTCCGGGGCACCGACTCCAAGCGCACTTCTCCAGGTACATCGGCGGCCAGCAACGTGGCGACCATCTCGGCTTCTGGGCCGTGGCCGCAAAGGCTCACTGTGCAGCGCACCGTCGGGCGGTCCTCGGCCACGTCGTTGCCCCGCAGTTCCATAGTCATCGTCACGGGATGGAGGGCCTTAGCCGCCAGATCCCACGGAGCCGATCGGTAGCTGAAGATCTGGCGGCCAGGCCCTTTGACAGCAGCGAGGTCGAAAGTGTTGGGACCCTGCTCCGCTGGGCAGTACGGCGTCGGGTCGCCCAAGCCTTGCCAGCTATTGAGAGCGTCAGCGGCTGCTTTGAACAGCGTCGCTGCCCGCATCGCTGCGTCTTCGTCCAAAGCGTGTACTACCAGCCCGGCCCACACGCCTTCTGTTCATCGAGCGGAGCTGTGGTGGCTGGTTTGTTCTCGGGAACAAAGCGGCCTGTCCGGCCGTCGCGCCTCTGATTGCGAGCTTGGGCTGATGCCCGGTGAGAAGACTTCATGCAATCAAGGATGAACCGAAACAGAGTGAACCCTTGTTGGTCGACGAGGTGCTGGGCTGGAGCTAGCCGAACTTCCATCGCCAATTTCTCATCACTCCGACTTTTCGAACGATGAATCCCCACGTTCTGATAGGATTGAGGTGTGACGACAGCTAGCTCTCGCGCCTTGCCTCAGCCCTCTGGGCTCTCTACTGAGGCATACCTGGAGAGACTCAGATGGCCCGATGGAGTGGAATGCCCAAAGTGTGGGGCCGGCGAGCCGGCGATTCGAGCTGAGCAGCCCGCTAAGCAGTGGCGATGCCGAGCGTGCCGGGGGGATTTCACTGTTACGACCCACACGGCCATGCACGGCTCCAAGGTCGGCGTCTCCAAGTGGATAGCGGCAGCACGGTGTGCGGACAATCGCCCTGCTGCGCTGGTTCGTGACTTGGAGATATCCGCTCCCGCTGCTCGTCGTATCGCTGCTGCGTTGGAAGTGACGGGGAAGCCGCCGGGCGAGAGCCGTTTGATGGCGCTCTTGCACCAGCATCACGATCCTGCGCAAGCGTTGCGGAATCGGCTTCCGGCCTCATTCGACCCCGAGGACAATCCGGTTGCCGACCTGAGCAGGGGGCAGCGTGCCGTAATGGCAGTACTACGGAACAGAATCAGAGGCACCGCCCTTGACCAGGTTGCCGACGAAGCTGGTCTGACCGACGACCACGCACGACGGTGCTTGAAGTCGCTTTCAGAAATGGGCTTCGTCCGATGTGATAAGACCAACGTGCCTTGGGGGTATGGGTCTCAAACAATGCCGCTGTGGTCGCTCGACCTCAACGAAGAGTGCATCACTGCGATGGCATACCTGCCCCCCCAACCTGAGCAGCTGGATCACACCTGTCCCGATCAAGTACCGCCCGAATTCTGGAGCTTGTTCTGGAATGGGTCGAGCGCCAAAGACCTCAGGCTTCCCGAAGACGCCTTTTTCGTGGCCACCACCATTCTCGACGGCCCAGACCCAGTAGCCCAAACATGGGCGCTGAGATGCCTGCCGGAAGACGCGCTGCAAAGGTGCCGGACGATGCGCGGCTACGACACAGGGGAAATAGCTGTTCGCATCGACAAAGCCCTTGCCCAACGCGTCCATGGCTGAAATCGACGCCTGGAGCGACATCCTTTCGCCAGAAATGCGCGAAGTGTGGCCCATCTTGCAAAAGGCCACGAAGCGCATCGACGGATACCTGATGGGCGGCACCGCACTCGCCATTCACATGCGCCACCGCATCTCCCACGACTTCGACTACATGACCCACAAAAGTTTCTCCGGGGACCGCCTCGCCAGGAGATTCAGAGACAGCGCCGGCGATATTGAAGTGGACGCCAGTGGCCCCGATCAGATGCACGCAAGGGTCAAGGGGGTCATGGTCCAGGTGTTCCGTACCCCACACAGGGGAGCCAACCCAGGCCATGTCGAGACCCTCAAACAACCCTTTGAAATTGACGGCCTCCCGGTCGCGTCCCTCCCGGACCTGCTCGCCTCCAAGCTCGATGTCATCATGTACCGGCCGAAGTTGCGCGACTACATCGACCTGATGGCGATGGACATGGCAGGCCCCTACACCCTCGAAGACGGACTCCGCTTCCACATGAAGCGCTACGGGATCACGCCGGCTTCCAATAACGCTGCTCGAATCGTTCAACTCCTCGAGACACCCGGAGAGCTCGACATCGACCCGATTTTCGAAGACCGCAAAGACGAGGTGCTCCAGTATCTCGCGAATCGAGCTCCCGATCTAGAACAACGCCTGTATCAAATGCGTCGTGCTCAAGTCGGCGAGTGCCGTCCCGAACCACCCGATAGAAGAAGTCCAGCTGGGCTCACCCCAGACTTCGACGAACGAATCGCGGGGCCCAATCCTGCGTCTGAAGGCACTAGTACCAAGCGGACCAGAGGTCGCTGCCAGCACATAGGCAAAAAGACCAAGAGGCAATGCAAGAGGCCGCCTCATTCCGGCGACAACCACAAGTACTGAAACTGTCGAAATTCAGCGGTGGGCATTCTGGCGGGGGGAGGGTGCCGCGATGCCGGTTCACCCGATCTGCCCCCGTTCGACACGAGTCGCACAGCTAGGGCTGCGCCCATAGCTTGGATCGGTGTCCTAGCAAAAGGTGGCGCAGGGATCGGGGCAGCCACAAATGTCGCGGTTCTGCGACAGTCCAAATGCCATCTGGGGCGCCAACCTGAACATGGACGCCGACGGCAACATCGAAAGCATCACCGACGGCCAGACCGTGTTGATGGGCTACTGCTTCCTGCTGGAAAAACAGGGCACGCCCCGCCCTGACAACATCCTGCTCGACTGACTCAGCCGCCTTCGGAATCGAGCAGCGACTCCAGTTGCTCGATGAGGCCGTCGAGAGCGCGGCGGTCCTCGTCGATGGACTCCTGGGTGGCTCGCAGCTCGGAGATGAGCTCGCTCAGGGCCCGGCGGGTGTCTTGGTCTATGGGCGCCCCGTCGGATGGCGACGGTGCCGCGGTTGGCACGGGGGTGGGCTCGGCACCGGCGGTTTCCGGGTCCGCAGGACGGGAGGGGAGCAATGAGAAGCCGTCGGGATCGGACAGAGCGGCCAGAGCCTCGTCCAACGTGGGGCGGATTCGGAGCACGAAGTCGTCGTCGTTGCCGATCCCGGCGATGACCTGCTTCACCTGGGGCAGCTCGGTATCTCCGGTGGCCTGCACGTACACGGGCCGCACGAACAACAGCGAGTCGCCCACCGGGATCATCAGCAGGTTCCCCTGGAGCACGGTGGATCCCTGCTGGTTCAGCTGGGTGAAGGCGTCGGCGATCTCGGTGTCGGCCTGGATCTTGGCGTCCACGATGCTGGGGCCGGGGATGTTGGTGCCCGGCACGGTGTACACCACCAATTCCCCGTACTCGTCGATGTCGCTCTTGGCGGCGATGAACGCGGTCAGCTCCTTGCGCTCGTCCTCATCATCGCCAGCCCCGGAAATGGGCACGAACGTGCGGAAAATCACGAAGTCCACATCGTCCTCTTCGGGAAGCTGGAGGAGCTGGTAGAACGGCCGGATCCTCCGCTCGAGCTGGCGGGTGGCCGCGGCGGTGGCCGTCTCCTCGGCGGCGATGGCCTCGGTCACCTCGTCCAAGAAGGTCCGAGCGGTGATGCGGGTGCCGGGATCCTGGGCGACGGCCCAGGTCACCGAGTTGGCGTAGAAAGTCTCGGCATCTTCGATGAAGTAGCGGGCCCACATGGTGGTTTGCACTCGGAACAGATCCTCGGGATAGCGCAGGTGATTCTGAAGATCGGCGGGCATCTGGTCGAAGTCGTCGAACAACCCGGGGAAGATCTTCTGCCAAGCCTGGATGATGGGATCGTCGGGGTCGATCACATAAAAGGTGGTGGTGCCGTCGAAGGCGTCAACCACCACCTTCACCGAGTTGCGGACGTAGTTGAACCGCTTGCGCAGCCCGCTCTCCAGCGGCAGGTCGCTCACATCCGGTCGTTGGCCATAGGGATAGCGGTCGCTGGTGGTGTAGGCGTCGACAATGTAGAACACCCGGCCGTCCGACACCACGGGATAGGGATCGGCGTCCAGCTCCAAGAACGGGGCCAGGTTCTGCACCCGCAGGCGCAGATCGCGGTTGAAGATGATACGAGAATCGCCATCCACGAAACCGGAGATCAGCGGATTGATGTCGCCGAATCGCAGGGCGAACGCCGCTTGGCGGAAGAAGCTGCCGATGCCCACCCCGTCTTCGCCGTCGTACTCGAACGGGACAGTCTCGTTCGCCTTGGTGTAGTCCACCTCGGGAATCGAGGCCCCGACGATGGCGTAGCCGGTGAGATTCTCGCCGATATAGAGCTGAGGCCGGGTCAGCTCGAAATCGGGGCTGGACACCACCGGCACGTCCCCGACCGCGAAGTCGGGGGAACCCTGGGTGGTGACCGAGTTCACCGGGGCCACCGCCACGCCGTATCCGTGGGTGTACTGGACATGGCGACCCTCCCACGACTGCTGGGGGATGTCGGCCACGTTGAGCTGGCGGGCGCCGATCACCACTTCGGTGACCTCGCCGTCGATCTCGTAGCGGTCTACATCCACCTCGTTGTTGAAGGTGTAGAACGTGCGCTCCGACTGCTCCACTTGGAAGGAGTTGGGCACAATGTCGGGGTCCAGCAGCCGTATGTTGCGCACGCTGGGGTTGCCGGCTAACTCAGCAGTGGTTATCTCCGTGTCAAGGTTGTCGAGCGAGATGGTGGTCACGTTGTCTGCCGTGTCTTCGTCGCCGGGAACCCTGTCAAAGCCCAAAGCGTGACGGGTGGCCTCGATGTTGCGCTCGATGTAGACGGCCTCTTTCTTGGACTCCTCTGGCTCGGCTCGGAACCGCTGGATGATGGCCGGGTAGATCGCGCCCATGACTATGGCCACGATCATCCACAAACCCACGGCGGTCACCGGCAACACCCAACCCCGCTGCCAGATGTTGATCACCAGCAGCACCGCCGACAGCACCGAGATCAACAGCAACAGGTTTATAGCGGGAAGCTGGGCGTTGATATCGGTGAAGGATGCCCCATCCACCGGTCCCCGCGAAGAGAAGTTGAGGCCGAACCGGTCGAACCAGTAGCCCACGGCCCGAACCAGGGCGATCAGGGCCAACAGCACCGAGAGGTGGACCTTCACCTGGGGGGTGACTCGCTGGCCAGTGGTCTGTACTCGGATGCCGCCGTTCACATAATGGGCGATCGCGGTGATGACGGCCACGATGATGAGAGCCCGGAAAACCCAGCTGACCAGAAACTGGATGAACGGCAGGCGGAAAACGTAGAAGCCGATGTCGTAGCCGAACTGCGGGTCATCGATGCCGAAGTCCACGCTGTTGAAGAACAGCATGACCTTCTGCCATTCCCCGCCGGTGCTGCCGCCCACGATGAGGGCGAACAGGGCGGCCACAACCACCCTGACCAGACGGCCGCGGTGGCCGATCGCATCGTGGTAGTGGCGGATCAGCTCCTCTTCTGGGCCGGGTGGGCGGTTAGCCGGGCCCAGCCGATCGGCGATGGCCAGATTGGAGTACAGCAGCAGGAAGAATGTGGCGATGAAGATGACCGACAGGACGATCTTGTAGACCAGGATCTCGCTCCAAACATCCCCGTGGCCAAGGGAGTCGAACCACAAGTAGTCGGTCCACATGCGGGCCGTGCCCCGCAACGACAGGATGACCGCCAGCAGGACCACCAAGATGAGCGCGGCAACGATCTTGGACCGGCGGGAGAACCGCGGGCGGGCCGTCGGATGCGGCCTGAACACATCCCGAGGATTTCGCATACCCAACGGAGACTAGCGGCTGCCAGCCGGGGTTTCGGCAGCGTCCTGCCCTGATTCGCAGACTTTTTGGCGCTGATCGCGCTGGGAACGCAAACGGGCGAAGATGGCATCCACATCGCCCTTGTCACCGGCGCTCGAGAGCACAGGATGGTCGGCCGCCGCGTCCACAGGGTCGCGCTCGCCGGCAGGCAGCAGCGTCACCCCCTCTTGGATTTCATGGGGCGAGGGGGTTTCGGGCACCATCCCCACAACCTGGGCGTCGTCCAACTCCGATTGGATTTCATGGGGCGAGGGGGTTTCGGGCACCATCCCCACAACCTGGGCGTCGTCCAACTCCGAAAGCAAGGCCAGGTCGGTGGGCTCGGCTTCGTCCTCGATCCGCCGGGCAGCAGCGTCGGCCAAGACTTTGGCCTCGGCCAGCGAGAGCCTGGCAGTCTCTATGGACTGGTCGATGGAATCGCGCGCTTCGCCCAACACTGAGATGAGCTTGTCCCGGCCAGCGCGAAGCCGCTCCACCTGGGCACGGGCACCCTGGCGACGCCGGGCCATGTCCCGCAGCACGGTGAGGCGGAGGGCTTTGGCCTGCTCCACGATGTCCCGTCCTTGAGCACGACCATGCTCTAGTTCGGCCTCCGCCTGGCTTCGGGCCTCCTGGATCAAACCTGCCACCGATTGAGCTTGCTCATATGCCTGCTCCAGCAACTCGGCAAGCTCGTCAGCTCCTGAGAAGTCCTGCTGTGAGCGCAGCTCCTCGAACGTCGTCTGGAGATCTTCGGCCAACCGACGAGCCCGGGTCGCCAATTCGTCGGCCTCGGTCTCGGTTTGCCGGCGAGAAGCCTCCACGCTGCCGTCGAGCAGTTTGACGCCCTGAGAACTGAACTCAGGCTCGGGCTTGGATTGCCCCTCAGCCTGGGCCACCTGTTCTCGAAGGTCTCGGATTTGCTGCTGGCCCCCTTGAATCTGATTGCCTATCGACACCAAGTAGGCCTGAACCTGCTTTTGGTCGAAGCCCTTGCGAGTGACGGCAAAACTGTGGCCGGACACCTGCTCAGGGTCCATTCGCTCAAAGGGAGTCTCAGCAGAAGAACGCTCGGCCATTGCCGAAATCGTAGTGTTCTCAGGCCTCCGCCAATGCGTTCAAGGCGTCTTGAAGGGTGTCCACCCCCACAATTCGCACGTCGCTGCCAATGTGTTCGAGGGCGTCGCTCAGATTCGAGGTGGGAACCAGCAGCAGATCGACTGCGGCTCTTTCCGCCGCAATGGCCTTCTGGTCAACCTCTCCGATCGCCCCCACCGAGCCGTCGAACGCGATCGTGCCAGTGGCCGCCACCCGCCGCCCGCCTGTCAGCTCGCCGGGCGTCAACAGGTCGATGATGCCGAGGGTGAGGGCCAATCCGGCTGACGGCCCCCCGATCTTGCCGCTGTCGATTTCGATCTCCACGGGCAGGTCGCCGATGTCCACCCGCTCACGCGCTCCCACGCCGATGAGCGCCCGCCCAGGCTCATCGGGAGATTCGATGAGCTCTAATGCCACTGTCTTCACCCCGCTGCTGCCCGGTCGCTCCACGTCCAACACCACGGTCTGGCCGGCGCTTCGCGAGGCCAAGGCATCCGCCAAATCCCTCAGGTCAGCCACGGCAGCACCTTCGATTCCCACGATCACGTCGCCCCGCGCCAAGGCTTCGGCGGCAGGTGTCCCGCTCGTCGCCTCGGCCACGATAACCCCAGAGGAATGACGGGGAACCTCATAGCCCAAGTGCTCCAGCGCCACGATGACGGCGGTGTGCTGAGAGGTTTCCATCCGCAACTCGTTGAGGCGGCGCAGCTCGTCGCGGGTGCCGCCGCCGGTGAATGTCTGCTCAGATTCGATGTCGACCCCCGACTCGAATTCGGCGGCGATTCGCTGCCACAACGTCAACCGCTGGCTGACCTTCACGGTCACCAGGGCAATCTCGCTTTCTGGAGGATACGTCTCGGCCCCTGCGACGGCGACCCGCGACGGCACTTCTTCCACCGAGCCGGGCCGAACCGCCACCTGATCGGTGCGCCAAAATGTGAACACCACGGAAGTGACCGCCATCAAGAAAATCAAAACGGCCACGGGGACCAGCCAGGCCAGGTTGCGACGCCACCAGGAGGGTTCCCGGTTTTCGGCAGGCAGAACTATCCTGGGTGGCTCTGTGGTCGACTGGTCGCGCATTCGTACTTCCCTCTCCGACGATACTTGGAGAACGCTGAGAAGCAGGTGGCAGCACCGTTGGGAAACATGGCGAGAGGCACGGGCCGAGAGGGATGTTTTGGCCTCCTACCGGGCCGAGTACGGCGAAGAGGCGCGGTTTCGATGGTGGCAGCGCCTACGGGCCGGCGTCGGCCTGTTCTTTGTGATCGTCTTGCTGGGAGCAGGGCTGACCATGCTGGTGGGATTGTTCTTCGTGGGCGTCACCATCGCGCTGGAAACACTGGTGTGAGCGAACCAAGAGAAGACCCCCAGGAATTAGGCCGACGCGGTGTGGTGATCGCCGGCTACCTTGGCGACGCGAACACGGCGCGGGCCGCCAAGAGCGACAAAGACCCCCGGGTGCGGGCATCGGCACTAAGTGCTCTAAACCGGATGGGAGCGCTGGGCGATGGTGAGCTGCGGGGCGCGCTCAGCGATCCGTCGCCGAAAGTGCGTATGCGAGCCGCGGCCCTGACCACCGAGCACCCGGATGTGTCGCCGGCCCCGCTGCTTCACGACCCGAGCGACGGCGTGGCCGAGACCGCCGCCTGGGCCTGTGGAGAAAAAGAGGCGGCCGATCACGACACCGTGTCCTGCTTGGCCGAGCTGGCCGGCGGACACTCCAATCCCCTGGTGCGGGAGGCGGCGGTCGCCGCCCTGGGGGCCATCGGCCACCCCGCGGGACTCGACGCCATCCTGGCGGCAACCGCCGACCGGGTGGCCGTGCGCCGCCGTGCGGTGCTCGCCCTGGCGCCGTTCGAGGGTCCGGAGGTGGAAGCCGCCCTCCGCCGAGCCTCGACGGACAGCGACTGGCAGACAAGAGACGCCGCCGAGCTGCTGTTGGATCCCGGCTAGCGCCCCGCCACCCCATGGCCCGGGCTCACTCCATGAACATGGCCTGGACGTCTTCGAATGACTCCAGGCATCGGCCCGCCCCGATCACCACCGCCTCCAGAGGGGTGTCCACCAGGCTGACCGGCACATCAGCGGCCTGCGACAGCCGTTCCCCCAATCCCCGCAGAAGCGACCCGCCCCCGACCAGGTGAATGCCGCGGGAGATCACATCCTGCGACAGCTCCGGAGGCGCCTCCACCAGACATGACACCACCGAGTCCACGATTGACAGCACCTGCTCCCCGATTGCTGCTCGCACCTCGAACGGAGACAGCACGATGGTCTCCGGCAGGCCGTTCATGAGATTGCGGCCTCGAACCTCGGCGCTGCACTCGCCGGCGACATACGCCGCGGAGCCGATGGTGATTTTGACCTCCTCGGCCGTGCGCTCGCCGATGGCAATACCGAACTCGTGGCGGACATAGGACTGGATCGCAGCGTCCATGTCGAACGAGCCCACCCGGATGGCCTTGAGCGCGATCACCCCGCCCAGGGAGATGAGCGCGGTTTCGCTGGTTCCCCCGCCGATGTCAACCACCACGTTGCCCACAGGATCGTGAATGGGCAGGGATGCTCCGATGGCCGCGGCGAGCGGCTGCTCGATGAGCCGCGTCTCGGCCGCCCCCGCTCGCCGAGCAGCCTCAACCACTGCCCGGCGCTCGACGGCGGTGATCGCCGACGGCACACAGATGACCACCTTGGGACGGCTGAAACGATTCACCCCGGCGCGTACGAGCAGCAGGCGGATCATGCGCTGCGTGACCTCGAAATCGGTTATGGCCCCCTTTCGCAGGGGGCGGACGGCCACGATGTGCGCGGGAGTGCGGCCGATCATCTGCCACGCTTCACGCCCCATGGCCAGCACTTCGTTGGTCTTGCGGTTCAGGGCGATAACCGAGGGCTCGTTCAAGATGATCCCCTGGCCGCGGGCGTAGACCAGCGTGTTCGCCGTGCCCAGGTCGATCGCCAGATCTCGGGCCATGAGATCAGGGGCCCGACTCGCCCGAGGCAGCAGCGGCCACGGCTTCAGAGATGTGCTGAGCCTCCAAACCCCAGCTTTCGCCCCCTGCCCAGATCTCCCGCTTCCAAATGGGAACGGTGGCCTTCAACCCGTCGATGCAGAACCGGGCTGCGGCGAAGGCCTCCTCTCGATGGGGCGCCGACACCGCCGCCACCACCGCCGACTCGCCGATCTCCACCCGGCCGACTCGGTGCAGAACCGCCACCCGGCCGATGTCGGGCCACCTGGCCCGAGCCTCGTCGACCAGAGCCTCCAGCCGGGGCGCCACCTGCTCCTCGTAGGCCTCGTATTCCAGCACGGTCACCCCGGGCCGTCCCTCGGAGTGGTCGCGGGCGGTGCCGCTGAACAAGACGACGCCGCCGCAATCCGGCCGGCCAACCCAGGAAAGCACCAGATCCAGCGGCAGCGGCAACCCGCTGAGACCCACCCACACGTCTGCGGCCTCTGGCGGTTTCACAGACTGAGTGTAAACGCTGACGCTACCGTCGAATCACTTCGATCAGCGCTCCGCCCCCAGGAAATTCGGGAAATACCGATAGCATCACAACGTGAGCGATCCCGACTCACCCGAGGGGCACAACCCCTTCGAGGGCGTGCCCATATTCGGAGAGCTGGGCAAGCTCTTCTCCCAACAGGCGTCCTCCACCTGGGAGACGGCGCGCCAGATCGCGGTGGCCGTGGCCACCGAGGGACAGTCTGAACCCAATGTGGACCCCGCCGACCGCATCGCCTTGGGCGAGTTGGCCCGGGTGGCCGAACTCCAAGTGTCCAACGCCACCGGCCTCTCAACCACCCGGGCGGGTCAAGCCGCCTCCATCGTGCCGGTGACCCGATCTCGGTGGGCCGCCGCCACCTTGGACGCCTATCAGAATCTGCTCGAGCCCCTCGGGAGGGTGTCGAACCCGGCCGATGAAGAGGAGGCGGCTTTTGATCCTGCTCAGGCCATGTTCGGCCAGATCATGAAGATGGTCGGGCCGGTGATGATGAGCATGACTGCCGGAAGCATGGTGGGCAGCCTGGCTGGCCGCAGCCTGGGCCAATACGACCTGCCCATCCCCCGCGACAGCTCAGTGCTGATGATCGTGCCCGCCAACATCGACGCGCTGGCCGATGAATGGAGCCTGGATCCGTCCGACCTGCGGCTCTGGGTGTGCTTGAACGAGTTGACCCACCATGCGGTGCTGACGATCCCCCATGTGGGCCGGCGGCTCGATGGGCTGTTGGCCGAGTATGTCCGCAGCTTTGACACCGACCCGGCCGCGCTGGAGAACAAGCTGAGCGATCTGGACCTTGCCCACCCCGATTCGCTGAGCAGCCTCCAGTCGGTGCTGGGCGATCCCGAGGTGATCCTGGGTGCCGTGCAATCGCCGGCCCAACGGGAACTGCTGCCCCAGATCACAGCTCTGGTGACGGTGATCGCCGGATACGTCGATTGGGTCATGGACAGCATCGGCCGCGGGCTCATCGGCTCCTATCGGCAACTCAGCGAAGCTTTGAGACGCCGTCGGGTTACTGCTGGCGCGGCCGATCGGTTCATCGAGCGGTTGTTCGGCCTCGAGCTCACCCAAGACCAGTACGACCGAGGAGCGGCCTTCGCCAGCGGGGTGGTGGAACGGGCGGGGAGCGAGGGCCTGGCCCGGCTCTGGCAGTCGGAGCGAGAACTGCCTACGGCCGCTGAGGTTGACGCCCCCGGTCTGTGGCTGGCCCGAATCGATCTTCCCCACTAAACGAGCCATCCGGGGTTCGCGGCCGCCAGAAGGACACAGCCGCGGCCGCGGCGACGATGGCAATGAGGACGAAGCCGACTCGGGCGGGCATGGGGATGACCACGGGGATGAGCGCGCCGAGTACCCAGAAGATCTGGAAGCGGGTTTCGAAGACGGCAAACGCCCGCCCGTGATTGGCGTCCTCGGCGTCGCGCTGCACGATGGAGTCGAAGGAGAGCTTGCCGGCGCTGGCAGCTATCCCCACGCCAAGAGCGAGCAGCAGGGTCGAGCCATAGCCCCCTCCCCAGGCGGCCAGCAGGCCGACAAGGAACAAGGCGACCAGCGCGGCGGCGATGATCACCTCCTCGCGAATTCGGTCCCGCAGCTGGGGGGCGAGAAGCGAGCCCACCAAGAACCCGCAGACAAGGGCGGCCGCAACCAAACCCAGTTTCCAAGCCGGGCTGGCGTCAGAGGCCACGTCGCCTTGAAGAGCGTGGCGGACTCCGGCGCCCAATGCCTTGCCCACCCCGGAGAGGTTCACATCGTCGGCACCGCCCCTCAGGGCAAACGCAGCCAGAAACGTGGTGAATCCCACTATGGCCCTCAGGGTGCCGGTGGCGGTCGCCGCTCTTCGGATGTCCACGCCCCGCAGCTTGCTCGCATCCCCGTCGTCAGCCTGCTCAGAGACAATGCGGCCCTGGGGCAGCGACAGGGAGGACAGCGCCGCCAAGATGTAGACCACCATGGCCAGACCCACCGTCCACGACGAACCCCCCAGCAGGTTGGCCAACAGCCCAGGACCAGCCCCGATGAAGCCGCAAACGCTCCCCACCAGCGCCAACCGGGCATTGCCCCCCACAAACTGCTCCTCCTTCGGCAAGATGAGCGGCACCATGGAGGCCTTGGCCACGCCGTAGCTCTTCTGGAGGACCAGCATGGCGAAGGCAAGGGGGAACAGCAGCAGCGAATCCATGTTGGAGATCATCAAGAAGGCGAAAAATGCCCTCCCGGCATTGATGGCGAAGACCATGGGGCGCCGTCCGCCCCGAAAGCGGTCCAGAGCCGGGCCGATCAGCGGACCCACCACCGCGAACGGGGCCATTGTCAACAACAGGTAGAGGGTGACCCGAAGCCGGGCCGCGCTGGGATCGATGGAGAAGAAGAGGGAGCCCGCTAGGGCGACGGTGATCATGGCATCGCCAGCGGCACCTAGGGCATGAACCCTGACCAGCCGCAAGAACGGGATGTTGATCACAACTTGAAGACTATGGCGGGGATTATGGCGGCGCGGGTCGGATCTTCAATCGGGCCGACCCGGTGTACTCGGGGAGCCATCCGGTGACCATGTACACCACCCGCTCGCCGATGTTGACTGCATGGTCGCCGATACGCTCGTAGTACCGGCTGATCAGGCAGAGCTGCACGGCGGCCTGAAGATCGATGCAACCGTCGTTGTGAGCCTGGAACACCGCCTGCACGCACTCGCGGTTGAAGTTGTCGAGCTGGTCGTCGATGTCGTCAAGGGCGGCGGCCAGCCCGGCGTTGCCGTCCACATAGGAGTCGATGGCCAAACGCATCAGCCGACAGGCTTCGTCGCTCATACTCACCAGCAATCCCCGGAGGGTGGCGTCATAGCGGGTGCCGTAGATTCGCCGGGTGGCCTTGGCGATGTTCACGGCCAAGTCGCCCGACCTCTCCAGCTCGGCGTTCAATCGCAGGGCGCTGCTGAGAGCCCGCAGGTCACTGGCCATGGGCGACTGGAGGGCCAGCACATGGTGGCATCGCTCCTCAAGGTGTACCGACAGATCGTCGAGTTGGTCGTCGGCGGTAATGAGCTGCTGGGCCAGCTCCAGGTTGGACTCCAGCAGCGCCTCGGTGGCCCTGGGAACAGCCTCGGTTACCAGCGCGGCCATGCGGACGATGCCAGCCTGGATCTCGTCCAGTTCTTCGTGAAAGGACTTCCGCAGCTCTCCCACCGTGGCCTCCTGGAAATCGCTCAGCCGAACCGCCCGGTGACGTAGTTCTCGGTCCGCTCATCGGAGGGATTCGAGAAGATGGTCTCTGTGCGGTCGTATTCCACCAGCAAGCCGCATCTCTGGTCGTTGGTGGAGTCGAGCTGGGCGGTGAAAAATGCCGTGCGGTTGCTGATGCGGGCGGCCTGCTGCATGTTGTGGGTGACGATCACGATTGTGTAGTCGTCCTTGATCTCCTGCATAAGGTCTTCGATGCGGGTGGTGGCGATGGGATCTAGGGCCGAACAGGGTTCGTCCATCAACAGCACGTCGGGATCGACGGCGATGGCCCGGGCAATGCACAGGCGCTGCTGCTGGCCTCCTGAAAGACCCAAGGCGGAGTCTTTCAGCCGGTCCTTGACTTCGTCCCACAGGGCGGACCGGCCCAGCGACCGTTCCACGATGTCGTCCAGATCGCTCTTCTTCTTTGCCATCCCGGTGACCCGGGGACCAAAGGCGATGTTGTCGTAGACCGACTTGGGGAACGGGTTGGGCTTCTGGAACACCATGCCGATGCGGCGGCGCACCTCCACCGGATCGACTCGGGGGTCGTAGATGGGCACGTTGTGAAAGTCCAGACGGCCCTCCACCCGGGCGGTGGGGATGAGGTCGTTCATCCGGTTGAAGCAGCGCAACACCGATGTCTTGCCGCAGCCTGATGGGCCGATCATGGCAGTTATCTCGCGCTTGTACACGGTAAAGGTGGCATCTTGGACGGCCCGAAAGTCGCCGTAGTACACGTTCAGGTCTTCTACCTCGAACACCGCGTCTCCGGTGGCATCCGGGGCGTCGGATTGCACCGCGCGGTCGAGATCCTGGCCGAGGCGTGGGGCGGCTTGCGGTTCTGCTTGCTCCATCTGGCCGGTCCTTATGGTCTCAGTGGCTGCTTCCACGCGATCAGTCCATACGCTCTCAGAGACAGTATCCACGAATCACCCTCTCTTCTTCTCAAAGTGGTTTCGCAAAATGATGGCTGCCGCATTCATCAGGATAACGAACACCAGCAGCACCACGATGGCTGCCGCCGCGGCCTCGGCAAAGCCCGGATCGCGGCCCGAATTCTGCACCCACTCCACGATTATCACCGGCATGGCCATGAAGTGTTCGGCGGTAACGGAGCTGAGGTCGAAGAACCCGGAGTCGGATCCCAGCCGGCCGCTGACCGCGCCCACCAAGAGCAGGGGCGCGGCCTCGCCGATGCCCCGGGACATGGACAGCAGCGTCCCAGTGAAGATACCAGGAGCGGCATAGGGAAGCACCTGGCTGCGGATCATGGTCCACTTGGTGGCCCCCACCCCGTAGGCCCCCTCCTTGAGGCCCTGGGGCACGGCTCGGATGGCCTCTTGGGCGGTGATGATCACGATGGGCAGCACCAGGATGGCCAAAGTGATCCCGGCCGAGGCGATCGACTTGCCGCCGGTGAGACCTTCCAGGCTTTTCACGAACAGGAACAACCCGAGCAGGCCGTACACGATCGAGGGAACCCCGGCCAGGTTGCGGATGTTCAGCTCGATGAAGCGGGTGAACCAGTTCTTGAGGGCGTATTCCTCTAGCCATATGGCCGCGCCAATGCCGATGGGGAAGGCCAGTACGGCGACGAAGACGGCGATCCAAAACGTGCCCACCAGGGCTTGGTGCACACCGAGCTTGGGATCGTCGGAGAGGGAGCGCATCGTGCCGGACAAGAAGCCGCCCGGTCGGCCGGTGAGAAAGCCCCAAGAGTCGATCACCACGTCCACGATGAGCACGGCGAGAATGAACAGGGAGATCAGCAGGGTGACTAGCAGGGTGACATGGAAAACTCGGCCTCGCACGTCAGTTGCCCGCCGCTCCATGGCCTGCACCATCATCTTGTTGGTGCGATCGCCGATCAGCCTGGCCTTGGCCATCAGTACTGCTCTCTCACTCGGTGGACAAACCGGTCGGCCACCAGGTTCAAGGCGAAAGTCACCACGAACAGCACCAATCCCACGAAGAAGAGGCTCTGGAAGGTGAGCCCTTCACCCACCACATTGTCGGTACCTCGGGCCAGCGAGGTCATTCCCGCCGTCATGGTGAGGCTGCCGTCCAGAGGGTCGTGCGTGTACACGGCGGTTTGGGCCGCGCCCCCGGCCATGAACACCACCATGGTCTCGCCCAGGGCCCGGGAAACGGCCACAATGAATGCCGCCATCAACCCGGAGACCGCAGCGGGAAGAACCACCCGGACGGTGGTGGTGAGCTTGCGTGCCCCCAAGCCGGAGGAAGCCTCGCGCAACGACATGGGCACGGCCTTCATGGCGTCCTCGGAGATGGACGCCACCAGCGGAATCACCAGCACCCCCACCCCGATACCCGCAGCCAGCAGCGAGCCGGCCGCCGGCCCGCCAAAGAGGGTCTTGACCACGTTGGGGGCTATCCACTCCAGGGCGAAGAAGCCGAGCACCACGCTGGGAATCCCGGCCAGGATCTCCAGAATGGGCTTGAGAGTGCGGCGGACACCCGGCCGGGCGTATTCCGAAAGGTAGATGGCTGCGCCCAGGCCCAGCGGGCCGGCCACAACCATGGCAATGCCGGTGATGATGAGGCTGGCTGCGATCAGCGTCTTGATGTCGTAGATGCCCCGGCGGGGAAACCAGCCGATGTCCCACACCGCGCCCCAGTCCACCTCGACCATGAACGTCCAAGCCTCAGAGAACAGCGACCAGATGATGAGGCCGGAGATAAGCACCGAGACCAGTGCGGTGGCCCCGAGTGAGTCGCGGATGAGCCGTTCCTTCCGAGCCTGCCGGGGGTTGGCCATCAACGACTCGACGGTCAACTCCCCGGCCGGGTCGATCCGGGTGTCGGTCACGTCCACACGCTAGTGGTCATCGGCATCGCCACTTGGCTTCTGCGGCCTATCGTCCGGCCCAGTTGGCCCGGGCAGCGCCTTTGGCGTCATCGGCGAGGGTCACGTAGCCCACGTCGCTGACCGCGGTGCCGAGGCCCTCGTCGCTCAGGTAGTACTCCACGTAGGCGGTCAATGCCGGATTCTCCGCTGCTTCGGCCTTGTTCACGTAGATGTACAGCGCCCGCGACACCGGGTACTCGCCCGAGGCGATGGTGTCGGCGTTGGCGCCAGCGCAGCCGCCGCCGCCGTCCACCTGGAGCAGCTTCACGCCCGAGGCATGGGCCGCGAAGGCGAACCCGACCCAGCCGAAGGTGGTGTCGCCCGACTGAATGCCCTGGATGATCACGTTGTCATCCGCGTTGGCGTTGTAGTCAGGACGGGTGGTGGCATCTTGGCCCCGCTCATCGGCGATGTCCTCCAACACGATCTCGACGAAGCTGTCGAACGTCCCCGACTCCTCTCCCGGGCCATAGATGTCCAAATCGGCATCGGGCAGGCTGGACGTGGCCAGGCCGCTCAGCGTCCCCGCGTCGGCCCACGAGCCGAATCCGGTGGACTCAGGGCCGACCAGTCCGTAGATGTCGTTGAACGTCACACACTCCACCGGGCTGCTCTCGCCGGTCATCACCGCGATGCCGTCGATGCCCACCCGCAACTCGACGTGTTCGATGCCGTTTTCGGCGCAGGTCTCGGCCTCGGAGTCCTTGATCGGGCGGGATGCGCCGGAGATGTCGGTCTCTCCTTCGCAGAACAGCTTGAACCCGTCGCCGGTGCCGGGACCGTCCACCGTCACATGCACATCGGGTTGCACGTCCTCGAACAGCTCGGCCACCCGCACCGAGATCGGCTCAACCGTCGACGAACCCGAAATCGTCACCGAACCGGAGACGCTCCCCGCCGGGGCTTCATCCCCAGCGGCAGACTGGCTGCCGTCGCCGCTCTCACCGCCGGATTCAATTTGCCCCGCCGTGCTTGGGGTTGTGCCCCCATCGTCGCCGTCGTTGCCGCAGGCGGCCGCGACAAGCGCGAACGCTGTCATCAGCCCGATAATCAGAACGAGCAGTTTCCGCAGCCTCACAAGTCCTCCTTGAATGCACGCTGAACACACCGACCAACGCAAAGGGTCGGCCAAAAAACTAGCTTGAATGCACGCTGAACACACCGACCAACGCAAAGGGTCGGCCAAAAAACTAGGAGGTGGGGGTTTCCGCCCTGCCGCGACCGTCTGAACGCAAGGTGAACAGGCAAGAGAGCTTTGGAGCGGACGCAATCAGGCCAAGACGCTGTCGCCTACCAGCGCCAAAAATGCGCTCACTATATTGAGATCACTCTCATTGGTGAAGTAATTCAGAGACTCGAGCAGCGGCACCCAGGCAATGGCGTCCACCTCGACATTAGGAGTGAAGTTGCCGGCAATCGCATCCATTTCCCAGTAATGCACCTGCCGGGCCCGGCCCCGCCGATCGGTGTAGTCCACCAAGCCCAGCTCTCGGCCCAGTTCGCAGACGTAGCCGGTCTCCTCGTACACCTCGCGCAGCGCGCACTCCGCCAAGGTCTCGCCTGGATCGAGCTTGCCTGCGGGCAGCGACCAGTCGAGGCGTTTGGGCCGGTGGACCACCAAGACTTCCAACTCGCCGTCGTTGTGCCGAGTGATGAGGCCGCCGCCGCCGAGCACGACCACCACTGTTCCAGACTGCACGAAGATAAATGGTAGAGCTTGAACGCACAGAAAACGCGGATGCCCACGCGATCGGCCGCGGTGGGGAAACTAGGGGATGGCGGCCGCAGCGAGACGCTCGAAGGCGGTGTGGGCTTCAAAGCCAACCCGGGAGCGCGTCCGCTGCCAGCTCCCGTCAGCCAAGAGCTCCCAGGCCAGAGTGTCGTCTTCGAGGTTGAATTCCAGCACCTGATCGAGCCGGTGGCGCAGGCCGGTATCGACCACCGCCACCAGGGCTTCAATACGGCGGTTGAGGTTGCGGGGCATGAGGTCGGCAGAGCCGATGTAGTAGGCCGGGGCGCCGTCGCCCTCGCCATTGCCGAAGTAGTAGACGCGGCTGTGCTCCAGGTACCTGCCGATGAGGGAGCGGACCCGGATGGTGTCGGACATGCCGGGCACCCCGGGGCGCAGGCAGCAGATGGCCCTCACGATCAGGTCGATGTCCACTTCGGCCTCGGATGCCTCGTAGAGGGCCTCAACCATGTCGGCATCGGCCAGGCTGTTCATCTTCATGATGATCCGGCCCTCGGTGCCGTGCGCTGCCTCGTTGCGGATCAACTCCGCCACCGTGGGACGAAGAGCCTGGGGTGCGGGCACCAGGCGGCGGAATTGGATGTCGCGGCCGTAGCCGGTCAGGGAGTTGAAAAGCTGGGACAAATCAACCCCGACATCGGGGTCGGCGGTGAACAGGCCCAGATCGGTGTAGACCCGCGCGGTGATGGAGTTGTAGTTGCCGGTGCCGATGTGGCAGTAGCGGCGCACCCCGTCGGATTCCTCCCGCACCACCAGACAGGTCTTGGCATGGACCTTGAACCCCACAAGTCCATAGGCCACATGAACTCCGGCTTGCTCCAACCGGCGGGCCCACTCGATGTTGGCCTCCTCGTCGAACCGGGCTTTGAGCTCCACCACCACCGCCACCTGCTTGCCGCTCTCCGCGGCCCGGATGAGCGACCGCACGATCGGGCTGTCCCCCGAGGTTCGATACAGCGTGAGCTTGATGGCCAGCACCTTGGGGTCGTTGGCCGCCTGCCAGATGAACTCCTGAACCGTGGCGGTGAAGGAGTCGTAGGGATGGTGGACCAGGATGTTGCCTTCGCGGATGCGGGCGAACAAATCCACCGGCTGGTCGCTGGAGGCAGCCGAAGGCAGGGGGTTGACCGGCTGCCAGACGGGATACTTGAGGTCGGGGCGGTCTGCGGCGAACAGATCCCACAGACTGGACAGCTCAAGCAGGGTGTCGACTTCGTACACGTCGTCGCGCTCGATGTCGAGCTCGTCGATGAGCAGGCTGCGAATTTCCGACGACACAAGGCGCTCCACCTCGAGGCGGACCACGCTGCGGAACCGGCGTCGCCGCAACTCGATCTCCACCGCGGCCAGCAGATCTTGGGCCTCGCCCTCGTCCACAGCCAGGTCGGCATTGCGGGTCACCCGGAAGGCCACCGTCTCGGTGATCTCCATTCCCGGGAACAGCGTCGGAAGGTGGGCGGCCACCACCTGCTCGATGGGCACGAACCGATGCTCGTCGGGCAGTCGGACAAAGCGTCCGAAGGTGGCCGGAACCTTGAGGCGGGCAAACCGCTGATGACCGTCGGCCGGATCGATCATCAGCACGCCCAGGCTCAGCGAAAGATTGGATATATATGGGAACGGGTGGCCGAGGTCCACCGCCAAAGGGGTGAGCACCGGGTAGATGCGGTCGTCAAACTCGCCGGAGAGGAACTTGCGGTCTTCGTGGTCCAAGTCGTCCCAGTTGAGGATCTCGATATCGGCGTCGGCCAAGTCAACGGTCAGGCCGCTCAAGCAGCGATCGGCTCGGTCTATCTGAGCGTCCACCTCGATGCGGATCTCATGGAGCTGCTGGGCGGCGGTACGGCCGTCGGGTGTGGTGCCGGTGAATTGGCCGGCGAGCTGGTCTTTGAGCCCGGCCACCCGAACCTGGAAGAACTCATCGAGGTTGGAAGACCAGATGGCGCAGAACTTGACCCGTTCCAACAGGGGCACCGACGGGTCTTCGGCTTGGGCCAGCACCCGGCTGTTGAAATCCAACCACGAGAGCTCGCGGTTGATGAATCGCCCAGACTCAGCGTCTGTGTCGATTCCTGTGTTGACAGATTCCAAAGCCATGTCGTGCCGCCTTCGCGCCTACCCCCCGCCGGTCTCGCTCTCCTCTTCCTCCTCGTCATATCCCAAGTCCCAGTCGATGAGCAGATTTTCTCGCTCGGCATCGCGATTGACCCTCTCGCGGTTCCGCCGAAACTGCGGATCGTGGGGAGGGAGCAGCAACAGGCGGGCTTCGGCCCGGACCTTGAATTGCTCGACATGACCCGGATCGCCGAAATCGGACATGAAATCCCAATGGGGCGCCACTGGACCCAGATAAACCACCTTGACATGCCCGACTGGCGGCTCAGGCAGGGCGTCTATGGTGTCAGTCATCGCGTTGCTCCTGTAGGAAATGGGGCCGCGGCATTCTAACCGCAACGCCGCGATATCCCGAATGCGGATCACATGGCTATGATGAGCGGCGGGCGGCCGAAAGCTCTTTGGTTCCCCTTGAGCGGGGGAACTATCGGCAGAGGTGGGGCGTCTTACATGCGGGGGCATGTACCCGATGGAGGTCCCATGAACGAGAGTTGGATGGCTCACGGCAAGTGCGTTGGAAAGTCACCCAAGATCTTCTTCCCCAGCAGCGGCCTGGGGGTGGAGCGAGCCCGAAAGATCTGTCAGGAGTGCGATGTGCAGGAAGCGTGCCTGGCCTACGCCCTGTGCAACCGCATCAAACACGGCGTGTGGGGCGGCAGATCCGAACGCGAGCGCAAGCGCCTGCTTCGCAAGGCTGCCGCTTGAGAAGCACCCTTATCGCAGAACGGATCGGGTTGCAGCCACAACTTGGTGCGCCATGGCCTGTGGGCCAGCCGCCGCCAGGGTGCTGCTGAACACCTCGGGAAACCAAATCGGGGTGGCGCCTGAGTCGGCGAGGATGCCCAGCACCTCGGCGAAATCCACCGCCCCGTCGCCGGGAAGAAGCCGGGCGGTCATGGTCTCGGTGGCCATGTCCATGTCGCTGGGAAGCTCGTCTGGGGCATCGCAGAGCTGAACCACCCGGAGCATTTCCGAGGGGATCTGGCGCAGCAGATCCGGGCTGGGGCCACCAGGCTGGCGCAACCAGTGCCACATGTCGACCATGATGCCGACGTTGGCGCAATCGGCGCGCTCGACGACCTCCCAAGCGGTGGCCAAATCGGGGATGCCGGTCCAAGGCAGGAACTCCACGCTGACCTGCAACCCGGCGTCTGCGGCAGCTTGGCACAGGTTGGAGAAGCGAGCCGCAACATCGTCCATGGGCGGCAACGTCGATTCCATGGTGACGGCCACCAACTCCTTGCTGCCCACGGCGTTGGCGAATTCGCCCAGACCGGCTATCTCCGCTGCGGCGGCGTCGCGGTCGGGGTTCAGCCAGCCGAAGGCTGCTTCGGTCACCGGGTGGGAAAGCTGAAGCTCTTCGAGGCGGTCGACCAGCCAGGCTGCGTCGACACCGGCCATTCCCAGCGTGAACGGCCAGACGCTGATACCGGTGCAGCCCGCGTCAGCGGTCGCAACCAGAGACGACTCCAACTGGTCAAGAGTCAATTCGAAGGGATTGGCACACAACGTGGCCAGCGACATGACCAGCTCTTCAGAGGGCGAAGTCGCAGACATCGGATTGTGATTCTATGCGTCCTTGGGCTTCTCGTCGGTTGCCTCTTCAGCTTTCGAGCCCTCGGACACGCCCTCCTTGAACTCCTTTTGGGCTCGGCCCAGAGAGCGGGCAAGTTTGGGGAGTTTGGCCCCGCCGAACAGCACCAGCAGGATGACCAAGACGATGACCAACTCCGTTGGGCCGAGATTCATGGGCTCAGGCTACCCCGAAACTGTGCGGTCTGCGCCAGCGGACGCTGTTCAAGCGCCCGAGCTGTCGGCCACCGCGGTCACCGGCTCCCGCACTCGGGTGAGTCCCCGAGCCCGGCGGACCCGGCGCCGCTCCCGCTCGCTCATGCCGCCCCAGATGCCGAACTTCTCGCCGTTCACGATGGCATACTCCAAGCACTCATCGCGCACCACGCAGGCCCGGCAAACCTCCTTGGCTTCCCGGGTGGATGCCCCCCGCTCCGGGAAGAACAGATCGGGATCAACCCCCAGACAGTTGGCCAGCGCTTGCCAAGCCCGACCATCATCGTCTGCCCCTGATTGCTTTGTAGCTGTCTCCACCAGTCTCATAGCTCCCCTCCCGGATTGCCCTAGTCGCGGAAACGACTCGCTTGTAATTTCAACAACGTAACTCTGTCAGGTATCGGCCACCAATGCAAGAGGAATCTTTTCCGGTTGGGAGCGATCTCAGCGGCGGCGAGCACCCAGCAGCTTTCGCTTGTGCTCCACGAAGTCCACCAGCACGTAGTCGCCCAGCGTCTCCGGGGTGGTGAAGAAGGCCCGGCCCCCGTTCATCTTGGAGATCTGCTCGATGAAGTTGGTGAGATAGGAGGTGGCGTCCAGCATGAACGTGTTGATGCGGATGCCCTCCCGAGTGGCCCGCATCACCTGCTCCAGGGTCTTGTCCACCGTCGCCCGGGCCGGAGGGTAGGAGAAGAAGGGCCTGCCGTCCTCTTCCACATGGGCGGTGGGCTCCCCGTCTGTCACCATGATGATCTGCTTGGTGCCGCTGTGTCGGGCCAGCATCTGGCGGGCCAGCATGAAACCGTGCTGCATGTTGGTGCCGTACACGAAGTCCCACGACACTTCGGGCAACTGCTCGGGCTTCACCTCCCGGGCCACCTCGCTGAAGCCCACGATGCCCAGGAAATCGCGGGGGTATTGCGAGCTGATGAGGGAGTGGAGGGCCATGGCCACCTTCTTGGCCGGGAGGAAGTTGTCTCTCATGGGCATCGACAGCGACAGGTCGAGCATCAGCACAGTGGCCGAGCGCACGATGTTCTCCGTGCGCTCCACCTCGAAGTCCTCTGGCGACAGCTCCACCGGGGTTCCGCCCCCGGTGCGCTGGATGGCGTTGCGGATGGTCCGCTCGATGTCGAGATTGAAGGGGTCGCCGAACTCATAGGGCTTGGTGTGGTACTCACGTTCGTGGCCCCCGCCGAACATCTCCAGGGCGTGCTGGCCCACCCGGTCTTGCTGGAGCTTCTTGAACAGGTCGGAGAGGGCGTTCTGGCCGATTCGGCGGATGGCCCGAGGGGTGAGCCCCAATCGGCCTTCCCGGTTCTCGATCAGCCCGGCCTCTTCCAGGAGCTTGGCCAGATCGGCCATCTGCTCCAGGCTCTGGGCGGCTTCGTCGCCCAGCAGCTCCCGGGCCCGGTCGATGTCCACTTCGGCCAGCGCGCCCGGGTTGTTGGCCGACCGCAGCAGGTTGTCGAGCTGGTCAAGGTCGCCCAGCTCCTGCATCAGCTGGGCCGCTGATGCGAAATCCAGCGGATCGGCCCCGCTGAAGTCGTACGAGCGGTCCCAGCCGGCATCGGGGAACATGGCCTGGAGGTTCTGGGAAAGCTGGTCCACCTGCCAGCGCAGGTCCATGTCCGCCAAGAGCTGCTCGGCCAAGCCCTGGAGCTGCGCCCGCTGCTCGGGCGTCATCGACGCCATCATGGCCGACATGGCCGCCATGCGCCGGGCCATCACCTCCAACAACTCGCTCAGCGTCCGGGGGTTCTCGGGGAAGAAATCGCCGAATCGCTCCATGAAGCTGTCGAAGTCGGACTGGAGGCGCTCGTCCAGCGTCCGGTTGCGCTCGGCCGTATCGGAAACGTCGGCGGGAAGCTGGTCATCGGCCATCTGGCGCTTCTCCAAAAGGCTGTTCAGCTCGGCCATCATGTCCTTGGCCCGGGCCAGGTCCTCGGGCGAGAGGTTGTTCATGCCGTCGGTCATCTGGTTGACGTAGTTCTGCATGAGCTGCTGGCGGAGCTGCTCCACCAGCTCGTCGAACCGCTGCTGGGCCTCCGAGGAGGTGAACTGGTAGTTCTCCAGCTCCTTGATCTGGCCGGCCAGATCGGGGGGCAGCATGTCGAGTTGGAACCGGCGCTGGTCCACCGTTTCGGTGGTGATGGCCGCCCGGCGCTCATCGCCCGATTCGGCCGCGGAGGTGGCCAGATCGTCGAGGGCATCGCGCTCCATGTCGATCACGTCGCGCAGTTCCTGGGCGATGTCGTCGTACATCCCGCCGAGGTCGTGCTGCTCCAACCGCTCCTGGCGGCGTTGGCGGAGCTGTTCCAGCATCTCCCGCAAGCCCTGCACCCGCTGGCCGTCGGCGTCGAAGCCCTGCTGGAGGAGCCGCCGCAGGGCGGCATTCACGTCGCCGTGATAGAGGAGGTCGTCGTTCATCTGGGCGAACAAGTCGGATGAGTTGAAATCGAACCCGGTCTGGGTGCCGTCCCAACGGGAGTAGGCCACCCGGTGAGCGGAATGACGGCGGGCCCTTCGCCACCTCCGAAGCATCCCGCCAACCTACACGGTCAATATCCTGAACGCGATGGCTGACATCAGGAGCGGTTCGGGCCGCGAAGAGCCCGCGGCCAGCAGACAGGACCACTTTGGGTGGGGTTGGACCTCGGATTCAGTGGCGCTGGAAGGGGTGGCGGCCGCGGCCGACTGGTCGGTGTGGGAGCGGGAGGGCCGGGCCTCCCGATCGGGCGAGGGCTGTGGCTTCGGCATCGACTTCCGTGCCGACCTCCAGATGCTGGCCGAGTGGGGGTTCACCCATGCCCGGCTGCCAGTGGAGTGGGCCCGGGTCGAGCCAGAGCCCGGCAAGCTGGACCACGACGCCGTGGACCGGTATCTGGATGTGCTGGCTGCGGCCCGGGACTCCGGGCTTCAAACCTGGCTGGTGCTCCAGAACACCACACTGCCCGGGTGGTTCGCCGACGATGAGGGCGGCTGGAGCACCCGCCGGGGGCGCACATTGTGGTGGGCCCGCTGGGTGGACCGGTGCGGCGAGTGGTTCTCCGACCGGGTGGCCGGATGGGTGCCGGTGGAAGATCCGGTGGGCTGGGCGGTGCGGAGCCGCATCTTGGCCCAGCGCCCTCCTGGTCGCCGAAGTGCTGCCGACGGCGTGGAAGCAGCCCAGCACGGGCTGGAGGCCATGTTCGAGGCCTGCCGCCTGCTCCGGAGCGGACGGCTGCCCATCATGGGGGTGTTCGGCCTGCACACCGTGTTCGCCGCCGACCAGCGAGCCGACACCCTCGCCTGGCAGGGGTGGTGGGACCGCCTGCTGTGGCAGAGTTGGGTCGCTGCGCTCACCGACGGGGAAATCTCCGTGCCCGACCGCCCGATCGTGGCCCGCGAGGAGTTCCGCGGCGCCCTCGACGTGGTGGGCATGTGCTTCGACACCCCGGTCTCGGTTGATCGCCACGGCCACCTGGGCCCGCATCCGCCCGCCGCCCGGTGCGACGACTCGGGCCTGGCCCCCGAACCCGAGGAACTGGGCCGGGCGCTGGCCCGCCTGGCCGACATGCTGGGGGATGTGCCGCTGGTGGTGGCGGGCAACGGCGTCTCCACCACCGACGAGGCGTGGCGCGACCAACTCCTGGGACAGACGCTGGATCAGGTGGAGGCGGCCAAGTCTGACGGCATCAACGTTGCGGGATTCTTCGCCGACACCGCCATAGACGGGTACCGGTGGCACCTGGGAGGGTCAACCGCTCGGGGCTTGTTCGACCGGGGCCGAAACCCCAAAGACGCCGCCTTCACCCTTCGGGATCGCATCCGGGGAATCGAGCCGGATCAGCTTCTTCCCCGGTAAACGGCCGCGCCGGCCAGCGACTCCTTGTTGAGGCGCTTGGAGAGGTGGAGTCCTTCCAACACGAACTCGACGCCGCTGGCCACCAGCGCGGGGTTCTCCAGATCGCCGGGCTCATAGCCGAGCGCGGCCAGCGCACCGGCGAACGCGGGCACTTCGTCCACGAGGGCGGCATAGTCGGATGAGGAGATGTCATCACCGGCGTTGACCACCCGGCCCTCCTCGAAGGCTTCGATCACTTCCTGCTGCACATCGTGGTCGACCGCGTCCTTGAACGCCTGACGGACCGCCTCCCGGCGGAGGTTGCCCACAATCTCGCCGTCCCGGTCATCGTCGATGGTCTCGATCTCGATCTTCCCCAAGGTGGAGGGCGCCAGCGCGTCCAGGTCGGTCACCCGGGGCACGGCGGTGGCCTCGCCGGTTCGCAGCGCCCGGCGGATGGCCGCCGCGGCCAGCGTCTCGTAGTTCGACACGGTCAACCGCACCGACACCCCCGAGCGCTGGTTGATGTGGGGGCTCTGGCGGGCGAGCTGGCTGAGATACACCAGCACCTCGCCCATGAAGTCGGGCATCACCACCGGCATGTCGGCCTCGGGCATGGTGGCCTCCTGCTCGGTGATCTCCATCTCGATGTCAATGTCGGTGGGGTAGTGGGTGCGGATCTGGGCCCCGAAGCGGTCTTTCAGCGGGGTGATGATGCGGCCCCGGTTGGTGTAGTCCTCGGGATTGGCCGAGGCGAACAGCAGGATGTCGAGGGGCAGGCGGATCTTGTGGCCTCGGATCTGCACGTCGCGTTCCTCCAGCACGTTGAGCAAGCCGACCTGGATGCGCTCGGCCAGATCGGGCAATTCGTTGATGGCGAACACCCCCCGGTTGGTGCGGGGCACGAGGCCGTAGTGGATGGTGAGCTCGTCGGACAGGTAGCGGCCCTCGGCCACCTTGATGGGGTCCACCTCGCCGATCAGGTCGGCGATCGAGGTGTCGGGGGTGGCCAGCTTCTCCCCGTAGCGCTCGCTGCGATGCACCCAGGCCAGCGGTGTGTTGTCGCCCTCGGCGGCAATCAAATCTTTGGCGTGCTTGGACACCGGGTTGCAAGGATCGTCGTTGATCTCGGAGCCGGCCACGATGGGCAGCCACTCATCGAGCAGATCCAGCACCAGGCGGATCATCCGGGTCTTGGCCTGGCCCCGCTCGCCGAGGAAGATCACGTCGTGGCCGGCCAGCAGGGCGGTCTCCATTTGGGGGATGACGGTGTCTTCATAGCCCCAGATACCAGGGAACAGGTTTTCGTCAGCTCGAATGCGGGTAATCGCGTTACGGCGGATCTCGTGCTTGACCGAGACGGATTGCCAGCCGGCTTCTTTGAGCTCTCCGAGCGTGGAGGGTTGAGACATAGAAGTGAAACCTAGCCCATAGATTAAGCGAGTGGACCTAGGCGGGAAGTGGGTTGCGGCCCTGGGAGGTGGGGCGGTATCGGGCTTTCCAGATTTGGCCTATGACGACTCCGACTGGATGCCGGTTGAGGTGCCGGGTCATTGGGGGCGGGTTTCGGAGCTGGCCGATGCCGCCTCGGTGCGATATCGCCATCGGTTCAGCCAGCAGCCTCCGACAGGGGGCGAGCGGCGGTGGCTGGTATTCGAGGGGCTGCTGTATCACGTGGACAGCGGCAAGGTGGAGCACACCGGTGACCATGTGCTGGCCGCGGGACTCAACCACGTGGAGTGGCGGGTGGAGGTACCCGAGCCTCACCGATGGTGGCCCCATGAACTCGGGGACCAGCCCCTCTGCGACGTCACCGTGGAGGTGGGCACCACCCAGGGCGGCCTCAGCGACCGGCGTCGAGTCCGCACCGGGCTGCGAGCGGTGCAGATGGACAACTGGCAGTTCTCCGTCAACGGCGTGCGGATGTTCTTGAAGGGCACCAGCTTCGGACCGGCCACCCCGTGGTGGGCCGAGATCGACGAGGCCGGATTGCGACGCGACGTGGAACTGGCCAAAGAAGCGGGGTTGAACCTGATTTGGGCGTACGGCCATGTGGCTCCGCCCTCGCTGTACGACGCCGCCGACGAGGCCGGCATGTTGATCTGGCAGGATCTTCCGCTGGTAGGGCCGTTTCCCCGCGGCAACCGGGATGCGGCCACCGATTGCGCCCGAGCCGCCGTGGGGGCGGTGGGTGCTCACCCCAGCGTGATCATGTGGTGCGGCCATGTGGACCCTTTGGGCGACAGCGCAGATCCGTCGGTCCAGCAGGGCATCGCCCGGAAATTTGCCACCCATCAACGGCCGAGCTGGAACCTGTCGGTGCTGGATAGAAGCCTCAAACGGGAATTGGAGCGGCACGACACAACCCGCCCGGCGGTGGCCTATTCGGGGGTACTCCCCCATCTGCCCCGCCTGGACGACACCGACACCCATCTGTGGCTGGGCTGGAAGCGGGGCCAAGAGCGGGATTTGGAGCAGTTTGCGGCACGATGGCCCCGAGCGGTTCGGTTCGTGTCGCAGTTCGGCGCCCAGTCGCCGCCCCGGGAGATGCCGCTGCTCAGCCCGCAGACGTGGCCCGACTTGGACTAGGCCGGCCTGACCCGTAGCCCCGGTCTGGACGCCGCGGCCATGAACCGCCACGTCCCGCCCCGCGACCACACCATGCTGGAGGGATGACAGGAGGCGGCTTGGGCCTATCAGGCCATGCTGGTGCGACGGCACATCGAAACCCTGCGACGGCTCAAGTACCGCCCGGCTGGCAGGCTTTGGCCAGCACTTCTTCGCCGACTCCCGCCCCGCGATCTCCACTGCGCTTGTGGACTGGCAGCGGTGGCCCAAGCCGGCCCACGAAGCGATGGCCAAAGCCTGCCAGCCGGTGATCGTGGTGGCCGACCGGCCACCCGCCGAGCTGACCCCCGGCGACGAGCTATCCATCGGCGTCCACGTGGTGAGCGACTGCCGCGAGCCAGTGGTCGGGCTGCACGCCGAGGCCACCCTCGAATGGCCCGGTGGCAGCCAAGCCTGAAGCTGGGAAGCAACTGTGGGCCGCGACGAGTGCGTTCTGGTGGGAACCCTGCACTGGCGGGTCCCCGACGCCTCCGGCCCCGCCGCCCTCCACCTACGCCTCACCGGCCCAGTCGAAGCCTCCAACCGCTACGACGCGGTGATATTCGGGTAGCGCCGGTTCGGCTAGAGGGTGTTGACAATCCTGTGACCAGGGGAAAGGAATAGGAAATGAGATCGGCAGAGTATCCGGTAAATCTGGTGACTACAGCGGCAGAGGAGCGCATCGCCCGCTGTAGGTCAACCCATAGGGCCTGTTGACAAAGCTGTGGTGTAGCGTGGTGTAGTCGTGGTCCGGCCCGAGCGAGGCAGTCACCCGGTCGAACGCACCTTTCGTCTCCCACCGCTTGAAGCGCCGATAGACCGTGTTCCACGGGCCGTATTAGGCGGGCAGATCCCTCCAGGGCACTCCGGTTCGCATGAGCCAGAGGATTCCCTCGAAGGTGGTCCGGTGGTCGCCGGTGTACGGTCGTCCATTGTGGCCGGACTAGAACGGGAGCGGCGAGACGATGCGCTCCCACTGCTTGTCGCTCAGCCATATGCTGTCGTGCATTGGTCCACCGCAGATCTGGATGGGTAGGTTCCCTTCATGCCGAGCGGTCGGCAAAGCGGCCTCCCCAAGTTCATTCACGACAAGCTGACGAAAACCGGGTACACACGCGGCGCTGAGAAGAACACGATCTACCAGAACAGAGTCACACGCAACAACACGGTGCTGATCCCCCGAAAGTCGTGGGACGCTTGCAAACCGGAAGCCGCCGAGGCATATGAGAAGGGGTTTGTTGTCTTGGTGGAGCCGTCGTGGTACTTCGCCGGTGCAGGCAGTCATGAGCATCTGGAATCCCAGGGCATCCACTTGGGAGTGAATGCTCTGCTGCTCTACGAAGTCCGCTCTGATTGGGAGGAATACGGGCCGCTGGACACACGCCTCCACGACGGCACCCCACTGGCAGTTGCCGACTCCAGAACGGCCCCGCTAGGTGGCAACTACTTCGCCCGAATCCACGCCACCACGTCGGACGCAGCGGAACAGGTGATCGAGGGCTTCAACAATAGCAGCCTGCGGGGTGCGGGGATACGTGTATTCGAGTACGCCTCATCAGAGACGATCTACCGCTGCAAGGTGCAGTTGGAGGCACTTCTGTGGCTATGCCGAAACGCACTTCAAGACCTATCGCCGGAATTCGTCAACTCCGACGAGGCCGGGCAGGCAATGGACCTGGCGCTGCACGCCGCCGAGGATGCCGGACTGCTGGACATCCCACGTTTGCTGGAGGCCCGCATCATCAACTCGGAACTGGAAACCTGCTGCCCCTTATGCTTGGAGCCTATCTACGTGAGCGCCTTCCTCCAGCGGACTGAGCAAGCAGAAGGCAGGGAGACGCGCGACCTCACGACTACAGAAGTGAGCCTCTTCCACATATCCGAACTCAGGGTTGGGACACTAGGACATCGTCCGTACAACCTCGGCTGGGGCCATCACCACTGCAACGTAGTCGTGAAGGACGACGGCATTGAGGGGGCACTCGCATGGATGCGTCAGGTTCTGGACAATCAGGCATTCGCCGGGGGGCTATAGCGGGAACGCTCCTTGTGCCTCCCCGACAAGGGCCTCGGTAATGTTCAACGCTGTTCGCTTGGCCCACTTCTCCTCTATGTCCATGCAGACGGTCCTGCGGCCCGCCAGCACCGATGCCACTCCCGTGGCCCCCGACCCGGCGAAGCAATCCAGCACCACATCTCCGGGATAGCTGGAAGCCTCGACAACGTGGGACATCATCTCCAACGGCTTCTCTGCCGGGTGCTTCCCCTTGTACGGCCTCACACTGGGGAATGCCCACACGTCGGTGAACTCCACATCCCTGCTCAAGTTCATGGGTCGCACTATGTCGTTGTACGGGAGCATGGTGCCGACACAGCCAGTATCTTCCAAGGCATCCACCATGCGCTCATACTGGTCCCTGCTGGGAACATTGCGCCCAGTCTCCCAGTTTGAGACGGCACCGCCATGATTCACCCGGCCATGCGCCCCGACAATTCCGGTCAAGTCTTTGGCGGTCATGCCTGCGGCTTTCCTGCACTGTTTGAGGTACGCGCTTAGTGGTGTTTCGCGAGTTGCCATGTGGTCACCGTAGGCACCCTGCTCAAAGACGAGGATTCGCTCGGAATGCGGGTACCACTGGCGCAACGACTCCTTGCTCATCTTGCCCTTCCACCCATCGAACCCAGGTTCGTTGGGCTTCGTCCATGTGATACTGCTCACAGGCAGGAAGTAGTCGGATATCGCCACATCAAGGCGGCTGGCCATGCGAGAGGAGCAGAACACATACACGGTGCCAGAGCGCTTCAGAATCCGCTGCCACTCGGAGGCGAAGGAGCACAGCCATTCCAAGAAAGCGGAATCTGCCGTGAAAGCCTTGTCGCCGCGAATGTTGGATTTGTGTGTGGAGTGGTATGGGGGATCGCACAGGATCAGCGAAATGCTGTTGTCTGGCAGCCTTCTCAGCAACTCCAACGAGTCACCCAATGCCACGATTGACTGAGCCGTCTGGTCAACCATGGCCGCACTCAGGGCATCTGAGATTGCAGCGAACTCCTGTTCCCTACTGCCTAGCGACGCGTTGACTGTCATGCCTCCCGCCTCCACGAACCCCACTCGCAGTAGCCGATGAACAGGGCAATGGCTGAAACCGCCATTGGCAGCCAGAACCCCAAGGGGTTGGCGAGCGGTTCTGGGTACCAGCCGGGGAAGTCGTACCACCGATCCATCCCTCGGTGGTAGCCACACCCATACTTGGGATCGGGGTCGTTGCACTCCGAGCCCTTGCCGACAATCAGGAAGTTGACCGGCCCGGCAAGCACGACGGCAGCGATCAACACCCATTTGAAACGTTCCGTCATGCCGCCAATTCTTCCATCATCTTACGTGCGTGCGGCCCGCTGGCGATCAGCTCGCCGTATGTGGTCCGCTTCCCGTCGGCGCCCCGCACGACCTCCGACATCTGCGCCAGCGTGTCCCTGGGCCGCTGGTCGTGACGCCCGCGGAACTCCGCCACGTAGCGGTTCAGATGCTCAGGCGACACCTGGTGGTAAGTGCCGTGGTAGCCGCGCTTCATCATGGCCCAGAAGCTCTCGATCCCGTTCGTGTTGGCCATGCCGTCCACGTACTGGCCGACCGAGTGCCTCACCTTGCCGTGTGTGTAGCCCATCTCCTCCAGCGGGTTGTACGCCCTCCACTCGTCTGTGAACACAGTAGCCCCGGATTCGGCGCTTCCGGCGACAAGGCCGGTCAGTGTCGGCGTGTCGGCGTGTTCGACGACCTCGGCATGGACCTTGTTGGTGGCGCGGTCCTTGACACCGGCCACCGCCGTCTTGCCGACCGTGCCGCGCCCGGCCCTCAGCTTCTTGCTGGCGTGCTTGTTCTTCTCCCTGCCGCCGAAGTAGGACTCGTCGGCCTCGACTGGGCCTGCGAACGGCTCCTCGCGGGTGTCCCACGCCTGCCTGATCCTATGCGCCATGTACCAAGCCGCCTTCTCGCCGATGCCCAAGTCGTGGTGCAACTTCATGGACGAAACGCCCTTCTGGTTGGTGCTGTACAGGTAGATGCACATGGCCCACTTGGACAGCTCGATGTTGCTGGAGTGCATCATCGTGCCGGTCTTGACCGAGAAGTGCCTGCGGCAGTCGCAGCACCGCCACGGCTGGGGCCTGCGGGACTTCACGTCGGCAACGTTCTTGGAGCCGCAGTGCGGGCAATACACGCCGCTGGGCCAGCGCTGGGCGACGAACCACGCTTCGGCCTTCTCCTCGGTGTCAAACATCCGCACGGCGTCCATGACCGTGACGCCCCGGCGCTCGCTGCGGCCCGGTGCCTTGTGCTTCTTCTCGCTGGTCGTACTCTCCATGCACACATTGTACCGGAAGGAGTGACAGTTTATTTTCTATAACTTTCAATCCATACCCATCTTGCGGCGAATACATACAGGCCGAATGGATCACTCGGTATGCTTGACATGCGGCTGCCCCGACAGCCGCCCAGCGGAGGGGAACTCACAACTCCCCTGTGAACCTGGGCGAACTGCCGGAGCAGACCCCCGGTAGCAGGGCGACACCGGGACAATCTCACAACCGTGGCGACCTGCTACCATCGTGTGCGGGCCTTCCGGTCGGGATGCGGGGTGTGTGTCATGTCTGCGCTCGCCGAAAGGCCCTCGCTTTCACGCTTGGCTAAAACCGGATATAAGAGGCTGCGCGGATAGGTGACGCGAATCTCAGCAGATTTTGTTTCGACCGCGGCTGTTCTGAGCAAAGCCGCAGGTCAAGACTCCGAAGCCCCAGTCAGAGCTTCGGACGTTTCCGCAGGTCAGCGCCTATCCGCGCGGCCTCTAAGTCCCAAATAATTTCATTCCCGATACTCGCGCGTAACCAGGGAAAACGAGAGAACCAACGTATCGCGCCTGGTCAGGAGGCTTGTCAGTGATAGGTGACAACCGCTATCCTGCACACAAGCGTACCTAGAGACGCAAGATTGAGCCGGGACGAGCGGCGCTTCCCTGCTAGAGCGGTGTTGCCCGTCCCGGCTCAATCGCGTCTCATTTTAGGCGTGCCGTTTGACAGTTGTAAGGGGAGACCCTGGGGATTCCCTGTGTATTTATCCCCAAATGGGGATAAATACCTGTGGAAATCAAGCTTGCAATGTAATTACACAGACGTAGTTAGTCAACAGCCCCTAGGATGTCTTGATTGCTGAGAGGATGCTCTCAGCTACCCGTCTCGCTGCTCTACTTGGCCTGAATTTGCGGATATCCCCATCTGGGAGCCTGCCGATCCACTGATCGACATTGGGCAGCTCAAGGGTTAGTTCGGCAAATCCAGGGGACTGTGACTCATCTCGGACCCATTTTCTGTCTCCAGATTGGTCTGGAACCGACCAGAAAATGGACGGGCCATAACCTATCTCTTGGCCGAGACGCATCTGATCGCTTCGGTATCCAGTCCAAGCTAGGTAGCGCTGGCCTTCAAACCCCGAAACCTCAGCATTGATCCGAAAAAGCCAGGATCTTCCCACCGCGCTCCCTTGAGAAAGCGAGACGAAATCGTCAATGGCCAATTCGTCTTCGTACCAGAACGTAGAGACTCGGCCGATATCCTCAAAGGCGGCTTCGAGGGCATCGCCGATGAGCGAGAAGAGTAAGCGCACTGCATCGTTCCAAATACCAACCTGGCGCTTCTGTGCCTCAATGAGCTCAGCCCGAGCACGGTCGTAGCCTTCCTGAGCAGTAGCTGCGCGCTCCAACCGGTTCAAGGCGTCCTTAGCGCGCTCGACCACCAACTCTACGATCGGTCCTAGATCTCCACCCAAGTCAGACTCTGCTAGCGCTTCGTAATACCTCAAGCGATCCTTGCGCCGGATAATGATGCTGGGCAGTCCTGCTCGGATCAGCTCAAGATTCAACACTGCACGAGATGTTCGTCCATTTCCATCAGCAAAGGGATGGATATGGGTCAGCCAAGTATGGAGCACGATGGCTCGAAGCAGGGCTGATGCCTCGGCGTTGTTTCTAGACCAGCGTTCCCAATCCTCCATCCCAGCCATTACCTCTTGCCAGGTGGCGGGAGGGACGTGGGGTGAGCCAGAAATTCGGACCGGTTGAGAGCGAAAAAGGCTAGCGGTGGAAGCGTCGGCAAGGATGAGCCCGTGCAGCTCCTTGACCTGGTCGATGTCAGTGGCCGAAGGCTCCTTAGCCAATTCAACCAATCGCTTCAAGGCGTTCGAAAGGTTAATGGCATCTCTGGAAAAGGCTGGATCGTGACCAGTGACCGTGATGCCCTGCATGATCGCAAGCTCGGTTTCACCAGTACTCAGCGTGCTTCCCTCGATGGCATTCGACTCGGCGATCTGCTCAAACCGGGTATCCCCGAAATAGGCTCGAAGAGTCTGCTCAGTGAGCTGACCCCCATTGCGAAGGAGATCAACTCGCCTTTCTAGATCCGCGGCTTTTTCTACAGCCCACTTGCCGGTCTCTACCAGGCTGTATGGACTGCCGTCCAAGTTGATTGTCACATCTTGCTCCTGCACCGTCCCCTGAGTCTTGCACCCATCGAGTGCAGATCTGACTTATTTCATCCAAGATGTGCCACACGGTGTTTCATCTGCTAGCAGTTCTGGCGAAGCTCTGGTACAGCTAGTCGGAGGGGGCGGCGCGCCGGTACCGTCGGCTGAGAGCGTTCGGGCTGCTGGTGGCCCGGAGCGGAGGCAACCGATGGCCCAAGCCATAACGAGAGTGAGCACGCCGCCGCCGGTGCGGTCGGCGCCCAGGGCGAGGCTCCCGTGGCCGCTCAATATCTATCAGACCGCGGTGGGCAAGAAGTGGGTGATGGGCCTCACCGGGATTGCGCTTTTGGGATTCATCGTGGTCCACATGATCGGCAACCTCCACCTCTACGAGGGGCCGCTGGAGATCCACGAATATGCCGAGACCTTGCGGGATCTGGGCACCAAGCTCCTGCCCCGCACCTGGCTGCTATGGGCAATGCGAATTGGGCTGATCATCGCCTTCGCCCTGCACATCCACTCGGCCTACTCGTTGAGCCGAATGAGCATCGCTGCTGATCAGCGCTATCCCGGAGGGCGGAACTACATCGCGGCCAACTTCGCCTCCCGCACCATGCGGTGGACCGGCCCCATCATCGGGCTGTACCTCTTCTACCACCTGGCCGATCTCACCTGGGGGTGGTTCAACCCCGACTTCGTGCGGGGCGACCCCTACCACAACGTGTCGGAGAGCCTGAGCAGCATCCCGGTGGCGATCCTGTACATCGTGGCCAACACCGCGCTGGCCGTCCACATCTTCCACGGCACCTGGAGCATGTTCCAGAGCCTGGGGTTGAACAGCCCCCGTTACAACCACCTGCGCCGCTACCTGGCCGCCGGGCTGGCCGGGATCATCCTGGTGGGCAACCTGAGCTTCCCCATATTCGTGCAGGCCGGGGTGATCGACGACAACGGCCGCTCGATCGTGGAAGAGCTCCAACACGGCGCCGCTGAAGGGGAGGACCACTGATGCTCGGCTCGCTCGACGCCCGCATCCCGGCCGGGTCGCTCGACACCAAGTGGACCGACCACAAGTTCTCCATGCGGCTGGTGAACCCCAACAACAAACGGCGCTTCGACATCATCGTGGTGGGCTCGGGCCTGGCCGGGGCATCGGCCGCCGCATCGCTGGGCGAGCTGGGCTACCGGGTCAAGGTGCTCACCTACCACGACTCCCCCCGCCGGGCCCACAGCATCGCCGCCCAAGGGGGCATCAACGCGGCCAAGAACTACCAGAACGACGGCGACAGCGTACACAGGCTGTTCTACGACACCATCAAGGGGGGCGACTACCGGGCCCGGGAGGCCAACGTGTACCGCCTGGCCGAGGTGTCGGTGGACATCATCGACCAGGCCACCGCCCAGGGGGTGCCCTTCGCCCGCGAGTACGGCGGGCTGCTCGACAACCGCTCCTTCGGCGGGGCCCAGGTGTCCCGCACGTTCTACGCCCGGGGCCAGACCGGCCAGCAACTCCTGCTGGGGGCGTACTCGGCGCTGATGCGCCAGGTGGCGGCCGGCACGGTGGAGCTGCACACCCGCTCGGAGATGCTGGAGCTGGTGATGCACGACGGCCGGGCCGTGGGCGTGGTGACCCGCGACCTCATCACCGGCGAGATCGTGTCGCACTCGGCCCACGCCGTGGTACTGGCCACCGGGGGCTACGGCAACGTGTACTTCTTGTCGACCAACGCCAAGATGTGCAACATCACTGCGGCGTGGCGGGCGCATCGCAAGGGCGCGCTGTTCGCCAACCCCTGCTACACCCAAATCCACCCCACCTGCATCCCGGCCAGCGACGACTTCCAGTCGAAGCTGACCCTGATGTCGGAATCGCTGCGAAACGACGGGCGCATCTGGGTGCCCCTGGCCCACGACGACGGTCGGGCGCCCCACGAGATCCCCGACGCCGACCGCGACTACTTCTTGGAGCGCAAATACCCGGCCTTCGGCAACCTCGTGCCCCGCGACGTGGCCTCCCGCAACGCCAAGACCGTGGTGGACGAGGGCCGCGGGGTGGGCCCGCGGCGCAACGGCGTCTACCTGGACTTCTCCGGTGCCATGGCCCGAGACGGCGAGTCGGTGATCCGGGCCAAGTACGGGAACCTGTTCGACATGTACGAGCGCATCACCGGGGAGGATCCCTACCGGGTGCCCATGCGCATCTACCCCGCCACCCACTACACAATGGGCGGTCTGTGGGTGGACTACGAGCTGATGAGCAACGTGCCCGGCCTGTTCGTGCTGGGCGAGGCCAACTTCAGCGACCACGGGGCCAACCGGCTGGGCGCCTCGGCCCTCATGCAAGGGCTGGCCGACGGCTATTTCATCCTGCCCTACACCATCGGCAACTACCTGTCGGACTTCTTGGGCGACCCGGCGCTGGGCACCACCGAGCCGGTTTTCGCCGCCGCCGAGCAGGCGGTGGCCGACGAGATGAGCCGCTGGCTGTCGATCGGCGGCACCCGCTCGGTGGACCACTACCACCGGGAGCTGGGCAAACTGGTGTGGGACTACATCGGCATGGCCCGCAACAAGACCGGCTTGGAGAAGGCCCTGTCGGAGATCCCCGCCCTGCGCGAGGAGTACCACCGCAACGTGCGGGTGCTGGGCTCGGCCGACACGCTCAACCAATCGCTGGAGAAGGCCGGCCGGGTGGCCGACCTGTTCGAGCTGGCCGAGCTCATGGCCCGAGACGCCCTGACCCGGGAGGAGTCCTGCGGCGGCCACTTCCGGGAGGAGCACCAGACCGCCGACGGCGAGGCCATGCGCGACGACGACAACTTCACCCACGTGGCCGCCTGGGAGTGGAACGGCGAGGGCACCCCCCAAACCCGCCACCGGGAGGAACTGGAGTTCGACAACGTGGAGCTGACCCAGAGGAGCTACAAGTGAGCGCCGAGATCAACCTCACGCTCAAGGTGTGGCGCCAAGACGGCCCCAGCGCCGAGGGCCGCTTCGTGACCTATGAGGCCGACGGCATCAGCACCGATGCGTCGTTCTTGGAGATGCTCGACATCGTCAACGAGCGGCTCATCGAGGCGGGCGAGGAGCCCATCGTGTTCGAGTCCGACTGCCGGGAGGGCATCTGCGGCACCTGCGGGCTGATGATCAACGGCCAAGCCCACGGCCCCCAGAAGGGCACGGCCACCTGCCAGCTCCACATGCGCAGCTTCAGCGACGGCGACCACATCGTGATCGAGCCGTGGCGGGCCACATCGTTCCCCGTGCTGCGGGACTTGGCGGTGGACCGCCGGGCCATGGACGCCATCGTGGCCGCCGGGGGCTACATCTCGGTGAACACCGGCGCCGCCCCCGATGCCAACCTCACCCCGGTGCCCAAGGAGACGGCCGACACCGCCTTCGACGCGGCGGCCTGCATCGGCTGCGGGGCCTGTGTGGCCGCCTGTCCCAACAGCGCGGCCCAGCTGTTCGCCGCGGCCAAAGTGCAGCACCTGAACCTGCTCCCCCAGGGCCAGGCCGAGCGGTGGGCCCGCACCGAGGCCATGGTGGAGACCATGGAGGAGTTCTTCGGCTCCTGCACCAACCACGGCGAATGCGAAGAGGCTTGCCCCAAGGAGATCCCCATCGACTTCATCGCCTGGACCAACCGCGACTACATCAAGGCCAAGGTAAAGAACCGCAAACTCGTCGGTTAGCGATATCTTCAAAGCATGACCACCATCACCGCCGACCTCGTGGTCGAAAGCGGCCAAGACTTCGCTGTCGAGCTCCATTCAGGCTCGCATCAGTGGGGCGCTGACGAGCCCGAAGACCTGGGAGGGGGCGACACCGGCCCGAATCCCTATGAGATCCTCCTTTCGTCGGTGGCGGCCTGCACGTGCATCACCCTGTCGATGTATTGCCAGCGCAAGGGGTGGAAGCTCCACTCGATTTCGGCCCGGTTCGAGCACGATCGGGTTCATGCCCGCGATTGCGACGACTGCGAAACCGACGCTTCGGGCTTCATCGACCGGGTCCGCAGCCAGATTTTCATTGAAGGCGACTTCGACGACGGCCAGCGCGCCCGCTTGGAGGACATCGCCCGCCGCTGCCCAGTGCGCCGGACCCTCGAAGGCGGCATGTCCTTCACCACCGAAGCGGTGTTCGCGGGCTGACGCCCAACCCGGTTGATGTCGGCCATCGGCAAGACAAACGACGTCGTCCGCCACGCAGCGCGGGGTTTGCTCATGGGCGCGGCCGACGTGGTGCCCGGCGTGTCGGGGGGCACGGTGGCGCTGCTGCTGGGGATCTATACCCGACTGATCGACACCGTGCGGGCCGGGGCCGGAGTGGTGGGCGCTTTGCTGCGGGGGAACTGGCGAGACGCGTGGGATCGGCTGCGGAGCTTCGACTGGTGGTTTGCCGTGCCGCTTGTTGCCGGCATCGTGGTCGCCGTCGCGGCCCTGGCATCGGTGATCGACGAGCTGTTGGTTGACGAGCCCGAGGCCATGGCCGGGCTGTTCTTCGGCCTGGTGGCGGCATCGGTGGTGGTGGCCTGGAAACTGGTGGAGAAGCCCGGTGCGGGGTTGGCGGTGACGGCGCTGGCGGTGGGCGGGCTGTTCTTTTGGCTGCTGGGACTCCAGTCGGCACCGGTGGCCGACCAGACGGAGATCGCGCTGTTCGGCTCGGGGCTCGTGGCGGTGTGCGCCATGCTGCTGCCCGGCATCTCTGGGTCGTTCATCCTGTTGATGCTGGGGGTGTACCCGGCGGCGATCGCCGCAGTGGACGATTGGGTTTGGGCTGATCTGGCTGCGCTGGCCACGGGAGCGGTGCTGGGACTGGCCCTGTTCTCCAACGTGATAGGCCGCGTGCTCAACCGTTGGCACGATCCCACCCTGGCAGTAATGGTCGGGTTGCTGTTGGGATCGCTGCGGGTTCTGTGGCCCTGGCCCGCCGGAGTGGGCGTGATCAGCCGCCACACCGAGGAAGCCATCGACGGCACCGGCCTGGGCTGGGCCCCCGCCGCCGACCTGTGGCTCCCCGCCATCCTGGCCTTAGCCGCCGCCTCTCTAGCCCTCGTTCTCTCCCACCTGGCCCGCTCCCGCACCTGATCCCGGCGGTCAGGGCAGAATCTCGTGGCCACCGATGTCCAACCAAACGATATGGAACCTTCCCTCCTGTATCGGACTTCCCATGGCAAAAGTCGCTCTTCCGTCAGAGTCCCAAGTCATCTCGTACACATCATTCGCCCCCCTCAACTTCTTGACACGCAAGCCCTTGCGGAACGCAGTTCGCCTGCCCTCCTCCATTGCGGTCAGGTCTTCAACGAACTTCTCCAGTTGAATTCGAAATCGATGTGTTTGGTTGGGCGTTAGCTTTCCCCAACTGCGTTCAAACGCCGTCGATATGTCGTACGTCGGCAAGACGGGGACGGCTATGAAGATGAAGCGTTGTCGCGAGCCTCTCCAAAAGAGGCCAAGAATTCCTCGCTGTTGTGGTAGGTGTGGGCAATGTCATCGGAACTCAGATTCGGTCCCTTGCCGATACTGGACTTCAAGTCATCTACGGTCACTGAATCTGGTCGGTCGTTCTTCCGCAGCGCCTTCCTAACCTGCTTGCGGAGCCACAGGCGCCAATGTTGCGGATGGACAACAGTCATTGACATTCCTCAAAATGCAGTGCCAATGCAGGCACAGTACCCCAGCCTGCGACCGATCACAAACAACAATTCGGGATCGTTGCTTCAACGGGTCAGGGCTGAGGTACTTTGACATCCGTCGGGCTCATTGCCGTCTTGAAGGCTGGATGACGTTGAATTCGCAGTTGGGTCCCGGAGCATTCGCCATTCTGGCGTCGGCGGTCAGAAGGGGGCAGTCGAGCATCTCGGCGAGTGCCGCATAGGCGGCGGCGTAGGGCGCGAGATTGGCGCGAAGCTCAAAGGCGCGAGACATGAGCGGCAGCGTGGGATAGCGGGCAACATCCAGTGCGGTCAGGTTCGCGATGGCTTCTCGCATGTTCTCATCGCTCAGGTGTCCCTTTTGCCACCACTTGCGGAGGACAGACACGACCTCCACGTTTATGAGATCAGGGGCGGCCAGGTCGGGATCTGCCAGCAGAGCGGCCCGCGCCTGGTCGCCATCGGACGTGTTGTCGGCTAGGGCGTTCACCGCCACCGACGCGTCCACCACGATCATCGCTGTCGGCGCTCCTCGGCCAGATGTTCGGCGGCTTCGGCGAGGCCGATCCGCCCACCACTCTGCTGGCTGGCCCGTTCCAGCACCTCTTGGACTGATGGCCGTTCGGCGAGCCGTTGCAACTCTGCCGCCAGGAACTGTTGGAGCGACTTCCCCTCGCGGGCAGCGCGCTGCTGGAGCAGCACGTGCACCTCGTCGGGCAGGTTGCGGACCAGTACATTCACCATGCTTGCATTATGCTATCGCCAGGAAGCCGCATGCAACAGTGCAGGCTGAGATTCGAGGTCGTTGCTTCAACTTGGTCTTAGCAGGGAATTCTGTTCAGACCAGGCGGAATCCGTGTGAGTAGCGACCAAGGTGCGCTCGAGGCGGGTGCGCTGGGCGGTGTCGGGGTGGTCGACGGGGAGGGGGGCGGAGGCAACCACGATGCCGTCGGTGGGGCCGTTGGTCCACTCTTGGTCCCACCAGGCGGGCAGGCCCTCCCAGTGGAAGCGACGACCCCGGCCGTCTATCTCGATGACTTCGTCGCTCACCAGCACTTGGCCATGGACCACGTCCAGCGTGCCGGCCTCAGCCTCCCACTCCAGTTCCAGTCCGTAGGGAACCCGGTCGCCCCAGCCCAATCCGAAGATTTCTTCGGGATCGTCGAGGGCCACGGCGAACGCTTCTAGATCCACGGTGAAGTGCTCGTCGGGGATCTGCTCGATGAACTCGGTCCACAGACCAGGGGCGCGCAGCTCCAAAGTGGACGGCCGGGGCAGCGGAGCGTCGGTCTCCACCAGATACACCGGCTGTCGGTCGGGACCGACCAGGGCCGACCAGAACCAGCTCTTCCCCAGGTTGGGCCACAGCGTGAGCTGCGCGTAGCCCCCTAGCGAGCCGTCGGGCGCGGCAAAATCGCCGTACCACGATTCGGCCCACAGTCGGTGTGTCGGTGCTGCTGCCATGAGGGACACTCAGTACCGTAGAGGTTTGGTGCTGGAGTACTTGAGCGATGAGTGGATCCAAGAGGCCGAAGCCGCGCTTCGGGCATCGGGGCTGCGCGCTCCCGATGGCGAGCGATTCGCAGTGGAACAGCAGGTTGGCGAGGTGGTGTTCCACATGGTGTTCGACGAAGAAGGGGCCCGTGTGTCCTCCGGGCCAGCCACCGAACCCGCGGTGGTCTTTTGTCAGAGCTGGGACATTGCCGTAGCGATTGCCCAAGGGGAGCTATCGGCCGAGGAGGCAGTGCTGAACGGAGAAGTCACCTTTGAGGGCGACCCCATGGCCCTCTTGACCCACCGCCGACTGCTGGCCAAAGCCGAAGATGTGTTCGCCAACGTGCGGGCCAGCACTGACTGGGACCGATAACAGTGCAGTCCCCGACTCCCATTCAGGACTAACCGGGTTCGGGCAAATCAGCCATGTCGGCCAGGGCCGTGGCCGCGGCTTGGACCAAGGGAAAGGCCAGGCAGGCGCCGGTTCCCTCGCCGAGTCGGAGGTCCAGGTCAAGCAGAGGGTCCAAGCCCAAGTAGCCGAGGACGATGGAGGCGGCCGGCTCGCTGGAGCGATGACCGGCGATGGCGCGGGCTGCGGTGCCAGGGGCCAGAGCATCGGCGGCGCACAGCGCGGCCCCGGCAATCACGCCGTCCACGATGAAGGGAATCCAGTGCTCGGCGGCGGTGATGTACAGACCGGCCAGGGCCGCGATCTCCAGTCCCCCCGCCGTAGCCAGCACTTCGAGGGGCTCGGTGCAGGCTTTGGCTCTCTCGATGGCAATGCCCACCAACTGGCGCTTGTGGTCAAGGCCTCCGGCGGGAACCCCAGCTCCTGCTCCAGTTACCTCTTGGGCCGACCGGCCGGTGAACGCGCCGATCAGCGCGGCCGCCGGCGTTGTGTTGCCGATACCCAAGTCTCCGCCAATCAGGCAGTCGGCGCCCCGATCCAGCAGCTCTGATGCGATCCGACAACCGACGTCGAGCGCGGCCTCGGCCTGGCCCCGCGACATCGCCGCCCCAGTGGCGATGCTGGCGGTCCCGTCGGCCACCCGCTCATCTCTTACTCCGGGGTCCGGGGGCAGCGGGGTTTTCACACCGACGTCCACCATGACCACCTGAGCGCCCACCACCTCGGCGAACACCGAAATGGCGGCCCCGCCGTCGCTCACCGTGGCCACCATGGCCGCGGTGATCTCTGACGGCCAAGCGCTGGCCCCGTCGGCCACCACGCCGTGGTCCCCGGCGAATACCACCACCACTGGGTTGCAGGGCGCGGGAGGTGGGCAAACGCCGGCGATTCCGGCCAAGTGAACGCCCAGGTCTTGTAATCGCCCCAGCGCGCCCGGGGGCATGGCCCGAGTAGCCCATCGAGCCTGGGCCTGTTCCATGGCCTGCACGTCGAGAGGGGGAATCGTTGGAAACGAACCCGAATCCATATCAGCCGCCACTTCTATCCATGAGCCAGTCAATGATCCCGACCATCACCAACAGGCCAACCGCGGCAATCTCCACCCGGTCGGCCAGCCGGACGGTGGCTTCGATGTCACCGGCCTCTGGTCGGGAGCCGGTGCCAAGAAACGGGCGCGGTTCGGCCACCCCTTCGTAGCTGAGCGGACCGCCGAGTTTGCGATCCAGTGCGGCGGCCACCGCAGCCTCGGCAACACCGGCATTGGGAGAAGGGTGGGCAGGAGCATCTAGACGCACTGCATCGACAATCTGGCGAGCCCGGGCCTGGCTCAGCGCAGCGACCAGTACGGCAAAAACTCGGGCCGGGATGTAGTTGGCGGCATCGTCCAGGCGGGCTGCGGCCCAGCCGAAATTGCGATACCGCTCATTGCGCCGACCGACCATGGCGTCCATGGTGTTGATCGCCCGATAAGCCGCGGCACCGGGGGCACCGGCCACCGCGCCCCAGAAAGCAGGGGCTATCACCGCGTCAACGCTGTTCTCGGCCACCGACTCGATGACCGCGGCGGCGATGCCGGACCCGTTGAGCTCCGCTGGATCGCGCCCTACCAGGGTGGGCAACTGGGTACGGGCTGCCGGAAGATCATCGTCGGCGACCGCTTCTCCGATGCGCATCGCCACCCGCCGAAGCTCACGGCCCGCGGCGGCAATAGCCACCGCCGCAGCGGTGGATTTCATCATTCGGCCTCCGGCGGTGCCGATGGCCACTCCCACCGCGGTATATGCCACTCCTGCCAATCGCCGGTCGGCCCAGAGGGCCTGTTCGACGCGCTTCATGACCCTCCCGAATTCGGCCACCGGATGGGCGTCGGCGGGCGGCTCGCCCACCACACGATCGATCACCAGACCCGCTGCTGCACCCAGGCATCTCCGCCCGAGCCGGCTCATGGATCGGCCACCAGGGTGAGCAGGGCGGCGGTTTCTGCCACCATGATCACCGCGCCCAGCACATCACCGGTGAATCCGCCCAGCCGACGCCACGCCAATGCCACCACACCACCGGATGCCACCACCATGACTCCGGCCGCTACCGCACCCGACACCCCTTCGATCAGCACCAGCGCGGCCACTGCGGGTGCCAACCACAACGCCAGCCACAACCGTGCCCCATCGAGAAACGGGGCAGCTAGACCACCGGGCCGGGCGTAGGGGACGATGGCCGGGATCATGGCGACCACGGCACGGCTGCCGGCCCAGATCGGAATCAACGCTAACGACTCGATGCCGTCAATCGATAACGCCGCCCACCGGGCCGCCACCACAACCACAACCGCGGCAATGGCGAACGCTCCCACATCGGGTCGGGCCATCACCGCCAGCCGCCGATCCCTCTCCATGTGGGGCAGGAGGCCGTCGGCGCTGTCAGCCAGACCGTCGAGGTGCAGTCCGCCGGTGAGCACCACGTCGGCGGCCACTACCAGGATCCCGACTACCAGCAGCGGCCACAGCTCACCCGCCCCCCAGTGGGCGGCCGCCAGCACCCCACCAAGCCCGGCACCAACTACCGGGAACCACCACAACGCCCGAGCTTGGGGTGCTTGGCCACGCCCTGCAACGGTCAGAAATGCCACCGCACCCATGACCGCCGGTCGCTTCATCGCCTTCACACCAACTCATCGGGATGGGGCAATTCCAGAATACGGCCAGCCACTACCAGCAGCACTCGGTCGGCGACCTCAGCAATCTGCTGATTGAGAATCCCCAGCGCGTCTACATAGCGACGTCCCATCTCGCTGGGAGGGTGAACCGCCAGCCCCACCTCCTCGGAGACGATGACCGCGGGGGCGACTCGACTGGCCAAAGCGTCCAATAGATCGCTGCTTTCCACGTTCATCTCAGGGTGCTTGGTGACCCAGGTGCCCAGCGAATCCACCAAGACCGGGCTGTCGATCTCCCTAAGCACCCTGGGTAGGTCAGCGTACGCCTCGCATTCGATGGTGCTCCAGTGGGCAGGACGACGGGCTCGATGAGCCGCCACTCGGGTGGTGTGGTCGGCGTCGCTTGGATCGACCGCCGCGGTGGCCACGTAGGCCACCGTCGAACCTAGGGAAGCAGCAATCGATTCAGCCGCTTCCGACTTCCCTGATCGGGTCCCGCCCAACACCAAAAAGATCATGAGGCCTTCCGGGCACATCCCCAGACAACCTGGTAGATGGCTTTGGCGATCTTGCTTCCCCACTCCGAGCGGGGTCCGGCAAACCGCTCTGTTTCGGCTTCAATGGGCCACACAATGCCTACTGCATCGCTGGCCGTACCAGTTCCCGCAATCCCGCAAGCCATCAACGCCTGGCTCTTGGCCTCAGTGGCGGTCACCACCGCGTTGACCGCTGCGGCTGGCTCCAGTCCAACTGGCAACTGCGCAACGAGGTTGATTGTGCCCGGGGTCCACTCCCTCCCCACGGCAGCGGGGTCGGCTGCCCAAGTGGGGTGAGTGACCCCCACGGTTGCGTCAACCACCACACCGCCGCACTCAGACCGACACACCTCATCAACCGCCGCCGCAGTGAAGAGGGCCATGCCAGCACCAGTTAATCCGAGTTCGGCAGCCACCTCGCCAGCGTGATCGGACAAGTCGGTTCGGCCATAGTCAGAGGACACGCCGATATTGAAGGCCCAGCCGATCTCGGTGAACCCCCCGCCGACCGCGGCCGACGACATCGACATCATTGGAGTGTCCCAGCGCCACACCAGTACCCCGCGATGGCCAGGTGCGGCTGGATGCAGGAGGGGGCTAACCGGACTAGTCAATAATCGAGACCTTTCTTGGCTCTGATTTGGCGGTCGAAGGCGTGCTTGATCTTGGTCATCTCAGTGACGGTATCGGCCACCTCGATCACCTCATCGGCCATGTCCCGGCCAGTCAATATCACGCTCACCTGTTCGGGCCGAGACCCAAGCATTGAGGCCACATCGGCGGCATCGATCCAATCCCAGGTCATGGCGTAGCTGATCTCATCCAATACCACCAACCGGTATTCGCCATCGGCGATGAGCTGGGCCGAGAACTCCCAGGCAGCCACGGCCTTGGCCTGGGATTCGTCCAGATCGTCGGATTCCCAAGTAAACCCGTCGCCCGCCGAAAACCACTGCACGCCGAGCTCTCGGCACACTTTCTCCTCGCCGGTGTTCCAATTACCGCTCTTGAGAAACTGCACCACCGCAGTGGGCCAGCCTCGGGCGACCGCCCGCAGCACGGTTCCAAAGGCCGCAGTCGACTTGCCCTTGCCGTGACCGGTGTTGACCATCACCAGCGAGGGAGCCGACCGAAGCTCGGAAGGATCGTAGGGACGCTTGTCTCGCGGGGCCGATTCAGTGCTCATGGAGCCTCCTTGGGGGGTTTGGCCCGACGGCGAGGCTCGGGCAGTACCACCAACTCGCCGTCGATTGGTTGAACAGTAAGCGGCGTGCCGTACACCGCCGACAATAGATCTGGCTGCAACACGGCTGCGGGGCGGCCCTCAGCAACGATACGTCCGTGGTCGATGAGGATGAGCCGGTCGGCGAATCGGGCCGCGGCGCTGAGGTCGTGCATGGCGGCCAGCACGCTCAGCCCCTCGGTGCGGCGCAGATCATCCACCAACTCCAGCACCGACACCTGATGACCCAAATCGAGGGCGCTGGTGGGCTCGTCCAACAGCAGCACCGGGCACTGCTGGGCCAGCGCCCGCGCCACCACCACTTGCTGGGCCTCCCCTCCCGACAGGGTGGACACAAAGCGGTCGGCGAAGGCCGTGAGCTCCAGGCGATTCAGCACCGAAGACGCAATCTCGCGGTCGGCTCGCGACTCGCGGGCCAGCCAGCCCAAGTGTGCCGTGCGCCCCAACAGCACGTACTCAGCCACGGTCATGCCCTTGGGCATAATCGGAGCCTGCGGTACCAGGGCTACGTCGGCTGCTGCCGGCGTTCGTCCATCACCCAGGGCAATCGCCCCGGAGTAGTAGGCCAATCCCACAATCGACCTCAGCAATGTGGACTTGCCGGCCCCGTTCGGACCGATGATGCCCAGCCATTGCCCGGTGTCCAACTCCAGGTTTACACCGCAGACCACCTCTTGATCCCGGAAGCTCACCCTCACATCACGACACGACAGTGCGGGCGCCGACCGGATCGCGCTCTCCGAACCCTGCGTCGAAGCCGTTAGGACGGGGCTCATGTCGTGCTCCACCGGTCTCGCCACAGCACTACGGCGAAGAACGGCGCTCCCACAAATGCGGTGATGACACCCACCGGCAACTCTGATGGCGCCAATAGGGTGCGAGCGCCGATGTCCACGAAGGCCAGAAACGTCGCCCCCACCAGAGCGGACAGCGGCACGATCACCCGATAGCTGTGGCTGATGAGAAGGCGGACTATGTGAGGCACCACCAGGCCCACGAAGGCGATCAACCCGCTCACCGACACCGCGGCCGCAGTCAGCAGTGAGGCGGCCACGATCACCACAAGGCGGGAGCGAGCCGGATCCAGTCCCAGTGAGCGGGCTTCGTCGTCACCCACCCGCAACACATCGAGATGCCTCCGGTGAATGAACAGCACCACCCCGCATACCACTACGTAGGGCAGCAGGAGCCCGACCTGCTTCCAGCCGGTGGTGTTGAGCTGTCCGAACAGCCACGACAGCACTTCTCGGGCTCTGGTCTCATTCAACTGCTGGATGGCATAGGTCTGCGCTGCTGAGAACAAGGCAGCCATGGCCACCCCACCCAAAAGCAGGGTTGCCGGCGACGCGCCTCCGCCCCGGGCGATGGCCATCGATGCCAGCACCGCCACCAGCGCCCCCGCAAACGCAGCGGCAGGCACGGTGTCGAACGGTCCCCAGCTCAAGTCGAGGCCGAACCCCAGAGCCAGCACCGCGCCGAAACCCGCACCGGCCGATACGCCCAGCAGGTAGGGGTCGGCCAGCGGATTGCGGAACACCCCCTGATAGGAGGCTCCGGCCACCCCCAACGACCCCCCTACCAGCATCCCGAGAACCAGTCGGGGAAGCCGGATCTCAAACAAGATGTTCTCTTGTGTGGTCGACAGCGACGAGTCGACACCGATCAGCGGAACCCAGTCGAACAAGGCGCCCAACACTCCTTTGACCGGCAGCCCCGCAGCTCCGCTGGTGGCGCTGAACAGTCCCACCGCCACGAGGACCACAACCCCAACAACGGCGGCCCCAATCGACATCCCAAACGCCCGCCGTACCGCCGAGTGGGCGGCATCGGCGTCCGGCAAAGCGGTAGTCGGGAGGGAGGCGTCGGCCATCGCAGTGCCCGCGGTGGGTTACGAAACCGGGGAGGCCACCGAATTGAGAGCCTCGGCCACTGCGTTGATGAACTGGGGCAGCCGCGGTCCCCATCGGGACGCGACGTCGGCGTTGACCACCACGATGTTGCCGTTGCGCACTGCCGACACCTCGCCCCACCCGGGCCGGGCAGCCACGTCTTCGGCGGTGTAGGACACCTGATCGGTGATCACGATCAGTTCGGGGTCGGCCTCCACGATGTACTCCTCGGTGAGCTGGGGGAACCCGTAGCCGTCGACATCGGCTTCGTCGGCGATGTTGATGGCACCCATGGCGGCGTAGACCGCCCCTATGAAGCTGTTGGAGCTGGCCGAGTAATGGGTCTCGCCCAACTCGTGGTACACCCGCACTTCCACATCAGGGGCCGCAGCCAGGGCGGCATCGATCTCCGCTCTCAGATCGGCCACCAGCGCAGCCGCCTCGTCCACTCGGCCAACGGCAATTCCCAATTCGGCGATTGAGGCATAGCCGCCCTCAATATCCCCCGGTGCCGAATTCAAGTGCACTTCTACGCCGACAGCGTCCATGGCGGCCATGAGGTCGTTGGCGTCGTTGGAGATCACCACCATGTCAGGCTCATACGACAGCACGGCCTCCACGTTGGGGTCCCACCCCGACAAGTCGGTCACCGGAGTTTCCGGTGGGTAGTAGGAGTATTCGTCCACCGCCACCACCTGTTCTCCTGCGCCGATGGCAAACAAGATCTCAGTGGCAGTGGGCGAGAGCGACACGATCCGCTGGGGCCTGTCGGGGGCGGCTTCTGTCGGCTCCGGAGCAGGAGCAGGCGCTTCGGTTGGCGAGGGGGCAGCTTCAGTCGGTGCCGGCTCTGGCTCCGTCGGCATCTCGGTCGGCGCCGACTCAGGCTCGGGCGCCTCGGTGGACGCCGGTGCCGGTTGCGTTGGCGCTTCGGTTGGCGCTGGCTCAGGCGCCTCGGCCGCCTGGGGCGCGGGGCCATCGTCATCGTTGCCGCAACTGCTCGCAACCAGGAAAAGGGCGAGCAGCAGCGCAAAGAAAAGTCGGAACAAACGTCGGGGCATTAAACACCTCCTGTAGATCGAGGAACGGAAGCTCGATCGGCAGGTGCTCTGCCCTCGAGCCAACCCAACCCTCGGGGCTTTATGGCTCGTTTCGGCGCAAAGCTCGACCGGACTCGCTGGCTCAGGGCCAGTTCACCGTTGCGGGGCAGTGCCGGGATCTAACCGGACTTCGCCTCCACGCCGCTCAGCAGCATAGCTGACTCCAACCGAGCCAGCCCATCAGAATCGGGCACCCCAACCCGCGTGTATCCCGGCATGCCGAAGCTAGAGCAATCCCGCACAACCACCCCGTAGGGGGCCAAGCGCTCCCGCAATCCGGGGGCATGAACCAGCACCCAGGGCGCATCGGCCGCCTCCACCGCGAAGCCGAATCGGCTCAGCAACTCGGACAACTCCTTGCGCGCCGTGGCGACGGCCTCCGACCAGGCCGGCAGATCGGCCAAATCCAGAAGCTCCGGCAGCACGGACAATGCAAGCGAGTTCACCGACCACTGGGGCTGATGACGGGTGAACCGCTCCACCTCGTCGGAGATGATGTAGCCGAGTCGTAGCCCGGGAGAGGCGAACACCTTGGTCAGCGACCCCACGACTACGCCGGACCGACCGGCCGTCCACCGCCCGGTGGCCAGCGGGTAGAACGCCTCATCCCACACATCAGCCGACTCTTCAGCCCCAGCCAAGTGACCACTGGGATTGTGCGGGTCGCTGCGCCAGATCGGCCCAGCGAGATTGCGGGGGTGCAGCCCGAACTCAGGCTCAGAGCGCACCCGCCCCCCTATCTCCCGAGCCGCCAGGGAGATCGCCTCGCTTCCCCCATTGGTAAGAATCAGTCGCTCGGCTTCTACTCCGATGGCGTCGGCCAATTCCCGGGCCACATCGGCTGTCTCGGGATACCGGCGTACCGAATCCAGATGGCCAGCCAACATCGAAACCACATCGGGGGCGAACGGGTTGGGGCTCTGCGACAGATCCAGAATGGTTCGGAGGTCGATGCCCAGAGCTCGGGCAATACGGGGGCCGTCTCCGCCGTGACGACCGGCGGGAGGGATGTCGGCCAACTAGATCAGGCCCAAATCAGCAACTGTTTCGCGCTCTATGGCCAGCTCGGCCACGGTGGCGTCGAGGCGGGCCTGGGAGAATTCGTTCAGGTCCACACCGTCCACAATCGACCACTGGCCGTCGGCGGTGGTGCAGGGGAACGACGAGATGAGGCCTTCGGGCACGCCGTAGGAGCCGTCGGAGGGCACGGCCATGCTCACCCAGTCGCCCGCCGACGTGCCGTGGACCCAGTCGTGGACGTGATCGATGGCCGCGTTGGCGGCTGAAGCCGCGCTGGACAGGCCCCGGGCCTCGATGATGGCCGCGCCCCGCTGCTGCACCGCGGGGATGAACTCGTCGGCGATCCACGCCTGGTCGCCTACCGCATCGGCGGCCGACTGGCCGCCCACCCGACAGTTGAACAGGTCGGGATACTGGGTGGCCGAGTGGTTGCCCCAAATCGTCATGCGGCTCACCTCGCCCACGGTCACCCCCAGCCTGGCCGAGAGCTGGGCCACCGCCCGGTTGTGGTCGAGGCGGGTCATGGCGGTGAACCGCTCAGCGGGGATCCCCTCCGCGTTGTTCATGGCGATGAGGCAGTTGGTGTTGGCCGGATTGCCCACCACCAGCACCCGCACATCGTCGGCTGCGCCAGCGGACAGCGCCCGCCCCTGGGTGGTGAAGATGGCGCCGTTGGCCTCCAGCAGGTCGCGGCGCTCCATGCCCTTGCCCCTAGGCCGCGACCCCACCAACAGGGCATAGTCCACCCCGTCGAACGCCTCGTTGGGATCGTCGGTACACACCTTGCCGGCCAATAGAGGGAAGGCGCAGTCGTCCAACTCCATGGCCACACCGGCCAGGGCGTCCATGGCCGGGGGGATCTCCAGCATCTGGAGCACCACCGGCACGTCAGGGCCGAGCATCTGCCCGCTGGCGATGCGGAACAGCAGGCTGTAGCCGATCTGGCCGGCCGCGCCGGTTACCGCCACTCGTTTGGGATCGTTCACCGGCAGGTCTCCTTTGTGCGTGAAGGGTCAGGAAGGTAAATCAGCGGCCTGGGAGTTGTCGGCTACAGCCGGTCGACGATGGCCGACGCGAACTCCGAGCACTTCACCTCGGTGGCGCCGTCCATGAGGCGGGCGAAGTCGTAAGTCACGACCTTGGCGCCGATGGTGGCCTCCACTGCGTTGATGATGTCGTCGGCGGCATCGTCCCAGCCCAGGTGCTCGAACATCAGCACGCCCGACAGGAGCACCGACGATGGGTTCACCTTGTCCTGGCCGGCGTACTTGGGGGCGGTGCCGTGGGTGGCCTCGAACACGCCGTGGCCAGTCACGTAGTTGATGTTGGCCCCTGGGGCGATCCCGATGCCCCCGACCTGGGCGGCCAGAGCGTCGGACAGGTAGTCGCCGTTGAGGTTCATGGTGGCGATCACGTCGAACTCAGCCGGGCGGGTGAGCACCTGCTGGAGGGCGATGTCGGCGATGGCGTCCTGCACCAGGATCTTGTCGCCGGCGTCGCCGCCGCAGTCGTCCCAGCCCACGGCCACATCAGAGAACTCCTCCCGCACCAGGTCATAGCCCCAGCCGCGGAACGCCCCCTCGGTGAACTTCATGATGTTGCCCTTGTGTACCCAGTGGACCCGCTTGCGGTTCCGCCGAACCGCGTAGTTCAACGCGGCCCGCTGGAGGCGCTGCGAACCCGTCTTTGACACCGGCTTCACGCCGATGCCGGCGTCATCGGCGATGTCCCAGCCCAAGGCGTCGTGGAGCAGGCCGCGCAGCTTGGCCGCCTCTGGGGTGAAGGCCTCCACCTCGAGCCCGGCGTAGATGTCCTCGGTGTTCTCCCGGAAGATCACCATGTCCACGAGTTGCGGGTTCTTCACCGGGGAGGGAACGTTGGTGAACCAGCGCACTGGGCGCAGGCACACGTACAGGTCCATGATCTGGCGGATCGACACGTTGAGGCTGCGGAAGCCGCCCCCCACCGGGGTGGTGAGGGGGCCCTTGATGCCGATGAGGTATTCGGTGAACTTCTCGATGGTGTCTTGGGGGAGCCAGTCGCCAGTCTCGTTGAACGCCTTTTCCCCGGCCAGCACCTCGATCCACTCGATTTTTCGGCCGTGCTTGCCCGCGGCTGCGTCCAGCACATGCTTAGCCGCCGGCCAGATGTCCACCCCGGTTCCGTCGCCCTCGATAAACGGGATAGTGGGATTGTCAGAGACGTTGAGCTTGCCATCAGCTCCGATTGTGATCTTGTCGCCCATATGAGGCGAGCATACCGATGGGCCTTTGTACCCAACGAAGCCAGGAAACAAGTAGCAGCAAGGGCTCCTGAGGCTTCGGCAAACAATGCCGAGACGCAGGGAACCGGGCCATACGCTGCCCTTTGATGACCCAGATTGTCGACCTCTTGGGCGATCAGCCGACGCTGTCGTTCGAGTTCTTCCCCCCAGCCGACGAGGTTGCTGCCAAGCAGCTCGACGAGACCCTGAACGAACTCGCTGAGCTAGCCCCCTCGTTCGTGTCGGTGACCTGCGGGGTGGGGGGCGACGGCCATGATCGCACCCGCGACATCGTGACCGACATCTGCCGCCATCGGCCCTTCCCGGCCATGGCCCACCTGACCTGCGTCGGCCACACCCGACAGGGCGTCGCCGGCCTGCTCGACGACTACGCCGCCGCTGGGGTGGTCAACATCTTGGCCCTGGCCGGCGACCCGCCCGACGGGTCGGCCATCAGCGGCGACTTCCGCTACGCCTCCGAGTTGGTGGAGGTGGTGCGGGCCCACCCGGCCGGGTTCAGCGTGGGAGTGGCCGCCCACCCCGAGGTCCACCCCCGCTCGGTGAATCGCGCCTCCGACCGGGCGTTTCTGGCTAGCAAGTTGGACCAGGCCGACTTCGCCATCACCCAGTTCTTCTTCGACCCCGCCGACTACACCCGGCTGCGCAACGAGCTGGCCGACTTGGGGTGCCATCGCCCAGTGATCCCCGGTGTCATGCCCGTGATCTGGCCCAAGAGCATCCGCCGCTATGCCGCCATGAATGGCTCCACGGTGCCCGAGGCCCTGTTCACCCGCCTCGAGTCCTTGCCTGCCCCCCACCGCATAAAGGCCGCCGCCGAAGCTACCGCCGAGCTATCCCAGTCGCTCCTAGACGCCGGAGCTCCCGGCATCCACCTCTACACCTTGAACCGGGCGGAGGCTTCAACCCTGATTGCCGAGTTGCTCAGCCACTAGTGGCGGAAGTGGCGTTCGCCGGTGAACACCATTGACATGCCGTGCTCGTTGGCGGCGTCGATCACCTCTTGGTCGCGTACCGAGCCGCCGGGTTGGATGACGGTGGCGCAGCCGGCTTCGGCGGCGGCGTCGAGGCCGTCGCGGAACGGGAAGAAGGCATCGCTGGCGCAGGCCCCGCCCGCGGCCCGACCGGCGGCTTTCTCGGCCGCGATGCGCCCCGCGTCGCGCCGGTTCTGCTGGCCGGCGCCGATGCCCACCGCCTGGCGGTCTTTGGCCAGCACGATGCAGTTGGACCCGACCCGGGCCGCCACCCGCCAGGCTAGCTCCAGGTCGGCCCACTGCTCGTCGGTGGGTGCCCGCTCGGTGACCACCTGCCAGGTTGAGCGGTCCATGGTCACGGTGTCGGGGGTCTGCACCAGAGCGGCGCCGCCGAGGGTGCGGATCTCCAGCGCCGAAGCCTCGGGCGGTGGGGCGTGGAGCACCCGCAGGTTCTTTTTCTTGGCCAGCAGGGCCAGGGCAGCTTCTTCGTAGTCGGGGGCGATGAGCACCTCGGTGAACACGTCGGCCATGGCCTCAGCCATCTCGACAGTGACCGGGCGGTTCACGGCCACGATCCCCCCGAAGGCCGACACCGGATCGCACTCGTGGGCCCGCCGATAGGCGGTGGCGATGTCGGCGGCCACGGCCGCCCCGCACGGATTGGCATGCTTCATCACCGCGGCGGCCGGGTCGTCGCCCAGCGATTGGGCCAAACGCCAGGCGGCATCGGCGTCGAACACGTTGAGGTACGACATGGCTTTGCCCTGAAGCTGGGTTGCCTCATCCCACCAGCTCGACTGGCCGGCGATCCGATAGCGGGCCCCAGTCTGGTGGGGGTTCTCGCCGTAGCGCAGCACCTCTTGTCGCTCCAGGGTCAGCGCCACGGTCGGGGGGAGTTCTTCTGCGTCAGCAGTGTCGCTGAGCCAGTCGACGATCTCCGCGTCGTAGGCGCTGGTATGGGCGTAGGCCGCCCGGGCCAGCCGCCGCCGGGTGGCATCCGACAGCGCGCCATCGCGCTCCAACTCCTCCAGCACAGCGTCATAGTCGTCGGGCCGCACCACCACACCGACCCGCTCATGGTTCTTGGCCGCGGCCCTCACCATGGCCGGTCCGCCGATGTCGATCAGCTCCACCGAGGGATCGGAGCGGAACGGATACAGGTTGCACACCACCAAGTCGATGGGCACGATGCCCCGGTCGATCAGATCCTTCACATGGCCGGGGTTCGTCAAGTCGGCCAATAAGCCCCCGTGAATCACGGGGTGGACGGTCTTCACGCGCCCGTCCAGCATCTCGGGTGCCCCGGTCACCTGCTCTACCGGGGTTACGGGTATCCCGGCGTCGGCCAAGGCGGCGGACGTACCGCCGCTGGAGATGATCTCCCACCCCAGGGCCACCAACCGCTGGGCCAGATCGATCACCCCGGCCTTGTCGTACACCGACACCAGCGCCCGGGGCGGCTGGTCAGCTCCCTGGCTCATAGGACATATCCCCGGTCGATGATCTCACTGACGGTGCGAACGTAGAGATCGCGCTCCACCGTCTTGATGCGCTCGTGCAGCGTGTCCACGGTGTCTCCGGTCTCCACGGCCACGGCCTGCTGAGCCAGGATCGGCCCGGCGTCCACCTCCAAGGTGGCCACATGAACGGTGCAGCCGGTGACCTTCACCCCGTAGTCCATGGCATCGTCCACCGCGTGCCAGCCGGGGAAGGCGGGCAACAGCGAAGGGTGGGTGTTCAAGATCCGACCCTCGTATGCGTCTTGGATGGGCTGATCCAGAACCGTGCCGAACCCGGCCATGGCCACCAACTCAATCTGGGCGGCTTGGAGGCGCTCGGTCACCTGGCGGGTGTAGTGGACACGGTCGAAGTCGGGGCCGAAGCTGGTCCGCTCCACCAGCTCACAGGCCAGGCCATGATCGGCCGCCACCTTCTCGGCCTTGCAGGGCCGGTCCACCAGTACCAGCGAGATGGGCAATCCGCTGCGGGCCATGGCATCGAGAATCGTCCCACCGCCCGAGGCCAGCACCGCTAGTCGCATCGCCGGAAAAGTACCATGTCAATTTGCCCATCAGATGGGTAAGCTGGGAATTCAGTGGGCACCGACCAAGACGACTTCTACATCTCGCCCGAGCGCCTAGCCGAGTTGCAAACCATCTCGGACGGTGCCCCCTACCCAATCCCCAAAGATGCAAAAGAAGCCCCGCCCGAATTCGTGGAAGCACTACGCAAGGCGGTGGTTGCCCACATTGTTAGCCTGCCCACCGCCGAGCAGGCTGAGATATTGAACAGCTGGCCGCAAGCCAACCGCGATGAACTATTGGCCGAACTTCCCGAAGAACAGCGGGAGCGCCTCTTGACCCTCACCGTGCCCTGATTTTCCGGTCGATCTCAGCCGGATTCCGATTCTGAATTCGGCTGAGAAGCACGGGCAAAAGCACCGCGCATCTTGAATGCTCTCGCCTTTCCGCTGACGACTAACATTGACCAACCACGTCCTGGAATCGTGACTGTGATGGGCCCGAACAGCAGCGGACTGCTAATCGATGTCATGATCGACATGGAGCGCCAGGACCATCCAGTGGTGTTCCACGCCATGCCGATCAACGAGCGACGCCAACGCGAATTGCTGGGCGGCTGACACGCTGCGTCAAGCCCCAGGCTTTCAGAGGGTGGCGACCACCTCGGCCATGATGTCGCCGGCTTCGCTGGGGCTCTGGCCGATGTGGACGCCGACGGCGGCCAAGGCGTCCATTTTGGCCTGGGCGGTGCCCTTGCCTCCCGACACGATGGCCCCGGCGTGGCCCATCTTCTTGCCCGGCGGGGCGGTGAGGCCGGCGATGTAGGCCACCACCGGCTTGGACACGTTGGCGGCGATGAACTCGGCGGCCTCCTCCTCGGCCGACCCGCCGATCTCGCCGATCATCATCACCGCCTCGGTCTCGGGATCGTCCTCGAAGGCGGCCAGGCAGTCGATGAACGAGGTTCCCGGCACCGGGTCGCCGCCGATACCCACACAGGTGGTGCAGCCGATGTCCTTTTGCTTCAGCTCGTAGAGCGCCTGGTAGGTGAGGGTGCCCGAGCGGCTCACGATGCCCACCGGGCCTCCCTCTTTGGCGATGTGGCCGGCGGTGATGCCGATGTTGGCCTTGCCGGGACTGATGAGGCCGGGACAGTTGGGGCCGAGCAGCCGCACACCGGGGTAGTCGGCCTTGAGCTTGTTGTAGAAGTAGGCCTCGTCGTGCATGGGCACGCCCTCGGTGATGACAACGATCAGCTCCACCCCGCCCTCGGCGGCCTCGAGCACTGCGCTGCGCACACCGGCGGCGGGGATGAACACGCATGACGCGTTGGCGCCGGTGGCGTCCACGGCGTCGGCCACGGTGGCGAAGACGGGCACGCCCCCCACGTCGGTGCCCGCCTTCTTGGGGTTGGTGCCGGCCACCACCTGGGTGCCGTAGTCCCGGTTCAGCATGCCGTAGTACCGGCCCTGGCTCCCGGTGAGGCCCTGGTAGACCACCTTGGTGCTCTCATCGATGAAGATGCTCATGATGCGGCCCCTTCTGCGAGAGCGACGGCTTCTCGGGCCGCTTCCAACATGGTGGGCAGAATCACCAGCCGGTCGCTGAGATACGGTTCCAACAAATGCCAGCCCAAGACGGCATTGGTGCCGTCGAGTCGGATCACGATGGGCGAGGCGATGTCCACCCGGCTCATGGCCTCGATGATGCCGTTGGCCACCTCCTCGCCCCGGGTGATGCCCCCGAAGATGTTGATGAATATGGACTGCACATCGGGATCGTTGTTGATCACCTCCAGCGCACTGGCCATCACATCGGCATTGGCGCCCCCGCCGATGTCCAAGAAGTTGGCCGGGCGGCCCCCCGCCTGGTTCACCACGTCCACCGTGCTCATGGCCAAGCCGGCGCCGTTGGCGATCACTCCCACCGAGCCCTCCAGGCCCACATATTGCAGGCCCTTGGCGTGGGCCGCGGCCTCCCGCTCATCCCGGGGCTGGGTGGTGTCGAAGGGGGCCAGGTCGTGGCGGAAGCCGGCGTTGCCGTCGAGGGTGACCTTGGCGTCCAGCACATGCACCCGGCCCTCGGGGGTCACGATCAACGGGTTGATCTCCACCAGATCGGCGTCGCCTCGGGTGTAGGCCTCATACAGCTTCAGCAGCAGCTCCACCGTCTGGTCGGTCACGCCGGGATTAAGGTTGGCGGACAGCACCCACTGGCGGCACTGGTCTTCGGTGAGCCCATCCACCGGATCGACCCAGATCGTGGCGATGGCATCGGGGTTATCCTCGGCCACCGCCTCGATCTCCACCCCGCCCTCGGCCGACAGCATCCCCAGGTGCTGTTTGGCCGACCGGTCGAGGGTGAAGCTCGCGTAGTACTCCTCGGCGATGTCGGAGGCCTTCTCAATCCACAGGTTTTCCACAATGTGGCCTCGGATGTCGAGGCCCAGGATGTTGGCCGCATGAGTGCGGACGGCATCGATGTCGGCGGCGAACTTGACGCCCCCGGCCTTGCCTCGCCCGCCGGTATGCACTTGCGCCTTCACCATCACCGGCACCCCCAACCGCTCGGCGGCGGCCACCGCATCGGCCACGGTGGTAACTGCCTCACCGGGCGACACCGACATCCCGTACGACGCGAAGAACTGTTTTCCCTGATATTCAAATAGATCCACGGACTCCCCAATGCAGCGCTATGGCCAAGTTTGCGGTGTGGTTCAGCGGTGGTTCGTTCCGCCGTTGCTTCGCCGCGATACTAGGAGCAACGTCGTCTACTGGAACGAACCGAGGAAGGACTCGTGCCCGTCGCATCTGGCCCCAAGATCACACCGCTGCGAGCGGTTGTCTACTCCGTGATCAGCATCGGGCTGGGGGTGGGGCTTGTGTTCGCCGTGGTGTCGCTGGCCGGCTCCGACCAGATCGAGGTGAAGCTGGGCGACGACGACTTCAACGCCGGCGACGCCGAGAACCTGGCCACCGAGATCACCAACCGGGGGCCGGTGCCGTGGGCCCCGCTGAGCCGGGGGCGCAGCATCTGGATCAACCACATCGGCGGCGATCCCGAGGTTGGGTGGTTCGCCTTCGACGTGCAGTCGCCCGGGGCGAGCGGTGATTGCGTGGTCGATTGGAACGCCAAGCGGCGGCTGTTCGTGGACACCTGCGATCCCACCCTGGTGTACTCGGCCACCGGCGAGGGCCTGACCCAGTTCGGGGTGTGGGTGGACGACGGCGACCTCATCGTGGATGTGAACGCCAACGACGGCCCCTGAGCAAATCAGCAGAACACGCTCCCTATACCCTGGTCTCAGCCTTGTCAAGTGTCAAAACATGACAAAAACTTGTCATGTTTTGACACTCGTTTTAGTCCCATGCCAATTCGATTCTCGGTATCTTCGAATGAACGCTACATCTGGCCGGAGTCCTGCCCGCAGGAATCCGCCACACAGCCAGAACAAAGGATGATGGCCGTTTTCGAAAACACCCAAGCACCGAAGTCCTACACCGTGAAACTCGACCTCGACCAAGACATCTCTGTGGTGAGCTTGGACAACGGTGGAGCCGTCTTCGTCAGCAACGACAACCTGGTGATCGGATCAATACTCGCTCCCTGGGCCCTTGACGCCGACGGCCCGCCCCGCACACATCTTCACTGTTTAGCGCCGTGGATTGCGACGGCAGCGGCGTTCCTCGCAAGGCGCGCCGACGCAGCCATACCCCAGTCTAGGCAAGGAGGCGCAACGCAGCGAGGGGCGGCGATGCCTAGCAGGACACGCGCGACTAAACCCAAGACACACCACTAGCAGGACACGCGCGATTATTTCTGCGACACACCACTAGGCTGCCCGCTGGCCCTGAGCAGTATCCGCAAAACCAGCCGCTCTTTTGCCTTTTCCTCAACCTCGTTTTGTCAAAACATGACATAAACTTGTCATGTTTTGACAACATTTTTGGCTAACACCGACGCACAGCCCCTGTATGATTCAAGTAGATAGGGAATGGTAGACAAATGGCAAATTACACACTCAGACGAACACGATCGTCAAAAAAATCCAGTGGAGGACAATCCATGACCGTCACCAGACAACAAACAGGTGCTTTGACAATTCTCTTCGTGCTGCTCGCGGCTTTGGCAATCGTCGTCGTGCTGCTCGCCTTTATTGTCGTTCCAGATACTGCCAATATGGTTCGCTCCATTCGGAGTGTTAATTGAACGACTTGGGCACCGTTACCCATCCTTGGGCGACGACTCGGGCACCGTTACCCATCCTTGGGCGACGACTCGGGCACCGTTACCCATCCTTGGGCGACGGCGTGTGCCACGCCTTCTATGGTGCCGTTTACGCCGAACTGGTGCCACATGTCGGCGAGGATCCGCTGGAGATGACGCTCTGAGTATCCCAGCCGCACGGCGAGGTCGGCGTGCTTCTCCCCGTTGGCCAATCCCTGCAAACAGGCGAGTTGCGTCTCATCGGGTGCTGACTGTCCGGCGAATCGGCAATATCGCCCCACAGCCGCAGATGCCGACCGCAGCCCAACCGCAGCATCGGGGTGCATCAGCTCGGCCAGACTCTCGTAGTGGATCACGGCCGGCATCTCCCTGATATCGGCGCTCCCGGGCGGCACCTCGGGTATCCCAAGGTCGGAGTCTTCAGCCATCACGGTCGCGACCGCCCCCAAGTACCGGCACACGACGTCCCAATCACCTTCGGCAGAGCCATCGGGCAGCACTGCGCCCATAAGCTGTGCGCAACGCCCATAGGAGTCGCCCACACTGCTCAGAAAAGGCGGCGGGAGCGTCTCCTTCCACACTTCTCGGGCCTTGCGCTGAAGCTCCAGATCGCAGATGTTCGCATAGCTGCCAGGGCCGTGCCCCAGTCCGTGCGCCTCGGAAATCCGAGTGGCGTACCGCTCGATAGGGACAGCATGCCTCAGAATCACTTCGAACTGCCGGTCGCCGACGCGCACCCACCAAGCATAGGCCCCTGCAACGAGGCGGGCAGTCAGGAGTCGCGAACCTCTGCCGGAGGCGGAGCAATCCAGCCCTGCTGGACTGCCAATGCCACCCCTTGAACCTGGTTGTTGACACCGAGTCGGGACCACATGGCCTCCAAGAGCCGGTACATGCCCCTGACCGACGTCGAGTTGCGCTCAGCGAGTTCCGCTACCGGCTCTTGGGCGGCTACAGAGATGAGCCATTCCACCTCCTGGGCGGTTGGCACCACCTCCAATCGCAGCTTGCAAAAGCGCGCCACCGCCTCGGCCGCCTCCTCCAGCCGGGCGACGCCCGCCGGATGCAGCAAATCGGCAAACTGCTCATACCGCAATACCGCCGGAGACACCGACCCGATCTCCGCGGTGCCCGTCACACGCACAACCTTCGCCACCTCCGGCATCTCCAGCAAGGCCGCCGATGTGGAGCGCAGGAACTCCGCGGTGATCTTCCAATCGGCTGCGATCCCATCTTCCAGCTCGGCGCTCTCCATCAGCCCACCGCAGTACCCGCTCACATCGGCGACGCCCCGCAGATACTCGGCTCGCAGCGTTTGCGCGTAGATCAAGCAGGCACGACGCTGGAAACCCATCCCCCAAGGCTTCCGAGACTCCCCGGGCCCATGCCCCAAACGGTGAGCCTCCGCTACGCACCCCGTAAAGTGGGCAATTCTCACGGCAAACGAGCTGACTGACCCCCACTGCGCCTGGCTCAACTCCACAACGCCACCGTAGCAAGCCGTTGCGCTCTGCGAGCCTTCCCACTCCTCTTGTCCCAAACAAGGAAAGCAACATGGAGAAACTCAGACTTTTTCCAGGCGGGCATAAGAGGCCATGAGTACTTTGGAGCCGGCGGTGGTGAAATTGACGGTGATCTCGGCGTCGCCGCCGGTCCCCTTCACGTCGGTGACCACCCCGAGGCCGAAGGTGGAGTGGTTTACGTCGTCGCCTACCGCGAGATGGGCCGGGTTGGGGTCGGCTTCAACTGGGGGGCGAGCGACCAGGGCGGCATCCACCGCCCGCTCCCGCCCGGCGAAGACGCGGGCTTCCTGGTCGGTTGCGCGGCCATATCCAGACTGGCGCATGCGGGATCGGCTGCTGCCCCGGTTGTCGACTAGCTCTTCGGGGATCTCTTCCAAGAACCGGGAAGGCGCGTTGTACATCGATGCGCCATGGACGTTGCGGGTCCAGGCGTGGGTCAGGTACAGCCGCTGGCGGGCTCGGGTAATGCCCACATAGGCGAGGCGGCGCTCCTCCTCCAGCTCGTCGGGCTCGGTGATTGAGCGGATGTGGGGGAATATGCCCTCCTCCATGCCGATCAAGAACACCACCGGATACTCAAGGCCTTTGGCCGAGTGCAGGGTCATAAGCGTCAGCATGGAATCGTCGGTCATCTCGTCGGTGTCTGACACCAGGCTGACCAGCTCGAGGAAGTCGCTCACGTTGTCGCTTTCTGAGGCCACGCTGATCAGCTCGTCGAGATTCTCCAGCCTCCCCTGGGCCTGCACGCTCACATCGGTCTCCCCCGTGGTCTCGCTGGCCGCCTCGGCCTCTAATTGATCAAGGTACCCGCTGGCTTCCAGCAAGTGCTCCAGCACCGCGACCGGGCCGTCGTCCAGCTTCTCGCGGGCCTCGGCGATCACCTTCAGAAAGGCGTTGATGCCGCTCAGGGCCCGCCCCCTCACACCGGCTTCCGGGGCGTGGGCCAAGGAGTCCATCAACGTGAGGCCATGGGCATCGGCCCATGCCACCAGCTTGGCCACCGACCCGTCGCCCACCCCCCGCTTAGGGGTGTTCAGCGCTCGGAGCAGGCTGACTGCGTCACCGGGATTCACTGTCACCCGCAGATAAGCCAGCGCATCCTTGATCTCCCGGCGGTCGTAGAACCGGGTGCCGCCGATGATCTGGTAGGGAACGCCGGCCTCCATCAGCAGCTCCTCCACCACCCGGCTCTGGGCGTTGGTGCGGTAGAAGACGGCCATCTCATCCCAGCGGAACTGCTCGTCGTCGTGGAGCCGGAACGCCTCGCGCGCCACCCAGCGAGCCTCCTCATACTCATCGGAGGCGCAGAAGCGCACGATGGGCTCGCCGCCGGTCTGGTCGGTCCACAGGTTCTTGGGCTTGCGGCTGAGGTTGTGGGCGATCACCGCGTTGGCCGCACTCAGAATGCGCTGGGTGGAGCGGTAGTTCTGCTCCAGCAGCACCACGGTGGCGTCCTCGAAGGCCCGCTCGAACTCCAAGATGTTGCGGATGTCGGCCCCCCGGAAGCGGTACACCGACTGGTCGGCGTCGCCCACCACGAACACATTGCGGTGCTTTTGGCCCAGCAGCAGCACGAGCTGGTTCTGCACCTGGTTGGTGTCCTGGTACTCGTCCACCAGCACATGCTCGAATCGGCGGCGGTAGCGGTCCAGCACGTCGGGCTGCTGTCGGAAGAGGTCGACCGTGGTGCCCAGGAGATCGTCGAAGTCCATGGCCCCGGCCCGGCGCAGGCGCTGCTGGTACTCGTCGTAGACCTCGCCGATGCGGCGCTCGAACAGGTTGGAGGCTCGGTCCTTGTACTGGGCCACGCCGATCATCTCGTTCTTGGCCGCGCTGATGGCGGCATGGATTGACCGGGGCGGCATCCGCTTTGGGTCGAGGTTGAAATCCCGGCAGATGTAGCGAGTGAGCCTCACCGAGTCGGCCTGGTCGTAGATGGTGAAGCTGGAGGGGAAGCCGATGGCCTCGGCCTCGTAGCGCAGAATCCGGGCGCAGGCCGAGTGGAAGGTGCTCACCCACATCTTGTCGGCCACCGGGCCCACGAGGGCGCCCACCCGGTGCTTCATCTCCTGGGCCGCCTTGTTGGTGAAGGTGATGGCGAGGAGGGCGAAGGGGGAAACGTGCTGTTGGTCGATGAGGTAGGCAATGCGGTGGGTGAGGACGCGGGTCTTGCCCGAGCCGGCACCGGCGACCACCAGAATGGGGCCTCCGGGATGAGTGACCGCGTCGATCTGGGCCGGGTTCAGGCCCTCGGTAAGCGCAGCCGGTGACACTCGGCCACACTACCCACAGCCCGAGCACCCGCTACGTCACGAAGTTGCGGGAAAACAGATTTGCCATTACTACCTCGAGCCCCATTACTGTCGCGCTCTTATGCATACCAAGGTTGTATTTCACCACAGCGGGCTCTCAGAGCGAACGGCTTCTCGCCGTGCAGCAATCGCGGCTTTGCTCGGCGTGCTCGCCCTTGCCTCGGCAACTGCCGTGGTCGCCACCAGCACCGTCGCAATGGCCCACACCGCTGGAGACCAAGGGCACGATCACCCGCTTGCGTGCATAGACGAGCACCTCTACATCACGACAGAGGATGGGTGCATCATCTACGCGGAGGACGGGCACACCATTTCGAGCATTGATGACATATACATGCAGAACGCGCGCTTGTCGCCCGATGTGACCCCGGAGTCGGTGTTCGTGGACCCCGAGATGGTTCTGGGTGGCATGGACATCTCGGCAGAGTCACTCCAGTCTCGGCGGGTGTTCTACGACAGCACCCACTTCGTGTCACGCAGCTCTAGTGGAGAAGTCTGGCTGTCGTCTACGGGCAGCGTCTATTCAGGCGACTCCATCCTGTATGCCATCAAGACCGCCAGCGGCAGCACCTCTAGTGCGGCTGAAAAGTTGGTGGAGACCGGCTTCACTGCGGGTGATAAGCAATTCATGATCAGGTTCACCGATGGGGCTCTGTGTCAGCTCGGAAAGTTCGGTTCGAGCTTGAACTACGACAGCTCCGGCTACTTCTGGGGCCGCTACCCCGACCAGGCCGCTGGCCGCACCAAGGCTTGCATCCAAGCGAAGATCAGAATCCAGTTCACCGATAACGATGGCAACCAGAGCCATTTGGACTTCTGGCTGAAGGACAACGCTAACGGTCGGTCCTCGGTGTTCAGCGAGGATTATCCGTCGCACAACACAGCCCAAGAAGCGGGTGTCGATTCGTCGGGCGGTGGCGATGGCCGCCCGCCGGTGACGGTGACGGTTGCTGCGCAGAAGAAGCGAGTGTCGGAGAACAACGGCAAGGCGAGGTTCACGGTGTCGTTGAGCCGTCCGCTGTCCAAAGGAGAGGCCGTGAGGGTGCCGCTGCGGGTGACCGGCGGGCGCGCTCACCGCGACTGGAACATACGCTTACGCGCTAGTGAGAGCAGCCCCGGCGTCAAGCGAACTGAGGTCGGTTCCTTCAGTGAACTGCTGTTCACCGAGGGCGGCCAGACTGCGACGCTGGTGCTGATCGGCAGGCCCGATGACGGCGATGGGGATCGCACGATCAAGATCGCTTTTGGCAAAGGCAAACGCAAGCCGGCTTCGGCGGGTGTCGCGGAGGGCATCGCTTTGGGCAATCAGCGCATCCGGATCAAGATCGTCGACTGAAGACCCCCATTGCACCAGGACGGGTAGTGCCGCCTGGATGCACAGGTTCCGATTTGGCGTGCAAGCTGGGGGTATGACTGACGCCGAGGGATGGCGGGAGTCGGCCACAGCCGGGCGCATGTGGCCTCGATCACCGACGACGAGCAGAGCTTTGCCGGAGCGCTGGCCCCGGCCTTGGGGCTGGAAGCCGACCAGGCGGTGGAGTCGCCTCACAGCATGATCGGAACCGTGGATGAAGTGGTGGACAAGTTGGTTCGCCAGCGCGAGGAGCTGGGCATCAGCCACATCGGCCTGCCGATCGAGTCCATGGAGGACATGGCCCCGGTAGTGGCCCGCCTGGCCGGAACCTGAGTTTGCCTTATCGGTATTCCGGTCCAGCCCATTAGTGTTAATGCCCCTATGTCTGAGGTAGAGGCCACTGCCGAAGAACTTGTGGACGAGCCTGAACCTGCCGCGGAACCAGAACCCGAGGCCGCCGCCGAAGAACCCGAGGCCGCCGCCGCGGAACCCGAGGCCGAAGAACCCGAGGCCGAAGAACCCGAGGCCGCCGCCGAAGAACCCGAGGCCGCCGCCGCGGAAGGCAAGCCTCAGGCACCGCCGGGGGAGCCGGCATCGCCCACGGTGGACGGGTTGACTGGAGGGACCATCGTGTCCGGAACGGTCAAGACCAAGGCTGCCCACGAAATCGAGCTGGATCTGGGCGGAGGACGGATCGGGGTCATCAGCCAGCGCTACTGGGGCGACAACCCTGCTGCCGACCTGACCCGAGAGTGCGTGCTGGGCGAGGTGGTCAACGCCGCCGTGCTGGTGAGGGAAGACCACAAAGGCCGCATCGTGTTGTCCCGCCTCTGGGCCATGCAGCAGATTGCCTGGGTTGACATCGCCCGGGCTTCGGCGGCCAACGAGCCGGTCACCGGCACCATCACCGCGGTGGTGAAGGGCGGGCTCTCGTGCGACGTGGGCGTGCGGGGGTTCATCCCGTCGTCGCTGATCGATGTGGAGCCGGTGGAGAACCTCCAGGCGCTGGTCGGGCGAGAAGTGCAATGCAAGGTAGTAGAGGCCGATCAGGTGTCGGGCCGTCTGGTGCTCTCCCGCAAGGCGGTGGTCCGGGCCGAGCAGCGCAAGGCGGCCAAGGCGTTCCTGGAGACCATGTCGGCAGGCGACGAGCACACCGGCAAGGTGGTGGACATTCAGGACTTCGGCGCGTTTGTGGACATCAACGGCGTGCGGGGACTGGTACACGCCACCGAACTGGGCTGGAAGCGGGTGCAGCACCCCAATGAGGTGGTTAGCGTGGGCGACGAGGTGCAGGTGCGGGTCAAGTCGGTGCAGAAGCCCAAGCAGAGAGTGAACCTCACCATGAAGCTCACCCCCGACCCGCTGGGTGATCTCGAAGTGGGCGGCTTGATGGCCGGCCGGGTTACCCGACTGGCAGACTTCGGCGCCTTCGTGGCCGTGAGCGACGACATCGAGGGCCTGGTCCACATCACCGAGATGGCCGAGTACCGGGTGTACCACCCCGAAGAGGTGGTCCTCCCCGGCGAAGAGGTCTGGGTCAAGGTGCTGGCCGTGGACCGCAAGCGCCGCCGAGTCGACCTCTCCATCTCCCAAGCCATCGCCGGCTAACGCTCATGGGATAGTGCGTTTCCCTCCGGTGGCGGTGGGCGGCCAGTTGAGCGGCCAGCTCGTCGGGGGTTGTCTTGTTGGCCAGGGCTTCGAGCACCAAGTCTTGCTGTGACGGAGGAGTGAGGCCGCCGATGGGCACGTCGCGGTCGAGGTTGGTGGGAAAGGCGTAGCCCTCGGCGCTGGCCGCCACCGCACAGGCGATGACCGTGGGATCAAGCCCCTCCTCCTGGCGGCGCAACAGAGCGGGGTAGATGGCGTTGACGATGCGCTCCCGGTCCACGGCCTCGGTGGCCCGGCCCATCACCGCGGGCTCGATGGCCCCAGTGATCACGATCACCCCCGGCCCATCATGAAGCGCCCGAGTCAGCTCGCTGCGAGCCGCGGCGGCCTGGTCGAGGTCAAGCAAATGAGATCGCAATTCCTCGGTGCGGTACACCAGCGCCCGGTCGACCACTGCGTCGGCCAGGGGGTACTCCTCCAGAGCAATCTCGACCTCCACAACCGAGCGCAGATCGTCGAGATCGAACCCCTGCCGGCTTGTAACCGCAGCCTCCCCCGCGGCGATTCGGCCAGGGCCGAGCGGTGTAGTGGTCATGCTCGCTCCCCTCAGCGCGCTTGGAGGGACTCGAACCCCCGGCCTTCTGATCCGTAGTCAGACGCTCTAATCCAACTGAGCTACAAGCGCGGGCCGCGTCCAGTGTACCCGGCCCCCTGGATTCGGTTGCTACTGGATTAGCGCGATCAGGCCTCCCTGATCGAAGCGCAGATGATGTCGCCACCCCGTCGTGTGCAACTCGTCGCCGCGTTCTAGGGCTCTCTTGATGAGCGCCCAAAGCCGGGAATTGAGGTTCTCGCCATCGGCGATCAATGGGCCCGCATCGACAATCAACGAGCGATGCCCTGGCGGGGCCAGAAGAGCCATCCGGCTAGAACCACGGCCACGGGGATGATCACAATCAGCGCCACGGTGCCCCCGCTGATGCCGCCATCGCCGCCTGAGCCTTCGGCGGCGGACTCGGGGAGCCACTCCGGTGGAGCTGCCGCCGGGTCGTAGGTGAACTCCCACACCTCGGTGGCCCAGTCCCCATCGCTTTGGTCCAGCAGCTCCCAGATCACTTTGTACCGGCCAGGCTCAGTCAGCGGATCGAAGCTGCCCCACACCAGGTGGCCGTCCACCTCTATCGCCGTCAGGGTGAGGGTGCCGTCGGGATATTGCAGCGCCACTCCATTGGAATCGTGGGGCTGAATGGGCTCTCGGAACTCCATCTCCACCCGGTCGACCATTCCCCCCACCACTTGATCGGGCTTCGGCCCCGACCGGCGCATCTCGGCATGGGCCGCGGCGGTGTCGTTGAACACGGCCAGAAGCGAGAACAGCAGGGCCAGCACGATGGCGATCGCCACCACCAGCGCCACTGCTTTCCGGGTCCGAACCCGCACACTCCTACCCTATGGCCCGACAAACCGCCCATGGCCACTGGGTGGAAATATAGAACTGCCGAGGCTGAGACCGCCGAGGCGATTGACCGTCGCTGTGAGCCGCGCCGGCCGCTTGGCCTACGCTTCGCGCTGATGCGCATCCGGGTGGAAACCGAGCTCTGCCAGGGCCACGGCCGCTGCTACATGCTGGCCCCCGACCTGTTCTACGCCGACGACGACGGCTACTGCCATCCCACCGGCGAGCGCACCGTGCCCGCCGAGCTGGCCGACCAAGCACGCCGGGCGCTCATGAACTGCCCCGAAGACGCCATCATCCTGACCGAGGAGACCTGATGACCGATGCCAAAAAATACTCGCTCGAGCCCCCCGAGGTGGCCCGCAATCCCCACGACACCTACCGGGAGATCCGAGACAACGCCCCGGTGGCCGAGCTGGCCGGCCGAAGCCAAACCGGAGCAGTCACCCTGAGCCGCCACGAAGACGTGATGCGGGCATTCCAGACCCCCGAGGTGTTCTCCTCCGACCCCGGCGCCATCGAAATCGGCAACATCCGCCCCCTGGTGCCCCTCCAGATCGACCCACCCCACCACCGCAAGCACCGCAAGGCGCTCGACCCGCTGTTCGCCCCCAAGCAGATGTCCAAGCACGAGCCCCGGGTGCGGGAGCTTATCCGCGACCTCATCGACAAGGTGGTCGACCAGGGCCACTGCAACTTCCACGACGACATCGCCGAGCCCCTGCCCTCCACCATCTTCTTGGAGCTGCTCGGCCTGCCGGTGAGCCGGGTGGACGAGTTCCTGGCCCTCAAGGACGGCATCATCCGCCCGCCGGCCCGCTCCATGGAAGAGCGCCAGGAGAAGGTGAAGGCCACCGGCCAGAAGATATACGCCGCCCTTGAAGAGGTGGTGGAGGCCCGCATGGCCCAGCGCGAAGACGACTTCCTGTCCACCCTCATCGACGCCGAGGTCGAGGGCCAGCCCCTCAGCCGCGACGACGTGGTCGACATCGGCTACCTGTTCTTCCTGGCCGGGCTCGACACCGTGTCGGCCTCCCTGGAGTGCATGGTGGCGTTTCTGGCCCAGAATCCCGGCCACCGCCAGCGGCTGGTGGACGAGCCCGAGGTGATCCCCCACGCAGTGGAGGAGATGCTGCGCTACGAGAGCCCGGTGGCCAGCGCGGCCCGCATCACCGCCATCGACACCGAGGTCAACGGCTGTCCCATCTCCGCCGGCACCCGCATCCAGGTCCTCATCGGCTCGGCCAACACCGACGAGCGAGCCTGGGATGGGCCCGATGAAGTGGACTTCGACCGGGAGTCCAAGAAGCACATCGCCTTCGGGGCCGGTGTCCACCGCTGCCTGGGATCCCACCTGGCCCGCATGGAGCTTCGGGTAGCGCTCGAAGAATGGCACGCCCGGGTTCCCCACTACCGCCTGGCCGACGGATTGGAGTTGCAGTTCAGCCAAGGCATTCGCCAGATCGACAACCTGAAGCTGGTGTGGTGAGCGAGAACACCGCCCCGAAAACAGGCGAGATCCCAGCGGGTGTTGCCGGACGGCTCAGAGGCGTGGGCTATTGCAGCATGACGGGGGGGCACCAACGGCGCGTTCGCGACCGCGGGGATCGGGTTGAAGACTATTGCCAGCGAATACGGCGCCCCTCAGTTCGAATTCACCATCGAGCACAAGCCACCCCTCGAGGCGATCGATAACACCTGGGTCACATGGCTTGTTCGTAGAGCCCATGGACGTCGCCGCGGCTGGGGTAGCGCGGCGTGTTCAAGATGATGAGGTCGCGTAGGGCGTCGGTGGTCAGTGAGTCGAGGTCGTCGGGTGTGGCGCCGAACTCGCTGAGACGGCGGTTGGTGCCGACCGTTGCGGACAGCGCCTCGACCGCCTCGATGGCCGCCGTCGGGTCGGGCGTGACACCGAGGGCGGCGCCGACATCTGCGTAGCGGTCGGCGACGGCTTCGAGGTTGAATCGCATCACCTGGGGGAGCATGGTTGCGAGCGTCTGTCCGTGGGCGATTCCGAAGGTGCCCGAGATGGGGTGACCGGTGGCGTGGACGAGGCCTAGGAGTGGCCCGGATGAGAAGGCGCGGCCGGCCAGGTGTGAGGCGATTTGCATGGTTGCGCGCGCTTCGAGATCGCTGCCATCGTCGACCACTCGAGGGAGGGCACGGCCGGTGAGGCGAATGGCATGGAGGGCGAGGCCGTCGGCGTAGGGGTTCGAGGCGTTGGACGTGTACGCCTCGATGGCGTGCGTGAGAACGTCCATTCCGCATGCTGCGGTAGCCCGCGCCGGAAGTCCGACGGTCAACGCCGGGTCGAGCACGACGACACGGGGCTGCACGTCAGGATGGCTGAATAGCAGCTTGCGGTGGTCTTCGCTGCGGGTGATGAGCCCGCCGCCGTTGGTTTCGGATGCGGTGCCCGAGGTCGTCGGAACGGCAACGGTCGGCAGGCACCGCGCGGTGGGCGTCGCTGTTGGCGCCAGGGTGGTGAGATCGATGTAGTCCGCCGCGTCGAGCTCGGGCGAGATCGTGAGTCGCAAGTCGTTGACGCCTGACGGTGCGGCCATGGCGACGTACTTGCCGCAGTCCATGACCGATCCGCCTCCCACAAGCACGACCACGACGTCGTCGGTGCCGAAGTCCCGAATGGCTGCGACCCCAGCAGCGACGTTCGCGTCGCTCGGGTTGGGGTCGACGCCGGTGAAGGCTGTCCATTCGATGCCGTCGTTAGTGAGGGCACCGGTGGCGGTTTCGAGGATGCCGGCTGCACTGATGCCAGGGTCGCTGACGACAAAGGCACGGTCGCCGTGGGCTCGGACGTGTTGGGCGAGGGCCGCGACACTGCCCTCGCCGACGTTCGTAATCGGCATGGGGTTAAGGGTGAAGGAAGTCATATTGTTTGGTTCTCTCTTAGATGCGGTGACGGCGGGCCGCACCTCCGAGACCCAGGCTAGCAAGAACGAGAATTGCTCCTACACTGGCCTGCGCTGGTCTTGTTGTGAGTTGGTCTGGGTGCCCTCCCTGAGTATTGTAGGAATGAGAATCATTCTTGGCACATGGGGTGCGGGATTCGCCAAAGGGGCACGGTCCCCGAGACCGGGTGTCAACTGACAGTAAGGAGTCTGTTGCGTGCGTGAGCGAGTTCCTGTGACGGTGCTGACAGGGTTCTTGGGCGCGGGCAAGACCACGTTGTTGAACCACATTCTCACCGAGCAGCACGGGAAGCGGATTGCGGTAATCGAGAACGAGTTCGGCGAGGTCGGCATCGACGATGCGATCGTGCTCGATGCCGAAGAAGAAATCTTCGAGATGAACAACGGCTGCATCTGCTGCACCGTGCGAGGCGATCTGATCCGCATCCTCGGCAATCTGATGCGACGCAAAGACCGGTTCGACCAGATCCTCATTGAGACGACCGGGCTTGCTGACCCTGCGCCGGTGGCCCAGACGTTCTTCGTTGACGACGAGATGGCTGACCAGTTGCGGCTCGACGCCATCGTTACCGTGGTTGACGCCAAGCACCTGCTACCCCATCTGGACGAAGAGAAGCCCGAGGGTGTGGAGAACGAAGCTGTCGAGCAGTTGGCCTTCGCCGATCGGATTGTGCTCAACAAGATTGACCTCGCCGACGATGGCGAGCTTGATGAGGTCGAGTCCCGGATTCGGGAGGTCAACCCGCTCGCTCCGATCATCCGGACCCAGCATGGAAAGGTGGACTTAGATGCGATCCTCGAGGTCGGCGCCTTTTCGCTCGACCGGGTGTTGGCCGATGATCCCGAGTTCCTGGATCCCGACGCCGAGCACCAGCACGACCTGACGGTCACGTCGGTTGGCATCGAGGTGGATGGCGACCTCGACATTGACCGGCTAAACGAGTGGATGGGCAATCTCTTGGGTACGAAGGGCACCGACATTTTCCGCTCAAAGGGCATCTTGTCTATCGCCGGGTGGGAGGAGCGGTATGTGTTCCAGGGCGTTCACATGCTCCTTGATGGTCAGGCCCACGGGACATGGGGTTCAGAAGAGCGGCGCAATCGCCTCGTGTTCATCGGGCGCAATCTCGACCGGGCGTCGCTTGAGGCAAGCTTCCGGTCTTGCCTCGTATGACCGACACGTCGCCCGCCGCACAATGGCGGGTGGACCTTGAAGACTACGTGAGCGTGCTCAGAGTCTCGCCGCCCCGCGGCCAGGCCGTAGCCGGGTCCTTGGGCGGAGACGTGGTCCTCATCGACACCGCTGACGGCTCAGCCAAAGCGTTGGAACGCCATGAAATGGGTGCTCTGAGCGCGGCGTGGTCTTCTGATGGGGACCACTTCGCGGTCGGAGGCCAGGACGGACATGTCCGCATCTACGACCACGCAGGGGTCCCTTCGGGGGTCGTCGCAGGGTCTGCGTGGGCGACGGCGCTGGCCTGGTCGCCAGATGTCCCTCTGCTGGCGATCGGTGCCGGCCGTCGCCTGCTCATCGCCGACGAGAAAGGTGCGGTTCTCCACGACTTCGACGATCAACCCTCCACGGTCACAGCGGTTGCCTGGTCGGCTGACGGCACGCGTGTAGGTGCAGCGGCGTACGGCGGCGTCGCCTGGCACGACGTTGTCGGACCGCGGAGCGGGCGTAGCCGGCGCTTCGACTGGAAGGGGTCGCTGCTCGCGCTCGCACTGTCGCCCGATGGAAAATGGGCCTGCGCCGGTGCACAAGACTCGACTGTCCATCTGTGGAAGCTGTGGAGCGGTCGGGAACTCTCCATGGATGGCTACCCGTCAAAGATCGAGCGACTTGCGTTCCGGGACGACGGCCGTTGGCTCGCGGTGGCGTGCCTGGGCGAACTCACTGTCTGGGACTTCGGCGGTAGCGGACCCGCCGGCACAGTTCCGGCATCCTCATCCGGTCACGACAAGCACATTGAGGATCTCGCATGGGACCCATCCGGGGCGTACATCGCTACGGGGGGAGGCGATGGTCGCACCATCGTCTGGGCCGCCCCGACGCGCGCCGGCCAGGATCTCTCTCCAGCAACTTCGGTCGAGTCCGATGTCTCGACCAGCCGGATTCAGTGGGTTAGCGACGACGACCTTCTGATAGGGCGGGCCGACGGAGGCGTCGTCAAGCTCACCGTCTGATAGGGCGGTTCGCTGGTGGGTTCAGAGAACCCCGGCAAGCCAGTCGCGGGCGTCGATCATCATGCCCGACGGCGATGGCATCAACTGCGAGAGGTCGAATTCGAAGGTGTCGAGGTCGATGGACCACCAGCCCGCGCCATCGCCGTCGGGCATGTCGATCGGCCCCCGGGGCGCGCCGACGCAGCCATACTCCCAGTGTACGGCAAGGAGGCGCAACGCAGCGAGGGGCGTCGATGCCTAGCAGGACACGCGCGAATAAACCCAAGACACACCACTAGGCAATCTACGGCTGGTACGGCAGCGACGAATGATGCAGCACGATGCGCAACACACCGCTGGTGTCCTTCTTGTAGCCGAAGCTCTTGTCCACCTTGGTGACCTGGCCGTCTTTGTTGGTCATCGTCACCGACCCCATCCACATGGCGACATCGCCGTCGATGAAGGTTGCCGCGGTCTCCGACTGGACGTCTCGCCATCCCTTGAGGCCGAACCCGCCGTCGAGGGGGTACTCCGGGTCGTGGCCGACGAAGTACGACAGCGCTCCCCGTTTGGTGGGCCGGAACGTCAGCTCGCCGCTCGCCATCGTCGGCTTGAACAGCACCGGCCCCATGTCGTACCCGTAAGCCTCATCCAGGAAGCGAGACGCGACCGCACGGGCACCATCGATCCCGTCGGCTTCGTAGGCCCGAGCGATTGCAACCAGACCGATTCCCCAAGCTCGTCGGGCCGCGTTCAACTCAGATTCAGCGATTGGCACGGCGCCCGTCTTTCCTCGTTGTCGGTCGGGTCCACGCCGGTGAGGCTACCCCTGCACCGCAGTCCACACCCACTGTGTGGGACGGATGGCGGTGGTGGGTGACAACGACTTCATGCACCACCAGGTTGAGCGGGTGGATCCCCGGGAGCCCGGCCCGCCCGGTGGCGTGACGATCGACACCGTCCTCGAGTTCGACGACGAGCAATGGTGCGTGGTTGACGACGGCCAAGGTTTGGGATACTCGGGGCATGTTTCGGGTGACTCAGTTTTCGGATATGCACTTTTGTACCGACCCTGAGGCCGCGTCCCGAAATACCGATGGCACTTGGGACGCGGTGTTCGCTGATGCGTTCGATTCAGGCCGGCCACTTGCCGATTTGGTGGTGATCACCGGAGACATTGCCGACGACGGCTCGGTCACCAGCGAGGCCCACCTCGTTGGGGAAGACCGGTGGCCGAGCAGCCCGCTTCCCGAGATCTCCCGGCGCATGCTCCGCGGCGAGATCAGCTACGAGGAGATGAAGGCCCAACTGGCCGCCGAGCAAGCCTGACTGAGTTCCAGCAGGCATCGTGTCTGAGTGCCTCACCACCAACCCAGAACCAGCCGCTCAATGAACCGATCAACCACCAAACATCAACACATCAGATAACCCGTTTCTGACTGGCGGAAGGTGTGGGATTCGAACCCACGGTGACCCGGAGGCCACAACGGCTTTCGAGGCCGCCCCATTCGTCCGCTCTGGCAACCTTCCGCCCTTCAGGATAGTGAGCGGTGTCGGCGGCCTCCCAGCCCATATCCTGACCCCGTGATCGATGATCGCCGGCTCATGGACTTGGCGTTGGCCGAGGCTCGGCAGGCCGCTGAAGGCGGCGAGGTGCCCATCGGCGCAGTAGTGGCCATCGACGGGAAAGTGGTGGCGACCCGCCACAACGAGCGGGAGAGCACCAACGATCCCACCGCCCACGCCGAGATACTGGCTCTGCGGGATGCGGCCGCAGTCCAGGGTTCGTCACGGCTCGACGGGGCGGTGCTGGCCACAACCCTGGAGCCGTGCCCGATGTGCGCCGGCGCGGCGGTGATGGCCCGGGTGGCCCGGGTGGTGTTCGCCGCAGAGGACCCCAAGGCCGGCGCCTGCGGAACCCTCTACAACCTGGGTGCCGACCCCCGGCTCAACCACAACTTCGAAGTGGTGGCCGGGGTGGGCCGAGACGAGTCCGCCGCCCTGCTCCGGGAGTTCTTCGCCGAACGCCGCTGAATCAGCGGCGCTTCTTGCCGCCCCGGCTGGCCCGGCGGCGGAGCCACAACAGCCGGGCGACCAACACCACGGCCACAGGGACGACCACCACCAGCGCCAATGTTTTCACCACTGCCCTTTGGGTCCTAGCCCGCATACCGCACCCCTACGGCTCAACTTGTCCCTCCAAACAGCCGACTGTCACTGGCGGGGCGTATCGTGCAGGAAATGCATGCGATGGGCGGCGCCCACGGCGCCATCGGCCACGACCCAACCGGGGTCAAGGGCAAGCAGATAGCCGGGCAGACGATCCGCCGGGTGGCGGGTTTTGCGCGCCCCTACCGGGCCATGCTCATCGGGTTCGTGGTGGTGCTGCTGCTGGGGGCGCTGTTGTCGCTGGTGCCTCCGCTGCTGTTCCGCCAGATCATCGATGAGGCCATCGAGAACCGCGACCGGGGCCAGGTACACCTGCTGGCCGGGATCATCGTGCTGGCCGCCTTCGGCGAGGCGGCGCTCTCGTTCATCGAGCGCTACTGGTCGGCCCGCATCGGCGAGGGGCTGATCCACGACCTGCGGGTGAAGCTGTACGACCACGTGCAGCGAATGCCGATGGCGTTCTTCACCCGGGTGCAAACCGGATCGCTCATCAGCCGCATGAACAACGACGTGATCGGCGCCCAGCGGGCGTTCACCGGCACGCTGGGATCGGTGGTGTCCAACACCATCGTGCTGGCCACCACGCTGGTGGCCATGTTCCTGCTGGAGTGGCGGCTCACATTGCTGGCGCTGGCCTTGTTGCCGGTGTTCATCCTGCCCACCAAGCGGGTGGGCCGGAAGCTCCAGGCCCTCACCCGGGAGTCCATGGAGCACAATGCCTCCATGAACACGGTGATGACCGAGCGGCTGAACGTGTCGGGGGCGCTGCTGGTGAAGCTGTTCGGGCGACACAACCAGGAGCGGGACGGGTTTGGGGCAACCGCCGGACGGGTGCGAGACATCGGTGTGCGCAGCGCGATGTACGGGCGGACCTTTTTCATAGCCTTGAGCCTGGTGGGGGCGGTGGGCGCGGCGGTGCTGTACTGGGTGGGCGCCCAGCTGGTGATCTCCGGGGCCATCACGGTGGGAACCCTGGCCGCCATGGGGCTGATGGTGGTGCGGATCTACACCCCGCTCACCAGCCTGACCAATGCCCGGGTGGACGTGATGACCGCGCTGGTGTCGTTCGAGCGGGTGTTCGAGGTGCTGGACACCCCCAACCCCATCGCCGACCGGCCCAATGCAGTGGCATTGCAACAGCCCAAGGGGCGCATCGAGCTGGCCGATGTGACATTCACCTACCCGCCGAGCGACGACCGGTTGGCCTCGCTGCAAACCGACGCCGCCGCCCCGGAGGCCACCGGCCAGCCGGTGCTGCGCCACGTATCGACAGTGATCGAGCCGGGACAGTTGGTGGCGCTGGTGGGGCCGTCGGGGGCCGGCAAAACCACCTTGGCCGCGCTGTTGACCCGGCTGTACGACGTGGACACCGGCGCGGTGCTGATAGACGGCACCGACGTGCGGGATGTGGCCCAGGAGTCGCTGCGGACCTCCATGGGGGTGGTGCCCCAGGATCCCCACCTGTTCCACGAGACGGTGGCCGACAACCTGCGCTACGCCCGCCCTGGCGCCACCGACGCCGAAATGGAGGCCGCCTGCCGCTCGGCCCATATCCACGACCTCATCGCCTCGCTGCCCCAGGGATACGACACCGTGGTGGGCGAGCGGGGCTACCGCCTGTCGGGCGGCGAGAAGCAGCGGCTGGCCATCGCCCGGGTGCTGCTGAAGGACCCGGCAATCGTGGTGCTGGACGAGGCCACCAGCCACCTCGACAGCGAGAACGAGGCGCTGGTGCAGCAGGCCCTGGGGATTGCCCTACGGGGCCGCACCGCGGTGGTGATCGCCCATCGGCTGTCCACGGTGGCCAACGCCGATTTGATCCTGGTGCTTGATCGCGGGGAGCTGGTGGAATCGGGGCGGCACGACGATCTGCTGGCCGCCGACGGACTGTACGCAGAGCTGTACCGCACCCTGGTGCGAAACGAGCAGCGGTCGCCCGCGAAGAGCGCGCTATGAGCCTGTTCGGCTCGGCTGAGCGGGAGGCGTTCACCGAGCCGATGACGTGTACCGTCGCCGAGCTGGCCGACCGGCTCAAGCAGGTGCTGAGCGACGCCTTCGGCGACGAGCTGTGGGTGGAGGGCGAGATCCGCAACCTGGGCCGGGCCCGCAGCGGACATGTGTATTTCGACTTGGTGGAGCCCGGCCCCGACAGCGGCGCCGGCAAACAGCCCGAGGCGTCGGTGTCGGTGGCGCTGTTCCGGTTCAACCGCGAGCGGGTGGAGGACACGCTGCGACGCCATGGCGGCATGGCCATGGAAGACGGAATGAAGGTCCGCATCCAGGGCAAGCTGGACTTCTGGCCTCCCGGAGGCCGACTCCAGATCTACATGTCGGGCATTGACCCCAACTTCACCCTGGGCGAACTGGAGGCCGAACGACAGCGCCTCTTGAAGAAACTGCGCGACGAGGGCTTGTTGACCAAGAACCAAGCCGTGCCCTTCCCGGTGACCCCGCTGCGGATCGGGCTGGTCACCTCCAAGGGCAGCGCCGCCCACCACGACTTCTGCGACGAGCTGGCGGCCAGCAGCCTGGCCTGGGAAGTGGTGCTGGCCGATACCCCGGTGCAGGGGGCCGACGCTCCTCCGTGCATCGCCGCGGCCATCGCCGCAGTGGGGCGAGTGGGCGTGGACGTGATCGCGGTGGTTCGAGGGGGCGGGTCCCGCACCGATCTGGTGGCCTTCGACAACGAGGCCGTGGCCCGGGCCGTCGCCGATGCTCCCGTGCCGGTGGTGACCGGTGTGGGCCACGAGATAGACCGGACCATCGTAGACGAGGTGGCCCACGAAGCCCAGAAAACGCCCACCGCAGCGGCGGTGTTCATCGTGGGCGCGGCCCGGACCCACTTGGAAACAGCCGAGCAGGCGTGGGAGGCAATCGCCGGTTGGGCCCGGCGACTGGCGGCCGATGCCGACCGGCGGCTGCTGGCGGTGAGCCAGACCACTGCTCGAATCGCCGAAGGCCATCTGCATCGCGCCGGCAGCCGGCTGGAAGGACGGGCGGGGCGGGTCCGAGACCTGGCCAAGACCCGCACCCGGGGGGAGACCCGCAAAGTGGACGACTGTGCGGGAACCATGCGCCACCGGGCCGCGGCGGCCATTGCCGGCGGGCGGCACACCCTGGAGCGGAAGAAGTCGGGCCTGGCTGTCCAGGCTCTGCGAATCCCGAGGACGGCAGCCAAGGAGCTGGCCAACCTGGAGGACCGGGCTCGCCTGCTCGACCCCCGGGCAATCTTGGCCCGCGGTTGGTCGATCACCCGGCATGACGGCAAAGTGGTGCGCAACCCAGCTTCGGTAACCACAGGGGATGAGCTGGTGACCACCCTGGCGGAAGGCAATCTGCACAGCACCGTGTCGGAAGGCAAATGAGGAGTACGAGACAATGAGCACACCAGAGATCGGCTATGCCGACGCCCTTGGCGAACTTCAGCAGATTTTGGGCGAGCTTGAGGCTGAGGACATCGACATCGACGTGCTGGCGGTGAAGGTCGAGCGGGCCGCGGCGCTGATCCGGGTGTGCCGGGGGCGGATCAACGACGCCGAGGTGCGGGTGAAGGAGATCGTGGCCGGACTAGACCACGAGGAAGACGAGCCCTCCCCGAGCGAGGTGAACGAGCCTTGCCCGTAGAGAAACTCGACACGGTCGACGCCTTCATCGTCTTCGATTTGGACGACGCGCCCGAGTCGGTGGGCATCGTCCGGTCGGCCCGCAAGATCCTGCCGGGCGGGGCCGGCGACCTGGCCCGGTCTATGACCTACGCCTTCGCCACCTTCGAGATGCAACGCAGCGGGGCCTCGGCAGGGATCAATGCCGTCGACGACGACCGGGCCGACGCGGTGGCCAAGTTCACCGCCGAGATCGCACCCATGGTGGCCTCGGGCCGCTTTCTGCCCGAGCCCGGCACCCGAGTGCCCCGAACCGCATTGGAGTCGCTGGCCGAGGCCGACTCCCGGGCCGCGATAGGCGACGTGGCCGATCAGGCGACCGTTGCCGGGGTGGTGGCCGCCGCGGCAACTGCGGCCGGCGGGTTGGACGGCCGCACCGTGGCCATCGAGGGCTCAGGGCCGATTTGCGACGCTTTGACTCTCGCGGTTGAGGATCGGGGCGGCACGATTGTGGCAATGAACGGCCAAGCCGACGTGCTGTTCGCCGGCTCCAAGATGGGTGCGGTTGATCATGCCGTGGCCGAACAGTTCCAAGTGGGCACCCTGGTCCCCTACGGCCCGATCCCGGTCACCGCCCGGGCGCTGGCCGTGCTCGGCCGAGCCGGCACCACCGTGGTGCCCGACTTCATCTCCACCGCAGGACCGCTCTTCGCCTGGTGGCCCTCCGGCGACCCCTCGCCCGAAGCCGTCTCCCACGACGCCGCCGTCCAGATAACTGCCTCCCTGGAAGAGATCGCCAACCACCCCGACGGCCTCTTCCTGGCCGCCTCCTACCGGGCCGAGTCCTTCCTCGCCACCTGGCGAGACCCCCTTCCCTTCGGCCGTCCCCTGGCGTCGTAGCGCGGGGGCAGCACGGGCGGATCAGCCGCTGCGGGGAACCTGGTTGAAAGGCAGGTCGCGGTCGGCCGCGGGCTCTCGAGGCATTCCGAGCACGCGCTCGCTGATGATGTTGCGGGCCATCTCGGTGGTGCCCCCGCCGATGCAGCCCTGTTGCCGCTGCACATACTCCATGCCGAAAGCGCCGGTGGGCTCGCCCTGGTTCCACACCAGGGCGCTGTCGCCTTGCACATCCAAGCCCACCGTGTGCCGCTCGTTGCGCGCCAAGCCGTGGAACAATCGCACCAGCGATCCGGCCGGAGCAGGCAAAAAACCGCCCTCGATGCCCTTCACCACCCGGTCCGACAGCAGCTCCTCCACTCGCACAAGCGTCTCCACATGGCCCAGCCCCTGACGGTGGCGGCCCGCCTCGGCGCCGCGCCGGTCGAGGGCTATCGCCGCCAGATCCCTCACCCCACCGGCCGATCTGCTCCGGTAGCGGCCCTGCGTGTAGGGGGAGGCGTTGCCCACCGCGGCCCGCTCGTGGAACAAGAGGCGGCTGGCCACCGTCCAACCGTCGTCGACATCGCCAAGCACGTTCTCAGCAGGAATGATCACATCGTTGAAGAACTCCTGGCAGAACTCCTCGGTGCGGTCCGCCATCTTGATGGTGTGTATCTCGATGTCGGGATGGTGGATTGGGACGATGAACATGGTCAGCCCCCGGTGCTTGGGCACCTCCCAGTTGGTCCGGGCCAGCATGAGGGCGTAGTCGGAGCGCTGGGCGAATGTGCTCCATATCTTGGAGCCGTTGATGATGAACGCGTCGCCGTCCCGGTCGGCCCGGGTCAACGCGCCGGCCATATCGGAACCGCCACTGGGCTCCGACATGAACTGCACCCACAGCTCATCACCCCGGATCCATGCCGGGATGTAGCGCTGCTTCTGCTCCTCAGTGCCGAACTCCAAAATGGTGGGACCGCAGATCGACAGTGTGGGCACGCTGAACAAGATGGGCATGTCGAAGTCCATGCTCGCTTCGTCGACGATCTTCTGATGGGCGACAGTCAGGCTCTGCCCGCCGTACTCCTTGGGGTAGCACACCGCGGCGTACCCCCCGTCGTACAGCCGCCGCTGAAGCTCCCGGTTGCGAGTGCTCCTGTCGTCATCGTCTTGGATGGCATGCCAGGGATTGGCGGGGTCGCTCCGGGGCATGTTCTCGCCCATCCACGCCTCCACCTCCTCTCGGTATCTGGCCAGCTCGGCGGGGTCGGTCTCGGCGTACACGAAGTCTTCCATCGCTCCCCCTAATATCCCAACAGCTCCGACAGGCATTCCCGGTGGTCGGCCGGAGTTCCGAACAACCCCCGGTTGACGGTGGCCCGCCGCAAGTACAGATGCAGGTCGTGCTCCCAGGTAACACCGATGCCGCCGTGGAGCTGCACGCAGTCCTGCATGATCTCCACCGAGCGGTCACCCACATAAGACTTGGCCACGCTCACCATGCGAGCCTCGTCATTGGCGTCGGCCAGCGCATCAGCCGCGGCGTCGGCCGCTGCCTGGGATGCCTCCGACCACATCTTCATGTCGGCGAAGCGGTGCTTGAGAGCCTGGTACGACGCCAGGGGCCGCCCGAACGAATAGCGGTCGAAGGCATACTCGGCGGTGAACTCCAGCACCCTGTCCGCCGATCCGGCGCTGTCGGCGCACTGGAGCACCACCATCACCTGGCATTGGCGCTCCACATCGGCGACGGTGGCCGCGCCCGGCGCACCCACCAATGCCTCCGCCCCCACCAAGACATTGTCGAGGCGCACCTCGGCGAAGCGCCGGCCCAAATCCAGTGATTCCTGGGGGGTGATGGTCAGCCCGCCGACGTCGGACGGCACCAAGAACTGGGCCAAACCCTCCGGGCTCTGAGCGGTGACCAGCAGGTGATGGGCCTGAGCCCCGGCCTCGACCGCGGTCTTGGTGCCGCTGAGCACATAGCCGCCGTCGGCCGGCGCGGCCTCGGTTGCAAGCCGGGTAGCTGCCCAGTCGCCGCCGGGCTCGCAGAACGCCCACCCCAGCACCACCTCGCCAGCCATCACCCCTTCGAGCAGCGCCTGCTGGTCGGAGGAGCCCGACCGGCCCAGGGTGTCGGCCACTGCGTTGGTGGGCATGAACGGCCCCGGCGTCACCCCCCGGCCCATCTCGTCGGCCACGATGGTGAGATCCACAATCGGGCGCCCTGAGATGCTGCCCCCACCCAGCGACTCGGGCACCATCAGCGATGTCCAGCCCAGCTCGGCTGCGGCCCGCCACCAGCTCGGAGGGCAGCCATCGGGGTGGTCGTGCCACTCCCGCACCACGCTGACCGGCGCCTCGGTCTCAATGAACCGCCGTGTCGTTTCCCGGAAGAACTCCTGATCGTCGCTCAAATCGAAACGCACCGGGACAATTCCACCACAATGGCGCGCAGCGGGCCTACCGGGAGCGCTATAGACCGGCGAATTGGGTCGTCTGCTCAACAAGGCGCCCGGTACGCTTGGGCAATCCGGGGCTGTAGCTCAGCTGGCTAGAGCACCTGCTTTGCAAGCAGGGGGTCGTGGGTTCGAGTCCCATCAGCTCCACTCCTGGCGACGATGCTCACCATGGCTCCCGCCGCACACGACAGCCGCCAATTGCCCTTCGGTCCTCCCGGCCAATCGCGGGGCTGTCGAATATGATCCCTTCGCCGGTCGGGCGGCTTGGGCTGACCCGAGTTCGGCGCAGCGAGGGACGCAGAAGGGAACATCATGAACATCATGAACACACGTCGGCTGATCACCATGCTGGTAGTGCTGGCCATGTTCGCCGCGGCGTGCGGTGGCGACAACGACGACGGCGATGCCGACGCCCCAGGTCCGGCGCCCGCCACTGAGGCGCCGGCCGCGCCCGAGCCGGAGCCCGAACCCGAGCCCGAAGAAGCCGCTCCCGCTGAAACCGAGCTGGAAGGGGCTCCTGAAACCGAAGAGCCCGTGTTCGAACCGGCCCCTACCGAGGAGCCGGAGCCCGAGATACCCCTCACTGCCACATGGCGAGGGGTCACCGCCGACACCATCACCATCGGCGTCACCTACCTCGACATCGAGCAACTGGTGGAGCTCGGCTTCTCGCAGGCCACTTGGGGCGACCAAGAGCTGGTGATCCAAGCGCTGGCGGACGACATAAATGATCGGGGCGGTGTCAACGGCCGCCGGTTGGAAGTCATCACGGACAAGTACAACCCCATCGGCGCCACCGAGGCCGAGGCCGCCTGCCTCCGCATTACCGAAGACAACGAGGTGTTCGCTGTGCTGTTCGGGTTCCTCGGTCCGGCCGAGGTGGCCAACACCTGTATCGTCGACCAACAGGAGACAATTCTGGTCGGCGGGACCATTACGGAGGAGCGTCTGGCCACTGCCCGGGCCCCTTGGGTCAACGAGCGGGTAACGCGGGAGGTCAGCACTGGCGCTCTGTTCACCCTGCTCGAAGCGGAGGGAATGCTTGAGGGAAGGTCGATTGCGATAGTCGCCGACCTTCCTGCCGCCCCGCAACTCGAAGAGGTTGCCGGCCTGCTGCGGGAACGTGGAGTCGAGCCGGTGCTCGAAGTCGCCACCTCATCCCAAGTAGCCGACCTCATTGCCCAAAACCAGGAGTGGGCCACATTGTCGGAGCGCATCAGGGCGACTGGTGCCGACACCCTTCTGCTCGTCGGCAACGCCTCGGCCGGCATCGAGAATGCCAGGCTCAACGGTCTCGAGGTGGATATCTGGGCCACCGACGCCTCCGGGCTGGGCAGCAACATCGGCAGCAACGTCGACCCTGAGTCGGCCCGGGGTGTTATCACCGTGGGAGCCATGACAGATGCCCAGATATTCGAGACCGATCCCCGATTCAAGGAATGCCTGGACGCGTTCAATGCCAAGCATCCCGATATCGAGGTCAAACACCCCGACTCCCTCGAAGAGGGCGAACCGAATTGGTATACCGCCCTGTCCGCCCACTGCCGGTTCTTCCAGCTCTTCGAGTTGCTGGTCACCTCAGCCGGTCCAAACCTGACCCATGAGACCTTCGCCGAGGCCATCGCCAACGCCGGAGAGTTCTCGATTGCCGGCCAGCCCTACGCATCGTTGGGGCCAAACAAGCTCTCCAGCAGCGACTCCTTCCAACTCTTGGAGCAAGACCCCGAACTGGGGGCACGGGGGCTGCTGGTTCCGGCCGGCCCGATGCGGGACGCCACCCCGTAAACGGCCCGGTATCGGACTGATCGAAACCCCATATCGGGGGATACGGTTGCGGCCATGAGCGACGCGGCATCCACATCCCACCCGCTGGCTGAGGCCTTTTCTTCTGGGCGCCCCGCGCTGGGCGCCTGGGCCGGCCTGCCCACCGCGATGAGCTGCGAGATCATGTCCCGAGCCGGGTTCGACTACGTGTGCATCGACATGCAGCACGGCCTGGCCGGCTACTCCGACGCGCTGGCGATGCTGGTCGCCATCGACCTGGGCACCTCCACCCCGGTGGTGCGGGTGCCGTGGAACGAGCAGGGCATCATCGGGCGGGTGCTCGACGCCGGGGCCATGGGCATCATCATCCCCATGGTCAACAGCCGTGAGGAGGCCGAAACCGCGGTGCGGTCGTGCCGCTACGCCCCCGAGGGATCGCGCAGCTTCGGCCCCACCCGAGTGGCGCAGCGCGACGGCCCCGGCTACTTCGCCGGCGCCAACCAGGCGGTGAAATGCATCCCCATGGTGGAGACGGTGGCCGCCCTGGAGAACCTTGACGACATCGTGTCCACCCCAGGTGTTGATGCCGTCTACGTCGGCCCCGCCGACCTGTCCGTAAGCCTGGGCCTCCCCCCCGGCAACAACGACGGAACCGCCGCCTTCGACGACGCCCTGGCGGCCATCGTGGCCGCCTGCCAAAACCACGGCGTTGTCCCCGGCATCCACTCCACCCCCACCCTCACCCCCACCCGGGTCGCCCAGGGCTTCCGCCTGGTAACCGTCACCGCCGACAACGCCGCCCTCTCCGCGGGCGTCACCGCCCACCGCCAATCGGTATTAGATGCCCTCAGCGGCACCGCCCCTGCCAGCGGCGATGCTGGCGACGAGTCCCTCTACTGACAAGTTAGAAGAGATTTCAGCCCGCATCCCTCACAGTCGCCTTGTCGACATAGAACCGCGGGGAATCACAACGGTGTCACTGGGGGTGGGTATTCTCTGGTTATGGCTGGTCAGGTGGCTCCGGTGCCTTCTGTGGAGGGAGACGAGGCACTGGATGTGCTGCTTGAAGAAGGGGTGGTTTGGGGGGATGCTGCTGAGTGGCTGCCGAGGCTGCCGAAGGAGTCGGTGGACTTGTTCTTCATGTCACCGCCGTACGCTGATGCTAGGGCTTACTCCAAGATCAGCCCGGACAGGTACGTGGAGTGGTTCCTGCCGTTTGCGGAGGCCATGCTCATGGCCACCGAAGAGACCGGCTCCTTCGTGCTCAACATCAAGAACCGGGTGGCCAAGTCAGGGCCGCTGCGGGGCCAGCGCCATCCGTACGTTTACCAGTTGGTGATCGCCCTGCAAGACATGGGGTGGCGTTGGACTGAGACATACATCTGGAGTAAGCCCAATGCGATCCCCGGTCGTTTCGGACCCCGGACCAAGGATGCGTTCGAGTACGTATACCACTTCGCCAAGGGGTCCAATCCTTACTTCGACTTGGACCCGGTGCGGGTGCCGTATCGAGCGGACGAAGCTGAGATCAAGCGACGGCTAAAGGACACCAACGGCAGGCGAAACACCGATGCCGGTTTTGGACGCGATCGCACTCGGACCTATGGCCGAGGCGGTGCCGACCCTGGGAATGTGATCACTGTGGGCCAGACCTATAACCAACACAAGGGCCCTGCCGGACAGCACACGGCAGTCATGCCCGAAGGCTTGGCCGAGTTCTTCGTCCAAACGGTCTGCCCGCCCGATGGAATCGTGATCGACCCATTTGCAGGTTCGGGTACGACAGTCACCGTTGCCCGCCGACACGGGCGGCGCTCCGGTGGTATAGAACTGCACGCCGAGTACGCAGCGGTCGCCAAAGAACGCCTGGCCAGCGATTTTGTCCAGGAAGAGGTGGTCCTAGCGGTAGCGGCGGATTATGGAGGTGGTGTCGAGGCGGTTTTCGCCGGCGGCGGCCGTCTCCTCGGTGTAGCGCTGGCAGAGTTCTACTAGGGGGATGGGGGCGCCGAGCTCGGCGGCGGCGTCGGCCACCAGGCCCAGGTCTTTGACCATCCAGTCGATGGCGAAGCCGAAGTCGAACTCGTCGGCCACCATGGTGTGACCCCGGTTCTGGAGGTACCACGACCCGGCTGCTCCCTTGGTGACCGCGGCCAGCACCTTCTCCATGTCGAGTCCGGCCCGCTCGCCGAAGGCCAGCGCCTCGGCCGCGCCCTGCACCGCGCCGGCGCACAGGATCTGGTTCACCATCTTGGTGAGCTGGCCGCTCCCGGCCGGGCCCATGAGGGTGACCGCGGAGGAATAGGCATCCATCACTGGGCGGGCGGCCTCGAAGTGGCCGGGCTCGCCGCCGCACATCACGGTGAGCACGCCGTTCTCGGCCCCGGCCTGGCCGCCGGAGATGGGGGCGTCGAGCCAGCCGATCCCCCGGCTGGCGCACACCTCGGCCAGCTCCCGGGCCACTTGGGCCGATGCGGTGGTGTGGTCCACCAGCACCGATCCCGCGGCCATCGTCCTCAGGGCGCCGTCATCGCCCAGCACCACCGCCCGCAGATCGTCGTCGGCCCCCACGCAGGTGAACACGAACCCGGCCCCGTCGGCCGCTTCGGCGGGGGTGGCGCAAACCGTCCCGCGGTGTTGCTCGCCCCAGCGCTCGGCCACCGCCGAAGTCCGGTTGAACACCCGCACCTCGTGGCCCGCGGTCGCCAGATGTCCAGCCATGGGGAATCCCATGTTGCCCAGCCCGATGAATGCGCATACGCTCACCCGGTTCACGTTATCGACGCAGCTCCAGCAAGCACCAAGAGACCAGCCAACCTCAGAGGTGCAACCATTTCTGACCCCAATTCCCGCGAGGCGGCGCCCTGCGGGTGTTCAATATGGCATGAGCATGATTGAGCACATCTGCCGACGGCGCGATCTGGGAATCATCGACTCCCTGATCGGGGCAGGCATGCTGGCTGTCGTCGTCTTCATGTGGGCCGAGCGATCGGTGACAGTCGCCGGGGGGGCTGACAACTGGAAGTGGCGGCTCTGGCAGATGGGCACCGTCGTGTTGGCCATCATCGGCGTATGGCTGATGTGGCGCAACACCAGCAAGGTGCCGTGGGTGCGCACGGTGTGCCTGACGGCCTTGGCCGTGGCCTACCTGCTCAACCGCTACACCGATGTCTTCAAGCACAGCGGGAATATCTGGAACACCGTCAACCCGATATTCATCGCCTGCGCCACCGTGGCCATCTGCACCGGATGGCGCCGGATTATGGCCCAGCGCCAAGGCATGGAACCGGCCAACCCGTTCGTGCTCATCGCCGCCGTCATCGCCTCGGGGATGGCCGTGGCCGTGTTCGTCAACGCCTACTTCACCAACGATGACGGCGCCTGGAACGTCCTCGATCCCCTGATCATCCTGTCCCTGTTGATCTGGGCCTCGGCCGCCCGCCGCACCAATGTGGGCGACGCCATCTGAGCAACCAATCGCCTTTTGGTCGATTTGGATTCAGCCCCTAGGCAAAGGGGTACGCACTCACGGGCGGCACACTCCGTCAAACGGAACACACAATGCAACGGGCAACACTACGGACAGGTTCATAAGCGCCACCAATTCATGGGAAGGGCGTGCGATCCGGATGCGGAGAAAACGATTATGCCGTTAGCACTGGGGGCACGTGAGATAGCAACTGTTTGGGACTACGACCCACGACTGTTCACTCCGGACTTCTAATTCCGCGAATGAGTCCCATTTTGCAAACAGGCTCTGAGGGGCTTTGAAGTGCCTAGAGCGTCATTGCTTACTCCTACACGTCTTTGACCAGGGGTTTTCCTCTAACCTTCCATTTTGACAATCTTTCGCACAAACTACAGGAATTCTATTGTGATATAGGAAAGATTGTGATATCTATTCCCCCATGTCAACGGTGCTAAGTCTCGACGCCATCCCCAACGAGATGACCGCTGACGAATTCTGGAGCCTACTCGGCAAGATCGAGCACGCCGGCCTGGGCTTCAAACGCGGGGTAGGCAATAGCGTGCTTGATGCAATTCCAGCGATGGCCATGACCTCCGGTGGACTGATCGTTCATGGCGTGGATAAGGATCTGAACATCATCGGCTGCACCCTCAGCTAGAACACTCAAGACCGAATCACCCGGTTCGCAAATGAGTGCGATGTCGAGGTCGAGGTCAAAGCGGTCTGCGTCGACAACAAGGAACTCGCCATCACCGCCGTACCGGAAACAACCGGTCGGGTCGTCACTACTCCTGACGGCCGCCTCCTTCGCCGCGTTGGGGGAGACTCGCAACCATTGCGCGGCGACGCTCTCGTTCGATTCGTTATGGCCCGCACTGAACACCCGGCTGAAGAAATTGTCCTGGCCAAGTTCAACCCAGGCGACTTCGACTTGAAGATGATCAGCGACACGCTCCGAGCCGAGGGTAAACGGCCTGCCCGTCTATCAACCTTGGGTCGAGCACTCATCGATCTCGGGGTGGCCATTCCCAAAGGCTACCCGCAAGGGATAGGGGTGATGCAGGCGGCTGCGGTGTTGTTCGCCAAAGACCCCACCCAGTACATCGGAGGCGCAAGGGTACAACTTGTCCGACGCAATGGGGTCGGGCCTGGTCCTGGCCCAGCCATAGCCAGGAATGAGATCTGTGGACCCCTGATAACCGTTGTCGATCAATGCCTGGACTTCATCGCCAATCATTCCCAGCAACACGAAGCGGTAACTGGACTATTCAGAGAGTCGATCCCCGAATACCCGGTTGAAGCTCTACGTGAAGCACTTGTCAATGCGCTGGCTCACCGGGACTACGGCTTAGTCGGTTCTACTGTCGACGTAACCATCTGGGATGACCGGGTCGAGGTCAAGAGTCCGGGAAGCCTGCCTGGCCACATCACCGTCGACAACTTGCGGGACGATCATTTCAGCAGAAACCGCCGGATCATGAGGGTGCTAAGGACCATGGGCGTAGTCGAAGAATTCGGCGAGGGGATCGACCGAATGATCCAAATCATGGAGTCTCGACTGCTTGCACCCCCGAAATTTGATGCATCGGCAGATTCTGTAACGGTCACATTGAACAACCACTCTCAGGTCAGCTTGGACGACCAGGTGTGGCTCCGGCACTTTGTCGACAACCGAATCACGCTTGGGGAACGCCGGGCTCTCGTGGTTGTCCGTCATGAGGGATGGGTTGCTCCTCGGCGTTTGCGCCAGCTAATGCCCGATGCAGACGTCTCATCGCTCCTCGCCGAAGCGACGAAGAAGGGGCTCTTGGTGCGCGAGGGCACCCGCGGTGGCTCCCGTTATGTGCTCTCACGCGAGATAGTGCTTCGAGCCGGGAGCGAAGGCATATTGACCAGCGGTCGCCGACAGCAATCCCTGCTCGACGAAATCAACCGCCTAGGGAGTATTTCTACCGCAGAGGCTGCCAATTTGCTGGGTGAAGATTCGCGAGTTGTTCGTAAATTGCTGAATGAACTAGCGCAAGACGGCCTCGTCCGGGCTGAGGGGCAGACTAGGGGCAGGAGGTATTTCCCGGTTGATTGACCGGAGGGCACCCGGGCAGAAATAGAGTGGCGTGTTTCCTGAAGAAGACCGAGAGAGGAGAACGACCATGCCTGAGATAGACGGTTACGCCCATGGGGATTTCAGCTGGGTCGACTTGTGTACCGATGCGCCCGACAAGGCCAGGGAGTTCTACTCGGCGCTGTTCGGGCTGAGCTTTCACGACGAGCTCGAGGGCGGCCAGGCGGTCTACACCCTGGGGCTGAAGGGTGATAAGCCGGTTTTGGGGCTCATGGAGAAGCCCCAGCAGATGCGCGAGATGGGCATCCCCAACGTGTGGGAGACCTACATCACCGTGGACAGCGCCGACGAGGCTCTAGCCAAGGTGAGGCCCGCCGGAGGCACGCCGATGGGACCGGTGATGGAGCCGTCGGGCGCCGGGAGGATGCTGGTGGCGGCCGACCCCTCCGGCGCCGTAGTGGTGCTGTGGGAGGCGGTGGGCCAGGACGGTGCCGCTCTGAAGGGCGAGCACGGCACGCTGTGCTGGAACCAGCTCCTCTCGTCCGATGTCGACAAGGCCCTGGGCTTCTACTCCGAGGTGCTGGGCTGGACACGAGTGCCCCTCGACATGGACGACTCGACGGGCATCATGCGGGGCGGCGAGATGATCGCCAGCGCGGGGCCCTTACCCGCGCCGGCCATCCCCTCCCACTGGGCGGTGTACTTCGCGGTGGACGACTGCGATGCCACCGCCGCGCAGTGCCTGGAGCTGGACGGCCACGTGGTGGTGCCGCCCATGGACACTCCGCCGGGGCGCATGGCCCAGTTGGTGGACAACGCCGGCGCCATGTTCTGGGTCATCACCCCCGACCCCACCTTCTCTCCCATCTAGACCACACAAGGAAGCACGCCATGGCAATGCCCGAGGGGATCGGCGTGGTGGACCTGATGATCGGGTTCCCGTTCGCCGACAAGAAGCAGGTGTACGCCAACCTCCAGGCCAGGCTGAAAGACAGCCAGTCCACCGACGAGTTCGTGATGCCGGTGGAGTACATGTTCAAAGGCATCCCCGACGAGGCCGAGGAGGGCTCCGACCCCATCGAGTACACCATCGCCGAGATGGACCGCTGGGGCATCGACAAAGGGCTGTTCGGGCTGTCAGAGATGTCCATCGAGGCCAAGCGCCGCCACCCCAGCCGGGTGTACTTCGTGACCGAGGTGGACCCCAACGACGTGATGGGCACCGTCCGGCTCATGAAGGCCAAGAAGGCCGAACACGATCTCAAGGCCATCAGCGTGTTCCCCTCGGGCCTCGTCCCCCAGGTGGCGGTGTCTAGCCCGCTCATGTACCCGCTGTACGCCACCGCCATCAAGCTCGATATCCCGGTGATCGCCAACGCCGGCATCGCCGGACCCCGGTTCCCCAGCGCACCCCAGCACGTCGAGCACTTCGACCAGGTGTGCTACGACTTCCCCGAGCTGCGCCTGGTGATGCGCCACGGGGCTGAGCCGTGGGAGAAGCTGGTCATGAAGCTCATGTTGAAGTGACCCAACCTCTACTATATGCCCTCGGCCTTCGCCCCCAAGCACTACCCCAAGGCCATCATCGACTACGCCAACACCCGGGGCGCCGACAAGATCATGTACGCCGGGTACTTCCCCGCCGGGCTCACCCTGGAGCGCATCTTCACCGAGCTGCCCAACGTGCCGTTCCGCGACCACGTATGGCCCAAGTTCCTCCGGGAGAATGCCCTGCGGGTGTTCAAGCTGGACGACTGACACAGCCTAAGCCATGACCGGGCACGTGGCCTAGTCAAGATTCAAGAAAATTCCTCTCTCATTGTAAATGTGGAGGCGTTGCGGATCTTTCGCTTGACTGCCTTTGTCTTCTTTCCGATGACAAGGGCATGGGAAGGGTTTTCTTCTAGTGGATTAGCCACAGTCTGCTGACCCAGATTCTGCGCCTCTCCCGCTACGAACTGTGCTACTCCAACACCATCCTGTAGAGTTATTGAAATATCCTTTTGAATTCTGGCAACATCAACCGACAATTCAAAATCCGAAAACGCCATAGAAGACACCTTTCCGTTTGCAAGAAGGTGACTTTTGTGGATTCGCCTCCATAAGGTTTCGCCACTGTCAAGTGGCTCGCGATCGATCAATCAACCGCACCCCTCAACTGGGTTAGAAGATCACGAATGTGGATCCACACCTCACTGTTTGACCCCGCAGAGACTTCCTTCTCTTCACCTGAAGGATCGACAATAAGAATAAGAGCAGGTCCGACTGGTGGAATCTCGATCTCGATTTCGTATTGATATGCTTCCCATTCAATTTGTACCCCTCCATCTGATGTAGGAACGACATGGGGTGCAGGACCTTCTCTACATACGGCGTTCAAGATGGCAACAGCTTTCTTGATCGCCCCTTCGTGAATTGGACGTTCTCCATAACCGTTCCAATTTTCCCCAAGTGAGAGAAACTCCAAGAGATTTTCAAGAGTCGGGCGAAACCAGAGTTGATTAGCCAAAATGGCTGAAACTTCGAATGAGATCTCGCGCCTCTCCGGTCCAAAAACGGGCGCATCTGCCGATGTAATCGCTTCTGAAATGCCGGATCTGGCCTGGGCATGCCACAATGATGACGACAAGCTCGACCTAGTGAGCAACTCTTGTTCTATAACGCTCATATCGTACGCCTCCAAGCTTCATGTGCTTCTGGTGTGGTAACTGAAGTGAATCCTCGAACTATCCATTCATGAGCAATATCCATAAACCCAAGAGCACCATTGAGGTCAGGGGAAATGGCTGGACCGCGAGAAACCATATTCACGACAAATTGGTCTTCATTGTTGTTCACTGACACAGACTGGCCATCAATAGTCAGCCATCCATACCCGTCCGGGAGCTGATACCGCAAGAAGAACCCTGCTTGACTGACTGGAGGGAGAAAGTCGTCACTCATCAAGCCACTCCACGGTGCTATAACCGTAGAGGTATCAGCCGCTGAATTCCAATCACTTTCCACGCCAATGTGATTTACATACACGACTTCACAAACCGAAGGTTGAGGAACTACTAGCCCCATTCTCTCTGTTGTCCTTCCTAATTTCTGCCATGTATCAACTAGGAATTCCCGAATCGCCGAGTAGTGGGGATACGGGGTGTCAATCGGAAGCTTTCGCCAATTGACAACCAGACGATCCTGCTGAATTTGGACTAGGCGATCTCCTGCTTCACTCATGAGCCATAAACGAGGTGTTTCAGCTTCGCCGCTCACGTGCAATGCCAACGAAGGGGCCTCTGGCTGGATCACCATAGGGGGCAATGCTGGTCGTTCCTGCACTATGGGGAGTTCGCTCGTCCAATTTTCGGCAATTTGGCCAAGTTGGAACGACCGGAAGCCGATGGCCGACTCCAACTGGATAGCCAAGGCAACCTCAGCAACTGGAGGCTGATCGTAGGCAGGGAAAGCTCCGACTTGTGCCATCTCGATTTCCTTCACGATAGTGCAAATGTTCCCGATTTGGGCGCGATCTGCCAAATCGGGAATGTCAGCACTGTAGTTCTAGAGAGAAGCGCACGGATCGCGAGTTAAGAATTCTTCAAGGCGGATCGCAAGCAGCGACTCCGCATAGGCTGGCACGCTGATCCGATACCACCCCGCAGGAGGCTCCGATGAGCAACGACACCGCAGGCAGGCACGAACCCTATGAGGGCTGGGAGGGGCGGGTGGGGCGGACCATAGCGGGGTCGGATCCGTGGTGGCCTGAGGCGGTGCGGGCGCCGCAGGGGGCGCCCAACATCGTGGTGGTGCTGGTGGACGACCTGGGGTTTGCCGACTTGGGCTGCTACGGCTCGGAGATCGAAACCCCCCACATCGACCGGATGGCCGACGAGGGGCTGCGCTACCTGAACTTCCACGTCAACCCCATGTGCTCGCCCACCCGGGCGTCGCTGCTCACCGGGCTGAACCACCACGACGTGGGAGTGGGCCACGTATGCCACTCCGATCCCGGCTTCCCCGGCTACACCTCCGAGCTCACCGAGCACTGCGCCACGGTGGCCGAGATCCTGCGGTCAGCGGGCTACGCCACCTTGATGGTGGGCAAGTGGCACCTGTGCAAAGACTCCAACCTGGTGGGCCCCCGGCACTCGTGGCCGCTCCAGCGGGGATTCGACCACTACTACGGCTTCCTCGACGGGTTCACCAACTTCCACCACCCCCACCGGCTGATCCGCGACAACAGCGTGGTGCGCACCGACCAGTACCCCGACGACTACTACTTCACCGACGACATCACCGACGAGGCCATCGGCATGGTGCGGGAGCAGAAGGCGGCCCGGCCCGACCAGCCGTTCTTCCTGTACCTGTCCCACGGCGCGGTCCACGCCCCTCTCCAGGCCAAAGCCGAAGACATCGAAAAGTACCGGGGCGCCTACGGCGCCGGCTGGGACGAGATCAGAGAGCGCCGCTTCCGCCGCCAGATAGAGATGGGCATCTTCGACGCCGACACCGCCCTGCCGCCCCGCAACTCCGAGGAGCGCAACGACGTTCCGCCCTGGGACGAGCTCTCGGCCACCCAAAAGGAGGTGTTCGCCCGTTACATGGAGGTGTTCGCCGCCATGGTGGACAACGTCGACCAGAACTTCGGGCGGCTGCGGGCCGCTCTCGAAGAGCTGGGCGAGTGGGACAACACGCTGGTGCTGTTCACCTCCGACAACGGTGCCTCTCGAGAGGGCGAGGACACCGGCTGCTCGCAGTACTTCGAGGTCTTGTCGCCCACCCAGGGCGACATCGAGGCCGACCATGCCCGCCTCGACCTGCTGGGCGGCCCCCAGACCCTGGCCCACTATCCCCGGGGCTGGGCCATGGCCGGCAACACCCCCTTCCGGCTGTACAAGATCAACACCCACGCCGGGGGCCACCAGGTGGCCATGATCGCATCGTGGCCCCAGCGGATCACTGATCCCGGCGGATTCCGCCGCCAGTACCTGCACATCACCGACGTGCTGCCCACCGTGCTCGACATCGCGGGGCTTCAGGCCCCCACCGAGCGCAACGGCCAACCGCTGAAGGGGCCGCTGGCCGGGGCCAGCTTCGCCCCCACGCTCGACGGCGCCGACGCCCCCGAGCACCACAGCGAGCAGTACTACGAGCAGGGCGGTCACCGGGGTTTCTACCGCGACGGCTGGGAGGCGGTCACCCTGCACCTTCCGATGACCTCGTTCGGCGACCACGAGTGGGAGGTGTACAACCTGGCCGACGACCCCACCGAGACGGTGGACCTCTCGGAGGCCGAGACCGCCAAGCGCCAAGAGCTGATCGACGCGTGGGAACAGGCCGCCCACCGCTACCAGGTGTACCCGCTGGACGAGGGGTCGATGCTCAAGTACGTGCAGCGGCCTCCCTCGGAGGAGGTGTACGAGACGCCGGTGCGGATCGTGCCCGGCACCGACACCCTGGAGCGCTATCGCAGCATGAAGCTGATCCAGGCCCGGTCGTTCACCGTGGACATCGAGTTCCACCACGCCTCGGGCGACCAGGGAATGCTGGTGGCCCACGGCGACCAGGGCGGCGGCTACGCCTGCTATGTGGAGGGCGGCAAGGTGGTCTACGCCCACAACGGCTACGGCCACATGCGGCACCTGTCGGGCGGCTTGCTGGACGAGGGCCGGCGCGCCGTGCGGCTCGACTTCACCATCACCGACGGTTTCGCCTGGGATCTGCGGATACTGGTGGACGGCGTCGAGAAGGCCGACGGCGATGGCTTCACCGGCATGTGGACCATGGCCCCGTTCGAGGGCATCGACGTGGGCATCGACCGCCGCTCCCCCGTCTCGTGGGACGTCTACCAGCGCCACGGCCCCTTCCCCTACACCAACGCCATCGAGGCCGTCACCTACACCCCCGGCCAACAAGGCCGCATGGCCGCCGTCCACACCACCCAAATCCTCAAACAAATGGGCGCCCGCTTCGAGTGAGGCGAGAGCGGGCGAATTTCTTGAAGCCCGCAGGGTGCTCAGCGTGAGCAATGCTGCCGATGCCGAATATACTCACAACACCGTCCTTGCAACTGAGCAGGGTTCCGACATCACCACCTTGGAGCCACCATGAACCTCGACTTCGATGTATACGACGCCGACAACCACTTCTACGAGCCCATCGATGCCTTCACCCGGCACCTTCCCGAGCGATACAGCGGCGCCATCCGCTATGTCGACATCGACGGCCGCACCAAGATCGCCATCAACAACAAGATCAGCGAGTACATACCTAACCCCACCTTCGAGGTGGTGGCGGGCCCGGGGGCTTGGGAAGAGTACTACCGGGGCAACAACCCCGATGGCAAGACCCTCCGGGAGTTCACCGGCAAGCCCATCCGCTGCGAGCCCGCCTTCCGCCACCCCGACGACCGCATCAAGCTGCTCGACGAGCAGGGGGTGTATGCCACTTTGATGTTTCCCACCCTGGCCTCGCTGCTCGAAGAGCGCATGAAGGACGACATCGAGCTGACCCACGCCGCGATCTCGTCGTTCAACCGGTGGATGCTCGACGAGTGGAGCTTCAACTACCAAGGCCGCATCTTCCCCACACCGATCATCACGCTGCCCGACCCCCGAAAAGCCATCGAGGAGCTGGAATGGTGCGTGGAGAACGGCGCCCGGGTCGTGCTGATACGCCCCGCCCCGGTGCCCGGCCTGCGGGGTTCCCGCTCCATGGCCCTGCCCGAGTTCGACGACTTCTGGAATGCGGTGGAGCAGACCGGGATCCTGGTCACCTGCCACTCATCCGACAGCGGCTACGACGCCTACACCAACCACTGGGAGGGCGGCAGCGGCGAGTTCCTGCCCTTCAAGCTCTCCCCATTCCGCCTGGTCGTCAACTATCGGCGCGACATCTACGACACCCTGGCGTCGATGATCTGCCACGGCCTGTTCGCGCGCCACCCCGCCGTGCGGGTGGCCTCCATCGAGAATGGCTCCACCTGGGTGGCCTCGCTGTTGCTCGAACTCTCCCTCACCTACGGCAAGATGCCTCAAGAATTCGCCGAAGACCCGCTTGAGACATTCCGCCGCCACATCTCGGTGAGCCCCTTCTATGAGGAGGACATCCCCGGCCTCATCGACGACATCGGCATCGACCGGGTGCTGTTCGGATCCGACTACCCCCATCCCGAGGGGCTCGGCAAGCCGCTCGACTACATCAACGAAGTGGCCGACCGCAGCCCCGAAGACCGGCGCAAGGTGATGTCGGAGAACTTGAAGGAGCTGCTCACCCTGAGACCGGCGGCATGAGCGACGAGGCTGAGCGCACCACGGGCCTCATCGAGCCGGTCGCGCTGGGCCGGTGGATGGACGAGCAGGGCCTGCCCGGTCGGGGAGAGCCCGTCACCAGCCGGTTCGTCTCCGGCGGGGCCTCCAACGAGATCTTCGAGATCCGCCGGGGCGAGCACCGCTGGGCCCTGCGCCGCCCACCCCGCGACGTGCCCGAGGGCCGCAACGAGACCATGATGCGGGAGTACCGCATCATCTCGGCGCTGGCCGACACCGACGTGCCCCACACCCGGGCCGCCGGCGGCACCAACGACACCAGCGTGATCGGGGCGGCCTTCTACCTCATGGAATTCGTCGACGGCTGGTCGCCCATCAGCACCCAGGGCTGGCCGGAGCCGTTCGCCTCCGACCTCACCGCCCGCCCCGGCTTGGCCCACGAGCTGGTCGACGCCATCGCCAAGCTGTCCAAGGTGGACTGGAAGGCCAGGGGGCTGGAGGGCCTGGGGCGGCCCGACGGGTTCCACGAACGCCAGGTCGACCGCTGGTACGCCCATCTCAGCCGGTTCAAGTTCCGCGACATCCCCGGCCTCGCCGAAGCCGGCAACTGGCTCCGGGGACGCGTTCCCCGCAGCTACGTTCCGGGCATCATGCACGGCGACTACCAGTTCGCCAACGTCATGTTCCACCACGGCGCCCCGGCTCGGATGGCCGCCATCGTCGACTGGGAGATGGGCACGGTGGGCGACCCTCTCCTAGACCTGGCCTGGGTGGTAATGAACTGGCCCGAAAGCGAGGCCGACCGGCCCTCAGTGGGCTACGTCGACTACGAGGGCCTGCCTTTTGCCCACGACCTGCTGGAGCGCTACGCCGCCATGTCGGGCCGCGATGTGGACGAGATCGACTATTACGTGATCTTGGCCCGATTCAAGCTGGCCATAGTGCTCGAGGGCGGCTACGCCCGCCACGTCTCGGGCGAAGCCGACAACCCCCGCTTGGAGGGCTTCGGCCAGATCGTGCTGGATTTGGCCCGCGACGCCGCCGCCTTGGCCCAAACCACCAAGCTCTAGCGGCTCACTGGCAGCTCAAACGTCCCACATCACATTGAGTGAGGCGGGGGAGCGGAATCCGAGGCCGACGATCTCCGGCGATTCGGCATCGGGATCGAACCGCAGCCCAGGCAGGCGGTCGAGCAGGCGTTCCAGCACCACGCGCATCTCCATGCGGGCCAGGTTTATGCCCAAGCACAAATGCGGCCCGGCGCCGAAAGACATGCTGACCTTCTTTTGGCGGAAGATGTCGAAGCGATCGGGGGATTCCCACCGGGATGGGTCGTGGTTGGCCGATCCCAGGCTTACGTCCACGAACGAACCGGCAGCCACCGCCTCGCCCTCCACCTCGGAATCGGTCATGCACATCCTGGTGATTCCGGTCAAAGGGGTCTCCCACCGCAAGGTCTCCTCGATTGCGGCGTTTATCAGGGAGCGGTCGGCCCGGACGGCTTCAAACTGGTCGGGGTTCGAAAGCAGCCCCACCATCATGTTGCTGGACGCCCGGTAGGTGGTCTCCGCGCCTGTGGGCAAAAGCAGCCGGCCGAAGCCGATGATCTCGTCGTCGGTCAGCCGCTTCCCGTCCTCCAGCTCTGCTTTGACCAGGATGCTGAACAGGTCGTCTTGCGGGTTGGCCCGGCGCTCTTTCACCACCGGCTCCAGATAGTCGTACAGCCACTTCGAGGCCACGTAACCCCGCTCGGGCCCCTTGGCCATGTTTATGAGCTCCACCGTCTTGCGGTAGAACACCGGCAGGTCGGCCTCCGGCAGCCCCAGCGCAATGGCGATCACATGAACCGGGAACATGAACATGAGCTCGGGCACCAGGTCGGCCCGGCCCCGAGCGGCGAAAGCGTCGATGTAGTGGTCTACCACCGGGTTTACTATGTCGTTCTCCCAGCGATCCATCTCCCGGCGTGAGAACGCATGCTGCAACAGCGCCCGGTACTGCCCGTGCTCGGGCTCGTCCATCTCCAAGATGGTGTGCCCCATCACCTCGCCCATCGACTCCGCATAACCCGAGGAGGAGAATGTCTCGCCGTCGCGCAGCACCGACTCCACCCCGGTGTAGGAATAGATGTTGGCAATCGGCCGCCCTGCGGCTATCACATCGCTCACCGACTCGATGCCGAACCAGTCCTCCATGCTGCCGTGGTGTACAGGGCACTCGGCCAACACCTCGGTGAAGATCGGATAGGGGTCGGCCACCGCCTCAGCGCCCTGCCCTACGTCAAAGGCCTCGAAGGGGTCGTAGCCCTCGTCTCCGGGCTCGGGGGCCCGTGCGGCGGCCAAGGTCTCTGCTGGGGTCATTGTGAACTTCATGGGCAGTTATCATAATCACCGACTCAAAGGTAAGGTAGTCCCATGGCAATTGACTTTTCTGTAGACCCCGAATTCCAAGAGAAGCTCGACTGGATGGACGCTTTCGTAACCAACGAGATCGAGCCCATCGACCTGTACTTCCAATCCGAAGTGAACCCCTTCGACCGCAGCAACGAGACGGCCAACGCCCTCATCCGCCCGCTCCAAGAGAAGGTCAAAGAGCAGGGGCTGTGGGCCTGCCACGTGGGACCCCACCTCGGCGGCGCTGGCTACGGCCAGGTGAAGCTGGCGCTGATGAACGAGATTCTGGGACGGGTGCTGTGGGCCCAGATTGTGTTCGGCTGCCAGGCCCCCGATTCCGGCAATGCCGAGATCGTCGCCCACTACGGCACCGACGAGCAGAAGGAGCGGTATCTCCAACCGCTGCTCGACGGCAAGATCTCCTCCACCTACGCCATGACCGAGCCCCAGGCAGGGTCCGATCCCAACTACTTCACCTGCCGGGCCCACCGCGACGGCGACGAGTGGGTGATCAACGGCGAGAAGTGGTTCGCATCCAACTTCAATTATTCGGAGTTCACGATCGCCATGGTGATCACCAACCCCGACGTGCCGGTTTACCGGGGATCGTCGATGATGCTGGTGCCCAGCGACACCCCCGGCATAGAGGTTGTGGCCGATGTGGGCCTCGGCACCGAGCCGATAGATGGGGGAGATCATGCCTACCTGAGGTTCAACGACGTGCGGGTTCCGGCCGAGAACCTGCTGGGCGAGGAGGGGTCGGGATTCAAGATCGCCCAGACCCGGCTCGGCGGCGGCCGGGTCCACCACGCCATGCGCTCGGTGGGCGTGGCCCAGCAGGCCCTCGACATGATGTGCGAGCGGGTGCTGTCGCGCGAGACGAAGGGCTCGCTCATCGGAGAGAAGCAGTCCATCCAGCATTGGATCGCCGACTCTTGGATCCAGATCCAGCAGTTCCGACTCCAAGTGCTCCATTGCGCCTGGATGATCGACAAAGAGGGCGACTACTCCAAGGTCCGCCACTACATCGCCGGGGTCAAGGTGGCCACCCCCAAAGTGCTGATCGACGTTGTGCATCGGGCCATGCACGCCCACGGCTCCCTCGGGGTGTCCAACCACATGCCCCTGACGGCCATGTGGCAGTACGCCCCGATCATGGGCATCGTCGACGGTCCCACCGAAGTCCACAAAGACACTGTGGCCAAGCAGCTCCTCAAAACCTACAAGCCCTCCGACGGCCTCTTCCCCTCTGCCCACCTCCCCACCCGCGTGGCCACCGCCCGGTCCTACATCGAATCCCGAATCGAGAACGAGATAGCAAACCTCTGAGGCGGCTAGTGGTGTGTCTTGGGTTTATTCGCGCGTGTCCTGCCAGGCATCGACGCCCCTCGCGGCGTTGCGCCTCCTTGCCGTACACTGGGAGTATGG
>JAPPMA010000084.1:1105-29334 GCA_028819295.1 bacterium | reverse complement strand
AAGATGTTGCTGAAGAAGACGAAGAAGAACAGCGTGGTCAAGAAGGGCAGATACTTGCGGCCGTCGGGGCCGATGGTCTGCATGATGATGCTGTTCTCAACGAACTCGATGCCGACCTCGGCGACCGTTTGCGTACCGGTGGGCACCAGCGTCCGCCGACGGCCCGCCGCCCAGAACAGCCCCGCGGTCAGCAGCAGCGCGGCGATGTAGATCAGCCCGGTCTTGTTGAGGGCCACCGGCGTGTCGGTGAACAAGAAGTCGGGCCAAACAAACAAATGCGAGACCGGCGGAAAGTCCAGGGCGAACACGTTCACTGAGCAGCTCCTTGTGGCTTCAAGCCGGGATAGGCGAGGGACATGGAGACATACCGGGTCTCCCAAACCAGCAGAACAATATGGGCCAAGACCAGCGTGATGACAAACGGCAGGGCCTCAAACCAGCCGGTATTTCTCACCAGGAAGTAAGCCCCGGTAAGAATGCCCAGGCGAATGAAGTACCCGCCCATCACCCCGGCCATCAGCATGGTGGGTGAAATCCGCATCGACCAGGTGATGAGCGAGGCCGCCAGCCAGAAGTTGATCAGGATCAGCCCCAGGGCGTAGCCGCTTGACCACAATCCGTCGAACCCCCACACCCCGGCGCACACCCCGACCAGCACCGGCCCGCCGATCATTCCCCGGCGAACAATGTCTTGGGCCAGAGCTCGCTCGGGCGCCTCCTCACCAACCGCAGCCGACCGCTCAGCCATCGGTCGCCTCTGTGCCAGAGTCAGCACGCCGGCTGGGCAGGTTGCGGTCGTAAGCCTCCATGCGGTCGCTGTAGGTCCGCAGCGCTTTCCAACCGGCGTAGACCGCAGTCAACAAGCACAAGGCCAATGTGAAAACCGGCTTGGTTCCCAGCGCACCGTCAATGAGCCAGCCGAAGAAGGCGAACAGGGCCGGGGTGGCCACCAGCTCGAAGGCGATGGAGAGGGCGTCTCCCGCGCTCTGGCGGCTGTGTGGCTGGCGATGCTGCGTCGTTGCAGTTGGCACGAATTGGCCCCTATGGCGAGCGGATTGGCCTCGCCGAAATGGTTTCGCGTACCAGGCTGCGGGGCCAAATCATCGGGCTGGCTGGCCGACAAGCCGATGAGGGCCGATCACGGCGTGCGACGGCGCAGAATGGGGTGGAAAACGGTGTAGAGCGTCAGCACCAGCACCGCGGCGGCGGGCACCATGATCACCTCCCCCTCCCCGGCATAGGTGGGATACAGCACCAGGGTGGACATGAGAGCGGTGAACAGCCACAAAATCAGCACGCTGCGGCGGTGGCCGTGGCCCAGGCTCATCAGGCGGTGGTGCAGGTGCTCCTTGTCGGGAGCGGCGATGCTGGTGCGGGCCCGGGTCCGCCGCAGCACGGCCCACAGCACATCGACCACCGGCACCGCCAGGATGATCAGCGGGATGAGCATGGGAGCGAACAAGAAGTAGGTCTGCCCGGCGAACGGCTCGCTGCTGCGCCCCCCCACCGACACCGTGGAGGCGGCCAGCAGCGTGCCCAGAAACAGCGCGCCGCCGTCGCCCATGAAGATGCGGGCCCGGTGGAAGTTCTGGGGCAGAAAGCCCACCGCCACCCCGCTGGCGATGATGGCCACCAGCGGCCCGATGTTGTTGGGCAGCAGCACCTCTTCGTCGGTGAGCTTGATGGAGTACACGAAGAACGTGAGCCCGGCGATGCCCACAATGCCCGCGGCCAAGCCGTCCAAGCCGTCGATCAAGTTGATGGCGTTGACGATGGCCACCAACCACAGAACTGTGACCACAAAGGCCAGATCTTGAGACAGGATCAGTGCGTCCAACACCGGCAGCCGCAGGTTCAGCACGGTCACCCCGGCAAACGCCAAGACGCTGCCGGCCAGCACCATGGAGGCCACCTTGGCCGGGGCCGACATCTCCCGCACGTCGTCGTAGGTGCCGAAGACGATCATCACCAGCGCGGCGATCACAATGCCCAGCGGCTCCGACGCCGTGGCGAACACCACGTCGAAATCGCTCAGCATCCAGGCCACGCCCATGGCCGCGAGAAAGCCGACGAACATGGCCACGCCTCCGAGCACCGCGGTGGATTGCTCGTGGACGCGCCGGGCGTCGGGCTCCACCATGAGGCCCCAGCGCTCGCTGGCGAGGCGCATCACCGGGGTGGCCCCCAGCGTCACCCCCGCGGCTACGGCAAAGACTATGAGGTAGCTGTCGACACCGGGCGCCATGGCATCATCTGGCTACCCAGCGAGCGAATACGGCGTGAACCGCCCGCAGAGATCGGCCACCTCAGCTCGGACTTCTGCCACCACGCCCTCGTCGTCGCGCCGGCGCAGGGTGCGGCCGATCATTTCTGCGATTTGATCCATCTCCTCCGGTCCCATGCCCTGGGTGGTGGTGGCCGGGGTGCCGATACGCACCCCGCTGGTCACAAACGGTGAGCGGGGGTCGTCGGGCACGGTGTTCTTGTTGAGGGTGATGCCGGCCCGGTCGAGCACCTCTTGGGCCACCTTCCCAGTGAGATCCCCGTCGAACGACCGCAGATCAACCAAGAGCAAGTGGTTGTCGCTCCCACCCGACACCAGACGGAAACCCTCCTCGGCGAGACCTTTGACCAGCGCCCCGCTGTTCTGCACGATGCGAGCCGCGTAATCGGCGAATTCGGAGGTGGAGGCCTCGCCGAAGGCCACCGCCTTGGCCGCGATCACATGCTCCAGGGGGCCGCCCTGGAGCCCTGGGAACAGGGCCTTGTCGATGGCCGGGGCCAGATCCTGCGTACACAAGATGGTGCCACCTCGGGGGCCGCGCAGCGTCTTGTGGGTGGTGAAGGTGACGATGTCGGAATGGGGAACCGGGTTGGGGTGGGCGCCGCCGGCGATCAGCCCGGCAATGTGGGCGGCGTCGAACATGAACAGGGCGCCCACCTCGTCGGCAATGGTCCGGAACGGCGCCGGGTCGATGATGCGGGGGTAGGCGGTAGCGCCGGCCACGATGAGCTTGGGCCGGTGCTCGAGGGCCAGGTCTCGGATCTGGTCGTAGTCGATGCGCTCATCGCTGGGGGTCACGCCGTAGGCCACGAACCGGTAGGTGCGCCCGCTGATGTTCACCGGCGAGCCGTGGGTGAGGTGGCCGCCGTGGTCAAGGCTCATGCCCAGCACGGTGTCGCCCGCCTCCAGCACGGCCAAGTAGGCGCCCACGTTGGCGTTGGCCCCCGAGTGGGGCTGCACGTTGGCGTGGTCGGCCCCGAACAGGGCAGCGGCCCGCTCCCGGGCAATCGACTCCACCTCGTCGATAACCATATTGCCGCCGTAGTAGCGGCGGCCGGGATACCCCTCGCTGTACTTGTTGGTGAGCGCTGACCCGGTGGCGCTCAGCACCGCGGGCGAGGCGAAGTTCTCCGAGGCGATGAGCTGCACGGTGGTGTTCTGGCGCTCCACCTCCCGGCCGATCATCGCGAACACCGGGTCGGTACTGCTATCGGGCCACATCATGGACTACCCCTTCTGTCATTCTCTACCGCTCGCTGGGCAAAATCTACGACTTGCCGACCCATACCCGTGGGATCCTTCTGTCATTCTCTACCGCTCGCTGGGCAAAAGGGCGTCGATCTTGGCCACCCGAGGCGCATGCCGGCCCCCCTCGTAAGAGGCGCTGAGGAAGGCGTCGAGGGCTTCCCTGGCCGCCTCGGCGCCGATCAGTCGCTCGCCCAGGCAGACCACGTTGGCATCGTTGTGCTCACGGGTCAGCCGGGCCGACGTAACGTCATGCACCGTGGCCGCCCGCACGCCGGGCACCTTGTTGGCCGCCATGGCGATCCCAATGCCGGTGCCGCACACGCACAAGCCCAGCTCAGCTTCTCCGGCGGCCACCATGCGGGCCACCGCCTCGCCGAAGTCGGGATAGTCCACCCGGTCGGCGCTGTGGGTGCCGCAGTCCACCACCTCGTGGCCCAACTCCCGCAAATGAGCCACCAGCACGCCCTTCAGATGCACCCCTGCGTGGTCGGCCCCTGCGGCGATTCGCGCCATAGGCGCCAATCTACCCAGCCCGCGGGCTGGGTGATGACTCTTTGCTGCGATCTTTCGTTTCCAGATGCCCCTACGTAAACGAAATGGGAGACTGCAACCACCACGGGCGGTCGCTGGTTCTGATCTCCGCAACCCACTTCACCCACCAGAGACCCCGCCGGCCCGGGGCCACCAGTCGAGCGGGGGCGCCGTGCCCCCTCGACAGCGGCTGCCCGCCCAGTTCGTGGGCCAGCATCATCTTGTGCACATCGCTGAGGGGAAACCGGCGGCGGTAGCCAGTGGCCGAGCGCACCTCCAGGCTGCGGCCCGAGATTCCCGGGCCGAGCAGGTCGGCCAGGTTGGCGCCGGTCCATGTCTGCGTGCTGTACCAGCCGTTGGTGCAGTCCAGCGTGGCCTCCAAGGTGAGGGTGTGGCCGCGAAGCTCCTTGTAGTCCACGTCTCGCTCCACCGCCCCCCGCAGGCGGAGCACCCAGTCGTCGGGGTCGATTCTCGGAGGCGAGTCGTTGAACCACTGCACCACCGGCATTTGCCGGGGTTCTCCCGACCCCACCTCGTGCGAACCGGTGAAGCGCCGGTCGGAGGCCACCCATCGGTCGAATGCTGCGCGAAATCCCAACGCGAGCCCCGCCACTCCCAGCACTTGAAGCCATGTGCGCCGTGAGAGGTCGACCGGGCGGATCCTCTGGGGACGGGTCACGACGTGCAGCGCCACCAGGGGCACAGCCGCGATGGCGAAGACCACGTGGAGGCCGATGGGCGACCACACTCCGAAGGGGGCCCAGACATTGAGCGTGTGAACCAGCCCGGTGATCAGCGCACCGGTGACAACCGTGGCCAGTGCAATGGAGGCAAAGCGATTGGGCCGATGGCGACTGAGGCCGCGCTGCACAACCGGGCTCTTGGGGCGAGCCAGCACGAGCACCACAAAGCCGAGCACACCGTGCAAGGTCACCAGCCACGCGGTGGAGGAGCTGCCGAGGAGGAAAGATGCGCCTCCGGTGATCCAGGCCAAGGACAGCGTGATGAGCAGGGCCAAGTTGGTCTTGCGACCTCGGGAGGCGGGGCTCTCGGGGCGGTTCATTCCAGAATCACCCCCACATCCACGGCTCCCTGGCGGAGGATGTTGAGCCCGTCTTCGCTCACCTCGACGACAGTGGACGCGGGCGCCTGGAGCCGCCCGCCATCGATGACCATCTGCACGGCGGGAAATGCGGCTGCCGCCTCCGCCGCGGTGTGAGGGGTGGGCTGACCGCTCAGGTTCGCGCTGGTAGTGGCGATGGGACCGACTGCGGCGGCCAGAGCCTGCACCAGCGGGTGGTCGGGACAACGCACGCCACAGCCGTCTTGGACGATGGTGAGCGCTCCCGGCCAGCACTCCTCCATGAGCCGGCGGGTCGCAGGAAGCGGGTCGAACATCTGCTCGGCGTCGGCGGGCCGGGCCACCAGGATGGCCACTGCCTTGTCGGGGGGACGCTGTTTGAGCTCGAACAGCAGTTCCACGTTCTCGGGCAGCGCGGCCAGCCCGTACACCGTGTCGGTGGGGATGATCACCGCCCGGCCGGAGCGCAGCTCGGTTGCGGCCATCCCCACCAGCTCGGCTGGACCGCCCGTGCTCATTGCCCTCGACACTTCAGCACTCGCTCACGACCGCCCCTGCTCATTGGCCTCGACACTTCAGCACTCGCTCACGACCGGCCAAATCGGAGTGGATACCCTCGACAACCAGCCCGCTCTCCCGGGAGATTGCCGCGGCGGCGTCCATCTGGTGAGGCGACAGCTCCAAGAGCACCGAGCCCCCGGGGCTCAGCCAGCGGGGGGCATCAGCCAGAATCTCTCGAGCGGCGTCCAGCCCGTCGGGGCCGCCCCGCAGGGCCATCCTCGGCTCCCAGTCGGCCACCTCCGAGGGCAGCGTCTCGTCGTCGCGCACGTATGGCGGATTGCTCACCACCACGTCCACCGTCCCGGCCATCCACCCGGGCAGCGCTTCGTACCAAGAGCCTTGGAAGGCCGATACTCGCACTGCGGCCTGACCCAGCCCGGCCAGGTTGGCCCGGGCCACGGCCAGCGCCTCGGACGACACGTCGGTCAGCACCACTCGGGCCTCCTCGCACTCCGCCGCCATCGCCAAACCCACCGCGCCGCTGCCCGTGCCGAGGTCCACGGCCAGGGCGCCGGACGGGTGGCGGAGGATCAGCTCCTCAATGGCCAAACCGGCCAAGATCTCGGTCTCGGGACGGGGAATCAGCACGTCGGGGCCCACCATCAGATCCAAGCCCCGAAACCCCCAGCGGCCCAGCACATACTGCAACGGCTCTCCCGCCAGCAGGCGGGCCAGCATCGAGTCGAGGTAGGCCATCTGGCGCTGGGCCGGCGCTTTGGTCAGACCGACAAGGTACTCACCGCCCTCGTACCCCGAAGCTTGCTCCACCAGTCGGCGGGCCTGCCCCTTGGCATCTGCCACCCCTGCGTCGCCCAGGCGCCGGACCACCCCTTCGACCACATCGCCCCAGACGACTCCAGGGGCGGACGAACTCACGGCCCGGCCAAGTTCTCTTGGCGCTCCGCTTCGGCCAGGGCGTCGACAACCTCGTCCAAGTCTCCGGCCAGGATTCGGTCGAGCTTGTACAGGGTCAACCCGATGCGGTGGTCGGAGATCCGGTTCTCCTTGAAATTGTAGGTGCGGATCTTCTCCGACCGGCCTCCGCCGCCCACCTGGCCCCGGCGCTGCTCGGAGAGCTCGTCTTGGCGGCGCTGCTGCTCGGCTTGGAGCAGGCGGGCCCGCAGAACGGCCATCGCCTTGTTGCGGTTCTGGAGCTGGCTTTTCTCGTCCTGCATCGACACCACCAGCCCGGTGGGCTTGTGGGTGATGCGGACCGCCGAGTCGGTGGTGTTGACCGACTGTCCCCCCGGCCCCGACGACCGGTAGACGTCGACTTGGAGGTCTTTCTCGTCGATTTGCACCTCCACCTCCTCGGCTTCGGGCAGCACCGACACGGTGGCCGACGACGTGTGTACCCGGCCCTGCGACTCGGTTGCCGGCACCCGCTGCACCCGGTGGGGACCGCCCTCGTACTTCATCTTGCGCCACACGTCGTCGCCCCGGAGCATGAACACCACGTCGGTGTAGCCCCCCATGTCGGAGTTCTGGGCGCCCATCATCTCCAGCTTCCAGCGATGCTGCCCGGCGAAGGCCTGGTACATGGCGAACAGGTCGCGGGCGAACAGGTTGGCCTCCTCCCCCCCCTCGGCGCCCTTGATCTCCACAATCACGTTCTTGCCGTCGTTGGGGTCTCTCGGCGCCATCAATTCGGCCAGCTCGACCTCCAGCCCATCGGCGGCGGCGGTCGCTGCCTCGATCTCCGCTTCCAGCAATTCCCGCTCATCGGCGTCGGCCTCAGCCAGCATCTCGGTGGCGGCCTCTATATCCTCCCGATGGCGCCGCACTTCTCGAATGCGAGCAGCCTTGGCCTCGAGCTCCTTGTATCGTCGGGCCGCGGCCGCATAGGCGTCCCGGTCGGCCAGCAGCTCCGGGTCGGCCAACCGCTCTTCGAGCGCGTCGAACTCCGCTTCTATCCCCTCATAGGCAGAGTTCTCCTCCATGGGTTCAAGTTACCGCTGGGAAGGGTTGAGAGCGGGAACAGAAAAGGCAGGGAGGCGCGGCGAAGCTCTATTTGGACGAGCGCTTGCGCTGGCCGTAGCGGCGCTCGAAACGCTCCACCCGTCCGGCGGTGTCCACAATGGTCATCTGGCCGGTGAAGAACGGGTGGCTGGCGCTGGAGATCCCCACCTTGGCCAGGGGGTACTCGTTGCCGTCCTCCCACACCACCGTCTCGGCGGTGTCGATGGTGGATCGGGTGAGAAACGATGTGCCCGCGGAGGTGTCCTGGAACACCACCAAGCGGTAGTCGGGATGGATATCGGGCTTCATGCTGCTCCTAGCCTCACACCCCGGCGGGGCCCTTTGCCACTTCCTCCAGGAAAGCGGCGTTGTTGGGGAATGTCCGCAGGCGGTCCATCAACAGCTCCAAGCCGGCCGCCCCGCCCCCGTTGCCGTCGCTGGAGAGGCCGTTGAGTACCCGGCGCAGCTTCCACACCTGTTGAAGCTGGCGGCGCTCGAACAGCAGCTCCTCGTGGCGGGTGGATGAGGCGTCGACGTTGATGGCCGGGTAGATGCGCCGCTCGGCAATGTGCCGGTCGAGGCGCAGTTCCATGTTGCCGGTGCCCTTGAACTCCTCGAAGATCACCTCGTCCATTCGGGATCCGGTCTCCACCAGCGCGGTGGCCAGGATGGTGAGCGAGCCGCCCTCCTCCACGTTGCGGGCCGCTCCGAAGAACTTCTTGGGGGGGTACAGGGCGCCGGTGTCGATGCCGCCCGACATGATGCGACCGGTGGCCGGCGCGGCCAGGTTGTAGGCCCTCGACAGCCGGGTGATGCCGTCGAGCATGATCACCACGTCCTCGCCTCGCTCCACCATGCGCTTGGCCCGCTCGATGGTCATTTCCGCCACATTGGTGTGCTCGTCGGCCGGGCGGTCGAAGGTGGATGCGGCCACCTCGCCTCGCAGCAGCCAGCGCCGCATGTCGGTGACTTCCTCGGGCCGTTCGTCCACCAGCAGCACCAGCAGGTGTACCTCGGGGTTGTTGAGCTCGATAGACCGGACGATCTCCTTCATGATCGTCGTCTTGCCTGCCTTGGGGGGCGACACGATCAGGCCGCGCTGGCCCTTGCCGATGGGCGACAGGAGGTCGATGATGCGGCAGGTCATGTTGGACGGGTCGTCGACACGCTCGAGCCGCAGGTTCTCATCGGGGAACAGCGGGGTGAGATCCTCGAACTTGGGGCGCTGCTTGACCGATTCGGGCGGTTGTCCGTTGACGGTGTCTATGTGCAGGATGGCCGGGTTCTTCTCGTTGCGGGTGGCGGGCCGGCAGCCGCCGGTGATGTAGTCGCCCTTGCGCATCCCGAACTGGCGGACCTGTTTGACCGACACGTAGGCGTCTTCCTTGCTGGGATGGAAGCCCTTGATCCGCAAGAAGCCGTAGCCGTCATCCCTCAGATCGAGATAGCCGGAGATGGCTATGGGGTCGCCCTCCCAGGGCTCCTCCGGGCGGTCCCGGTCGTTGCGGCCCCGGCGCCGGCGCCGGCGGTTGCCGATCTCGGGCTGGTCATCCTGGGGGCGGGGTCGGTCTTGGCGGTCGCGGTCTTGGCGGGGTCGGTTTTGGCGATCCCCCTCTTGGCGGGAGCTGTCCTGGCGGTCGCGGTCTTGTCGATGGCGATCCTGGCGATCCCGGTCTTGTCGAGGCCGGTCTTGGCGATCGCGGTTCTGTCGGGAGCGGTCCTCGTCGCCGCGATCATCGCCGTCTCGGTCGGAGCGGCTGCGGTCGGTCTTCTCTTCCTCGCCCGCTTCCTCGGCCGGCGAATCTTGGCGCGCTTCGGAAGCGTCGTCCTGCTGGGCGTCGGGCGCCTCGTCCTCGGGAGCGACCTCTTCACTCTGCTCGTGCTGCTCGTGCTTGGAATCCTCGGTGGACTCCGTCTGAACGGGGGCGGCGCCGTTCCCGGCTGCATCGGCTGCGGTCTGGCCGACGCCATCGGCGTCGATGCCGGCTAGATCGAGGATCATGTCGACAATCTCGGCTTTGCGGGCTTTGGCCTCGGGGCGCCCGCCCATGGCTCTTGCGATGATCTGAAGCTGCGCTCGGTCTTTGCGCTGAAGTTTCGACCGAGAGAGCTCAGTGGTCTCTACGCTCACGTTTCTCCCTTGAAGGGCCGCAAATGCGGCTGCGCTTCGTCATATTCGGCGCGTCGCCCGCAAGTGCGGGCGACGAATTCGGGCAGCCATTCACCACGGGGACGCTGACAAAACGATGTCGGAATCGGCCGAGCGATCAGAGAGCTTCCCGAAGGACTGCAACCGATGTTGCAGTCCTTCGGGAAGAATACCCCAATTTGCCATCACTGGCAACATTCCGGGCTACGAAAGCAGCTTGGCCATCAGGCTGTGGCCGGGAACCACCTCGGCCGAAGCCGCCCCCTGCTCGGTGTAGACCCCGCCGGGACCGTCTTCCTCCGAGTCCACCAGCAGATAGGGAACCGGGTCGGCCGTGTGGCGCCGCGTGGTCAGCGGCGTGGCGTGGTCGGGCAGCAGCAGCAGGCGCCAGGAGCCCATCTCGTCGAGGCCCTTCACCAAACCGGCCAGGATGCGCCGATCCCAGTTCTCCAGGCACCTGACCTTCTCGGCCACATTGCCCTCGTGCCCGGCCTCGTCGCTGGCCTCCACATGGATGGCGTACAGATCGGCGCCCGCGGCCAGCCCGGCCAGAGCTGCATCCCGCTTGCCCTCATAATTCGTGTCGTACCAGGCGGTAGCCCCAACCACGTCGACCACTTCCATGCCGGTCAATGCCCCGATGCCCCGCACCAAGTCGACGGCGCTGACCATTCCGGCGTCCACCCCGTGCATCTCCCGGAAGGAGGGCATCTCGGGCTGGAAGCCCTGGCCCCACAGCCAGATCCGATTCGCCCCGAGCCCGAATTCGCCTACCACCGCTCTGGAGGCCTCTTCCAGGGCAGCCAGCTTGGGGCCGGCCGGCCCCACAGGCCCCACCACAGGCTGATCGGAGAGCTCGTGGGGCGGCGTACACTCGGCATCGGCCCAATCGGCCGGGGCGATCATGGTGTGGCGGTACTGGACCCCGGCGTGAAAGCTCACTTCGCCGCCCAGTTCGCGGTCCAAAGCGGCGATCACCTCGGCGGCTTGGGCCGAGTCGGGGTGCCCGCCGGAGAAATCGGCCATGATCCCGTCGTCGGTGACCGTGACCAGGTTGCAGCGAAAGGCCACCTGATCGGGGGCGAGGGTGAGGCCCAGCGCCGCCGCCTCTATGGGTGAGCGTCCTGTGTGGTACATGGCGGGGTCGTAGCCGAAAATGGACATGTTCCCCACATCGCTGCCCGCCGGCAGGCCCGGGGGGATGACCTCGGCCAATCCCACCCGCCCTCGGGCGGCCAGGGCGTCGAGAACCGGAGTGTGGGCCGCCTCCAACGGTGTGGCGCCGTCGAGCTCGGGTACCGGCAGATCGGCGCAGCCGTCGGGGATGCACACCACGTACTTCACGATGCCCGATTCTGCCAGATCATCGTTTGGCCGCTGCTATCCAGAGGCCTGAGCCGCGAGCAGTCATTTCCTTTCCCGCAGACTGCGCTCACGCAGAGGAAACAGCCGAGCACCGGGCAACATGGGCTTTCACGGCAACGAGGTCGCCGGGCAGGCGCACGCAGTGCTCGGGGCGCCTGACCGCCTCAGCTAGGGCTGGCGGCATCGGCGGCCGCTTTCCGATGGCCGCCTCCACTGCGTCGCCGAACTTGGCCGGGTGGGCGGTGGCCATCGCCACCACCGGACCCTCCAATTCCCCACGGCTGCGGCGGGCCGCGGCCAAGCCCACCGCGGTGTGGGGGTCGATGATCATGCCGGTCTCGCCGTAGACGTCGGCGATGGTGGCGGTGGTCTCGGCATCGTCCGCCTTCAGCCCCGACCAGCCGCGCTTTATCTGGGTCGCCAATCTGTGGTCGATCTGCATCCTTCCGGTGGCCCGAAAGCCATCCAGCAGCTCGGCGGTTCGGCGCCCGTCTCTGTCCAGCAGCTCGAACAGCAACCGCTCGAGGTTGGACGACACCTGGATGTCCATGCTCGGCGACAGCGTCGGATGCACTTCGGAGACGGCCATCGAGCCGGTGGTGAAGAACTGGGTCAAGATGTCGTTGCGGTTGCTGGCCACGATGAGCCGGTTCACGGCCAAGCCCATCTGGCGGGCGACGTGGCCGGCCAGCACGTTGCCGAAGTTGCCGGTGGGCACCGAGAACGACACCGCCTTCTGGTCGAACCGGGTGGCGGCGGCCACGTAGTACACGGTTTGGGCCATGACCCGGGCCCAGTTGATGGAATTGACCGCCGACAGGTGATGGTCGGCCCGAAACGCGGGGTCGGCGAACATGGCCTTCACCAAGTCTTGGCAGTCGTCGAACGTCCCCTCGATGGCCACGTTGTGGACGTTGGCGCTGTCCACCGTGGTCATCTGCCGCCGTTGGATATCAGAGACCCGGCCATAGGGGTGCAGGATCACGATCTGGATGTTCTCCCGGTCGCTCACCGCCTCGATGGCCGCCGATCCGGTGTCACCCGAGGTGGCGCCCACGATGGTCACCCGCTCGCCTCTCCGGGCCAGCTCCTCGTCGAACAGGCGCCCCACGAGCTGAAGGGCGACGTCTTTGAAGGCGAACGTCGGGCCGTGGAACAGCTCCATCAGCCATAGTCCGTCGCCCAGCTCCACCATCGGCACGACATCGGGGTGGCCGAACCCGGTGTAGGCATCCTGCACCAACTCATCGAACCGGCCCCGGGTATAGGCGCCGTCCACGAACGGCCACATCACCTCGGCGGCCAGATCGGCGTAGTCGCCCCGGCCGGGTTGACCGCTCAGCGCCTCGGCCGACAAGACCGGCCAGCGGTCGGGCACGTAGAGACCTCCATCGGCAGCCAGACCGGCCAACAGGACATCCCCGAAGCCGAGAACCGGGGCTTGGCCTCGAGTGCTGATGTACTTCATGAGCCCTGGCTGACCACCCGCAGCAAAGCGGGCATTCCCCGCACTGCCTCCAATTCCCGGAGATCGCCAAGGGTGGCCTGCACATGCCGCTCGGTCGCCTCGTGGGTGATGAACACCAGGCGGGCCTGTTCGCCCAGTCCCTCCTGCTCCATCGAGCGAATGCTCACTCCGTGGCGCCCGAACACCCCTGCCACCGCGGCCAGAACGCCAGGCTGGTCGAGCACCTCCATGTTTATGTAGTACTCCGACTCCAGATCGTCGATGGGGCAGACCACCGGCTCCCCGAATGCGCCGATCGGGGTGCATGTGCCTCGGCGGCGGTTGCCGGCCGCGTCGATGAGGTCGCCCAGTACGGCGCTGGCGGTGGGCCGCCCTCCGGCGCCCCGGCCGTACAACATCAGCTCCCCGACCGCATCGCCCTCCACGAACACCGCATTGAAGGAGTCCCGCACCGAGGCCAGCGGATGGTCGCCCGGCACCATCGCCGGGTGGACCCGCACGGCCAGTTCGGGCTTGCCCTCCACAGGTCCCACCTGCTCGGCAATGGCCAGCAGCTTGACCACATAGCCCAGCCTTCGGGCGTGGGCGATGTCGGCGGGGCCGATGCCGGAGATGCCCTCGCGGTAGACGCTGCCTGCCAGCACCCGGGCCCCGAAGGCCACCGTGGCGATGATGGAGGCTTTGGCCGCGGCGTCGAACCCCTCCACATCGGCGGTGGGATCACGCTCGGCGTAACCCAGCGACTGCGCCTCGGCCAGGGCGTCGTGGTAGCCGGTGCCGTGCTCGGTCATCTGGCTCAAGATGTAATTGGTGGTGCCGTTGACGATGCCCATCACCCGGCGGACCGGCTCGGCGGCCAGAGACTCCCGCAGCGAGCGGATGAGGGGAATCCCTCCGCCGACCGCGGCCTCGAACAGCAGGTCCACCCCGGCGGCATCGGCGGCGGTGTACAACTCGGCGCCGTAATTGGCCAGAAGATCCTTGTTGGCGGTGACCACCGGTTTGCCCAGCTTCAACGCGCTCGACAACAGCTCGCGGGCCGGTTCGATCCCCCCGATCAGCTCCACCACCACATCCACCCCGGGGTCGTTGACCACCGAGGCCGGGTCGGTGGTGAGCACCCCGTCGGCCAGAGTCACGTTGCGGTCGCGGGACGCGCTGCGAACCGCCACCCTTGCCACGTCCAAATCCAGGCCGGTGCGTTCGGCGATCACCGTCCGCTGCTCCTCAAGCAACCCGATCAACGCCGACCCCACATTTCCACAGCCCAAAACGCCTACACCGATTCGCGCTCGGGAGGAAGCGCTCATAGCCTCACCAGGCCGATTCGCGCTCGGGAAGGGTCGCTCACCTCATCTACCGTACCGGCTGGGCCTGGCTCGATTGACAACATTTCTTCCATAGCGGAAACATTATTGCTGTTCCATAAATGTCGTGTAGTTTAAATATTTAATGATGTCATGCGAACTATTCTCCTTGGCGGCCGATCTGCGCCAGCAGGCCGCGGAATGCGAGCAGGTTCGAGCTGATGTCGACCGAGTCTGGTATGGACTCGACAATGTCCTCGACGGCCTGGTCGCCCTCCACACCCCTCAGGCATGGCAGTCTGCGGCCGCTGATGCCAGCCGCCTGCGGCTCCACCACCAACGGGCCCACCTGGTGCGGCTGCGCTACGAAATCGAGCACACGGCTCACCGTCTTCAAGTCCGAGCCGACGAACTCCGCGCCGATGCTGCCCGGGTCGAAGTGGCGGCCGAGGCCGTCAGACAAGAGGAAGCGCGAGAACTGCAAATATATACTCATTATTTTCAATAAATATCTTGCAATATACATTCACAGGGGCTATCAAGGTGTCAGCTTGATCTGTCAGAGGGATCAGCCGAACGAAAGGCCTCGTTGTGTCTGTCCTGACCATGAATACCGAGGAGATGGACCATCTCCAGCAGCAGTTCACCGCTTTTGCCGGGCAAGTGGAAGACCTCCGAACCCGCCTTACCGCCACCTTGGAGGGAACCACTTGGACGGGCAGCCGCTCCGAGCGGTTCCGGGGCGCATGGCATGAGCACTGGTCTCCTTCGCTGGGCCAGTTGCAGGAGGCACTCGTCGAGCTGGCCACAGCGATCGGCCTCGAGCGCCAGAACACCGTCGCTGCCCTCGACTCGATCTGAGGGAGTTGCCCGTGGCCAAGCTGGGGCCGCCCGCGCCGCTTTCGCAATTCCTGCTGTCCTCGCAATCCGCGCCGCTTTCGCAATTCCTGCTGTCCTCGCAATCCGCGCCGCTTTCGCAATGCTCGACTCGTGCGCCTGTTATTTGATGGACCAGAGGGAAGTCAAGAGGTATGCGTGTCGGGCTCGCCGATCGCCACAGTTGGGGAACTGGCTGCGTCCCTGGGCTTGAACGAGCCGATCTCCGGGCTGTGGGTAGGCGACCAGTGGGTTGGTGCTGCCAGCAGCCTCGACGAAGCGGGGATCGTGGACGGCGTCCGAGTGGGAGTGCGCCCGGGCCGAGAACCCGACCAGCCGGGATGGACGATGGAAGTGATCGGCGGGTTGTGCGCGGGAGAGCGATTTCCCGTTGCACCGGAGGGTTTGACGGTGGGCCGGTCTCCCGAAGCCGACGCGACCCTGCCCGGCGTCGGGCTGCGGCCCGTCCATGCCCGACTCGACCGTCAAGATCGGCGGGTTCTCGTTCAGCGGGGAGAAGATCTGCCGGAGACCGAAGAGGAATCCAAGCCGTTCAGGCTGGGCAACGCCTTGGTCCAGGTGACGGAGTCTCCCGACGATCGGCCCAATCGATTGGCCGCTGTCTTGGGGCGCACTGCCTCAGGCCGCATTTCCTTCAACCGCCCTCCCCGAACGGCGCTGCCCGATCAGCCCGGTCCCCTGGTTGCGCCGTCGGTGGAACCGGTCAAATCGCCCAGGCTGGCGGTGTTCGGCTGGGCCGCTCTGGTCAGCCCGCTGCTGGTCGGATTGCTGCTGGCCGTGCTCTACAGCCCTTATATGGCGGTGTTCGCCCTGCTCAGCCCCTTGATGATGGGGGCGAATTGGATTGACAGCCGCCGCCGCAATCGTTCCGAGCGTCGGCGCTCCCAGCGAAGGGCCCAAGCGTCGCTGGCCGGCTTTCAAGCCGAGGCCCAAGCAGCTCACGCGGCGGAGGTCGCCCGTCTTCGCATGAGGCATCCCCATCTCGCCGAAGCGGTCAGGCGGATCCGCCAGCCCAGCGTGAGGCTGTGGGAGCGCAGGCCGTCCGATGAGGATTTCATGTCGTTGGTGATCGCTCATGGCTCCCCCTCTTTTGATCCCGAGTTGGCGGCCGATGGATCGCCGATCGCCGATGGGGTGGCCGCAACGCTCAAACAGCTCGGCCCGCTGCCCGACGTTCCCATCGCCGTTGACCTGGGAGCCGGCCGATTGCTCGGCCTGGTGGGGCCCCGGGCGGTGACCACCACCATTGCCCGAGCGCTCCTCATCCAGGCAACCGCCTGGCATGGTCCTGCTGATCTCTCGGTGCTGGTGGCTGCCGACGAGGTGACGCTCCCGGCCTGGTTGTGGACCGCGTGGCTGCCCCATACCGCCCACCCCTCCATCGGCAGCCCCCGCCTGATTGCCGGCAGCCGCTCGGCCGCCGCGGCGATGTCATCCGAGCTCGTCGAAGTTTGCAACCGGCAGGGCGCCAGCCACGGGCCGCAGCTTTTGGTGCTGGCCGACGGAGAGAATCTGGCCACCGGCCGAGCCGCTCCGGTGCGTTCCCTCTTCCAGCAGCTCAACGGGCCGGTCTCAGCCATCGTGCTGGCTTCCAGCATCGACCGACTCCCCGCCGCTGCCACTGCGGTCGTCGAGGTCCGCGACAACTCAGGCGTTGTGGATGTGGCCCAGTCAGCCCATGGACACTCCTCGGTGCTGGCCACCGGGATGAGCTTGAGGCTGGCCCGCGACACCGCCCGATGCCTGGCCCGTTTCGAGGATCCTGAGCAGTGCGGCGCCGACTCCGCCATTCCCGATCACACCTCGCTTGTGGATCTGCTCGAACTTGTGGGCAGCGACGATGCGGCGGCATCAACGAATTTGTCTGAACCGGTCATGGAGCGCTGGCGTCGCAGCGAGCACACCGACAGCCTGGCCGCCCCCCTCGGCGCCGACGGGCATGGTCCCGTGGTGGCCGACTTTGCCGCCGACGGGCCTCACGCCCTGATCGGCGGAACCACCGGATCGGGCAAGAGCGAGCTCTTGCGCTCGATGGTGGCCTCTCTGGCCGCCACCTACTCCCCAGAGCAGGTCAACTTCGTCCTTGTGGACTACAAGGGTGGCAGCGCTTTCGACGAGTGCGCATCCTTTCCCCATGTGGTGGGGCTGGTGACTGATCTTGACGGTCGTTTGGCCGAGCGAGCCCTGCGCTGCCTGGAGGCGGAGCTCCGCCACCGCGAGCAAGTGCTCCGAGACCGGGGGGCCACCGACCTGGCCCACTATCGGTCCCGAGCCAAGACGGAGACGGGCCAGCCTTGGCCGCCTCTGCCCCGGCTGGTGGTGATCATCGACGAATTCGCTGCCTTAGCAGCGGAACTGCCCGGCTTCATCGACTCGCTGGTGAACGTGGCGCAGCGGGGGCGCAGCCTGGGCATGCACCTCGTGCTGGCTACCCAGCGGCCCGCAGGGGCGGTCAGCGCCAATATCCGCACCAATACTGCGCTGCGGATCGCCTTGCGGGTTTTGGATGCTGCCGACTCTGTCGACGTGCTCGACAGCCCCGAGGCCGCGGCCATAGCCCGGAACCGGCCTGGCAGGGCCATCGCCCGCTTCGGTCCCGGCGAGTTGGTGGAGTTCCAATCTGCCCTGGTCACCGGGGTCACCGCCGCCAAGGGGGGGTCCAGAGTCATCCCCGCCCCCGATGGCATCCCCTTGTCCCATACCGATTCGGCTCCCGATGGCGATGCCATCAGCGACCTGGCCCGGCTGGCCGCGGCGGTGAACATGGCTTGGGGCTGCTCAGACGGCATCTCACCCCGTCGACCCTGGCCCGACCCGCTGCCTTCGACGGTCTCGCTCGACGAGTTGACGCCCGTCATCCCCCATGACGGCGCCGGCGTGCCCTTCGCCTTGGCCGACGACCCGAACCAGCAGTGCCAGTACCCCCTGATGTGGAAACCCGGCCAGGGCAATGCCCTTTTCGCAGGCAATCCGGGCAGCGGCACATCCACAGCTCTGGGATCGCTGGCCGCTGCCCTGGCTGCTCGCCACCCGCCCGCCGAGTGCCACCTCTATGCCATCGACTCGGGCTCGGGACAGCTAACCTGCTTGGAGGGACTGCCCCACTGTGGGGCGGTGGTGGGACCAGACGAACGCGATCGCATCCGGAGGCTCATCCGCCGGCTAGAAGACGAGCTCGACCAGCGGTTGGGCCGGGGCCGGACTGAGACAAGTGCGGAGCCTCCGCCGATGGTGGTGGCCCTGATCGACAACTGGGGCGGACTGACCAAGAGCCTGGACACCGTGGCCGACCATGCCCTGCTGGCGTCGTTGGAGCGGTTGTGGGCCGAGGGTCCGACAGTCGGAGTGTTCCTGGCCGCTGCCGTCGACCAATTGTCCAAGGCGAGCCGGTCCATCCAGGCCGCCACCCCCCAAACCTTCGTGTTCCGCGTGGGCGACCCCGCGTTGTACCGCCAGTGGGGCGTAGCTGTCGAGGATCCGGCCGCCCTGTCTCCCGGGCGGGGGTTCGCCATCCCGTCAGGTCTGGAGATCCAAGTGGCGATTCCCGATGGCGGACTGGCCGCCGCGGTAGCTGCCATCGCCGCCGCCCACCCCACAGCCGGTGGCCCGCCGCTGGTGCTGAGCCTGCCCGCGGTGGTCGATCCTGCTCGGCTGGACCAGGCCCGCTTGAGCGGTTCTCCTTGGTATCTGCCCCTGGGGTTGAGCGATGACACCCTGGCTCCCGCCGGCTTCACCCTTTACCCCGGCGAGCACGCCCTCATCCTGGGGCCGCCTCGCTCGGGCCGGTCCGCTGCGCTCCTGCTGCTGGCATCGGTGGCCGCCGCGGGCGGAGGGCGGATTGCCGCTCTGGCCCAACCGGGGTCACCGCTAGCCGACTACCCCGACATTCACATGTCGGCCAGAAATCTCGATGATCTCCTCTCCGCGGCGGCAGCAGCCGATCCCCCAACTCTGGTTCTGATCGACGACGCCGAGACGGCGGCCGACCCAGATGGCGACCTGAAAGCGCTGGCCACCGATGGCCGCCCTGGCCTGCATATCGCGGCCGCCGGTCGAGCCGACCGCCTCCGCACCGCCTACGGCCATTGGACCGCCGAGATCCGCTTCTCCCGCACCGGAGTCCTCCTCCAGCCCACCCCCCTCGACGGTGACCTGTTCACCATCCAACTCCCCACCCGCCCCGCTCTCCCATCACTCCCCGGCCGCGGCTACCTCATCCAAAACGGCCAACCCACCATCATCCAGATCGCCCACTACGAGAGATCCTGATACCACCACCTATTCGTTTTCGATCAGTGAAGGCCGAGGAATTGCGGTCGATGCTGCACAAAGCCGGGTTCGATTCTGCAAGCACGAAGCGGAAGAGAGGATCCCACCAACGATTGCGGCATCCAGACGGTAGAACTGTCACCTTCTTATTTCACAAGGGGGTGACTGTTGGACCTGAACAGGTCAAACATCTACTGGTCAACAAGGCGAAGCTGACCGAGGGCGAGATCAGGAGGATATTGTGAGCAACATCAACTCCCCCGAAAGCGAGGAACTCCCGATGAGGGAAGTGAGGGTCTTCTTCAACCCTGAAGAGGGTGCCGACTGGTGGTGCGAAGACGACGGTGACTTCATGGCGGTCGCTGATACCCCCGCGCAACTCTTGGAGCTGATTCGGAAATGGCAGACCAGCGAGGGTGTTGCCGATGTGCAGCTTGTGCCGATGGGCCTAGCTTCAGACGTCGTTGCGGAGGAGGTCTTCGTGGGTCTCGCGGTTGACGACTAGGCGGGCGTCGCCGTTGCGGGCGAACACCACGGCGGGGCGGAGGACCTTGTTGTAGTTGGATCCCATGGAGTGGCCGTAGGCGCCGGTCACCGGGGTGGCCAGGATGTCGCCCACCGCGATGTCGCTGGGCACCCGGCCTTCTCGCACCAACAGGTCGCCCGATTCGCAGTGCTTGCCCACCACCCGCACGGTTTTGTCGCGGTCGCGGTCGGCGGCCCGGGGAAGAAACGTCTCGTAGCCGCTGTCGTAGAGCACGGGGCGAGGGTTGTCGCTCATCCCCCCGTCCACTGACACGTAGGTGCGAGTGCCGGGAAGTTCCTTGATCGTGCCCACTTCATAGAGGGTGACTGCCGCGGCCGCCACCAAAGCCCGGCCCGGCTCCACGCTGACTGGGGCCGTGAAGCCAGCCGACGAGCAGGCCTCGCCGATGGCCGCCGCCCACTCGGCGATGGTGGGGGCCGACTCCCCTTCCACGTAGGCCACGCCCAAGCCGCCGCCCAGCGACAGCTCGGGCAGTGCGTAGGGCTGGGCGAAGCCGGCGATCACCTCCACCGCCCGCTGGAAGGAGCGCAGATCGAACACCTGGCTGCCGATGTGGGCGTGCAAGCCCACCAGCTCCACCGAGTCGGCCTCCTGGGCCCGGCGGATGGCGGCGGCGGCCAATCCGGTGGAGGCGGTGAATCCGAACTTGGTGTCGTCCACCCCGGTGGTCACGTACTCATGGGTGTGGGCCTCCACCCCTGGGGTGATCCGCAGCAGCACTTTGGGGCGGGCGCCGGTGGCGGCATGGAGCCCGTCGAGTCGGTCGAGCTCGTCGAACGAGTCCACCACGATGCGGCCCACTCCGGCCTCGAGCGCGGCAGCGAGCTCGGTGGCCGACTTGTTGTTGCCGTGCATCACCAAGCGATTGCCGAGCACACCCGCGGCCCGGGCCACATGCAGCTCCCCTCCGGTGGCCACGTCGAGGTCGAGTCCCTCCTCGTGAACCAGGCGGGCCATGGCCAGGCACAGGAACGCCTTGGAGGCGTAGGCCACCGATCCGCCGAACGCAGCCCGGGCTTGGCGGCACCGCTCGCGCATGTGGCCTTCGTCGTAGACGAACAGCGGCGTGCCGAATTCCCCGGCCAGCTCAAGTGCATCGCACCCGGCGATGGACAGACGCCCGTCGTCGCCCACCGATGCGTTGTCGGGCAAAAGGTGCGGGGGCAAGGCGGACACCACTACACCCCTACATCGACTCCGGCGCGCTCACGCCCAGGGTGCCGAGGCCGACGGCCAGTCCCACCCGGGCGGCATCGATCAACACGAGGCGGGCTTGCGTCAGCTCAGGGGCTATGCCGGGGCCCACCACGTAGCAGTCGTGGTAGAAGCTGTGGACCGCGGCGGCGAAGTCCCTCAGCCACGCGGTTACCTTGTGGGGCGCCCGCTCTTCGGCCGCAGCCGCGATCACCTCGCCCAAGGTGGAGATCTGGCGCATAATCTCCAGCTCGCGCCCGTGGACCAGCATGTCCAGGTCCACTTGTCCGATGCTTTGGCGCACCACCCCCTCGGCTCGGGCCCGGGCGTCGATTGAGCACACCCGGGCATGGGCCATCTGCACATAGAACACCGGGTTCTCCATCACCTGAGCGGCCGCCTTGGCCAAATCGAACGTCGGGGCGGTGTCCATCGACTGAAGCAGGTAGGTGAACCGGGCGGCGTCGGCCCCCACCTCGTCGATCACCTCGCGCAGCTCGATGATGTCGCCGGTTCGCTTGGACAGCCGAACTTCCTCACCGTCGCGCTCCAAGCTCACGAGTTGGGTCACCACCACCTCCAGGCGGGCGGGGTCGCAGCCCAGCGCGGCCATGGCCGCCTTCATGCGGGCCACATACCCGTGGTGGTCGGCTCCCCACACGTTGATGAGCAGGCCCTCTGCGCTGGCCCGGTCCAGCTTGTCGCGGTGATAGGCGATGTCGGGCAGCAGATAGGTGTACTCCCCATCGGACTTGATCAACACCCGATCCTTGTCGTCCCCATGATCGCTGGAGCGCAGCCACAGGGCGCCGTCCGACTCGTAGGAGGCTCCGGCAGCGTCAAGTGCAGCCAGCGCGTTGTCGATGGCCCCGGACTCAACCAGCGCCTGCTCGCTCGACCACGTGTCGAACACCACCGCCATCGAACCCAGAACTTCCCGCTGGTCGGCCAGCGCCCGCTCCCTCCCCCACTGGCGGGCATCGGCGGCTGCGGGCATCTCCGCGGCCCATTCGGCGATGTACTGCCCGTTGTAGCCGTCCTCGGGCACCGGTTTGCCGGCCCGTGCCGCGGCCAGTGATGCGGCGTACAGATCCATCTGCGTTCCCCGGTCGTTGATGTAGAACTCCCGCTGAACTGTGTAGCCGCACCGCTCTAGCAGCCGGGCCACTGCGTCGCCGTAGGCCGCTCCCCGGCCGTGGCCGGCGTGGACCGGCCCGGTGGGGTTGGCGCTCACGAACTCCACAATCACCGTGCGGCCCTGGCCCAGGCTCTGGCGCCCGTAGCTCTCGGCGCCGAGCGCCACTGCCTCTCGAACCACGCTGTGCAGCCAACTCGGCGCCAGCTTGAAGTTGACAAACCCAGGACCGGCCACGCTTACCCCGGCCACATGCTCAGGCCGATTCTGCTCCAGCCAGGCAGCTAGCTCTGCCGCCAACTCCCGGGGATTGCGCCCTGCTTCCTTGGCGATGGCCAGCGCAGCGTTGGACGACCAGTCGCCATGTTCCCGCCGCGCTGGTCGCTCCAACCCCACCCGGAAGTCGTCCGGCAGGTGGATCCCCGCGGCCGCGAGCGCTGCGCCCAGGGCATCAGTAAGGGAGGTACGGATTTCAGCCATGAACTGGCACATGGTACCGGCGCCCCGCTAGCTATACTCACCCAGTTACTGCCCACGTAGCTCAGGGGAAAGAGCACTTGCCTCCGGAGCAAGGGGCCGCAGGTTCGAATCCTGCCGTGGGCGCTGCCGAGAGTTTTCTGTTGCTGCCAGTACGTCTGTGTTGTTCCCCATTTCCCCAGCGTAGCGGCCGTTTATGTCGACGGCCGATGGTAGGCTGTTCCCAGTGTTGTTCGAGCTATCCCCAAAAGAGTGGGGGATAAATTGGGGGACAGAACGCCGCATCTGACCGCCGCGAAGGTCAAGAACGCCGGTGTGGGAAAGCACCAGGACGGCCAGGGATTATTTTTGCGAGTGTACGAATCCGGGTCGAGATGCTGGGTTCTGCGCCTCGCTGTGGACAGATGCCGCTGGAGAACCACGCGTTCCCCATCATCGGGGACATGGCAGTAGACCGCATCTCACGGTCCGACGTGCTGCGGTGCGTGGAGCCGATGTGGGCGACGCGCACCGAAGCACGTCGGACCGGGCCAAGGACTGCTGTGACGGCTCCGACCTGGTGTTCCCATCCCCGCTCAAGCCGGGCAGGCCCCTGTCGGACATGACGCTCACAAAGATCCTGCGCGGTGTCGGGTTGGCCGACCGGGCCACTGTCCACGGCTTCCGCGCCAGCTTCCGCACATGGGCGCTAGAGCAGACCGACACACCCTGGGCCGTCTGCAAGGCCGCCTTGGCCCACAGCCTCGGCGACTCAACCCAACAGGCCTGCATCCGAGGCGACGCCTACACCAAGCGCCGCAAGCTCATGGACCAGTGGGCCGAGTATCTGGAGCTGAAATAGGAAGGCATCAGAGCCTGCGCATTACCCGGGGAGGTTCACCGATGTCTGGAGTTTGGAGTGCCAGCGCAAGGCTGCCGGGACACAGGCTTGATGAGCTTCTGAGTTGATGGGCGTGGCAAAGTCTGAGGGTGGCTGAGGCCGAGGTGCGCTGGACGCACCAGTGGAAGGAGCTCTACGAGGAGGTGATCGACTCGGGTCTGTGTACTGGTTGCGCGGGCTGTGTGATCGCCTGCCCTCACGATGTGATCGGCTACAAGCACGAGCCCGGCCAGTACAAGCCCTTCCATCTGGAGGAGGAGCTCGGGCTGTCCGACTGCATCCACGGCCAGAAGGGGTGTACCTCCTGCACCCGGGCCTGTCCCCGGTTCCGCACCTGGGAGACCGAGGCCGACGAGCACTTGTTCGGACGCATCCGCGCCGATGACGAGGTTTCGGGCATATTCAGCGACCTCCTTTTGGTGCGAGCCTCAGACGACTACGTGTACGAGCTGGGCCAAGACGGCGGGCTGGTGTCGGCCATCTTGATCTGGTGCCTGGAGAACGACGTGATCGACGGCGCCCTCACCTCATTTCTGGAGGGGGGCGACGTCGGCGGCTGGAAGGCGGTGCCCGGCCTGGCCGCCAACCGGGAGGAGGTGCTGCGGGGCGCGGGCAGCCGCTACACCTACTCGGCCAACCCGCTGGCCTACCGCGAGGCCAAAGACCGGGGGCTCAGCCGCCTGGCCCTGGTGGGCATGAGCTGCCAGTCCTCCATCGGCCCGGTGATGTGGAACCGCAAGGTGGGCAAGGTGGGCCGGCCGATCAAGCTGAACATCGGACTGCTGTGCTCCAAGACCTTCGACGACTCCATGTTCGATGAGCTGCTGTGGGTGAAGTACGGCCTGCCCACCGACCAGATCGCCAAGATGAACGTCAAGGGCGTCTTCCAGGTGTGGATGAAGAACGGCGACTATCACGAGATCAACCTCAGGGAGTGCCACGCCTGGACCCGGGAGGGCTGCAACCTTTGTCCCGATTTCGCCGCCGAGCACGCCGACATCTCCACCGGCGGCATCGGCGACGCCACCGACTGGACCCTTACCGTGGTGCGCACCGAGCTGGGCCGGGCCGTGATCAACGCCATGCTCGAGGACGGCGCGATCCAGGCCCGCCCCGGCGACGACGATCCCGGAGCGGTGGCCCTGATGCACAAATTGGCCGCCAAGAGCCGCCAGCGCTGGCCCGACTGGGCCGAGAGCGCCGTGCGACTGGGGGTTTGAAGGCTCTTTGCCGCCTCTGATCACACCCCGGACAAGTCCCGGATGCACTGACGCAAGATCAGGTCCACCTCTTCGGGAAATCCGGTATTGATGTTGCTGCGGAGGTCGTCATCAAGCTCCTTGAACTCGTCAAAGGTCAGCTCGTCGCGGATGCGGTCGAAGCCGCACTTGCAGACCGCGGCCAGATTGGCCTCCTCCCGCAGCCGCTCATCCAACCGCTCCGGCTGCTCCTTGCCCGCCTCCCAGCAGCCAGTGCGGTAGTTCCGCTCTGCTTGGCCGACGTTTTCCTCCAAAATGCCGAGCTCCGGTATCTCGAAGTCGGCGGGGTTGTCGGTATAGGAGGTGGGCGCCCCAGAACTGCCGCAGGCGGCCACCAGCAGAAACAGGGCGGCCATTACCGCTAGCAAACGGGGTTTCGTCACGGCCCCAACGGTATCGCCCCATTCCCCGTGGCCGCGAACCATTCTCACCCCTGCGCCGGGGCGGCCAGGGCCAGCGCCCTTCGGAACACCTCGTCGAGCATGTCGGCGGTGAGCCGTCCGGTGAACGTGTTCTGCTGGCTCACGTGGTACGAGCACAGCACCGTGCGACCGCTGGGGGCGGCAGCCTCCAGGCCGTGGGCGAACTTGGGCCGGGGCCTCACCCCCAGCTCGGCGGCCACCGCCCCGTAGCCGATGGCCCCCAGGGCCACGAACACCTTGGCCCGGCGGAGCAGGGCCAGCTCCCGCACCAAGAACGGGCGGCAGGCCTCCCGCTCGGCCGGGGTCGGCTTGTTCTGGGGCGGCGCGCACCGCACCGGGGCGGTGATGTAGGCGCCGCTCAGCACCAGCCCGTCGTTTGTGTCGGTGGCATCGGGCTGGTTGGCCAGGCCCACCCGGTGCAACGAGCCATACAGGAAGTCGCCCGAGCGGTCGCCGGTGAACATGCGCCCAGTGCGGTTGGCGCCGTGGGCCGCCGGGGCCAGGCCCACCACCACAATGCGGGCCTCGGGATCGCCGAAGCCGGGCACCGGCCGGCCCCAGTATGTCCAATCCCGGTATGCGGCCCGCTTGGCCGCGGCCACCTCCTCCCTCCAGGCCACGAGTCGGGGGCAGGCTCGGCAGGCGATAACATCAGCGGCCAGTTCGTCAAACGAGTCCACGACCGGCAAGCTAGAAGACCCACACCCCCAATGGCTGGAAATCACCGTCAAACCGAGATCCCGGCGAAAGCCAGGAACCGCAGAGCACATGGCCGGTAACACCCGCAAGCCCACCCTGGTGTTGTTCGTGCGCCACGGCCATACCCCCACCACCGGGGCAGTGCTGCCCGGACGGGCGCCGGGACTGCACCTCAGCGACCGAGGCCGGGAGCAGGCGGAACAGGCCGCAGGCCGCATCGCCGATCTGGGCCCGGGCCGCGTCGGCGCCGTGTACGCCTCCCCGATGGAGCGGGCCCGAGAGACCGCTGCCCCCATCGCCCGCGCGGCGGGGCGACGCGTGCGGGTACACGACGGCCTCAACGAGTGCGACTTCGGCAAGTGGACCGGACGTCGCCTCAGCGACCTTCGCCGCCGCCGCGACTGGCGCCAGGTGCAGCGCAACCCCAGCAGCTTCCGCTTCCCCGGCGGGGAGTCGTTCGCCGAGATGCAGACTCGGATCACCGCTGCCGTCCAGTGGCTGGTAGAGCGTCATCCGGGTTCGACGGTGGTGGCGGTGTCGCACGCCGACACCATCAAGGCCGCGGTGTCGCACGCCTCGGGCGCCCATCTGGACATGTTCCAGCGGATCGCGGTGTCGCCCTGCTCCATTACCGCCATCCTCTACACCGCCGACAGCCCCCTGGTGCTGGCCGTGAACAGCACCTCCGATCTGAAGTCGTTGGCGCCGTCATGAGCGGCTCCTACGATATGAACGATCTTGAGCACTTCACGGTGGGCGCCGTCGGGCCTCCCGGCCAGCGGGTGTTCTACCTCCAGGCGGGCATCACCGGCACGCTGGTGTCGCTGAAGCTGGAGAAGCAGCAGGTGGCCGCGCTGGCCGAGCATCTGGCCGGGATACTGCGGGAGGTCACCGACGATCCCGATTCCATCGAGCCCGAACCCGACATCGGCCTGATCGATCCCGTGGAGGCCGAATGGGCGGTGGGCGACATAGGCATCGGCTACGACCCCGATGGCGACCGGATGCTGGTGATGGCCACCGAGATGCAGGCTCAGGACGATCCCGCCGACCCGGCCACCGCCCGGTTCCGGATCACTCGGGGCCAGGTCGCGGGGTTCGTGGTTAGGGCCCGGCAGGTGATCGCTGCCGGCCGTCCTCCGTGCCGCTACTGCGGCGCCCCCCTCAACGACGACGGCACCTGGTGCCCCTGCTCCAACTGATGGAAGCCGAATCCGAGTCGCCGTTTCGCGAACGGCCCCCGCTTGATGACGATGACGCGGTGAAGCTGCTTGAAGCCGGCGAGCTGGAGGTGCTGGGGCGGATGCCGTGGAGCTCGAACATGACCTTTCTCGTCGACGTCCACTGCCCCGACGCCCCCATCGTCCAGGGGGTGTACAAGCCGGTGCGGGGCGAACGCCCTCTGTGGGACTTTCCCGCCGGACTGCACAAACGCGAAATCGCCGCCTTCGAGTTGTCCCGGGCACTGGACTGGGACCTGATCCCTCCCACCGTGTTGCGAAACGGGCCGCTCGGCGAGGGGTCGGTGCAGCTCTATGTGCCCACCGACTACGACGAGCACTACTTCACCCTGCGGGAGGAGCCCGTACACCAACAGTGGTTCCAGCGGCTGTGCGCGTTCGATTTCATCATCAACAGCACCGACCGCAAGGGCGGGCACATCCTGCTCGGCGACGACGGCCGGCTCTACGCCATCGACAACGGCCTGTCCTTCCACTGCGAATTCAAGCTTCGCACGGTGATCTGGGAATGGGCCGGCGATCCACTGCCCGCCGACCTGGCCGCCGCCCTGGCTCGTCTGATCGATGACGGCCTCCCCGCCGGCGCCGCCAACCTGCTCACTCTGCTGGAGCGAGACGCCGTGCTGGCCCGGGCAAGCGCATTGTTGAGCGAAGCCTGCTTCCCCGCCGACCCCAGCGGCCGCCGCCACCCCTGGCCCCTGGTTTGAGCCGGGGTCAGCCTGGGATTGTCATCCGAGTGGGCCGAGGTATGCCCCTGGCCCCTGGTGTGAACCGGGGTCAGCCCCTGGCTTGGAGGGCCTCGATCAGCTTTGGGACCACCTTGTGTACATCACCGACCACGCCGAGAGGATGCCCACAACGACTCCCGACGGGTTCCAAGGTGGCTAGTGGTGTGTCGCGGGTTGTTTTGCGTGGTTGAGGGCTGTTTGTGCTCAGCGGGTTTTGTCGATGATGGGTTGAACCTCCCACGGGCGATCTTAGGCGCATTGGGCAGGAATGGCGGTGGCCAGCGGCCCGGCTAGCTGTCGGGGCATTTGTACACTATTCGGTCTGTCGATCTGCCCACACCCAAGACCGAGCAGCCCGGCCCGTTCTCATAGGAGAACCAATAGCCATCGCTGAACGCATCTCTCAGTTGGGAGTTCGAGACATCGCCGTTCTCCGTAGGGTCGGTGCTGGTGTCGTCGTTGGTGCTGTCGTCGGTGTCGTCGTTGGTGCTGTCGTCGGTGTCGTCGTTGGTGCTGTCGTCGGTGTCG
>JAPPMA010000084.1:0-1005 GCA_028819295.1 bacterium | reverse complement strand
TCGTCAGAATTATCAGAATCGATGGGGAATGCTATGCACGCAGCGTAAAGGGCAAGACCAGTAGTAGCGGTGGTGACCGCCCGAACTGCGACCGCCACGTCTCGAGCGACACGCACAGCCAGGCGCTGAGCCGCTGTACGCCCGGCCTCTTCAGTGACAAACGCCCCTCCAATGAAGTTGCAAACCACCGAATAAGTAACTCGGCCCAACCCACTGATAAAATATTCTGTTCCTCTGCCCAAAGATCTGATAAAGCTTTCCGCTGCCACCCCAAGCCGCGCCGTGGCAGTCATCGTGGTTCGACCTGTCTCGCGCAGCACACCGATGACATAATCAAACGGGCTAGGCGCTGTGGGTTTTTCTACGAGCCTGTAACAGGCGTAGTCGGCGTTGGCCACGGTGTGAGTCCACTTCTTGCCGTCGGGCGCTTCCGGCAGATGCCCTTCCTCGTAGCCGGTAAGGAGCCGGTTGGGGGTCGTCGAATAGCGAGCCATTGCCATGATCGTCCCGGCGGGGCAGCCCCCGCTCCGAAACTGCCAGCACGTATGGGCGGGAAACACCGGGACGCTGGCCTTGACGCTGTTCCAGAACTTGCCGGAAGGTGCCGCATAGGGCGGGCTGCTGCCGAGGGAACCCGAGCCGTACTGATACCCGGCCGGGCAGGTCACACCCTCGGGCGGGATGTTGATTTCAGGCATCGTCGGCATAGTGTCGTCACCGTCGCTGTTGTCAGCGTCATCGTTGTAGGTAGTCGGGGTGGGGTAGCAGCCCTTAGTAGCCGGGTGCCGCTTTCTGCCCTCAGAGCATTCCTCATCATCCGGAGTGCCGCCGCTGTTGTCATCTTTCCCGTCGTCGTTGTCGTCAGGCTCTTGTGTGGCCTGAACTGTCGGTTGGGCCGTCGGCTGCGGGGTTGGCCGAACTGTCGGTTGGGCCGTCGGCTGCGGGGTTGGCTGAACTGTCGGTTGGGCCGTCGGCTGCGGGGTTGGCCGAACTGTCGGTTGGGCC
>JAPPMA010000069.1 GCA_028819295.1 bacterium | reverse complement strand
ACGTGGAGGGCGGGGCGGAGGCGTCGGCGACCCAGAACACCGCCGCGGTGGTGATAACCGACGACGACGCGCCCGCCGCGCTGGTGGTGTCGCAGACCGCGGTGGCCGTCGGCGAGGCCGGCGGGACCGCCGAGTTCACGGTGAGGCTGGGCTCGGAGCCGTCGGCGGCGGTGACGGTGGCGGTCACGTCGGGCGGTGCGGCGGCGACGGTGTCGCCTGCGTCGCTGACGTTCGCTCCCGCCGAGTGGAATGCGGCGCAGGCGGTGACGGTGACCGGGGTGGACGACGATGTGGACAATCCGGGCAACGAGCGCGGCGTGACGGTGACTTTGGACCCGTCGAGCACCGACGCGGACTATGCCGCGCTCGCCGACTCGGAGGTGGCGGTGAGCGTGGTGGACGACGACGGCGCCGGCGTCACGGTGTCGCAGACCGCGGTCGCGGTGCGCGAGGACGGCGGGACCGCCACCTACACGGTGGTTCTGGGCTCGGAGCCCACTCATGCGGTGACGGTCGCGGTCACCTCGGGCGACACCGACGACGCGACGGTGTCGCCGGCGTCGCTGACGTTCCAGCCTGCGGCGTGGCGGGTGCCGCAGACCGTGACGGTCACAGGCGTCAACGACAACATCGACAACCCGGGCGACCGGCGTGTGGTGACCGTCGCCCACGCCGCCGCGTCGTCGGACCCGGCGTACAGCGCCACGCCGGTGGCGCCGGTGTCGGTGAGCGTGGCGGACGACGACGGCGCCGGCGTCGAGGTGTCGAGGACGCGGGTGTCGGTTGTCGAGGGCGGCGCCTCGGACTCCTACACGGTGGTGCTGGGCTCCCAGCCCACCCACGATGTGGCGGTGACCGTGACGGCGGGGTCGGGGGTGACGGTGAACCGGTCGGGCGGCACGGCGGGCTCGTCGCAGACGCTCACGTTCACATCCGGCGACTGGAGCACGGCGCAGACGGTGACCGTGGCCGCGGTGGACGACAGCGCCGACCAGCCCGGCGGGCGCACCGCTGTGGTCTCCCATGCGGTGTCGTCGTCGGACGCCGTCTACGACGGGAGGTACGCGGCGCCCGTCACCGCCGCGGTCGCCGACGACGATCCGACGGTTGTCACGGTCGTCGGGGGCGGGCGGCTGCGCGAGGGCGACAGCAGTGTGACCGCGGATGTGACCGTGGCCCTGGCCCGGCCTTTGGTGGCCGGGGAGGTCGCCGATGTGCCCATCAGGCTTCAGAGCACTACGGGGGCGGGGCTGCGCAACAGCCGGTTCCGGTCGATCGCCTGGCGGAAGGCGTCCGGCGCGGGCGCCGCCCTGGTTGTGGATCCCGTAGCGCATGCCGGCAGCCTCTTCGTGTTCCACGGGATGGTCCGCTTCGAGGGCGCCGGGGCGCAGACCGCGGTCATCCGCTACAACGCGACCGCCAGGGACAACGACAACGACGACGAGACCATAAACGTCTCCGTCTACACCACCCTCAACCACTCCGGGCACCAGACCAACCTCGAGGGCGGCCTCGTGTCCGGCTCCACCTCCCCGGTCGTGCTCGCCATCACCGACAAGTCGAACACCGCCGCGCTGGTGGTGTCGGAGACCGAGGTGGCCGTCGGCGAGGCCGGCGGGACCGCGGGGTTCACTGTGAGGCTGCGGTCGGAGCCCACCCATGCGGTGTCGGTGGCGGTCACGTCGGGCGACACGCTGGCGGCGACGGTTTCGCCGGCGTCGCTGACGTTCGCTCCCGGCGGGTGGAATGCGGCGCAGGCGGTGACGGTGACCGGGGTGGACGACGATGTGGACAATCCGGGCAACGAGCGCGGCGTGACGGTGACTTTGGACCCGTCGAGCACCGACGCGGGCTATGCCGCGCTCGCCGACTCGGAGGTGGCGGTGTCGGTGGTGGACGACGACGGGGCGGGGGTGACGGTGTCGGAGACCGCGGTCGTGGTGTCCGAGGACTCGGGGACCGCCACCTACGAGGTGGTTCTGGGCTCTGAGCCCACCGGCGCGGTGACGGTCGCGGTCACCTCGGGCGGTGCGGCGGCGACGGTGTCGCCGGCGTCGCTGTCGTTCCAGCCCGCGGCGTGGAACGTTCCGCAGACCGTGACGGTGACCGGCGTGGACGACAACATCGACAACCCGGGCGACGAGCGTGTGGTGGTGGTGGCCCATGCGGCGTCGTCGTCGGACGCGGCCTATGACGGCACGCCGGTGGCGCCGGTGTCGGTGAGCGTGGTGGACGACGACGGGGCGGGGGTGAACGTGTCCGAGGCCCATGTGTCGGTGGCCGAGGGCGGCGCCTCGGACTCCTACACGGTGGTGCTGGGCTCCCAGCCCACCCACGATGTGACGGTGACCGCGACCGCGGCGGCGGGGGTGACGGTGAACGTGTCGGGCGGGACGGCGGGCGCGTCGCAGACCCTGACGTTCACCGCCGGCGACTGGGGCACGGCGCAGACCGTGACCGTGGCCGCGGTGGACGACGCCGCCGACCAGCCCGGCGGGCGCACCGCGTCGATAGCGCATGCCGCGGCGTCCACCGACCCCAGGTACAACGCCGCCCCGGTCGCGCCCGTCACCGCCGCCATCGCCGACGACGACGCGACGGTCGTGGCCCTGTCGGGCGGCGGGACGGTCACGGAGGCCAACACCGCCGACACGGCCGAGGTGACGGTGGCCCTGGCCCGGGCCCTGGCGGCGG
>JAPPMA010000008.1 GCA_028819295.1 bacterium | reverse complement strand
CGAGGACGAACTTCGCCTGGAGCGCACCGCCCGGCGAAGGCGTCGCCGGCGGCGGGGGCGTCGGCGGTGGACCCGGTGGCGGCGGCGGCCGGGGCGGCGGCGGCCCGGGCGGCGGCGGCCCCCCCCCCCCCCCCCCCCCCCCCCCCCACCCCCCCCCCCCGGGGGGGGGGGGGGGGGGGGGGGGTCGCAGCAGACACCGGCGCGGACCGCGCCCCGCCAGCCGCGCCCGAGCCAGCCCCCGCGAAAACCCCGCCCATGCCTGCCCCGCCCATGCCTGTCGCCATTGCTCGCTCCCGTCCACGCGCACAAAGCGCGAATACAACCAGCTCCCACGCTACCACCCGGCGAACAGCGCCCCACAAACCCAAACCCCCCCCAGGCCCGCGGCCGAGCCGGCGGCGAGGGCCAATGCGTCGGGAACCGTCGGCGGCGAGGACGCCGCGGCCGGCCGCAGCGGTTCGCGGCCAATGCGTCGGGAACCCGCCTCTGCGGCTTCAGCGGTGGCCTTGATCTCTATTCGTAGAACTGGACGTAGAACTGGGCGTCGTCTGAGGGCTCGATGTGGTGAAGGGTGTCGGGCACGATCACCACACGCCCGCCAGCGGCGGCGGCGGCCTTCCGAGACGACTCGTCTACGAAGAGAACCGTTCCCTCCAACACCACGAGTTCGGCCCAAACCGTGGTGCGGTGGTCCTTTGCCAGACCCGGAGGCATCGACTCAGCAGTGAAAGTGGGGGTGCGTCGGCCCGGCACCGCCGCCGCCGGGATCTCCACCCCAGCGCTCTCCACCTCGTTGCTGCCTTCTTGCGGCGACACCATTGCCACTTCCACCCAATTGCTCGGCAGTGATACTCCCACACCAAGCGCCAAGACTGGCTGACCCACAATCCCTAGTTGGCGAGCCCCGTGAGCCGTTGGGAGCGGAACAATTCTCTGGCCAGATCGCGTTGTTCGTCGAACTCCTCAGTAGTCCAGCGGGGCGGATCTGCGAGGCTCACGACGACAAATCGGCCAGCAATACGGGGCTGGGAACGGGGATGCGCTCCATCTCCGAGGGCTCGAACTTTGTCAGCCCCCCTGCGTATGTCCTTCCCTGTGCCACAGAGACGCCACTTCTTAGCGACGCGGCTAGAACGTCCAAGAGATCGTCGGCCATGGGTTCTCTCGGGTAGATGCCGTGGGCGACATAAGACGAGCGGGCGCCGTCTCGCTCCGCAAGCCGCAAAAACCGCTCTGCTTGAACGCGTTCTTCGTCATCGAGTTCTTCCAAGTCGGCGGGCAAATCGATCACGGCTCGGAGGCCGGCGAAGCTCGACAGCACACCGTCGGGCGAGTCGAATAGCTCCCTGGCCTTGGTCACAGACGGGAATAGCGCCCTTGTCGGCAGTGCGGGATCATTGGCTGTGGTGGCATTGGGGACTCTGGAATTGATCGGGAGAAGCTGTCACAGGTGCCAATAGTCTGTTGAGTATGGAAGTCGAAGGCCCTACCAGGGAAAATGTAGCTAGCTTGATCCTCCATGAGGCTCGCGAACTGCGCCGCAAACAAGATGCGAGGCTTGAATTTCATCGCCGGCTTTCGCTGTTCTTGTTGGGAGGGTTCTTCTCTGCGGGAACGATTGCGGTAGCCGCCGCAGGAGAAGAAGCCGCAAGGGTCGGTGGCGCTGTCCTCTGGTTTGGGCTGCCTATGGCAGCGGTCATGATGCTGTCTCACATACCCATCATGAATTGGGGAAGCGGATCGAGTATCCGCTACCTAGTGGATCACTACTACTGGAGAGACTTGGAGCGGCACCGTTTAGAAGCAGATCTTGCCCAGGATCTTGAGCTTGAATATGAGCGCAATGAAGAGCGGCTATTCCGCGTGACTCTTTGGGTCATTGTCGAGTTCCTGCTTGCAAGTGCTGGCACCGGATACATCATCGGCGTTTTGTGGAGCTAGGGTGGTGACTATGGGAACCGGTCAAAGCCAAGTTGCCGAAGAGGCGGGTGTTCGGTGTGGCCAGACAACCAGGATTCCGAGGAAGACTGTAAATATGGGGTTGATTCCCAGGGTTCGGCCAGCCCCCAGCGGCGACGGTCTCGGGCGTCGCCGCTCTCGGTGGATCAAGTTCTTGCTCGGCTGAAGTCACAAGCTCCAGTCAGGGCGATCCTGTCGAACTGACTAATGGCATTCAGTCCCACGCCACTTGGAGTTCGGTGGGGCTGCGGAAAGTGGCCCGTTCCCGCCGTACTTGACGCCGAGCGGTTGGGGCTCTATTGGAACGACACGAACACCGGGTTGGGGGAGAGTTCTAGGACTTGCTCGGGGGTGGCCATAGGGGAGTCTTCGTCGTAGAAGTTCTTCCAGCCCCATTCGTAGAACTGGACGTAGAACTGGGCGTCGTCTGAGGGCTCGATGTGGTGATAGGTGTTGGGCACGATCACCACACGCCCGCCAGCGGCGGCGGTGGCATTCCGAGACGACTCGTCTACGAAGAGAACCGTTCCCTCCAACACCACGAGTTCGGCCCAAACCGTGGTGCGGTGGTCCTTTGCCAGACCCGGAGGCATCGACTCAGCAGTGAAAGTGGGGGTGCGTCGGCCCGGCACCGCCGCCGCCGGGATCTCCACCCCAGCGCTCTCCACCTCGTTGCTGCCTTCTTGCGGCGACACCATTGCCACTTCCACCCAATTGCTCGGCAGTGATACTCCCACACCAAGCGCCAAGACTGGCTGACCCACAAGTCCCAACTAGCGCGCACTTAGCCGTCCTGTTCTGTAGAGCGGATGAAGGATGCCAGCGGATCGAGGTTGTGGGCCCAGAAGATGATGAGGTGCTGGTCTTGGGCCTGCTCGAGATTGTGGGTTTTGAAAATGCCTGATAGGACGGCGCTGGGGACGGTGGCTCCGCTTCCGAATTCCTCGATCCAGGCAGAGGCTTTGGCTGCGGCGTCATTGTTGAGCCGTTTTACGGAGTTGGTGGACGAGTTTGACACCTTGCACTCGATGGGCATGCATCGGCCATCGTAGAGTCGGACAATCAGATCCGCCTTTCGCTGGCCGAACAGTGCTTCCCCGCAGAATTCTCCGGGTGCCGGTGCGTCGAGCAGGCCGGGGGAGACGGCCCGTGGTTCGACTTCGGTCATGCCCGCTTCTCGGAGGCGGGATTTCACTGCCTCTTCCTGGTCTTTGGACTGCATGCGCCGGGCGGTTTCCACCCGTCGGGTGGCCATGAGAGCTGCCGTTGCCAGCGCGGCAGCATCCTGTTCGATTTGTTCGGGACGGCGGCCTTGGTTGACCCAAGGGAACCGCTTGGGGTCGAGTCCTTGAACGACGGTGTCTGCCACTCGAATCGACGCCTCAGCGTCTTCCAGCAAAACGCGGGGAGCAAGCGATGTGTCGGCCAATTCAGCCAGATCATCGGCTGAGATGGGCGGGCCGACGACATAGCGCAGGGCCTCCAGTAGGTCGGCGTTGGTGAGCACCTCTAGGAGTTCAGGATCAGGCATTTGGCTGCCTGGGACGGCTGTTAGCCGCGAGAGCATGTCTGTCTTCGCCATCAACTCATTTACGTATCCGAGGCACTCGGCAAAGGTCTCGGAGTACACGCCTTGCGACTCATTGAGCCGTTGGGAGCGGAACAATTCTCTGGCCAGATCGCGTTGTTCGTCGAACTCCTCAGTAGTCCAGCGGGGCGGATCTGCGAGGCTCACGACGACAAATCGGCCAGCAATACGGGGCTGGGAACGGGGATGCGCTCCATCTCCGAGGGCTCGAACTTTGTCAGCCCCCCTGCGTATGTCCTTCCCTGTGCCACAGAGACGCCACTTCTTAGCGACGCGGCTAGAACGTCCAAGAGATCGTCGGCCATGGGTTCTCTCGGGTAGATGCCGTGGGCGACATTGACGTGTCGGGCGCCAACGAGGTTGCGGACAAACGCCGGAGGGCGCCGGGCCATATAGGTGGCCAAGATCGGGGCCGGTGATCGCAGTCCCACCGCCCACCAGGGATTGCGATGGCGGGCAACATAAGACGAGCGGGCGCCGTCTCGCTCCGCAAGCCGCAAAAATCGATCCACTTGAACGCGTTCTTCGTCATCTAGTTCTCCCAAGTCGGCGGGCAAATCGATCACGGCCCGGAGACCGGCGAAGCTCGACAGCACACCGTCGGGCGAGTCGAATAGCTCCCTGGCCTTGGTCACAGACGGGAATAGCGCCCTTGTTGGCAGTGCGGGATCATTGGCTTTGGTGATCCAGGTGGAGTTGGCGCCGGTAACCGCACCCCGGTGTACCCGGCAGAGTTCCCCGAGCGGAACGTATCCCTCGGGTACCGGCGGGGCCGATGTCAGCAGCGACGACCACCTCTTCTCCTGCTTCAGCCTCTGCTTGCCTACTCTGCGTCCCCGGGTGAGGTTGGCGAGGTCTTCCACCTTCTTGACTCGGCGCATCTTGACCGAGGAAGCCTTCGAACCGACTTCAAAACAGATCACCGATGCTGTTGTTGCTGTGCCCTCGAAGGGCATCGCCTCTGGAGCGACGACGTGGACGGACTCGCCGCCCAGCCCGTCGGTGAGCATCCCGCGCAGCAGCCGCCCGTAGTTGACGTCCATCCACTCGGCCGAAGTGACGAAGGCACCGAGGTCTCCTGGTCGGGCATGAAGCAGCGTGGCCAAGAAAAAGTGGACGTGCATACCGGCGAGGGCGCTGACCGGCAAACCGCGGCTGGCCGCACTGCTAGTCAGCCACTGCTTCCACCGGGGTTCGATCTGGTGGTGGCGAACGTATGGTGGATTGCCCACAAATGCGGTCACCCCATCACATCGGCTGAGATCGGCTTGCCGGTAGTCGTCCACAATGACACGGGACCGATCATCGAGCCCTGCCGCCGTCAGATTGGCACGACACAACAGCGCGGCCAGCGGGTCCAGCTCGACCGCCACCAACGAAGCATCGGAGAAGGTCCGCCCGGCCTTCAGAGCGAAACGCCCCGACCCTGAGCCGGGATCGACAATTCGAGCAGGGGACTCCTTGGAGGAAATCCAGCCAACCATCGCATCCACAATCTCAGGAGGGGTGTACACCGCACCCGAAGAGCGTCGCTGTCGGGCGGACCGCAACTGCACGAACGCATCTCCCAAGGGGTCACCCCCCTGCTGGATGGCATTGACAAGATCGCCGATGGTGCCGTCGGAAGCCCCGCTGGCTGCGTCAACGAGTTCGCTCTCGGTCTTGGAGAGGTCGGCAAGTACACCGTTGCGGGTGACAGCCCAAGCTAACCCAGCCAGTTCTTGCTCTGACTCCACCCGCGCCGTCACTTCGAGGGGGTCATCATGGTCCACCAGCTTCATCTGTTTGAAGTCTGACATAGCAGGTCTCCTGACCAGCGGATGCGGGTTGCTGCTACTCCATGATCCCGACATGAGTGACAACACATTGGAGCACTACTACTGGAGAGACTTGGAGCGGCAGTCAATCCGCTAGCGGAGCAGTACGTATCCCGAAATGGCAATCGACAAGATTCCCGACGCGAAATCACCCTCGGTTGTGAGGGCCCCGCGGTCCGCATGCCTATCTGGGTTGCGTTACTTCAGCGAGGAGGGGGGACAGCGGTCGGTTATGAGCAGCCACATATAGGCCCCTACCCGCAGCCACCAGCGGTTGACGCCCACTAATGCCTTCGCCCGTTGGGGACAACCCTACTGCTCGGCTGTGCCGAGGTAGGAGGCTTGTAAGTCGGGGTGGGCCAGGAGGTTCTCGGCGGTGTCGTCGAGGACGACTCGGCCGGTTTGCAGCACCCAGCCTCGATCGGCGATCGACAGGGCCATGTTGGCGTTCTGCTCCACCATGAACACGGTCAGCCCGGCTTCGTGAATCTGCTGGATGAGCTCGAAGTTCTGCTGCACCAGCGCAGGGGCGAGGCCCATCGACGGCTCGTCCATCAGAAGCACCCTCGGATCGGCCATCAAAGCCCGTCCGATGGCCACCATCTGCTGTTCGCCCCCCGAGAGCGTGCCCGCCTTCTGGGTGAGCCGCTCCTTGACCCGGGGGAACAGCTCGAATATCCGCTCCATGTCGACCGCGATCTGATCGGAATCAGAACGCAGGTAGGCGCCGAGGTCGAGGTTCTCGCGCACGGTCAGGCGCTTGAACAGCCGGCGGTTCTCCGGGACCATCGTCACGCCGCGCGCCACCCGGTAGCTGGTGGGCTGGTCGTTGACCACTTCGCCATCGAGCACCACCTCCCCCGATGTGGGGTTGAGCATCCCCAGCAGGGTCTTGAGGGTGGTGGACTTGCCGCTGGCGTTGCCGCCGAGCAGGCACACCAGCTCGCCTTCGTAAATCGCCAAATCCACGTCAACAAGGGCGTGTACCGCTCCGTAGTGGGCGTTGACCGAGCGCATCTCCAGCAGCGGGGTAGCCGCGCCAGTCTCACCATCGCCGGAGTCAGCCGCCGGGTCCGGATGGCCCGGGCTCATCTCTCCCCGGCTCCCTTGCCGAGATAGGCCTCGATCACCTGGGGGTCGTTGGCCACGTCGGCGTAGTCGCCCTCGGCGATCTTCACCCCGTGGTCCAGCACCACCACCCGGTCGGACACCTCGCGCACCACCCCCATGTCGTGCTCGATCACCGCGATGGCGAAACCCCACTCGTCTCGCAGTCGACCGATCAGCCCGGTGAGCTCGGCCGACTCCACCGGGTTCATCCCCGCCACCGGCTCATCCAGCAGGATCAGCTTGGGCTGGGTGGCCATGGCCCGGGCGATCTCCAGCCGGCGCCGGTTGGCGTAGGAGAGGGTGAAGGCGGGCTGGTCCACCCGGTAGCCGATCAGCCGGGTGCCGAAGAACCTGAGTATCTCCTCGGCCCGCTGGCGGATCTCGGCTTCTTCCCGGCGGAAGGCCCTGGTGTAGAGCAGAGCGCCGAAGGCGTGCTGCTTGGTGCGGCAGTGCTGGGACACCATCACGTTCTCAAGCACCGACATGTTGGCGAACAGGCGGACATTCTGGAAGGTCCGGGCGATGCCCCGTGACGTAACCCGGTTGGGGTCCAGCCCCAGCAGCGACTGGCCCTCGAACACGATGTCGCCGTCAGACACCTCCACAGTGGCGGTGATGGCGTTGAACAGGGTGGTCTTGCCCGCGCCGTTCGGCCCGATCACCGAGACGATCTCGCCCTCTCGCACCTCGAAGCTGAGCTGGTCCAAAGCGTGCAGGCCACCGAAGTCCACGCTGAGGCCCCGGGTCTCCAACAGCGGCTGTACAGCCCCGGGGACGGCGGCTGCGGCGGCTTGGGTGTCGGTCATGGCTACACCGCCGAAGGCGATCCGGCAGGCCCGTTACCGCCGTCATCGTCGTCGACTTCGCCCCGCAGCCATGCGTCCTGGGCCATCTCCTGCTGGCGCAGTTCGCGAGTGCGCCGCACGCTGGGAATGAGGCCCTCGGGCCGGGCCAGCATCATCCAGATCAGCAGCGCTCCGTAGATGAGCAGCTTGAACTCGGAGAACTCCACCAGCAGGCCGGGCTGCTTGGGTCCGCCCAGCACCCCGATCAGCACCGCGGAGCCGGCGATCACCCCGATGATGTTGCCCATGCCCCCGAAGATCACCACCACCAAAATCACGATCGAAACCAAGATCAGGAAGCTGGTCGGGAAAACCGACCCGACCTTGGCCGCGAAGATGGCGCCGCTGAATGAGCCGAGCACCGCGCCCACCACGAAGGCCAGCAGCTTGACGTTCACGGTGTTGATGCCCATGGCCTCGGCCACCGTCTCGTCTTCTCGCACCGCCATCCAGGCCCGTCCCAGCCGGGAGTGCTCCAGCCGCCACGACACATAGATGGCCAGCGCGCAGAAGGCCAGCACCAGATAGAACACCCGGCGCGGGTCGGTGCCGGCCACATCGGTGAGGCCGAAGATGCCCGCCGCGGGGATGTTGGTGATGCCCTGCGATCCCCCGAACCATCCCGACAGCCAGTCGGACAAGAACAGCAGCCGGATGATCTCGCCGAAACCGAGGGTGACGATGGCCAGGTAGTCGCCTCGCATTCGGATCACCGGAGCGCCGATGAACAGCCCCACGAGGCCGGCGATGATCACCACCACGATGAGGGCCGCCAGCCAGGGCATCTCGGGGGCGATCTTCGGTGAGGTGGCCGCGGTGAGCACCGCGGCGGAGTAGCTGCCCACGGCGAAGAAGGCCACATAGCCCAAATCGAGAATGCCGGCCAGCCCCACCACCACGTTGAGTCCCAGGGCCAGCAGCACGAACAGCCCGACGTTGGCCAGCAGCTCATTGGTGAGCTTGCCCGCAAACAAGGGCAACACGATCAACACGGCGGCGGTCAGGAGGATTAGCCCCACGTTGGCCTGGGTGCGTTTGGCGCCCTCCAGCTCGGTGACGCGGGTCCGAGCCTGTCGGAACCGGCCCCGGCCCACCACGGCGAGCAGTCCCGAGACCACGGCCAGACCCAGGGCACTCGACCAGTTCACCCCGCCCCGCCGGGCGTACAGGCGGTCGGTCAGCGTCTCGAGGCCCAATCCCTCGGCCAGATCCACCACCAGCGACTCCAGTACCGCCGCACCGGCCACGGCGAGGGCCATGGTCACCACCGCCCGTCGGATCCGAGGTCCGAGCAGCCGCAGCACCCCTCCCGCCGCCCCCATCCCGCCGCCGATCACCAGCCAGATCACCGCGGCGAACCATGTCGCGTTTCCAAAGGCCAGCAGGTCGAGGAGTATTGGGCTCCAATTGACCAATGGCTCGCGAAGGTCGAAGTGGGTGAGCAGAACCGCCAGCAGCGACAGGCCCCCGCCGGCCAAGGCTCCGCACGACAACCCGCCCACCACCTCGTTGAGTCCTGGCGCATAGGTGGGCACCCCCTCGCGCTTGATCTGGTGGCCCTGGCGGTAACCGGCGGCAAACGGCAGGATCAACAAGACCAGATAGCCCAAACTCAGCACCGGCTTCACGATGAGCCGCTCGTCGAGGCGAACCGGCATGTTGGACAGGGCGATGAACACCTGTCCGAAGGCGGCGATCGATCCCATGCGGGCGATTCGCCGCCAATCGTGGGCCAACGCGGGCCGGGGGGCAGCCAGGGGTGCTTCCGGCTGGGTACCACCGGGCTGGGGTCCGGTGGTCGGGGGCAGCGTGGCGGTCATGTGCGATCCTCAGCCTGAAGCCGCTCACCGAACAGGCCCGCGGGCCGCAGAAGCAGCACTCCAATAAGCACGGCGAATGCCACCGCGTCCCGAAGCTGCGACACCCCGCTCACCCCCAGCGGCTCAAGGATCACCAGCGGCCCCACCGATTCGGCCACCCCGATGGAGAGCCCTCCGGCCATGGCCCCGCCGAGATGGCCGATGCCGCCCACCACCGCGGCGCTGAATGCCTTGATGCCCGGCAGGAAGCCGGTGGTGTGGATCACGCTGCGGAACAAGATTCCCCACAAGATGCCGGCCAACCCCGCCATGGCCCCGCCCAGAGCGAACACCTTCACGATTGTGCGGTTCACGTCGATTCCCATCAGCGCCGCGATCTCGGCGTCCTCAGCCACGGCCCGCATGGCCTTGCCGCTCTTGGTGCGCTCCACGAAGTACCACAGGCAGATCATCGATACCGCCGCTACCAAGATCACCAAGATCTTGGCCCCCTCGATATCCAGGAACGTGTGCTTGGTCCTTATCCAATCGGGCACGTCGGGGTAGGCCTTGGCTGCCGGCCCGAGCAGCACCACCGACGCGTTCTGGAGAAAGAACGACACCCCGATGGACGTGATCAGCGGAATCAGCCGGGGCGAACCCCGCAAGGGCCGGTAGGCCACCCGCTCCATGATGACCGCAGTCAGAGAGCACACCAGGATCGACACCACCATGATGAAAACCAGCGAGCCGACGAAGTTGCTTTCCCACAATCCGGCGTCGGCCAGCTTGTTGGATGTGATCATGCCGGTCATGGCCCCCACCATGAACACCTCGCCGTGGGCGAAGTTGATGAATCCGAGCACCCCGTACACCATGGAGTAACCCAGGGCGATCAACCCGTACATGGCGCCCTGGGTGACCCCCGAGATGATGAGCCCCTGGAATTGGGCGCCGGTGAGGCCGGTGGCGTCGGGGTTGGCCCATTGGGCGAACGGATTGTCGGTGTTGATCTCCTGGGCGATGAAGGCCAGCAGGCCCAGCCCGATCACCGTGATCGCCGCCACCCTCATGATGGTGAGGAACCAGTCGACGCCGGTGCGCGATTTGCGGGCACGGCGTCGCACGGGACGTACTTCAGCGCGAGCCATCGAGTCGCGCCTTCGCAACTAGCGCGAGCTCAGCATCGGTATGCCAATCAGGGAGAAGATGTCATCTGGCCCACGAGTACACCACGTTCTCCATGCTTGCGTCGGCGTTCTCCTCACCACCGATGTTCTGGACGACGGTGATTCGAGATGCACCGCAGTCGCCGAACTCATCGCAGTTGATCGTGCCGATCAGGCCTTGAAAGCCCTGCACGCTGTTCAGGTGGTCGCGGATGCCCTGACGGTCGATCATCAGCGTGCCGCCGTCGACCCATGAGGCGGCCTTGATCGCCTCGAGCAGCAAGGTTGTTGCGTCGTATGCGTGGGCCCAGAATGGCGCTGCGGGCCGCTCGCCAAATGACTCTTCGTACATATCCAAGAACTCATCGGCAGTCGTTCCGGTGCTCTCGTTCTCGTTCGACCCGAACCGCGTATCGGGGCCCGACAGGTACATGCCGGCAGCTTGCGGCAACGCGAGGAAGTCGAGATTGAGCAGACCGTCAGCCCCCATCAGAACGGTGCTCTCCAGACCTGGGATTCCCGGGGCCTGATCCGCCACGAAGTTGCCCGCCGGTTGGAAGATCGGAAAGAACAACAGCTCAGGTGAGCTTGCTGCAATCTCCGTCAAGACAGGGACCATGTCGGTGTCGTCCTTGTTTACCGCCGTCGCGGCGGTCACTGTGCCTCCGTCGCGCTCGAAGAAATCCTTGAATGCCTCGGCCAATCCTTGTGTATAGGGGTCGCCGTCGTGGATTGTCGCTGCCTTGGTGAGTCCCAACTCCTCAAGAACGAACGTGGACACGGCTTCGCCCTGGGCACGGTCGTTGTGCGCGGTGCGGTAGTAGCCGACACTGCGATTCTCCCCTTCTGTGCCGGCAAGATCCGATGTCAGCGCGGGCGAGGTGTTCGACGCCGAGATCATCGCCATGCCGGCCTCGGTGATCAACGGCGCTGCGGCCACTGCCGCGCCGGAGCACGATGTGCCTATCACACCGATTACATCTTCGTCGGCGACAATGATCTGGGCCGCGGCCTGTCCGCCATCGGCGGAGCACAGATCGTCGAGGCCTGTGCCCATGTCGACATCAAAGCCGTGGATCTGCCCAAAGTGCTCGATTGCGAACTCGACTGCACGTTGATTGGGCAGGCCCAAAAAGGCCACATCGCCGGTGATGGCTTCCAGCGAGCGGATCTGGATGACGTCGCCCTCCTCGACCTCGACAATGCCCAGCGAGCCGTCGCCCATGGCAGTCCCCCGGTCACCGATGTCAACGCCATCGTCGTTTCCGCAACTTGTTGCCAGCAGCGATAACACCGCCACCATGGCGAGCAATACGGTGAGTGCCCGGCGATATTTGCGTGCATGTACCTGGGATCCAAGCCGATCCATTGCAGCCCCTCCTTGGTTGTCGGCTGAAAGCTGGGAATCTAAAGGGTAAGCCCACACCAGGCCAATAGCAACAACGGGCCAAGAGGTCGCTCGTATCTGGATTTGCGGCTCTGGTCAGGCGACCAAGTCCGGGCCGATGTCGTCGAATTGGGGCCGGCCGACCAGGGCCAATGTGCGGTCGATGTCGGCGCGGTAGACATCCAGCATACGGGCTACTCCGGCCTCTCCGGCCACCGCCAAGCCCCAGAACCAGCTCCGTCCACCCATTGCCACCCGTGCGCCCAGGGCCCGGGCCTTCACAACGTCGGCACCCCGCTGACAGCCGCCGTCCACCAGCACCTCGGCCCGGTCGCCCACTGTTTCGGCGATTTGGGGGAGCGCGGCGTAAGCCCCTGGCACCGAGTCGAGCTGGCGCCCGCCGTGGTTCGACACGATCACCCCGTCGGCCCCCCACCTCACCGCGGCTTCAGCGTCGGCCACGGTGATCACCCCTTTAACCAACAGTGGGCCGTCCCATTCCCGCCGCAACCAGGCCAAGTCGTCCCAAGTGCGGGACGGGTCGGCTAGCTCCCGGTCGACATAGGCCCCGATGGCGCTGGCGTCATCGCCGATGCCCATCTCCACCAGGCTGCCGAAGGTGATGTCGGGGCCGATCACCAACTGGCGGAGCCACCGGAGTCGTCGGGCGGTGTCCAGCGCGCTGTTCCAGCGGATGCGAGGGGGCAGCGACATGCCATTGGCGAGGTCGCGCTCCCGCTTGCCCACCACCGGCACGTCCACGGTCAGCACCAGGGCCTCGTAGCCGGCGTCTCGGGCCCTGTGTACCAGCGAGCGCACCACCTCGGGGCTCTTCCACAGGTAGAGCTGGAACCACCGCCGGCCGTCGGGGGCGGCGTCGGCGATGTCTTCCAGCGAATAGCCCGACCCGGTGCTCACTGCGAACACGGTGCCTGCTGCGGCGGCTGCTCGGGCCGCGGCCAGCTCACCCTCGCGGTGTACCAGGGTGGCCAAACCAGCAGGCGCGAGCAGGAACGGCAGCGACACGGGCCGGCCCAGCACGGTGGTGGACACGTCGCGTTCGCCCACGTCCACCAGATAGTTCGGAGCCAGCTCCACCGCGTCGATGGCAGCCCGGTTGGCGGCGATGGTCAGCTCGCCCTCCGCCCCGCCCTCCACGAAGTCGAACACCATCTTGGGGAGCCGCCGCCGAGCGGCCTCTCGGAAGTCGGCATAGGAGTGCCACCGATCAGCCCCTTTGGGGGTTCGGGCCAGCATCCGGGGCAGGGCGCGCAGCTTCACGGGCTTCCCGACTCCCCAGGCATGGCCGCGGCCAACAGGCGGGTGACGGCTCGGAGGGTGGGTACCTCGAGTCCGTGGCCGTCGGCGATCTCCACCAAGTCGCCGAACACCGCCTGCACCTCGAAGGGCCGGCCTCGGTCGATGCTCTGCAAAATGGACACCCGCACCTCGGTCTCCCCGGCCGCCTCCATCCGCTTGCCTACCGCGGCGAGCCGCCGGTGGGCTTTCGCCCGGCTCTCCTGGGTGAGCGACCGAATCTGGAACGGCCCGTGGCCGTCTATGAGCTCCACGCCTTCGGCGGCGGCGATGGACGCCCCCTCGCAGGCCAGGTCGAAGAAAACGTTCCGGGTTTCGGGCAAAAGGAAAATCCGGTGATACACCAGCCGGGTCAGCCCCACCACTCCCATGGCGGCGGCGGCCAGCACCCCCTTGGACCACAGCGCGGGAGCGATGTCGTCGTGAACCTCCAGCTTGCGCCCCGGCAGTACCTGGGCGATGGCCGCTGCTGTGCCCGGCGCGGTGGCGGGCAAATCGCCCAGCAGGGTGGGGCCGTCAAAGGAGTGGGTGGCGTGGCCGGGCTCGCCCAGCGTGCCGCCCACCAGCGACACGCAGCCCACTGCGGCGGTGCCGAACCGGGCCACCAGCGGCTCAGCCTGGCGCACCCCGTTCTGCACTGAGAAAGCAGCTTGAGCTGAACCCCGGTAGCCGCTCAGCAGATCGGCGTTGTCAAAGGCCTTGCTGGCCATCAGCAAGATGTCGCAGTCGTCGGCATCGGTGGGATCGGAGACGGCTTTGACTGCTACCGGCGGCCGGTCGTCGATCCGCAGGCCGCCCCGGTTCACCGCATCAGCGTGGTTCGGGCGGGCCACCAGGGTCACCTCGGCCCCGGCCTCGGCAAACCACGCGCCGTACACCGACCCCAACGCTCCCGCGCCCAGCACAACCACGGTCGTCATTGGCTAGCTCTCATCTGTGCCATACCCTAGAGCCATGACTGCTCTGGAGATTGTCGACGACATTGTGTTGGCCTGTCGGGCCTTGACGGTGCGGGGGTGCGACACCGGCATCGGCGGCCATGTCAGCGTGCGGGCTGACGGGGAGGACGCCTTCTGGATCAACGCCTTCGACCGGACCCTAGGCGAGATCACCGCCGACGACGTGATGAAGCTCGACTACGACGGCAATCTGCTGGATGGCAGCCGTGAGGTGAGCCTGGGGTTCGAGTTCCACGCCGGGGTGTACCAGCACCGCCGCGATGTGAACGCCATCGTCCACAGCCACGGCCGGTGGATCACCGCGCTGGCCTCGCTGGCCCGGCCGCTGAAGATGCGCCACAACCTGTGCTGCATCTTCCACGACGACCAAGTGCTCAGCCCCGATGACCGCTTCGAGTCCATCGGGCCGGCCATCGAGACCAGCCACACCGTGATCATCCCCTGGCACGGCGCCATCACCGTGGGACCCTCCTTGGCCCGGGCCGCGGCTCTTCATGCCACCCTGGAAGACCAGGCCCAGCTCGACGTGACCCTCGAGCCGACCGACGCCCCCGAGATCCCCGAGCACCTGCGGCTCGGCCTCAAGAAGCTGGTGGACGACCAGGCCGGCTACCTGGAGCAGACCTGGACCCTCATGCGCCGCCAGGGCCAGCGCCACCTGGCGGCCCACCCCAACGGCTAGAGCGAGGCCAGATCGGCCACGGAGGTGCTGCACGGCGGCGGTGCCAAGGCCAAGACCATTGGCGCAGTAGCGGAGTTCAATGCCCGCGCCCGCCAGTTCACCGAAGATATCGAAGACTTGGGCACCTGATACGATGCCGCAATGGTCCAGCTCACCAGTCCCTTCCATGTAGGCATCGTCGTTCCCAATGTTGAGGAGGCCATGGCCCAATACACGGCCGAAACCGGTGTGACGTGGCACTCGGTGCAGAACCTCGACCTCGATATGCTGGCCGGCGGGGAGTTGGTGAGCAGCCGCGTGAGCTTCACCTACTCGGTGGAAGGCCCGCTTCAGATCGAGTTGGTGGCCGGTCCTGCGGGATCGTTTTGGGACATAGACCTCTATAGCGGATTGCACCACCTCGGCTACTGGACCGAGAACCTCCACGACGATGTCGCGGCGATGCAAAACGGCGGATGCGAGTTGATCTTCGGGGGTGCGGGCGAAGGCGGCCAGATCGCGGGGTTCGCCTTCTTGATGCTGCCCAACGGACACCGCATCGAGCTCATCGACGTGGTTATGCGCGCTGGGTTCGAAGAGTGGTTCGCAGGAGGGTCGCTGGCCGTATAGCCGGTGGGGGCCGAGCACAAGCATGGACTCCCGCCAAAGCGTCAACGGACTCCCACGAAGGGCACGGCCCGGAGCGGGGTTGGGCTTCGCTCCGGGCCGTTGGGGTGGGTGGTGGTCGGGACCGGCGTCGATCCGGTGACCTTCCGCTTTTCAGGCGGACGCTCTGCCAACTGAGCTACCCGACCATGTTCTGTTGTGCGGTCCCGACGGGATTTGAACCCGCGACCTCCGGCTTGACAGGCCGGCGTGCACTCCAAACTGCACCACGGGACCTTTTCCCCACAATCTGTCCCACACGGGCATCGGCGTGCAACGCCGGTCCACGCGCTGGCCGCGACTGACGGGGGCCCACGTACTCTATCCGCGTGCTGGGTGGTCTGACCTACTTGTATTTCCACTCCTCGCCGGCCTCCTCGCCAACCACCAAGCCCAAGGCAACATCAACCACACCGACCAACAACCCACCCACCCCCAACAACCAGGCGGCAAGGCCGTGCGACCGGTTCGGCGGGGAGAACCTGCCACCCTCTAGCATGGCTGCATGCACGACCTGGTGATCAAGGGCGGTTTGATTGTGGACGGCACCGGTGGTGAGCCGTTCATCGGGGATGTGGCCATCGACGGGGAGCAGATTGCCGGGGTGTATCCGGGCGGCAACCCCGACTTGGACGGCGAAGAGGTCATCGACGCTGCCGGGCTGCTGGTGACCCCTGGTTTCGTGGACTGCCACACCCACTACGACGGGCAGGTGACCTGGGACCCGATCCTGGAACCGTCGGCCCACCACGGGGTGACCACGGTGATGATGGGCAACTGCGGGGTGGGGTTCGCCCCGGTGAAGCCCGGCACCGAGGAATGGCTGATCGGTCTCATGGAGGGGGTGGAGGACATCCCCGGCGCCGCGCTGTCGGAGGGGATCACCTGGGAGTGGGAGACCTTCCCCGAGTACCTCGACGCCCTGGAGCGCAAGCCCCTGTCGCTCGACATCGGCTGCCAGGTGCCCCACGGCGCGGTGAGGGCCTATGTGATGGGTGAGCGGGGGGCCAAGAACGAGCCCGCCACCCCTGACGACATCGCCCAGATGCGCGACATCGTGGCCGAGGCGCTGCGGGCCGGCGCCTTCGGCTTCTCCACGTCGCGCACCATCGCCCACATGGCCATCGACGGCGAGCCGGTGCCCGGCACCTACGCCGCGGAAGACGAGCTGTTCGGCATCGGCGAGGCGCTGGTCGATGTGGGCCACGGCCTGTACGAGCTGGCCCCCGCCGGCGTGGTCGGCGAGGACCTGGCCGCTCCCCACAAGGAGGTGGACTGGATGCGGCGTTTGTCGGCCGCCACCGGCCGCCCGGTCACCTTCGCCCTGGTGCAGGTGGACGCCGCCCCCGAGTTGTGGCGGGAGATCATGGACCTGTCGGCCGACGCCGTGGCCGAGGGCGCCCAGCTCCACCCCCAGATTGCCCCTCGGTGCAACGGCATCCTGATCGGGCTTCAGACCAACCACGCCTTCAGCAGCCGGCCCAGCTTCGCCGAGATCGCCGAGCTGCCCCTCGAAGAGCTGGTAGCCGAGCTGCGCCGGCCTGAGCGCAAGGCCGCCATCCTGTCGGAGGAAAGCTCCTTCACCAATCAGTTCGCCGAGTACATGGGCACCCAGCTCCACCGGATCTACGTGCTGGGCGATCCTCCCGACTACGAGCCCGGTCCCGAGCGGTCGGTAGCTGCCATTGCCGAGGCGCAGGGGCGGGAGACCGAGGATCTGCTCTACGAATTGCTGTTGGAGGACGACGGGCGGGCGCTCTTGCTGTTCCCGTTCCTCAACTACAGCCACGGCAACGCCGACGCGGTGCGGGAGATGTTCCTGCATCCGTCGGGAGTTTCGGGGCTGTCCGACGGCGGGGCCCACTGCGGGGCGATCTGCGACGCCTCCATGCCCACCTGGCTGCTCACCTTCTGGGCCCGAGACCGCCAACGGGGCGAGAAGCTGCCGCTGGAGTATGTGGTGCGCAAGCAGTCGCATGACACCGCCCGCCTCTTCGGTCTCACCGACCGGGGCACGCTGGAGTCGGGCATGAAGGCCGACATCAATGTGATCGACCACGAGCACCTGACGCTGCACCCGCCCAAGCTGGTGGCCGACTTGCCCGCCGGGGGCCGCCGGTTCGATCAGAGGGCCACCGGATATGTCGCTACGCTGGTCAGCGGGGTAGTGACCCGTCGAAATGGTGAAGACACCGGGGCTCGCCCCGGCAAGCTGCTCCGGGCCGGAGCCACGGGCTAGCAACCGCTAGCCAACAACAGAACGCCGAACAACAACACTGGGAGGAAGAGCAGTGCTGGATCTGGTGATTGCCAACGGCACCATCGTGGACGGGACCGGTGCCGACCGGTTCGTCGGCCACATCGGGGTCAAGGACGGAAAGGTGGCCGTGGTGGACCGCAGCGGCGGTCCCGCTCCCGACGCCGCTGAGACCATCGACGCTACCGGGCTGCTCGTGACCCCTGGCTTTGTGGACTGTCACACTCACTACGACGGGCAGGTGACCTGGGACGACATGCTCCAGCCGTCGTCCAACCACGGCGTGACCACCGTGGTGATGGGCAACTGCGGTGTGGGGTTCGCCCCGGTACAGCCCGGCAAAGAGGACTGGCTCATCCAACTGATGGAAGGTGTGGAGGACATTCCTGGAGCGGCCCTTTCCGAAGGCATCTCCTGGGGGTGGGAGAGCTTCCCGGAGTATCTCGATGTTGTCGAACAGCGCGAGCTGGCCATCGACGTGGCCGCTCAGGTGGCCCACGGCGCGGTTCGGGGCTATGTGATGGGGGATCGAGGGGCTAAGAACGAACCGGCCACCCCCGACGACATCGAAGCCATGTACGCCATCGTGCGCGAGGCCATAGAGGCTGGCGCGCTAGGCGTGTCCACATCTCGCACGCTGGGCCACCGGGCCATCGACGGCGAGCCGGTGCCGGGCACCTTTGCTGCTGAGGACGAGCTGTTCGGTTTGGGCCAGGCGCTGGCCGATGCCGGTTCCGGGGTGTTCGAGCTGGCCCCGGCGGGTGCGGCGGGGCTGGATCTAGTGGCCCCGCCCAAGGAGATGGACTGGATGCGTCGACTGTCGGCCCACTTCGACGTGCCAGTGTCGTTCGCTCTGTTGCAACTGGAGGCCGCTCCCGATTTGTGGCGAGAGATGATGGACGAGTCGCTTCGGGCGGTTGACGAGGGTGCCCGGGTGTATCCCCAAATTGCCGGTCGTCCCTTCGGGATGCTCATCGGCTTTCAAACCAACCACGCATTCGCCAAGCGGCCCACGTTTGCGTCGCTGGCTCATCTGCCCTTCGATCAGCTCGTAGCTGAGCTCAAGAAGCCGGCGATCCGTTCGGCCATCTTGGGCGAGGACGACCTGCCCCCCGACCCCAGCGTGCTGTTCGACCAGATGCCCAGCATGGTGGCTTCGATGATCCACAAGCTGTACGTGATCGGCGACCCGCCCGACTACGAGCCCACCCACGACCGCACCGTGACCGCCATGGCCGAGGCCCGCGGGGTGGATCCGCTGGAGATGCTGTACGACCTCTCCCTGGAGGACGACGGCCGTGCCCTGATGATGCTGCCCATGTTCAACTACGTCGAGGAGAACCACGACGTCATCCGGGAGCAGCTGCTACACCCCGCCGGGGTGTCGGGGCTGTCCGACGGCGGGGCCCACTGCGGCATGATCTGCGATGCCTCTATCCCCACCTTCATGCTCACCCACTGGACCAGGGACCGTACCCGGGGCGAGCAGCTCCCCCTGGAATGGGTGGTGAAGAAGCAGACCCACGACACCGCCTCCTTGTATGGGCTGGGCGATCGGGGATCGCTTGAAGTGGGCAAGCGGGCCGACGCCAATGTGATCGACCATCAGGCGCTGACCCTGCGCTCTCCTCGCGTGGTGCACGACCTGCCCGCCGGGGGACGCCGGCTCGATCAGCAGGCCGACGGCTATGCAGCAACGGTGGTAGCAGGCGAGGTGACCCGCAGCAACGGCGCCGATACCGGGGCCCGGCCCGGCCGGCTGGTGCGCGGCACCCGGTAGCGCCCGATCCGCCATGGCTATCGACCTGGACCGCTACCAGATTCGCCTAGGCAACGGCGAGGGCACCCCGTCCCGGTTGCCCAAAGGCCGCGTCAGGCTCGTCTATTGGAACGAAGCGGCTCAATAGGAGTGTTCTTGTTGCTGGCGTTCGCGTGGTGGGTCGAAATTTGATATGGCACGGTGTTCTTTGGAGGGTGGTCCTCTTTAGCTGTTCTCAGATGTTGGTAGAACGATGAAGTCGACTAATCGATGGGGAGTTGCAGATCCTGTCGCCAGTCAGAGCAGGCCTACGAGATTCTTCGGTTTGGTCAATTATCTGTTGCAGCTGTTGATCTTTGTTTTGGCGGTTTGTTTGGTTGTTGTTTTCATTGGTTGTTCGGGTCGCGGCGCTGGCGGCGATGCGTCGCCGAAGTCAATGGGCTCTGCTGCTGGCGTCACCGAACCCAGTAACGACGCCAAAATGCTGGCAGTACATTCTGGTTCGGGGCTTTTGCCGGTTGCGGGCTGGTCGGAGGTTGGTTTGCCGGACTTTGTTGGGGGCGCGCACATGTTGATGGCGTGGACCGGCAGCGAGATCTTGGTGTGGGGCGACTACCCGAACGCATTGGAGGGGAGCGGTAGCAGCTCATTTGGGAGCTCATTAGGGGCAGCCTATGACCCCGACACTGATGATTGGCGGCGCCTTGCCGCTATACCGGGCCCTGCCCGGTGGGGTGCGGCAAGTGTATGGACGGGCAACGAGGTGATCGTGTGCTGTGGCCAGCGATCCTCGTCATCTTTTGCTTACAACCCGCAATCAGATACATGGCGTCTGCTCGCAGACGCCCCGACTACCAGCGCGTTTGGCGCCGATGCAGTCTGGACGGGCGCTGAAATGCTGGTCGCGAGCCGCAAGGGCGTCGCGGTCTATCAGCCGGAAGTCGACGAGTGGCAACTTGCGGCACCGCCTCCGGCGCGTCTGGGCAATCTCGGGAACCGCCGAGAGGTCGCCTGGACTGGCGCCGAGCTGATCGTGTGGCCCGCACCCCTCTCACCGGCCCTGCGCAGAGGACTCGCCTTCGACCCCGGCGGGAACACATGGAGACAGCTACCTGAACCGCCGGCCTGGCCGGCGATGCCCGATGTCGTATGGACCGGCGAAGAGCTGATCTTGTGGGGTGGCCTTCCCGGCTCCAGCTCGGCCGACTACTCGCAGCGCGCCGTCGGCTCCGCCTACGACCCGTCTACGAACACTTGGACTGCAATGCCAGACGCCCTCCCCGAACCGGAGAGCTTCGAAGGCAACTTGGGCAGCCAGACCCTCATCTGGACCGGGACTGAACTCATCGTCTCCACCGGCTACCTCGGCACAGGTCTCGAAAACACAGACTCCGTGCTGTTGAGATACCAGCCCCGAACACAAACCTGGGAGCTCCTCGGCCTGTCCCCAGTACCGGGCTACAACGTCGACGTCATGATGGCAGGCAACCGAATTGCCATGCTGAAACCCGGCTTGAGCCTCCACCTATCCGAACCCGACTGGACATCCCAAGGCCAACCGGTGCCCATGGCCAGCATCTCACCCCAGAACTAAACGCCGTAGAAATCCCACTTCAGCCCGCATATCGAGCAAGAGGTTCTGGCGGAAGGGGGTTCGCATCGGCAATAATCGGAGGTTTATTCCTGAAGTCGGCGAATTTGGGCTTTAACCCCCCCGATTACGCTCCGGAAATCAGCTCGGGAGGCCTCCTATGACCCAGATCGTTAGGGCCGCAATCGTGCAAGCCGCGTGGACTGGCGACAAGGAGTCGATGATCCAGCAGCACGAGAAATACGTGGCTGAGGCCGCCGCGGCGGGAACCCAGGTGATGTGCTTCCAGGAGCTCTTCTACGGCCCCTACTTCTGCCAAGTGCAGGAGACCGAGTACTACAGCTACGCCGAAGCCATCCCGGATGGGCCCACCACCAAGCGGTTCCAGGAGATCGCCGCCAAGCACGGCATGGTGCTGGTGCTGCCGATGTACGAGGAGGAACAGCCGGGGTTCCTCTACAACACCGCGGCGGTGATCGACGCCGATGGCACCTATCTGGGCAAGTACCGCAAGACCCACATCCCCCAGGTGAAGGGCTTCTGGGAGAAGTTCTACTTCCGCCCCGGCAACCTCGGCTACCCGGTGTTCGACACCGCCGTCGGCAGGGTCGGGGTCTACATCTGCTACGACCGCCACTTCCCCGAGGGGTGGCGGGCCCTGGGCATCAATGGCGCCCAGATGGTGTTCAACCCCTCGGCCACCAGCCGGGGGTTGTCGGCGTACCTGTGGAAACTCGAGCAAACGGCGTCGGCCGCGGCCAACATGTACTTCGTCGGGGCGATCAACCGGGTGGGCGTCGAGCCGCTCGGCGACAACGAGTTCTACGGCACGTCGTATTTCGCCAACCCGCGGGGCCAGTTCGTGGAGGATCCGGCGTCGGATCAGGAACAGGAGCTGGTGATCCGCGACCTGGATTTCGCCATGATCGACGAGACCCGCGCCCAGTGGGCCTTCTATCGCGATCGCCGTCCCGACATGTACGGGCCGCTCACCCAGGCATAGGCCGACTGCCGTGACGATCAACGCCCATCTGCCTGTGAGCCGACTGCCGTGACGACCAACGCCGACCTCCACCAGCGCTATCAGGCGGTTCTGCCCTCATACGTCAAACCGCTCTATGCCGAGCCCATCAGCATCGAGCGCGGCCAGGGGAGCTATGTGTGGGACGTGGAGGGCAACCGCTACCTCGACTTCTTCGGCGGCGTGCTCACCACGATGGTGGGGCACAACAATCCTTCGGTCACTGCGGCCATCCAGGAGCAGGCGTCCAAGGTGCTGCACACCTCCACGCTCTATCTCTGCGAGCCGATGATCGAGCTGGCCGAGGAGATAGCGGCCATCAGCGGCATTCCCGACGCCCGGGTGTTCTTCACCACCTCCGGCAGCGAGGCCAACGACACCGCCATCCTGCTGGCCACCAGCTACCGCAAGTCGAACGAGGTGCTGGCCATGCGCAACAGCTACCACGGCCGCTCGTTCACCGCTCAGGCCATAACCTCGCACTCCTCGTGGTCGTCGACCGCGCTGTCGGGCCTGTCGGTACACTTCGTCCACGGGGCGTACCGGCTGCGCAGTCCCTTCCGGCACTTGGACGACGACGAGTTCACCGAGGCCTGCACCGACGACCTCACCCAGGTTCTCGACATGATGACCACCGGGTCGGCGGCCTGCCTCATCGCCGAGCCCATCCAGGGCGTCGGCGGGTTCGCCACCCCGCCGGACGGGTTCTTCGGGTCGATGCACAAAGTGCTGGCCAACCGGGGAGTCCTGTTCGTGACCGACGAGGTGCAAACCGGCTGGGGGCGCACCGGCGAGCACTTCTGGGGCTACCAGGCCCACGACATCGTTCCCGACATGCTCACCTTCGCCAAGGGCGTGGGCAACGGGATCACGCTGGCGGGCATCGTGGCCCGAGCCGAGATCATGGACACGATCACGGCGCTGAGCTTCTCCACATTCGGGGGAAACCCGCTGTCAACGGCTGCGGGTTTGGCCACCCTGAACTACGTGCGGGAAAACGACCTCCAGGGCAACGCCCTGCGCATGGGCAAGCGGCTGGCCGACGGGTTGCGGCCGGTGGCCGAGCAGACGCCATGGATCGTCGAGCTGCGGGGCAAGGGCCTCATGCAGGCCATAGAGATAGTGGAGCCGGGCACGATCCAGCCCGACGCCAGCCGGGCCGGCGAGCTGCTGGAGGGCTGCAAGCGGCGGGGGCTTCTGGTGGGCAAGGGAGGGCTGTACGGCAATGCCCTTCGGATCACCCCGATGCTGGACGTGACCACCGAGGAGATTGACGAGGGCGTGACTGCCGTTCTCGAGACCATTGAGGAAATCGATAGGCAGGTTTGAGGCATGACCGCTCTCATCGATGACGAATAAGGGGCAGAAACCATGACCATTTTGATCAAGAACGGCACGGTGGTGAGCTCGACCGGGGCTGATCCGGCCGAGGTGCTGATCGACGGCGAGGTGATCGTCGCGGTGCTGCAACCGGGGTCCGAGCTGGCCTTGTCGGCGGAGGGTGGGGCCGATCGGGTGATCGACGCCACCGGCAAGCTGGTCGTGCCCGGCGGGGTGGACGTACACACCCACATGGAGCTGCCGTTCGGCGGCACCATCGCGTCCGACGATTTCGAGACCGGCACTAGGGCCGCGGCCTGGGGCGGCACCACCACCATCGTGGACTTCGCCACCCAGAGCTATGGGCTCGACGTGCGAGAGTGCTTCGACGCCCGCATGGAGCAGGCCGAGGGCCGCTGCGCCATCGACTACGGCTTCCACATGATCATCGGCGACGTCACCGACGCCGCCCTCAAGGAGATGGACCTGCTGGTGAACGAGGGGGTCACCAGCTTCAAGCTCTTCATGGCCTATCCCGGCGTGTTCTACAGCGACGACGGCCAGATACTGCGGGCCATGCAGCAGTGCGCCGGCAACGGCGGGCTCATGATGATGCACGCCGAGAACGGCATCGCCATCGACGTGCTGGCCCAGCAGGCTTTCGAGCGGGGCGAGACCGACCCGGTGAACCACGGGTACGTGCGCCGGGCCGAGTTCGAGTCGGAGGCCACCCATCGGGCCATCCAGCTGGCCAAGGTGGGCGCCGCCCCCCTCTACATCGTGCACCTTTCAGCCAAGCAGGCGCTGGAGCAGGTGGCCATCGCTCGCAACAACGGCGGCAACGTGTTTGCCGAGACCTGCCCCCAATACCTGTACTTCAGCCTTGAGGAACACCTGGATCAGGGCTGGGACGGCGCCGCCTACGTGTGCTCAACCCCAATCCGGCCCCGCCACGATCACCATCAAGACGAGCTGTGGAAGGGGCTGCGCACCAACGACCTCGCCGTGGTCGCCACCGACCACTGCCCGTTTTGCATGAAGGAGCAGAAGGAGTTGGGTGTCGGCGACTTCCGGGCCATACCCAACGGCATCGGGGGCGTCGAGCACCGGATGGACCTGATCTTCCAGGGGGTGGCCTCCGGGGAGATCACCCTGCCCCGCTGGGTGGAGCTGTGTTCTACCACCCCGGCCCGAATGATGGGCCTCTACCCCCGCAAGGGCATCATCCAGCCCGGTTCCGATGCCGACGTGGTGATCTACGACCCCCAGGCAACCTGGACCATCAGCGTGGACAACCACCACATGAACATCGACCACTCCGCCTATGAGGGGATCGAGGTCAGCGGCCATGTCGACACCGTGTTGTCGAGGGGCCGGGTCATCGTCGACGACAACCAGTACCTGGGCTCCATGGGCGACGGGCAATACTTGCGCCGCGGTCTCAGCTCCTATCTGATTTAAGGCTCAGACCACGCGAAAGAGGGGGACAAGTGCGTGAAATCCATCATCTGATCGACGGCCAGCAGGTGGCCGGCACATCGGGCCGGACCTCCCCAGTCTTCAACCCGGCCACCGGTGAGCAGACGGGACTCCTATCGCTGGCATCGGCCACTGAGGTTGACGCCGCGGTGGCGTCGGCCCAGACGGCCTTCGAGGAATGGGGCAGTGTCTCGGTTGCCCGACGGACCACCCTGATGTTCGCCTTCCGGAATCTGGTGGTGGACAACGCCACTGAGGTCGCCAGGCGTCTCACGGCCGAGCACGGCAAGGTCCACGCCGATGCCATGGGCGAGGTGGCTCGGGCCATCGACAACATCGAGTACGCCTGCGGTTTGGCCGAGCATCTCAAGGGAAGCCACAACGAGATGGCGTCCACCGGGGTGGATGTGTACACGGTGCGCCGCCCTCTCGGGGTGGTGGCCGGGATCACGCCGTTCAACTTCCCGGCCATGGTTCCAATGTGGATGGCGCCCAACGCCATTGCCTGTGGAAACACATTCGTGCTCAAGCCGTCGGAGCGCGACCCATCGGCCCCCATGTTCATCGCCGAGCTGTTCCAGGAGGCGGGCTTCCCGCCCGGCGTGTTGAACCTGGTGAACGGCGACAAGGTGGCGGTCGACCGACTTTTGGAGCACCCCGACGTGAAAGCGGCCAGCTTCGTGGGGTCCACGCCGATCGCCCGCTACGTGTACGCCACCGGAACTTCGCACGGCAAGCGGGTGCAGGCACTGGGCGGGGCCAAGAACCATATGGTGGTGCTGCCCGATGCCGACATCGAGCTGGCGGCCGACTCGGCGGTCTCGGCGGCCTACGGTTCCGCCGGGGAGCGCTGCATGGCCATCTCGGTGGTGGCCGCGGTGGGCGAGGTGGCCGATCCCCTGGTGGAGGCCATCAAACTCCGCATGGAGAAGCTGGTGATTGGCGACGGCGCCGATCCGGGCTCCGACATGGGACCGCTGATCACCCGCGAGCACCGCGACCGGGTTGCCGGCTACATCGGATCGGCCGCCGATCAGGGGGCAACCGTGGTGGTGGATGGCCGCGACACCCGCTTTGACGGAGACGGCTTCTTCCTCGGGGTGTCGCTGCTCGACAACGTCGTTCCCGACATGGACGCCTACCGCGACGAGATCTTCGGCCCCGTGCTCAGCGTCGTGCGATGCGACACCTACGCGGAGGCTGTGCAGCTCATCGCCGACAACCCGTGGGGCAACGGCGCGGCCATCTTCACCCGCGACGGCGGGGCGGCCCGCCAGTTCCAGGAGGACGCCGACGCGGGCATGGTGGGCATCAACGTCCCCATTCCCGTGCCAGTGGGCTACCACTCGTTCGGCGGCTGGAAGGACTCCCTGTTCGGCGACACCACGATGTACGGCCCCGAGGGGATCCGCTTCTACACCCGCCCCAAAGTCATAACCTCCCGCTGGCCCGACCCCGCCACCAGCTCAGTGGACCTGGGCTTTCCGACCAACGAGTGACAGCGAGGCTGGCCCGCCGTTCGCAGCGCTCCGCTTCGTGGGCCATCACCCACTGGCTGGGCCTTCTGAGATTCTCCGAAACAGCCACGCGAGAGCTGATTGCCAACGCCCTCCATCGGTCGGTCGCTGACTTTCACAACCGGCCATTCTGGCCGACCCGTCGCGACTACCGATGGAGTTCTCGGTGTTTGAGCAGGTAGCGGGATGGCTGGCTGTTTGCAAAATTTTTGGGACTTATATCGCTATTTACCCACGGGGCGGGGGTCAGTCGGCGGGCTGCTGGGTGTGGTCTTCGAGGTAGGCCCAGTCGTTGTCCTCGCGTGGCGGGGTAGTGAGGATCGCTTGGGCGATGTTCTCGGGTGTGTCGTCGATGGGTTCGGGCATGTGCCGGGGTGTCCGCTTCCTGCTCATCCCCCCACCCTAGCGGATGTGCTGTTTTTTGACCGTGTGCCGGTGGGGGCGTGGGGTCGGGATTGCCTTCGAACACCGCTGGGCTTGCGCCCGGTTGAACTTTGGGATTGCCGAGCTGTTGCTTGGTCTCCTTCGGGTTCAACCGCGGTGTTCGAAGGCATGGACGCTCTCGGCAATCCGAAGGAGGCCACCATGCCGGCCCGCCCACCACGCCCACTCTCTCTGGCCGTCGCGCTCATCCTCAGCATGGCGGCGGCCTGCGCCCCCGACGAGACAACAGCGCCATCACAGCCAGCACCAGCACCCACCCAACGCCAGCCAGCGCCGCCCGAGCCGGAAACGGACTGTGAAGCGTCCGCCAACATAGTTCTCGCCGAAATCGACCTCTACGTGGCCGCTCTAGATCGATTCGCTCAGGCCGCCGACACCCTCGACATACCGTCAGCCCAGACCGCTTACGACGAAACCGGAGAACACCAAGAAGAGATTTGGTGGTTCGGAGCCGATCTGGTGTCCGACGACTGCCGAGGCGGATACGATGACCTGGTGGCCGTAGTGGACCAGGCAAGCCGCGATTGGACCGCCCTGGAATCTGTGTGAATCGACACCATGGAACCGCACGGCTTCAAATGCTGGTGAGGCCAACAGCGGGCCGTCGCAATCCCCCCTTGAATGACAAATCGGTAATTTGGGACACTGGGAATCAGTGGAAAGCAGCAGCGATATCGTCAATCTGATCATTGCGTTGGCCACCGCTATTCCAGCTCTGGTAGCGGCCGCAGTGGGTATAGTGAAGGCCAACCATGCTCAACGCCAAATTGCGGTAATGCTGCAAAATAGCCAGCAAAAAAGTGTTCAGGTTCAAGCCAATCCCCAATCCAGTGAAGCCAGCGGGGTTGGCCAATTCGTAGTCAATGTCGGCCAACGCGAAGGAGTGGGCAATGAGTGATCCAACGTCCTATGTATTGGACTACGCGAACGGCGACAATACCGCAGTAACCGCCAATGCAATCCTCACTTTTCGCAATGGAGGATTCATTGATGTCGTGTTCGCTGATGTCATTCACGAGCTTCTTGGTGATGGCAGCGTCAAGGCCACAGGAACTTTGCTCAAACGAATCAGGCTCAGTGAAGACCTGGCCGAAGAACTATCCGACAAACTCCGGGACAGATCCGAAGCCCCAGCTGCTTAGACAGAGATCAATGCTGTATAAGGGAGTCGCCGCCCGTCCATTTGTGCGGCGACTCTGCCGAGTTGGTCGGCGGTGTTCAACGGGCGCTGGTTGTGCCTTCCTGAGAACTCGGCTACGTAGCGGTCTAGGTGCTTCGGGCTGATGTGGTGGTATGTGCCGTGGTAGCCGCGCTTGAGCATGGCCCAGAAGCTCTCGATCCCGTTTGTGTGGGCCTGGCCGCTCGCCCACTCCCCGATTGAGTGGGAGACGGTCTGGTGTCCGTACCCGTGGGATCGGAGCGGGCGGTAGGCGGCGTGCTCGTCGGTGAACACGTCCGCTCCGGGCTGCGCTGTGTCGGCGATCATGGCGACCAGTGTGGGTGTCGTGGTGTCGACCACGTGGCGGGCCGACACTCTGCCGGTGGTCCTGTCCTTGACTCCGGCCACGACGGCTTTGCCGACTGCGCCGCGCCCGGCGTTGAGCCGCTTGTCGGCGTGCTTGTTGCGCTCCTTGCCGCCGATGAACGTCTCGTCTGCCTCCACCGGGCCGGTGAACGGGCCGGGCTGCCGGTCGGCCCATGCCTCCCGGATGCGGTGGGCCAGGTGCCATGCCGTCTTCTGAGTCACGCCCAGGTCGCGGTGAAGCTTCATCGACGATACGCCCTTGAGGCTCGTGCTCATCAGGTAGATGGCCAGCGCCCACACCCAGCAGCCCAGCTTCGACGCGTGCATCAGCGTCCCGGTCTTCACCGAGAAGTCCTTTCGGCAGTCCCGGCAGCGGTAGGGCTGCGGCTTCCGGCTGGCCCGTGCCTGCACGTTGTCAGACCCGCAGTCTGAGCAGCGCACCCCGTCCGGCCACCGCTGGGCTGTGCATCACGCCTCGGCGGTCTCGTCGTCGGGGAACATGTCGAACAGCTCCACCAGGCTGATCCCGGCCCGATCCGACCGGCCCGGAGCCTTCCGCTTCGCAGGCTTGCTTCCCGCCTCGGCCCAATCCCTCATCTCATCACTCATAGGAAGCAGTTTACCCAACGGGTGTGACAGTATCTCGTGCCCGCCCGCTCTAGAATCGATGTCGATGGAGCGGCACATGAAGCTGATCTACCTGATCCTCGACCACGCGGCGCGCAACATCACCAGGGGCGAAGTGTCGGTGCCGCAGGACTTGGGCGAATACACCGACACGCAGATCCATTATCACGTCGGGTTGTGCGTCCAGGCCGGGTACCTCCGGGCCACCGGCACCGTCCGAACCGACGGGCTGGGACGATTCAAAGGCCTCGCCGGGCTCACATGGGACGGCCACGAGGCCCTAGACGAACTGCGCTCCCAATACGGCTAGCCCGCCGTGGGTAAATAGCGATATAAGTCCCAAATTTTTGGGCGGTTTGAGGTGGTTCTGGATCGCGAGCCCGCCCGAGCTCGGACAGTCCCGTTCGCGCCGGCGGGCGGCGGCGCTGGGGGGTGTTTGGGCGGGGCGGGGGTTTGGGTGTTGACGGTGGGGGTGGGCGGTTGTATGGTTTCGGTGCTCGGGTGGTACGGGCGTGATCGGAGGTTTGGTGTGATGGCGGGTGTTTCTGCGGGAGAAGCCGGGCGAGGACAAGCTGCCCCCCCCCCCCCCGGGGGGGGGGTTTTTTTTTTTTGGGGGGGGGGGGGGGGGGGGGGGGGGGGGGGGGGGGGGGGGGG
>JAPPMA010000029.1 GCA_028819295.1 bacterium | reverse complement strand
AGGCCTGGGGCCTGATTCCGCAGCCGATGCAGCCGCGGTCTCGGCGGTACAGGGCCAGTTTCTGGGCCTTGGTGGGCGCTCTTTGGGCCTTGCCTGTGTAGATGGGCTGTCCGTCGGCGGAGAAGATCATCGGCACGATCTTTGCGTCGCAGGCCAGGCGGCGGATCTCGTCGAGGTCGATGGGCGATCCGTCGATCAGCCCGGCGGCTGAGAGCCGGCCCTCGACGGCGTCGTATTCGGCCGACACCACCAGCACGGTCTTCTGCGGCCGCACGCCGCCGCAGCCGGTACCGTCAATCTCAGATACCGACGCTTCGGCGGGCTGCTGGGTGATGAGCGCGACGAGCGCGTCGGCGTTGCGCTGCTCGAAGGTGCGCGCCGGGTCGAAGGCGATGTCATCGACGAACATCTTGTTGCTCATGGCGTCAACGGCCGTTTTGACCCGGTCGCCTTCTACCTGGTCCAGCTCGGCGTGCAGAACGACCATGCCTCCTGAGCCGTCGAACACCTTGAGGCAGCGGCGGGCCCTCTGCCGCTCGGCGCGGCCCATCCCGCCGTCGGCCCGGCGCCGGTCCTCGCGGGCGGCGACTGTCTTCTTGTATTCGTCGTGGCCCTGCCAGCCGCCCAGCGCCAAGAGCTCTTGCTGGTCTTGCGGGCTCATCGGCGCCCGCTTGTGCGACTCGGCGACCATCCCACCCCGCTCGGCGGAAAGACGCCCTTGCTCCACGGCGCTGAGAACGTCGGGCATCGCCGCGAGCCCTTGGGCGGTTCGGGCCAGCCAGCGGGCCCTGTAGGCGCTGATGCCGAACTGGTGGCACACCGACGCCGCCGCGCCCGGCCCCTCGAGCTCGCCGTAGCGGGCAAGCAGCCCGACCAGGTAGCCCTCCGCCCGGCGGCGGACCGAATCAACTTCGCCCATCAAGCCGAGCAGCTCCGAAGCGCTCGACCCGGAGAAATCAGGAAACCCAAAACCGCCAGCAACACCAGTCCTGTCACCGCATACACTGGGATGCACTCCGAATGCCATACATATAATTATACCGAGGCTTGTGACAACAATCACCCTAAATTAGGTTGGATTCATGCCAAAATATCGAACCTTTCCGGAAACGTGAGGTGGGTTGGTCTGAGGGTCCGTTAACCGGGGTCGAGGCCCTGCTGGAACCCTCCAGCGCGGTGGGGCTTATGACTGTGGCCAGCTTCCGACTGCGCTCGGAGTGTTCAGTAATGCACTCCCGCTCCCGGCGCTGGCCGGGTGTGTGCTCCCGCTCAGTCATTGGGCGGGCCGTTCCAGCACGACGGCCCGAAAGCCACCCAGGGCTTCTAGCTCCTTCAAGGCTTGGAACCGGTCGCGCAGCTCGCGGCGCCGGCTGCGGTCGTTGGCCAGGTTCACCAGCTCGTGGGGGTCGTCGTGGTGGTCGTACCACTCGTGGTCGTGGTCGTCGAAGGCGGCGTCGGGGCCGAACAGCATGGAGTCGCCCAGCGGCACGCCGAGGTTGCTGACGCCGCCGCCGATGCCGTAGTAGCGGCAGTACTTGTGGCGGCCGTCGAACACCCCGGAGGAGGCGTACCGCACCTTCTCCACTCCCAGGTACCACGGCCACCGCTGGGCGAACAGGATGTGGTCGCGGACCTGTGCCGACTGATCGTTGAACAGCGGGCTCAGGTTCTCCCCGGGCAGATCCGAGGCGTCCACCCCGGCCAGTTCCAGAATCGTGGCGGCCAGGTCGGTGTGGCAGGTGAGCGACTCAGTGGCCGTGCCCGCGGCGGTGAGCCCCGGCGCCGACAGGTACAGCGGTATCCGCATGGTCTCCTCGTAGTTCCACGGCCCCTTGGACCGCAGCCCGTGCGATCCGCACTGGTCGCCGTGGTCGGAGGTGAACACCACCACCGTGTCGTCCCACTGGCCGATGTCGTCCAGCGCATCCAAGATCACCGCCAGGCACTGGTCGCTGAGTTGGTGGAGCTTCACGTAGTAGTCGAGCTGGCGCAGCCACAGGTCGCGGTCGCCGGGGTCCATCGGCCCCGGGGTGCTGTTGCGCTCCATCTCCAGCAGCCACCGGCGGTGTACCTCGGGCTTGGTGTGCAGATCGTCGCCGAAGTTCTCGGGCAGTTCGGTACACCAGCGCTCAATCTCATGGGCGAAGGCGGGCAGGTTGGTCGCCCGGCCCCATTTGCGCCGGTCGAGCTTCTCCCGGCTCCGGGCCACGTAGTCGGGCTCCTGCTCCCAGAACCACCGCTGGTCGAGCGGGAACCACATGATGTCGTGGGGATTCACCAACCCCACCGTCAAAAACCACGGCTGGGTCGAGCCCCGCTGGTCGCGCAACCAGGCGGCCGAGTCGGCCGCGATGGGCTCGTCGAACTCGGTGCCGCTGCCCGGCAGCCCCCAAAAGGCCATGTCGTTGCCAGTCCAATCCGAGAAGCCGTAGGCCTCCATGTCGGGCTCGGCCGCAGCCTCGAGATGCCATTTGCCCTTGTAGGCGGTGCGGTAGCCGGCCTCCCGCAGCCGGGTGCCCAGGGTGGGGATGTCGGTGGAGAGCTGGGTGTTTTCGGGATAGCTGGAGTTCTCGGTCACCCCGTGCTCGTCCATGGGCAGCCCGGTGAACAGCGTGGCCCGCGACGGCGAGCACGGCGAGGTGTGGGTGTAGTGGCGGCGGAACTCCAGCGACCGGTCCAGCAAGCGCTGGCGGGCGGGCAAGGGCACATCGGGGGGCAGCCAATCCCGCTGGCGCTCCTGATCGGACAACAACAGCAAAATGTTGGGCGACCTTCCCTCCGGCATCGCCGGGAGCCTAGTGGCGCTGCGACGTGCCTTTCTTGCGCTTCCAACTTATTAGTGCTGAACTAACGCCCTGTACGGCGTTCACAAGCGCGCACCTGAGGGGGATCAATGCGAACACGCTCCTGGTTGTATTCACTGCTAGCCACCTTGCTGGCGCTCTCACTCGTTGCCGCCGCCTGTGGCAACGACGACGATGACCCAGGGGCGGACGACGCCCCGTCGGCGACTTCAGACGACTCCGGCGATGGCGCCGCCGACGACTCCGGCGACGACACGGCCGACGACTCCGGCGATGGCGCCGCCGACGAGCCAGGCGACGACACGGCCGACGACTCCGGCGATGGCGCCGCCGACGAGCCAGGCGATGGCCCGGCTGACGACGCGGTGGTCATCGAGGAGATCGGGCCGCCTGAGGACACGGTGGTGACCGTCTGCGATGCGCCGTCGTTCACGCAGATCTACGCCAAGGTGATGGACAATCGGGGCTTTGCCGAGAACCGGGGATTCGAGATCGACTTCGTGGCCTGCCACTCCGGGCCCGCGCAGGCCGCGGCGCTGGTATCGGGCCAGGTTGATATCGCGCTGAACACCCCTGACAACATGCTGGGCATCCGCAACGCCGATTTCGACGTGGTGATGTTTGCCCAGGCCGTCGACAACCACTTCTTCGACATCGTGGTGTCCAACAACTTCGGTGAGATCGACTGCCCGCAGGGTGACTGGGAGTGTGCAATGGCGGCCCTCAACGGCACCCGGGTGGGCGTGGTGGCCCGGGGCGCCGCCGCCGAGCAGATCGCCCGGCAGCTTCTGGACTCCGCCGGGTTCGACCCTGACGACACCACCTACATCGCCACCGGCCTGGCGGGTACGACGCTGGCCGCCCTGGATTCCGATGAGGTGGACTGGGCTATCACGTTCGAGCCCGGTTTGAGCCGGGCCGAGCTAGATGACATCGGCTACGCCCCGTTCCGCCTGCGGGCCGGCGATGGGCCGACCGAGCTCGACTGGCCCTCTGCGGTGATCATCACCGCCCGCTCCTATTGGGATGCCAATCCAAATACCGTGCTGAACTACCGGGCGGCGATCCTCGAATCCATGGAATGGCTGCGTGACCCGGCCAACCGTGACGCGGTTCTAGAGGAACTGGACTCTCATTTGGGTCTCGAGCCAGCCGTCGCCGAGTACATCTTCGACCGGAACATCGGCTCGATGACAGTTACTGCCGAACTCGACCCGGTCCGGATCCAGAACAACGTGGACTACGCCGTGGGCCGGGGCATCCTCGCGCAAGCCCAGCAATTCGGCGAGTTCGCGGTGGGTCCGGGCATCGACATCATCATGCCCGAAGCGTTGGCGCCGGAGACCGACGTGGTCCGCATCTGCCAGGCACCCTCCTTCAACGGGCTGGCGGTGCAGGTTGCCGTGGAGAAAGGGATGCTGGGAGACCGCGGGGTTACCGGCGAGTTCGTCCAGTGTCCTTCCGGACCGGCCAACGCAGCGGCGCTGATTGCCAACGAAGTCCAGTTCTCGGTCAACACACCCGACAACATGCTGGGCATCCGCAACGCCGGCTTCGACGTGGTGATGTTCCAGCAGATCCAGGACAAGCACTTCTTCGACATCGTCATAAGCAGCAACTTCGGCGACATCGACTGTGAGCAGGGCGACGTGGACTGCGCCATGGCCGCGCTGGACGGCACCCGGGTGGGTGTGGTGGCCCGGGGCGCCGCCGCCGAGCAGATCGCCCGGCAGCTCTATGACTCGGCCGGCCTCAATCCCGACGATGCCACCTATATCGCTACCGGATTGTCGGGTACCACGCTGGCCGCCCTGGCGTCCGGCGAGGTGGACTGGGCCATCACCTTTGAGCCCGGCCTGAGCCAAGCAGAGGTCGATGGCATCGCGTATGCACCGTTCTCGATGCGAGCCGGCCAATTCCCGCCGGAGCTCGACTGGCCGTCGGCGGTCAACACCACCTCAAGGGAGTTCTTCAACAACAATCCCAACACGGTGGCCATCTACGCACAGGCCGTGCGAGGAGCCATGGACTGGCTGCGCAATCCCGCCAACCGTGAAGCGACTCTGGAGCTGATGAACAGCTTCCTCGGGTTGGAGAGGAATGTTGCCGAGGTGGTCTATGAGCGCAACATCGGCATCTTCTCGCTCAACGGCGCCCTCCAACCCGCCCGACTCCAGAACAACGTGGATTACGCCGTGGGCCGGGGCATCCTCGAGGACGCCCAGGACTTCGACGAGTTCGCGGTTTCCCCGTAAGTCAACCATTCTTCCGGTCGGGCGGCCTCCGGTCGGGCGGCCCGACCGGAGGGGCTGGCTAAGGTGTCCTAATGGTGGAGTCGTGAGTCCAGCAGTCGAGCTCAAAGACGTCACCCTCATCTTCGGGGGAGACCACCCCAAAGACGAGCCGGTGCTCGCCGTCCAGGACATCGACCTCGCCATTCCCGCGGGCCAGTTCGTGGCCGTGGTCGGCCCCAGCGGCTGCGGCAAGACCACCATCTTGAACATGCTGGCCGGAATCATCGGCCCCACCCGGGGATCGGTGATGCGCCATGGTGAAGAGATCGACGGCCCCAGCGACGACATCGGCTACATGTTGGCTCGCTCGGGCTTGAGCCCGTGGCGCACCGCTCGCCGCAACGTCGAGCTGGGGCTGGAGTTCCGGGGCGTCCCCCGGGGGGAACGGCGGCAGCGGGCCATGGATCTGCTGGCCAAACTGCGCTTGGAGGGCTTTGCCGACTCGTTCCCCTCCCAACTCAGCCAGGGCATGCGCCAGCGGGTGGCCATCGCCCGCACGCTGGCCATCGACCCCGACTTGTGGCTCATGGACGAGCCCTTCGGCGCCCTCGACGCCCAGACCCGCCTCACTGTCCAGGCCGAGTTCCTGGATCTCTGGTACGAAACCCACAAGACGGTCATCTTCGTGACCCACGACCTGGAAGAGGCCGTGCTCTTGGCCGACCGGGTGGTGGTGATGACCGCCCGCCCCGGCCGCATCAAGTCGGACACCATTGTCGATCTGGCCCGGCCCCGGGTGATCGACGAGCTCCGCTTCGACCCAGTGTTCCGGGAGACCGAGCACAGGATTTGGGAGGAGTTGCGCGGTGAGATCGTCTGACGTCGACGAGCCCCGGGAAGCCGACATGGCCGACCAGACCAGGTTGGCCGACGCACTCAGCCAGGAAGATGTCGAGGCCCTGATCCCCAAGGAGTCCGTCTGGAGGTACCGGCTGCGCCGCCTCGACATTCCAGTGCAGCTGATGCGGATAGCAATCCTGTTCGGGATCTGGGCGCTTTGGCACTACGACCATGTCTGGGACGGTTTGACCTCTCTGTCGTTCTTCGGCTGGGACAGGGTGGAGGTGTTCGGCTGGTTCGGCTGGAGCATGACCTGGTTTAGCTGGGATTTCTCTATCTTGGGGATCCAGCCGCTCCCCTACGTGCAAGAGACTTTTCGGGCCAGCCCGGGCGAGACCTGGGAGTACTTCACTCAGATCTACCACGAGAAGCTGTTCTGGGAGGACCTCTGGGTCACGGTCAAGGAGGCGCTGTTCGGCTTTGCCATCGGCTCAGTTCTCGGTCTCCTCGTCGGCATCGTGCTGGGACGATTCCAGAGGGTGGCCAAGACGGTTGGCCCATTCATAGTCGTCATCAACGCCATGCCCAAGATCGCGTTCTTGCCCCTGATCTTGATCGTGTACGGCGTGGGCGAGACCTCCAAGGTGGTCTTGGCCGTGATCATCGTGTTCTTCATCGTGCAGGTGCCCACCCAGGCCGCGGTGGCGCTGGTCGATCCCGACCTGGATCTGGTGGCCCGCACAATGGGCGCGTCCCAGCGCCAGCTCTTCACCAAAGTCACGCTGCCCGGCATCACCCCGGCGGTGTTCGGCGCGCTGCGGCTGTCGGCGGTGATCTCGGTGCTGGCCGTGGTGTTCGGCGAGATATTCTCGGCCCGCCGCGGCCTCGGCCAGCGGCTCATCACCGCGGCCAACCAGCTTTCCTACGGCGACACCTTCGCCATCGTGTTCATCCTCGCCCTGATCGCGCTGATCATGAACGGCGCCATCGGCTTCGCCGAGCGCAAAGCCCTCCGCTGGCAGGCCACCCAACAGGGCGGCCAAGTCATCTCGCTGTAGGGCCGCAGTTCACTCCGGCCCGACCGCGGGCCAAATCCTCTAGGCGCTGAACGTCGGCAGGGTCGAGCATTCCGATCACGGCGCAAATCGGCTTGCCTGGCCCGGTAACCGACCTTAACGCCCGGTGGCCGGCGCTGTTGGGGGCCGGCCGTATGGGCGGCGCCCCAGATTGGCCACGTTCACCGCGATGCGCCCACCAGGCTCAAGCTTGCGCTCGCACTGGGCGAACACCTCCTCGAGCTCGGAAACCGGCCGTAGAACGCGGAGGAATCATGCCTCTCCCGTCGCCCTACCCCGAAATTGGAGGTCGCCGTACCTTGCCGTCGCCGGGCAGAGCCCTCCCCAAGAAACTACATCGCGGTAGCGACAGTTTGGGGGAGATACTCCACAGAGGTCGTAGCTACTGGGCAGTGTCGGGTCTTTGCCCGAAGACCTCGCCTCGGCCTTCTAGCCGGCCCACTCTCCGGCAAAGATCCATGACGATGTCGGTGAGCTTGTCCAGCCGTGAATGAACCTGCTTGAAGCTGTCGTTCATGTCCTGCCGGAGCTGGGCATTGCCGTCGTTCATGTCCTGCCGGAGCCGGGCATTGCCGTCGTTCATGTCCTGCCGGAACTGGGCGTTTTCGGCGCGCACCGCCTTAAGACCGTCGTTTAGCTCCTTGCGGATCTGGGCGTTGCCGTCGTTCATGTCCTTTCGGATCATAGCGTCGTCGGCGCGGCGACCGCGGTCGAGGTAGAGCATCAGGGTGATGATGATCCCCAGCATGGCGAGTATTGCTTGTTCCACAAAGTCCTCCTCAGAGGGCTCTATGCATGGGGGAAGCTGGAGACCAATATAACGGCTGCCCGTCAGCGGAATCAACGAGCTTGAGCGTGCCAGCGGCCGTTGCGGTGCTCGAGTGACAGCCGGAGGCCGAAGCAGGCCGACAGGGTCTCGGAGGTCAGCACTTGTTCGAGCGGGCCCTGGGCCAGCACCAGGCCATCGCGAAGCAGCAGCCCGTGGGTGAAGCCGGCGGGGATCTCCTCGGTGCGGTGGGTGACCACCACCAGGGGAGGGGCGGCGGGGTCGGCGGCCAGGCGGGTGAGGTCGGCAACCAGCATCTCCCGTCCGCCCAAATCGAGGGTGGAGGCGGGCTCGTCCAGCAGCACCAGGGCGGGATCGGCCATCAGGCTGCGGGCGATCTGCACCCGCTGGCGCTCTCCCGACGAAAGGGTGGCGATGGTGCGGTCGCCCAGCCCCGCGGCGCCCACTTGCTCCAGCAGCCCCACCGCCCGCCGGCGATCGGCGTGGGTGTAGTCGTGCCACCACGGCTCCAGGGCGCCGTGGCGGGCGGTCATCACCACGTCGACCACCCTCAGATGGGGGCGCAGCATCTGCGCCAGAGCGGGCGACGCGAACCCCACCCGGCGGCGCAGCCGGCGCACGTCGACCTGGCCCAGCCGGTGGCCCAGCACCTCCACCGTCCCCGAGGTGGGATGCTCGTAAAGCGCGGCGATCCGCAACAGCGTGGTCTTGCCGCTGCCGTTGGCCCCCAGCACCACCCAGCGCTGGCCCTCGGCCACCTCCCAGTTCACATCCACCAGGAGAGGCTGGCCGTCGCGGGTGAATCCCACCTCGGCCATCCGCAACGCCGGCCCATTTTCCCGGTTGGCCATGGTGCTCAGACCATCAGTTCGCGTGGGCCATCCAGGTGGCGTACATGTCGGCGTAATGGCCGCCTCGGGCCACCAACTCCTCGTGGGTGCCGATCTCGGTGATCCGGCCGTCTTCCACCACCGCGATCCGGTCGGCCCGCATGGCGGTGGCCAGCCGGTGGGCGATGATGATGGCTGTCCGCCCTTCCAGCACCACATCTAAGGCGGCCTCGATCTTGGACTCCGACCGCAGATCCAGATTCGACGTGGCCTCGTCCAGCACCAGCACCCGGGGCCGGGCCAGAAACGCCCGGGCCAGCGCCAGCAGCTGCCGCTCGCCGGCCGACAATGAGGCCCCCCGTTCGTGGACCTGGGTGTTGACGTCGTCGGGCAGCCGCTCCAACAGCTCGGTGAGCCCGACGGCGTGGCAGGCCTCCAGCACTTCGGCCATGGTGGCGTCGGGTCGGGCGAAGGCCACGTTGTCCCGAATGGATCCGTAGAACAAGAACGGCTCCTGGGGCACCACCCCCAGTTGCCGGCGCAGCGAGGCCAGGGTCACCGCGCGCAGGTCGCAGCCGTCGATGCGCACCGTTCCCTGCTGGGGGTCGTAGAACCGCACAATGAGCTTGGCCACGGTGGACTTGCCCGCCCCGGTGGGTCCCACCACTGCCAGGCTCTCTCCCGGCGCCAGGGTCAAGCTCACGTCGTGCAGCACGGGCGTGTCGCCGTCATAGCCGAAGCTCACCTGGTCCAAGGTGATCTCTCCCTCGATGGGGGCCAGATCAACCGCATCGTCGGCCTCTGGCACCGAGGGCTCATTGCCGAGCACCTCGCGCAGCTTCTTGGCCGAGGCCTGGCCCTGCTGGTAGCCGTTGAAGAGCTGCACGAGCTGCTGGATGGGGGCGAAGAAGAAGGTCAGATAGAGCACGAAGGCGGTCAGCTCGCCGGGGGTCAGCCTGCTGTTGATCACCATGGTTCCCCCGATCACCAACAACATGGCCTGTCCGATGATGACAATTGCCTCGGTGGTGGGGGCGTAGATGGAAGCCGCCCGCACCCCGGCCAAGTTGGCGTCTTTGTGCCGCCCCACCACGTTGGTGTGGTGGACCACATTGTGGCGCCGGCGGTTGTTGGAGGTGATCACCCGGATGCCGGCCAGGCTCTCCTGCAAGTCGGACAGCACTTCGGCGATGCGGTCTCGAACCAGGCCGTAGTAGAGGTTGGACACCCTGCGGAACCAGATGCTGAGAAGGAACGTGCCCGGCACCACGACCACCAGGGTCAGCATGGCCAGCAGGGGGTTCAGGTAGAACAGCACCGCGGTGATCACCACGAGCACCAAGCCTTGAACCGCGAAATTCACCAAGCCCTCTTGGAACAGGACAGTCAGCGCCTCGATGTCGCTGGTCATGCGCGTCATCAGCACCCCTGCCTTCTCCTTGGTGAAGAAGTCCAGCGACAGCCGCTGATAGTGGGAGAACACCCGCAGCCTCAAGGCATACATGAGCTGCTCGCCCAGTTTGCCTGTGTAGCGGATGCGCATGAAGGAGCTCAGCCCATGGGCGGCCACGGTGCCGAGAAAAGCCGCGGCCACCACCAACAGCACCCGCAGGTTGCCAGAGCTGACTCCGTGGTCGATGCCAAGCTGGGCCAGCAGCGGCCCCGACTGCATCATCGCCGATTCGACCACCACCAGCAGCAGCGCCACTGAAAGCTGCCGGCGGAAGGGCCAAAGAAGGGAGCGCAGGGTCAGCGGCGGATCAGCGGGCTGCCGGTGGCTGAAATCCACGTCGACCGGCGGATACTCGGGCTCGGTCCGCAGCACCTCCTCGACCTGAACTCGCAGGTTGCCGGGCACGCCGGCATGGGGGAGCCCGGCATCGCGAGCCGCGTTCTGGGCCTGGGGCCCGCCGAAGTACCCTCCCCAGCCCATTACCGGCCGTTCTCTGAGAATCCGGCTCTCGACCCTCGCTGGCCGTCGCCGTTGCCCGACACATCAGCCGGAACCTCGTCTTCACTGTGTCGAGCCAGGATCTCCACATAGTGGGGGTCGGCGGCCAGCAGTTCGGCGTGGGTGCCCATATTGGACACTCGGCCCTGGCCCAGCACCACCACCCTCTCGGCCAGGCTGATGGTGGACAGGCGGTGGGCGATGATGATGGTTGTCCGGTTGGCCATGAGCTCCTGAAGCGCCTGGTGGATGGCCTCCTCCACGGTCACGTCGATGGCGCTGGTGGCGTCGTCCAGCACCAGCACCTTGGGGTTGGCCAGCAGCGTCCGGGCGATGGCGATGCGCTGGCGCTGGCCTCCCGACAAGGTGTAGCCCCGCTCGCCCACCTCGGTGTCGTAGCCGTCGGCCAACTCGCAGATGAACCCGTGGGCTTGGGCAGCCTCTGCCGCGGCCACCACCTGGGAGCGGGAGGCAGTCGGGCGGCCGTAGGCGATGTTGTCGTGTACCGATGCCGAGAACAGGAACGGCTCGTCCAGAACCAACCCCACGGTGTGGCGCAGGCTTCGCAGGGTCACGTCCCTCACGTCGGCGCCATCGATGCGCACCGACCCGCTGTCCACATCGTAGAACCGGTCCAGCAGCCGGACCACGGTCGACTTGCCGCTCCCAGTGCTCCCAACGATGGCCACCCGCTCGCCGGGTTCGATGTGCAGGGTGAATCCGTCCAGCACCGGGGTCTCGGCGTTGTAGCCGAAGCGGACTTCCTCGAAGTCCACCTGCCCTCGGGGCTCCACGATGTCCACCGCGGCGGGCGAGTCGACGATCTCGGGCACCTCGTCGAGGATCTCGAAGATCCGCTGGGCGGCGGCGCCGGCCCGCTGACCCTGCATCAGCACGAACCCCGCCATGCGGAAGGGCACCTGGAGCATGATCACATAGGCGCTGAACGCCAACAGCGTTCCGACCGAGACCGTTCCGTCGATGGCCAGCCAACCCCCGTAGAGCACCACCATGGCGGTGCCCAACCGGGGCAGCGACTCGATCAGGGGGTTCCAGCGGGCCCGGCTGTTGGCGATCTCCACGTTGGTCCACTGGATGCGCTGAGCTGACCGGCCGAGCAGGGCGATCTGGCGCTCCTCGGCGGCAAACGATTTCACCACCCTGGTGCCGTTCACGTTCTCGTCCACGATGGTGGCCAGGTCGGCCATACGGGCCTGGGTCACCCACGACAGCGGGAACACCTGGTTGCGGAACTTGAGGCCGAACCAGTAGACCCCGGGCAACGGCGCCAGTGCCACCAGCGCCAGCCACGGGTGGATGTACACCATGAACCCCAGCGCCATCACGAACATCAGCACGTTCATGCTGATGAGCGGCCCAAAGGAGAGCAATAACTGCACCGATCGTATGTCGCTGTTGGCCCGCGAGATGACGTCTCCCGACTGGGTGCGGTCGTAGTAGGAGAACGACAGCCGGGTGAGGTGTTCGTACATGATGGCCCGGAGGTCGGTTTCCACGTTCCACCCCAGCTTGAAGAGGTAGAAGCGGTTGATCCCGCCGAACACCATCCGCCCGGCGCCGAACGCCGCGATCAGCCCGGCCACGATCCACAGCGCCCGTCGGTCGCCGGTGATGGCTGCGTCCACCGCTGAGCGGCCGGCGGCCGGCACGGCCACCTGAAGGGCCAGGGCGACCACTCCGGTCGCCGCGCCCACAACCAGGGTCCGACGATGGGCCCGCACCATCGGCCAGAGACGCTTCATCCAACCCTTGGCCCGGTCGGGGTCGATCCCCGCCGGCGGTGGGGCGTACTGGGCGGTTACCGCCACCGGTTCGAATTCAGGCGTGGCCACTGGCCCGACATCGATCGCTGTCACTGCTGCGACTCCCTCTGATTTCGGGCCAGGGTGAGGGCCTGGTTCCAAAGCGCCAATCCGGCCAGCGCCCGATCAGCCTGGTCAGCATCAAGGCATCGGGCGATGCGAACGATGTGATCAGCCATCGCAGCATCAGCCGCGGCCAAGGTCCCCCGCCCAGCATCGGTCAGCTCGTGGGCGACTCTTCGGCGGTCTGTGGGGTCGGACTTCCGTTGGAGCAGTCCGCGTTTCTCCAAACCGTCGGCCAGCGCGGTGACGCTCGGGCGGCTTACCGCCAGCCTTCCGGCCACCGCAGATGCGGCCGCGTTTCCCTCCGACAGGAACAAAAGCAGGCGATACTGTGAGGGTGAGAGGTCTAGGTCTCCCAGCGCCAGCGCCACCTGCCGGGCAAGGCGGGTTGCCGCTTGAGCCGCTTCCAAGGCGGTTCGAGACGGTGATTGTTTGAGGCTCACATGATTAGTTTCTCTAAAGATTATGGGCGGTGACAAGCCATGACCAGCAATAAGGGTCGCCGGTGACCTGGACCACCGCATTGGGCCTCGCGGCCGCCGCGCTGCTGATCGCGGCCAACGCGCTGTTCGTGGCCGTCGAGTTCGCTCTGATTGCGGTGGATCGAATCCGTGTCGAGCGGTTGGCCGCCGAGGGCAGGAGGGCAGCCCGGACTGCATTGTCGCTGCTCAAGTCCTTGTCGTTTCAGCTGTCTGGAGCGCAATTCGGCATCACCGTCACCTCTTTGGCCTTGGGCTTCATTGCCCGACCCTCCATCGCCGCCGTGCTGGAGCCAGCCGCTGACCGCATCGCCGGAGGGGCCGCCGAAGGGCTGTCCATCGCCGCCGCGCTGGCCATCGCTGTGGTGGTCCAGATGGTGCTGGGCGAACTCGTTCCCAAGACCCTGGCCATTTCCCGCCCGCTGCCCACTTCTTTGCGCCTCGCCGCACCCATGAAGGGCTTCGCCGCCGTTGCCGGACCGTTCATACGCCTCCTGGACGGTTCGGCAAATTGGATCGTGGCCCGATTGGGCATAGAACCAGCCGAAGAGCTCAGCGAGGCCCGCTCTCGCGAGGAATTGGCCTGGCTGGTCCGATCTTCGGGGCGAGAAGGAGCGATACGGCCCTCCCGGGCCCGCCTGTTGACCAGGGCAATCCGCTTCACAGAGCGAGACGCCGCCGATGTGCTCGTTCCCCGGGTTTCGGTGAGCGCCATCGAGCACCGTCAGTCGGTGGCCGACCTCGTCTCGCTGTCGGGCCAGACCGGGTTCTCCCGCTTCCCGGTCATCGGCGCCGACATCGACGACGTGGTGGGCGTTGCCCTGGTCAAGAACGTGTACGAAGTGCCCTCAGAGCAGTGGGCACACACACCGGTGGCCGACATCATGCGGACACCGCTCATCGTGCCCGAGACCAGGAATCTGCGCTCTCTGCTGCTCGACATGAGATCCCAGCGCAGCCCCTTGGCCGTGGTCATGGACGAGCACGGCGGCACCGCGGGCATCGTCACCCAGGAGGACCTCGTGGAGGAGATAGTGGGGGAGATCGCCGACGAGCACGACGACACCGAACCCCCAGCGGTGGCCCGAGAGGCCGGAGAGCTGGTGGTGCAGGCCGGGATACACCCCGACGAGCTGGAGGACCTGACTGGCGTCAAGGTGCCCGACGGCGATTATGAGACCTTGGCCGGCTTCATCTTGGAACACCTTCAACGCATCCCAAGCGCTGGAGAGGTGCTCCTCTTTCAGGGGTGGGAGTTCTTGGTCGAGTCGATCGACCGGCACCGCATCGACACCGTCCGCCTGCGCCGGGTGGCAGCCGGACACCCCGTCTTGCAAGACAAGGATGCCCCGTGACCGCGCTCTATGTCGCGGTGGCGGCGATTCTGCTGGTGGCCAACGCCGGGTTCGTGGCGGTGGAGTTCGCACTGATCGCGGCCCGGCGCTCCCGCCTGGAGCCGCTGGCCGACGCCGGCAACCGCCGGGCCCGGATGGCGCTGGCCGCCATGAGCGACATCAACAGGCAGCTGGCCGGCGCCCAGCTCGGCATCACCATGGCGTCGCTGGGATTGGGGTTCGTGGCCGAGCCGGCGGTTGCCCGGCTCATCGAGCGGGCGGTGGAATCGTTCGTCCACCTGCCCTCCGGGGTACTGCACACCATCTCGTTTGCAGTGTCGCTGGCCCTGGTGGTGTACCTGCACATGGTGCTGGGAGAGATGGTCCCCAAAAACGTCGCCTTGGCCGGAGCCGAGCGCACCGCTATGTGGCTGGCGCCCGTCAACCGAGTCTATGCCCTTGTCTTCGGCCCCCTCATAGGGTTGTTGAACCGCATCAGTGCGGGGTTGGTGCGCCTCTGCGGCGTGGAGCCCATCGACGAGCTTTCCACAACCCATACGGCCCAGGAGTTCGCCGCCGTCGTGGAGCACTCGGCTGCCGAGGGGTTCTTGGACGAGTTCGACCGGTCTCTCTTGTCCAGCGCGCTGGAGCTGGCCGGCCGGCCGGTTCGATCGGTCATGGTGCCCCGCGACGAAATCGTGGCGGTGGAGCGGCAAGCCACAGCAGCCGAGGTGATCGAGGTGATGACCGCCAGCGGCCACTCCCGGGTGTTGGTGCAAGACGGCTCGCCTGATCAGGTGGTCGGGTTCGTCCACGCCAAGGACCTTTTCGACACCACTCGCACCCGGGCCGATCAGCCCCTCGGCGACGAGTTGATCCGAATCGTGCCGGTCATTGAAGAAGAGACCTCCCTGGAGGGCGCGCTGGCGCTGATGCAGGGCAGCCGACGCCACCTGGCCGTAGTCCGCCAGGGCGGTCGCCGCACCGTCGGCCTGGTCACTCTGGAAGATGTGCTGGAGGTGCTGGTGGGCGATCTTTTCGACGAGACCGACCCCATGAGTTCTGTCGCTTCAGCCGGGCCATAACGTCGGCATGGAATTCTGGTGCGTTACCCCCAGATAACCGGTGCGTCAGGCTTCGGCGGCAGACTTGCCGACCACGAACCGGGATGCCAGCAGGGCAATGATGAAGATCGCGTGCTGCTCCATGGCGGCACGGTCGCCGAACAGGACTGCCCCCGCCGACAGGATTGCGAAGAACAGCACACTGAGGGTCAGACATGCAGAGAGGGCGTCGCTGCTCTCGGCGCGGCGTTGGAGCAGGTTTACCAAGGCTGCCAAGAACAGCAGCGCCAGCACCAGCTCGACGATCCCCACGATGACGGCAATGGGCGCGGCCCAGCCGTCGCCCAGCCCCAAGTTGGCCAGCAGGCCATCGGCATCCTGGGGGCCTTTGAGCTTGTTCTTGAAGTCAACTCCGAAGAAGTTGTCGGTGTTCAAGAACTTGTCGAGGCCGTTGAGGAGCCAGAACACGAACCAGTGCAAGGCCAAGACCCCCGCGAGGGCGACCTTCTTGTTGAGACCGGCAAGCCGACTTCCCATGACGGATAGACCAAACATTGATTGCTCCAATTCCAAAAGCGTCCTTGTCGGCGCTCATGCTAGGCCATCGGCAGACGGTGAAAAGGGAATGCCGGATCAAAGATCCAGGGCATCCGGTGCGATGGCTCAGGCGCCCACCGCGTGAAAGCCGCCATCGACGTGGATCATCTCGCCGGTGGTCATTGGGAACCAGTCCGACAACAGCGCGACCGCGGCCTTGGCCACCGCCGAGCTGTCTTTGACGTCCCAGCCCAATGGGGCTCGACCGGCCCAGGAGTCTTCGAACACCTCGAAGCCGGGGATGGAGCGGGCGGCCACGGTGCGCACGGGGCCGGCGGCCACAAGGTTCACCCGGATTCCCCGGTCGCCGAGCGAGCGGGCCAGATAGCGAGCGGTGGACTCGAAGGCCGCCTTGGCCACCCCCATCCAGTTGTAGAACGGCCAGGCCACGGTGGCGTCGAAGTCCAGACCCACGATCGAGCCGCCGTTGTCCATCAGCGGCGCCACCACCTCAGCCAGGGTCTTGAGCGAGTAGGACGAGATCTCCAGGGCCACCTTCACGTCGTCCCACCCAGCGGCCATGAAGTCGTCGCCCAGGCACGCCTCGGGGGCGAATCCGATGGCGTGCAGGGCACCGTCTACCGAACCCCACCGACTGGCCAGTTCGTCCCGCAGGGCGGCGGGATGGTCGGGCTCGGTCACGTCGAAGGCCAGCACCGGCGGCGGGCCCGGAAGCTTGCGAGCGGTTCGCTCGGTGAGGCTGAGGCCCCGTCCTGCGCCGGTCAGCACCAAATCGGCGCCTTCTGCGGCGGCCAGCGAGGCGATTCCAAAGGCGATCGAGGCATCAGTCAACACTCCGGTGACCAGAATCCGTTTCCCATCGAGGAGTCCCATGATCGTTGGAGGCTACTCGCGCGGCGATGGCCTTCACTGTCCTAGGCGGACTCGGGAGGCTCCTTCTCAGCGTTCCCATGTGGGCTCAGCAGTGCGTCTCCTATACCGTTAGGCCGATGCGGATCGGGATTCTCGGGGGCACAGGACCGGCGGGCCGCGCTCTGGCTGTCCGGTTGGCATCGGCGGGTTTCGACACTGTGGTGGGGTCTCGCTCCGCCGAGCGAGCCGCTGAGATCTGCCAAGACCTGCTGGCAGAATGGCCCGACCACGAACTCCTTCTGTCGGGAGCGGCCAATCCCGGCGCTGCGGCCTGCGACGTGGTAGTGGTTGCCACTCCGTGGGACGCCGCCGCGTCCACCGCGGCCTCGGTGTCCGGCGAATTGGCCGGCAAGGTGGTCATCAGCATGGCCAACGCCTTGGCCAAGATGGGCCGGGAGTTCCAGCCTCTGGTGCCGTCCCGAGGCTCGATTGCGGCAGCGGTGCAGGCGGCGGTGCCGCAGGCCTTGGTTTCGGGCGCCCTCCACCACGTGCCGGCCCATGATCTAGGCAATCTGAACCAGCCGGTGGACTGCGACGTGCTGGTGTGCTCGGATCACCCAGAGGCCACCGCGGCCACCATGGACATCATGGACAAGCTCCCCGGTGTCCGCTCCCTTGACGCCGGCGCGCTGTCGTACGCGAGCCCGGTAGAGGCTTTCACCGCAGTGCTGCTGCAACTCAACGTCCGCTACAAGACCAGGGTGGCGGTTCGCTTCACCGGCTTGGGCCACGAAGGCGGCTGAGCCGCCGGCCATGGCTGCCCCCTCTCCTCCTGCCGCATCCACCTCTGGCCCAATGCGCCTCTACGACACCGCCCGCCAAGAGGTGGTGCCGTTTGAACCGGGGCCGGTGGTGGCCATGTACACCTGCGGCATCACCCCCTACGACGCCACCCACCTGGGCCATGCCGCCACGTATGTGGCCTACGACGTGCTCCAGCGGCGGCTGCGCGACCGGGGCCACGAAACCCGCTGCGTGCGCAACATCACCGACGTGGACGACGACATCCTCCGCAAGGCCCGGCAGATCGGAGTCCACTATCTGGACCTGGCCGCGGCCGAGACCGCCCGATTCGATTCCGACATGAAGGCCCTGGACATGCTGCCGTGCTGGTCGGAGCCCCGGGCCACATCGGCCATCGCCGACATCCGCAAGATGATCGGCCTCGTCCTGGACCGGGGATATGCCTATCAATCCGGCGGATCGGTGTACTTCGACATCTCCGCCTTCGACCGCTTCGGGCAGGTCAGCCACTTCGACCGGGGAACCATGCTGGCCCTGGCCGCCGAGCGGGGGGGCAACCCCGACGACCCCGACAAGCGCGACCCCCTGGACTTCGTGCTGTGGCAGAAGTCTGCCCCCGACGAGCCCGCCTGGGACTCCAGGTGGGGCCCGGGCCGCCCCGGCTGGCACATCGAGTGCTCGGCGCTGGCCATGCGGGAGCTGGGCGACACCGTCGATCTCCACGGGGGCGGGGCCGATCTGATCTACCCCCATCATGAGTGCGAGGCCGCCCAATCCGAAGCGGTCACCGGCAAGCAGTTCGCGCGCCATTGGATGCATCAGGCCATGGTGCGAATGGACGGCGCCAAGATGTCCAAGTCGCTGGGCAACCTGGTGTTCGTCTCCGACCTGCTGAAGGAGCACGACCCCCGAGCGGTTCGCCTGGCCATCGTGGCCCGCCACTACCGGGATTCCTGGGAGTGGGACGATTCTCTGATGCCCGCGGCCACTGAGCGCCTCGGAGCCTGGCTTGCGGCCGCTGACGGCAGACCCGATCCGGATTCGTCGGTCGTCAATCTGGTGCGGGCCTGCCTGGATGACGATTTGGACACCCCGTCTGCGGTTGCCGCCATCGACGATGCCGCTTCAACCGGCGGTATCGCCCCCGCGGCTGCCCTGCTGGGCGTCCAGCTTTCCCGGCAATTGGAAGGGCGCGGATAGGCCGAGGGGTTAGCTTGATAAGCCATGGCTGAAATCACCGTCACCCTCCCCGACGGCAGCACGCGCACACTCCCGGTCGGCGCCACCGCTGGCGACTTGGCCGCGGACATCGGTCCCGGTCTGGCCAAAGCCGCCCTGATCGCCACCGTCGACGATGCGGAGGTGGACTTGGGCGTTCCGCTGGCCGACGGCCAGAAGGTGGCGATTGTCACCGCAGGCAGCGACGCCGGCCTGACAACGCTTCGCCACTCCACCGCCCACGTGCTGGCCCAGGCGGTGCTGGAGATGTACCCGGGGGCCACCTACGCCGTCGGCCCGCCCATCCAAGACGGCTTCTACTACGACTTCGCCCTGCCCGACGGCGCCACCATCAGCGACGACCAGCTTGAGGCCGTCGAGGCCCGGATGCGGGAGATCATCGAGGCCGACCAGCCTTTCGAGCGCCATGAGGTGTCGGCCGGCGAGGGGCTGGAGCTGTTCGCCGACCACCCCTACAAGCGGGAGATCATCGAAACGGTGGCCATGGCCCCTGGCGGCGATGGGGCTGGGCAGCCCGCCGACGAGCTGGCCGATGAAGTGGCAGGCGGCGGCCAGATCAGCTACTACCGCAACTCCGACTCCTTCATCGACCTGTGCCGCGGCCCCCACGTCCCGTCCACCGGGCGGCTGGGGCACTTCAAGCTGATGAGCGTGGCCGGGGCGTATTGGCGGCGCGACGCCCATCGCCCGTCCTTGCAGCGCATCTACGGCACCGCTTGGGCCTCTCGCAAAGACTTGGCCGCCCACCTGCACCGGCTGGCCGAGGCCGACAAGCGCGACCACCGTCGCCTGGCCCGGGAGCTCGACCTGCTGTCGTGGCCCACCGAGCTGGGGCCGGGGCTTGCGGTGTGGCACCCCAAAGGGGCTGCGGTGCGCCGCATCATCGAGGACTACAGCCGGCGCCGCCACGACGAGGGGGACTACTTGCCGGTCGCCACCCCCCACATAGCCCGCTCCGAGCTGTGGGAGACCAGCGGCCATCTGGACTTCTACCGGGAGTCCATGTACCCGCCCATGAAGCTGGACGGCGCCTCCTACCACCTCAAGCCCATGAACTGCCCCTTCCACGCGCTGATCTACAAGAGCGCCCAGCGCTCTTATCGCGACCTGCCCATCCGCATGTTCGAGCTGGGCACGGTGTACCGCTATGAGCTGTCCGGGGCGGTCCACGGACTGATGCGCTCCCGGGGGTTCACCCAGGACGACAGCCACATCTTCGCCGCCCGAGAGCAGGCCCCCGCCGAGATCGCCTCGCTGGTGGCGTTCGTGCTGTCGGTGCTGCGGGCGTTCGGCTTCGACTCCTTCGATGCCCGACTGTCCACCCGCCCCCCGGAGAAGTCGATAGGCGGCGACGCCGAGTGGGATATGGCCACCGAGGCCCTCCGAAGCGCGCTGGAGGCCTCTGGACTGGAGTACGAGCTGGACGAGGGCGGGGGCGCCTTCTACGGGCCCAAGATCGACATCGATGTGCGCGACGCCATCGGTCGGAGCTGGCAGCTGTCCACCATCCAGGTGGACTTCCAGCTCCCCGAGAGATTCGGGCTGGAGTACGTGGGCGCCGATGGCAACCGCCACCGCCCGGTGATGATCCACCGGGCTCTGATGGGATCGATCGAGCGCTTCTTCGGCGTGCTCATCGAGCACTACGGCGGCGCCTTCCCGGCCTGGCTGGCCCCGGTGCAAGCCTCCATCTTGCCGGTGGCCGCCACCCACTCCGACTACGCCGCCGAGGTGGAGTCCCGCCTCAGCCAACAGGGGTTCCGAGTCCAAGTAGCCGAAGCCCAGGAACCGCTGGGCCGGCGCATCCGGGCGGCCAAGCTTCAAAAGCTGCCCTACGTGCTGGTGGTGGGCGACGATGACGTGGCCCACGCCACAGTGGGTGTGAACGCCCGGGGCGGCGACGGCGACGAGCGGGGCGTGAGTTTGGAAGATTTCGCGGCCCGACTGGCCAGCGACGTGGAAGCCCACCGCTGACAGCCCAATGATGAGCCGCCGACGGTTTCTGATGAGAGGAGGGCGCTGATGCTTGAACGATTGTGGGCCCCGTGGCGTAGCCGCTATGTGTCGGAGATTCATGCCACTGGCTCCGAGGAGGGAGAGGGCACGCTCTTCGAGCGCATCCTGGCGTCCCCGGCGCCTGACGAGGAGACGGGCATCTTGTGGCGGGGCGAGAACTGCTTTGCGGTGCTAAACGCCTACCCCTACGGCAGCGGCCACCTGATGGTGGCCCCCAATCGGGCGGTGGCCGATCTGGCCGACCTCACTGATGCCGAAAGCGACGAGCTGTGGGCCGCGGTCAGGGCCGCGGTGGCCGCCATCGGGCGGGCCTACAACCCCCAGGGCGTGAACGTGGGCCTCAACTTGGGAGCGGCCGCAGGGGCCGGCATTCCCGACCACCTCCACGTCCACTGCCTGCCCCGCTGGAAGGGCGACACCAATTTCATGACCACCGCGGCCGAGGCCCGGGTTCTTCCCGAGCCCCTGTCGGAATCGTGGTCCAAGCTGAGAAACGCCTGGGAACCCCAGTAGCCTCATACTGTGTCCGACGCCGGATCGAGCATTCCCGAGAGCGAGACGATGTCCGACGCCGAGATAACCGACGAGCTCCCCCGGGAGCTGAACGTAAGCGAGTACGTCGGCCCCCACCTGTTTCCCAACAACAGCCGCCGCCGGATACCGGCCATCATCTACTTGTCGGCCGCGGTTGTCTGCACGGTGGTCTGGGCGGTTGCCTCCGAGAGCCCGCTGGTGAACGGGGGAATCCTGGCCGCCGCGATCGCCCTGGCTGTCTTCGCCGTCTACGGGTTCGTGTGCGGGAGGGAGCTGAAGATCGACGAGTCGGACGCTCTGGTGGTCGCCGTGGGCGCGGTGGGCTTTCCCGTGGGGCATGCATCGGCTCAAATGGGGTGGCGGGGCTGGTTCAGCCGCCCCACCTGGCGCATCCTGCTCTACTCCAATGAGCCCCAGCCCGATCATCGGGGCCTGGTGTTCGTGGACGGCATCACCGGAGAGGTGATCGACCAGCTCGTGCAGCCCAATCCCGAAGACTGGGCCGACCTTGGAGCGGGCTGACAGCAGAGCTCCGTGCCAGTTGGGTCGAGACTGGGCCGCTGGGCTGACCTCCATTCCGACTCACAAGTACAGTAGAGACCGCATGTTCGACGGCAATTGGCGCTCGGCGGTCAATCGTGGGCTTGATCCCATCGGCGCCGCCCTCGGCCGGATGGGCGTGGGCGCCGACGCGGTTACCGCCTTCGGCATCGCCATGGCCGCCGTTGCCGCTGTGGTCATCGGCCGAGGCCAGCTTATCCTGGGCCTGGTCTTTTTGATCCTCACCGGTCTGTCCGACGCTTTCGACGGACCCATCGCCAAGGCGTCGGGCACCAGCTCGGTCCGGGGCGCCTTCTTCGACTCGGTCAGCGATCGGGTGTGCGATGCCCTGCTGTTCGCCGGGGTGGCCTGGTATTTGGGGTCTACTGAGCCCGGTCGCATCTTCATGCTGCCGGTGGCCCTCATGGCGGTGGCCTTGCTGGTGTCCTATCAGCGGGCCAAAGCCGAGTCGCTCGGGCTCGACGCCAAGGGCGGCCTCATGGAGCGGGCTGAGCGGTTCTTCGTGCTCGGCGCCGGTTTGGCCTTCAGCTTCGTGCTGATACCCATACTGTGGGCCATGCTGGCGCTCACCGCGGCCACCGCCGTCTATCGGTTCGCCAAGGTCTGGCGCCAGGCCGACTCCCTGCACTCAGTATGACCAAAACTGCCGAGCCGGCTGCTCCGACACACCGCACCCGCCGCCTGTCGGCCGATGTCGTGCTGTACCGCAGTGGCGCGGCCTTGGCCCGCCGGCTGCCGCAACCGGTGGGAGCGGCCCTCACCCGGGCCATCAGCCGGAGCGCCTACCGGCTGCTGCCCGAGCGCCGCTTCATCACCGAACGCCGCCTCCAGAGGGTGTGCGGCCCCCACCTGGAGGGCGAGGCGCTGGCCCGGGCTGTCCTGGCCTCGTTCGAGTCGTACGCCCGCTACTGGTTCGACGGCGCCCGCCTCGGCGATCTGGACGACGCCGAGATCGAAGCCGGATTCAGCCACCAGGGGTATCACCACATCCAAGAGGCCATCGACACCGGCACGGCCCCGATACTGGCTCTTCCCCACCTCGGTGGCTGGGAGTGGGCGGGGACTTGGATGGCCCGCATCCCCGGCTATCCGGTGATCTCTGTGGTCGAACCGCTCAAACCGGCCCGGCTGTTCGACTGGATGGTGGAGGAGCGCCGCCGAATCGGCATCGACATTGTGGCCCTGGGTCCCGACGCCGCCTCGGTGCTGATCAAGTCGCTGCGATCCGGGCAGGTGGTGTGCCTGCTCGCCGATCGACAAGTTGGCCGCGGGGGAGTGGAGGTGGATTTCTTCGGAGAGCGCACGCTGCTGCCCGGCGGTCCGGCCACCCTCGCCCTGCGAACCGGCGCGGCGATTCTGCCCACCGCGGTCTACCAGGACGGGCCCAACCACCGGGGCGTCGTGCTGCCCCCGATCCCCGCCGAGCGCCAGGGCCGCCTGCGATCCGATGTGGCCCGGGTCACCCAGGATCTGGCTCAGGCCCTGGAGCAGCTGATCCGCGCCGCCCCCGAGCAATGGCACCTCATGCAGCCCAACTGGCCCAGCGATGAGGATGCCCTGCGGAGATTCCGCCGGCAGCGAAGAGGCCTCCACCAACAGCCCGGTCCAGTTGAGCGATCACCCGGGTGGGGCCGCCCCGATGATGAGGACGTCCAGGCTATGGGGAAACCCCGATGAGAGTCGGGCTGATTTGCCCCTATAGCCTCACCATCCCCGGCGGTGTCCAAGGCCAGGTGATGGGGCTGGCCCGCTCGCTGCGCCGCATGGGAGTGGAGGCCCGGGTGCTGGCGCCGTGCGACGGCCCACCGCCCGACGAGTCGGTCACGCCGCTGGGCAACAGCCTGCCCACGGCGGCCAACGGCTCGATTGCCCCCTTGGCCCCCGATCCTCCGGCCCAGCTCCGAACCATCCGGGTGCTGCGCGACGAGCACTTCGACGTGCTCCACCTCCATGAGCCGATCGCCCCTGGCCCCACCAACACGGCCGCAGTGATGAAGTCGGCACCACTGCTGGGAACCTTTCACCGGGCCGGTCACAGCACCGCGTACCAGTATCTGCGCCCGATCGTCAAGGCAGTGGCCAACCGCCTGGATTACCGCTGCGCGGTGTCCGAGGACGCCCGCCGCCTGGCCGAGGACCAGCTTGGCGGCCGCTACGAGGTGGTGTTCAACGGGGTTGAGCTGGACGCCCCCTCAGCCGCGCCGATCGACGCCCCCCATCCCACCATCTTCTTCGTGGGCCGCCACGAGCCCCGCAAGGGGCTGGGAGTTCTCATCGACGCCCTCCAATACCTGCCCGGTGAAGTGCGGCTGTGGGTGGGGGGCGACGGCCCCGAAACCGACTCCTTGAAGGCACAGACCGGCGGCGACCCCAGGGTGGAGTGGCTGGGCCGGCTCTCCGACGCCGAGAAGCAGGCCCGCTTGCGGGGCGCCGGTGTGTTCTGCGCCCCTTCTCTGTTCGGCGAGTCGTTCGGGGTGGTGCTGTTGGAGGCCATGGCGGCTCGGACTCCGATCGTGGCCTCCGATCTGGACGCCTACGCCATCGTGGCCCGCCCCGGACGCGACGCGCTGCTCTCAGAGCCCGGCGATGCCTCCGCACTGGCCGCAGCCCTCAAGCGAGTGCTGTTCGACGCCGACACCGCGGCCTCCCTGGTGGAATCGGGGCTGGACCGGGCCCAGCAGTTCTCCATGGACAGGCTGGCCAGCCGCTATGTTGAGATCTATGCCGACTTGACCGCCCGCAGACAGGTCCGCTCCCCGAGGCATTCGGGGCACAAGAGTCGTCACCACGAGGAGGGTGAATGAACACAAGCAGACGTCGATCCGCGGCCGCTCTCGGCATTCTGGGCGCAGTTGTCGGGGTGGTGGCACTGGTTGTCCTCGTTCTTGTCGGCCTCCACTGGCTTGCTGCCGTCGTCATCGCGGTTGTCGCGGGCGGGGTTGCCCTTGTCGGGCTGCGCCTGACCGCCTGGCGTCTGCTGCTGCGACTCACCGACAGCCAGGCTGCCGACGGCGCGGCCGGGGAGATCCTTGCCAACGTGCTGGAGGGCCTGTGCGTGAACCACGGCATACCCAGCCCCGAACTGCGGATTATCCAATCCCCCTCCGTCAATGCCCTGGCCGCGGCCCGCGGCCCGGCGCATGCGGCCATCGTCGTAACCGACGGGGCGGTCGAGCAGCTCGAGCGGGTCGAGCTGGAAGGACTGCTGGCCCATCACCTTTGCCGCATCCGCCGCGGCGACGCTGCTTTCGAGACGCTGGCCGGGATCCTCCTGGCCTGGCCGCTGGGGGCGGCCGGGTGGCTGCGCAGCCGGGTGATGGGCCGGGCATTGCCGGCCGGCCGGAGTCTGAATGCCGACTTCGAGGCCGTATCGCTCACTCGGTATCCACCCGGTCTGCTGTCTGCGCTGATGACACTTTCCGGCCAAACCGCTGAAGTACCATCCACCACAGTGGCGGCATTGCACATGTGGATCGATGAGCCGGATTGGGGGATCGCCGATGCCGTCCGCCATCCCCGGCTGCAAGCCCGCATCGCCGCGTTGAACGAACTCTGATGGAAAGCCTCCCCGCTGGCCGACGCGCATCTTGGCGCGGGAGAATGGCCGCACTCCTACTGGCCGCGGCTCTGGTGGCCGCAGCCTGCGGCGGTTCGAACGGGAGCGAACCCGACGATGAAGCCGCGGGAACCAGCACTGCCGCGCCAACCCCAGGGGCAACGAGCTCACCAACCGGGGCTGATGCGCCGGCGTCCCCGGTCGGGGCCACTGCCGCGCCGGCCGGCCCCGAAACCGACGCCACCCACTCCGGCGATCCCGCCCCTGATGCCCCCGGGTCCCCGGCGCCGGAAGACGGCGGTGCCCCCGACCCCGTACCGGCCACCCCTGACCCCCCGCCGGCGCCCACCGAGCCGCTCACCGGAGAGCCGCTGGACAATCCCTCCATCATGGATCGGCCCGCCTTGGCGGTGAAGATCGGCACCAGCAGCGTGGGCCGTCCGCAAACCGGCATCAACCAGGCTGACATGATCATCGAGGCCCGGGTGGAGGGCATCACCCGGCTTGTTGCCGTATTCCACAGTCAGGTTGCCGACCCGCTGGGCCCGGTCCGCTCGGCCCGCAGTTCCGATCCCGATGTCCTGGCCAATTTCGGCCAGCCGATTTTCGGCCACTCCGGCGCCAATCCGGGCGTGCTCCGGGAGATCTCCCAGGGCCAGGACGACGGCAAGCTCTATGAGCTGCGCTGGGACAACCTGCCCGACGACTACTGGCGGGTGGGGGATCGGGTGCCGCCGTGGAACCTGTACACCACCACCACCGCCATCTGGAACGCCGCCCCCGGCCGCCTGTCGGCGCCCGAGCCGCTGTTCGAATACCGCCTGGCCGAAGAGAGCCTCCCATCGGGGGCCCAGCCGGTGCCCGGCGTGGAGATCCGCTACCTGAGCAGCAGCGGCGGCCTCGGCCTGCTCGCCCAGTTCGTGTGGGACGAGGAGACCGGCGGCTGGGCTCGCTGGCAGGACGGCACCGTCCATGTGGACTCGCCCCGCCACCCCGACGGCGCCCTCAACCCCGATATCGACCCGGTTCAGGTGGCACCGGCCAACCTGGTGGTTCTCCAAACCCGCTACACCGGCAGCGCGTCCGATCCCCGGAGTCCTCAGGCCATCACGGTCGATCCCGACGGAGGCGTAGCCCTGGTGTTCACCGACGGCCATTTGATCCGCGGCCAGTGGACCCGTCCATCGGCCAGCCAGCCGTGGCAGGTGACCGACAGCGACGGCAGCCCGGTGCGGCTCACCCCCGGCCAGACCTTCATCGCCCTGCCCGGAGGAGACGTACTGGTGATGGTGGAAGACTTCGCCGAGCACTTGCTCAAGAGTCGGTAGCGATTAACTGGCAACGCGATTGCGATGCGCGAAGTCATAGACTGCAACCATGACCGCTGAGTCGATGACGGGCCGCGAAACAGGGACCACGTTGGTCAAGCGAGGACTGGCCGAGATGCTCAAAGGCGGCGTGATCATGGATGTGGTCACCCCCGAGCAGGCCAAGATCGCCGAAGACTCCGGGGCGGCGGCGGTCATGGCTTTGGAGCGGGTTCCCGCCGACATCCGCCGCGACGGCGGGGTGGCTCGCATGAGCGACCCCGAGATGATCACCGGCATCCAGGAGGCGGTCACCATCCCGGTCATGGCCAAGGCCCGGATCGGCCACTTTGTCGAGGCCCAGATTCTGGAAGCCCTGGATGTGGACTACATCGATGAGAGCGAGGTGCTGACCCCGGCCGATGAGGCCCACCACATCGACAAGTGGGCGTTCACCGTGCCCTTCGTGTGCGGGGCCACCAACCTGGGCGAGGCGCTGAGGCGCATCGCCGAGGGGGCTTGCATGATCCGCTCCAAGGGCGAGGCCGGCACCGGAAACATCGTGGAGGCCGTCCGCCATCTGCGCTCGATCATCGGCGACGTCCGCAAGATCACCCAGGCCGACTCAGCCGAGCTGTTCGACTGGGCCAAGCGGCTCCAGGCCCCGCTGCCCCTGGTCCGGGAGGTGGCCGAGACCGGCTGGCTGCCGGTGCCGCTGTTCTGCGCCGGGGGCATCTCGACGCCGGCTGATGCCGGGCTGGTGATGCAGCTCGGCGCCGAGGCGGTGTTCGTGGGCTCGGGGATTTTCAAGTCGTCCGACCCGGCGCCCCGGGCCAAGGCCATCGTGGAGGCGGCCACCAACCACCGCGACCCCCACATCCTGGCCAAAGTGAGCCGCGGCCTGGGCGAGCCGATGCCCGGCCTGGAGATCGACGGCCTCGACACCCGGCTGGCCGACCGCGGCTGGTAGCCGCACCTGATCGTGCAGCAGGCCGAAGCGTCGCCCCGAGACTCGGAGCCCCCGGGTGAAGGCCGGGAACGGGCGCCCGGCCGATGATCGGGCGGGAAGCTGAAGATGAAGGTCGGGGTCTTAGCCCTTCAGGGCGCATTCGAGCTGCATGAGCGGGTCCTGCACCGACTTGGCGCCGCCCCGGTTCAAGTCCGCACCCCCCAAGCATTGGCCGAAGTCGACCGCCTGGTGATTCCCGGCGGCGAGTCCACCGCCATCTCCAAGCTGCTGGACGCCAACGGCTTGGCCGACCCGCTGGACGAACGCCTGGCCGGCGGCCTGCCGGTGCTCGGGACATGCGCCGGGATGATCCTTCTGGCAACCGAGGTGGTGGACGGCTACCCCGGCCAGCGCTGTTTCGGCGCAGTGGACATGGCCGTGCGGCGCAACGGCTACGGCCGCCAGGCCGACTCCTTCGGCGCCCCGGTTGAGGTGGCTATCGACGGGTGGGAATCGGCATTCCCCGGTGTGTTCATCCGCGCTCCGGTGGTGGAGTCCACCGGTGCGGAGGTGGAGGTTATGGCCGAACTGGACGGGGTGCCGGTGCTGTGCCGCCAAGGCTCGGCGGTGGCGTCGTCGTTCCACCCCGAACTGGCCGACGACGATCGAATCCACCGCTGGTTCTTGGAACAGGAGTAGCCATGTCGGGACACTCGAAGTGGGCCACCATCAAGCACCGCAAGGGGGCGGCCGACAAGCGGCGGGGCAAGCTGTTCGCCAAGCTTATCCGCCAGGTGGAGGTGGCCGCCCGTGAAGGAGGCGGCGACGTCGACGCCAACCCCACGCTGCGAACCATGTTCCAGAAGGCCAGGGACAACTCGGTGCCCTTGGACACCATCGAGAGGGCCATCAAGCGGGGCACCGGCGAGCTGGACGGGGTCTCCTACGAGTCGGTGCTCTACGAGGGCTACGCCCCCGGCGGCGTGGCCCTCTACGTGGAGACGCTCACCGACAATCGCAACCGCACCAGCTCGGAAGTGCGGACGCTGTTCACCCGCAACGGCGGGTCGCTGGCCGAGCCCGGCGCGGTGGCCTGGCAGTTCGAGCGCAAGGGGGTGGTGATTTTGGACCGATCGGTGGGTGAGGACGAGCTGATGATGGCCGCCCTCGACGCCGGGGGCGAGGACTTGGCCGACGAGGGCGACACCTGGCGGCTCACCTGCGACCCCTCCGACCTCTCGGCCATGCGCGACGCCCTGTCGGACACCGGCATCGCCTTCGTGTCGGCCTCCTCCACCATGCTGCCCACCTCGGTGGTGGGCGTAGACAGCGCCGATGCGGCCCGGGCCGTGCTCCGCCTCATCGACGCCCTCGACGATCACGACGACGTCCAAGACGTGTACGCCAACTTCGACATCCCCGACGAGATCCTCCAAGCCGCCGCGAGCTGAGGCGCCCTCTTGTGGGGTGTTCGGGGAGGTGGTTGTCTTTCGACGGCGGTGTTGTTACGATTCGGAGCGCAGTCGGAGCTGGCTTCGCTTTTCGGTGTCAAAGGGTTCCCTTTCGAGTTCTATATGTGAGAGGGAATCTGATGACTTTGGTTAGCGAGATTGAGCGGACGGAGTTGGTGAATCAGTTGGTTGCCACCATTGGCCAAGGACCTGCGGAGACGCTGATGAGGTGCGTGCTGCCCGATGGCCGCAACCAGTTGGCCACCAAGGAGGATCTGAGGGTCTTCGGTGCAAGACTGGCTGCCGATTTGGCCGCCGAGTTTCGAGCCGAATTTGCCACCAAGGAGGACCTGAGGGTCTTCGGGGCCGAACTGCGGGGCGAAATGGCCCATCTGCGGGCTGAAACGGCCGAGCTGCGGGCCCAAACGACCGAGCTGCGGGCTGAAACGGCCGAGCTGCGGGCCCAAACGACCGAGCTGCGGGCCCAAACGACCGAGCTGCGGGC
>JAPPMA010000003.1 GCA_028819295.1 bacterium | reverse complement strand
CCGGCTCGAAGGGCTCGGCCGCCCAGCGCCTCGCCTGTTCGGTTATGAGCGTGTGCTCCATTCAGATCCCCATGGTCTTGGCGATGATGTTGCGCTGGATGTCGGAGGTGCCTGCGCCGATCACCCCCAGCCGGGACTCGCGGTAGTGGCGCTGGAGGTCGTGCTCCATGGTGTAGCCGTAGCCGCCGAGCACTTGGAGCCCCTCGTCGGCCACCTTCTTGTAGGCCTCGCAAACGTACAGCTTCAGGATGGCGGCGTCCCTGGTGGTGGCCGTGCCGCGGTCGAGGCGGTCGGCGTAGCGGTAGACCAGCATCTCCGATATCTCGGTGAGCATCTGCATCTCGGCCAGCCGGTGGCTCACTGCCTGGAACTTCGAGATGGGGCGGCCGAACTGCCGGCGCTGCCGGGCGTAGGCGAGAGCGTCTGCGAGGGCCGCCTTGGAGGCCCCGGTGCGGGCCGCCGAGAGGCACAGCCGCTCGTATCGCAGGTACACCGCGTTGTCCCGCCAGCCGTCGTGGAGGGTGCCCAGCATGCGGCCCCCCGGTACGCGCACGTCGTCGAAGAACACGTGGGCCGTCCCCAGCGGCCAGTGGCCGAGGGTCTCCATCGGCGTCCAGGTGATGCCCGGCGAGGAGGTGTCGACCAGGAAGTTGTTGATGCCGTGGTGCTTGGGTCCCTCCGACGAGGTGCGGGCGGCCACGAGGTCGTAGTCGCTGACCTTGAAGCCCGACGTGAACACCTTCTGCCCGTTCAGCACGAAGTGGTCGCCGTCGGGCGCCGCCGTCAACGAGATGGAGGCCGCATCGGAGCCTGCCTCCGGCTCGGTCAGCGAGTAGCACACCGACCGGGTGCCGTCGGCGATCCGGGGCAGCACCTCCCGCTTGAGCTCCTCGGAGCCGTCACGCCCGACGGCCAGTCCCCCCCAGGTGACCGCCCTGAACACCCAGAGGGCCAGGTCGAGGAACGCCCGGCCGATCTCCTCCAGCAGGATGGCCACCTCCACCGCCCCGCCGCCGGCGCCGCCGTAGTCGACGGGGATGTTGATGCCCAGCCAGCCGAGCTGCCCCAGCTTCTCGTAGAGGTCCTGCGGCGCCCGCCGCTCGCGGTCGCACTCCCTCACGTAGTCCCGGGAGATCTCCCGCTCGCAGAAGCCGCGCACCGCGTCGCGGAACATCTCCTGCTCGGAGGTGAGGTCTACCTGCATGGCCCGGCCTCCAGCCTGAGGCCGAGCGAATGGGTGAGCGATTCCCGCCCATACGGGCGAGGCCGTGGCCCGAGCGGCCCGTGAGCGCAGCGAACAAGAGCGGGAATGACCACGCCGCGGCGCAAGGCGCTCGCGCCGACTTGCGCGGCCCCCAGCAGGCCGGGTCGGAGGCGCCGGCGGGTCGGAGGGCTCGCCGGGCAGGCCGGGTTTGGCCGGCGTGGCCGCCGTCCGTAGGGTGCCCGGCCGGCACGCACCCGCCAGCGGGCCCCGAGAAAGGACCCTCCGGAATGGCAACCCCCGACATCGACACGGTGCGAGAAATCTCCGAGCGGCTCTCCAACTGGGGCCGCTGGGGAGACGACGATCAGCGGGGGACCCTCAACTTCACCGAGCCCGAGCATGTGGCCAGGGCCGCGGCGCTGATCAAGGCAGGCCGGACGATCTCGATGGCGCTCCCCTACGACGACGCGGGGCCCCAGACCGGCTCGGGCCGGTTCAATCCGATCCACCTGATGATCCGGGACGGCGCCGACGCGGTGGCGGGCACCGCGGTGCGGGACTTCTACGGGGGTGTCGACCGGCACTTCGCCGGCACCGACGACATCATCATCATGCCGCTGCAGTGCGGCACCCAATGGGACTCGCTGGGCCACATCGTGTTCGAGAAGCGCATCTACAACGGTTACTCCGCCGACTGGGTGACCAGCAGGGGCGCGCTGAGGAACTCGGTCAGCCAGGGGGCGGGGGCCATGGCCGGCCGGGGGGTGCTCCTCGACGTTGCCGCGGCCAAGGGGCTGGAGTGGCTCGAGCCCGGCTACGCCATCAGCGGCGACGACCTCGACGAGGCGGCCGCCTTCGGCGGGGTCTCCGTCGGGCAGGGCGACCACGTGTTCGTGCGCACCGGCGCCATCACCCAGGTGAGGGCACGCGGCGCCTGGGCCGACTACGCGGGCGGCGATGCGGCCGGGTTGGGGCTGGCTAGCGCCGACTGGCTCGCCGGCAACCGCATCGCGGCGGTGGCCACCGACACCTGGGGCTTCGAGGTGCGGCCCAACGAGACCCCCGACGTCTACCAGCCGATGCACATCGTCGTCATCGTGCACATGGGCCTGTGGGTGGGCGAGATCTTCGACCTCGACCCGCTCGCCCGGGACTGCTCGGCCGACGGCGTCTACGAGTTCTTCTTCTGCGGCCCCCCGCTGCCCTTCACCCGGGCGGTCGGCTCGCCGCTCAACCCGATGGCGATCAAGTAGCGGGAGTCGGGCCCGCCGCCCGGACCCGTTTCGGACATAGTCGATCATATAAGATCAGCGCCAGCATATAGCCTCTCGGCATGGACGCTCCGGTGCATGCTCTGAGGTCGATGCTCTTCATCCCCGGCGACCGCCACGACCTCATCTCCAAGGCGGTGCGATCAGGCGCGGACGCCGTGATCGTCGACCTCGAGGACGCGGTGGCGCCCTCCGAGAAGCCGAAGGCGCGGGCCGCGCTGGCGGAACTGCCCGACGCCCCGATCCCCCTCTACGTGCGGACCAACGCGCCCAGCACCGAGATGTTCTGGGACGATGTGGTCGCGGCCGGCCGTGCCGGCGTCGCGGGCCTGGTGATCCCCAAAGCCGAGAGCCCGACGGTGCTGCACGAGCTCGACGGCGCCCTCCGTGCGCTGGAGATGTCGTCCGGGTCCGGAGCCGGATCGATTGTCGTGGCCCCGATGATCGAGAGTGCCGTGGGCGTGCGGGCCACCTACGACATGGTCCGCAGCAGCGACCGGGTGGCCACCGTGCTGTTCGGCAGCGGCGAGCAGGGCGACCTGGTGGCTGATCTCGGGGTGGAGTGGACCCCGGAGGGCACCGGCCTCATGCACGCCCGCTCCAAGGTGCTGCTCGACGCCCGTGCCGCCGGCCTGGAGCATCCCATGGACGCTGTGTTCATGGACTTCCGGGACCTCGACGCCCTGCGCACCGAGTGCGAGCTGGCTCGCCGCCTCGGATACGGGGGCAAGGTCGGGATCCACCCCGCGCAGATCCCGGTCATCAACGACGTGTTCACCCCGTCGGAGCAGCAGGTCGCTCACAGCCGCCGCATCATCGACGAGTTCGAGGGGGCCCTGGCCGAGGGGAGGGCCTCGATCGCGGTGGACGGCAGGATGGTGGACTACGCGGTGGCCCGGGTGGCCCGCACCGTTCTGGCCCGGGCCGAGCTCGCGGCCCGGGCCGCCGACCGCTAGAAGCCGAGCCGACGGGGAGCGTTCATGACACGCAGCCGCTACATCGCAGACGGGGTCGGCGTGGCCGTGATCGGCGCCGGGTCCATCGGCACCCTGAGGGCCCAGATCGCCCATCGCCACCCCTGCGTGGACTTCCTCGCAGTGTGCGACGTGATCGGCGAGAAGGCGCAGGCCCTGGCCGAGGCCTGCGGCGCCGACGCCTGGTCCACCGACGCGGCCGAGCTGATCGCCCGGCCCGAGGTCGACGCGGTGATCGTGGCCTCCACCGAGGACGCCCACTTCGACCCGGCCATGGGCTCGATCACCGCCCGCAAGCCGGCGCTGGTGGAGAAGCCGCTGACGATCCTGCCCGACGAGGCCGAGAAGCTGCTGGCCGCGTCCGACGAGTACAGCGTGGCGCTGTACACCGGGTTCACCCAGCGCTTCCGCCGCCGCTACCTGGCCATCAAGGAGCACGTTCTGCGGGGCCATGTGGGCCAGGTCACCAGCGCCAAGGCGACCATCTACCTGACCGAGGCCGTGGCTCGCTCGGTCATCTCGCGGGCCGGCACGACCACACCCTCGATCAACACCATGACCTACCTGCTCGACCTGCTCTTCTGGTACCTCGACGGCCCGCTGCCGGCGTCGGCCTACGCGGCCTCGTCGCGGGGCAGGATCCACGACGACTGCGCCGCCCCCGACGCCACCTGGAGCGTGCTCACCTTCGATGACGGGATGGTCGCCAACCTCGGCGTTAGCTGGGAGCTGCCCGAGTTCTGGCCCGCCTACGTGGCGTCGATGGACTTCGAGCTGTTCGGCCGCGACGGCACGATCAGCGTCAAGGACGACCACCGCGACGTGCTGATGGCCAGCCGGGTGCCGGTGCCCGCCCCCTACACGCCCGACGTGACCATGAACGTGGCCCTGCTGGGCTCGTACATGCCCGGCGACTGGGCCCTGGGCGAGCACTTCGGAGCGATGCAGGAGGAGACCCACGCGTTCATCAACAGCGTGGGCCAGCGGCGCCGGGACCCGATCCTCGCAACCGGCGAGGAGGGTTTGAACGTGCTGACGGTGTCGCGGGCCGTGGACGCCGCCGCTCTCACGGGAGAGGCCGTGCCCATCACCTGGGGCCAGTGACGGCAGCCGTGGGAGCCATGCTGGAGGGCGTCACCGTCCTGGAACTCGGCCAGGTCATCGCGGGCACGTTCGGCGGCACCGTCCTCGCCGACATGGGCGCCGAGGTGATCAAGGTCGAGCCCCACCGGGGCGACACCGCCCGCAACCCGAGCATCGCGCCGCTGCGGGGCGAGAGCGCCATCCACCTGTTCATGAACCGGGGCAAGCGCAGCGTGGTGCTCGACCTCAAGAGCGACCGGGGCCTGGACCTGTTCTACCGGCTGGTGGAGACCGCCGACGTGGTGATCGACAACTTCCGGCCCGGGGTGATGGATCGGCTGGGCATCGACCACGACTCCCTGAAGGCCCGCAACCCCGACATCATCACGGCCACCGTCACCGGCTTCGGCGAGACGGGCCCCCTGCGGGACAAGGCCGCTTTCGACCTCGTCATCCAGGCCTACAGCGGCCACATGGACTACACCGGTGAGCCCGACGGTCCCCCGGCCCGGGTGGGCACGCCGCTGGCCGACCTGGCCGGCGGCATCTATGCCTGCATCTCGATCCTGGGCGCGCTCTGCGGGCGCGAGCTCCACGGCTCCGGCCGCCACGCCGACGTGTCCATGCTCGACTCGCTGGTGTCGCTGCTGGCCTACGACGGCCTCGACTACCTGAACTCCGGCCGGGTGGCCACCCGCCAGGGCACCGCCCACAGCCACATGGTCCCCTGGCAGGCGTTCACGACCCGCGACGGCCATGCGGTGGTGGTGGCCCGCGACGAGAAGTTCTGGCGCAACCTCTGCGAGGCCATCGGTCGGCGGGACCTGATCGACGATCCCCGCAGCCGCGACAACGCCGCCCGGGTGGCCAACCGGGACTTCGTGGTGGGTGAGCTCGAAGCCGTCTTCGCCCGGATGACCAGCGCCGAGCTGACCCAACTGCTCGACGGCTACGACATCCCCTCAGCCCCGGTCAACGACATGGCCGCGGTGCTGGCCGACGACCATGTGATCGCCCGCGGCATGGTCCGCACCTACCAACACCCCACCCTGGGCGAGGTCCGCTACCAGCCCAGCCCCATGAAGCTCAGCGGCTGGCAGCAGCCCGACCGCCACGCCCCCATGCTGGGCGAGGACACCGAGTCCGTCCTGTCGGAGCGCCTCGGCCTCGCCGGCCATGAGATCGCCGCGCTGGCCGCCGAGGGTGCGATCGGGGTGCTCGACCCCCTCTCCGACGGCTAGTGCTCTGAGTCGCAAATTCATGCGGCTCGTTCAGGCCTCCGCTGGAATCTCGGGTTGGTTCTGCGCGCTCAATCCACAATACCGAACCGAGAAATCTGGCGGCGACGTGTGCAGTCGTGGTGTGTGGCGGGTCTGGTTGAGCGACCTGCCAAGTCTCTGACCTCGCTCTATGGACCACACGGTTCCGCAACCGTGCTCACGGCATGCCACTGGCTGCCATGGGCGAGACACGCCCTCGCTGCCCGAAGGTCTGCTCAGCCCGCTCCGGCGGCGTTCATCACGAAGGCGAGCAGGGTGTAGTAGCCCACCAGCGTGCTCAGCTCCACCACCCCCGACGGGCCCAGGCGGTCCTGGGCCGAGCCCCAGGCGGCGTCCGACACCGTCGAGGCGCCGCACAGCTCCCGGACGAACCCGACGATGGCGCGGTCGGGCGAGTCCACCTCGTCGCCATGGCGGAGCGCGGCGATGGTCTCCTCCGACACCCCGGCCGCCCGGGCCAGGCCAATGTGGCTGTCCCACTCGAAGTCGCAGCGGTGGGCCTGGGCCGCAGCGATGATGGCCAACTCCCGGTCGTGGTCGCTCAAGGACCCCTCGTAGCGGATCTGGTGGCCCAGCTCGGCCGCGGGCCGGGCCATCTCCGGGACGTGCAGAAGCACCTCGAACGGGCGGATCATCCTGCCGCGGCTCTCCACGACCCAGTCGAACACCGCCTGCTGGGCCTCGCTGAGGTCGCCGCGCTCGTCGAGGAGCGGGATCCGGGCCATGTCAGACCCCGATCCCGAACAGGCGGGCCGCGTTGGCGCCCAGGATCCGGCGGCGGGACTGCTCGGTGAGCCGGGCCTCGGCCAGGAAGGCGAGCGGGTCGGTGGGACCCATGTCGAACGGGTAGTCGGTCCCGAGCAGGACCTGGGTGTCGCCGAAGGTCTCCACCAGGTACTCGACCATTCCCGGCTCGAACACCGTGGTGTCGAAGTGCAGCTTGCGCAGGTACTCGCTGGGCTTGCGGTCGATGTGGCGGCGCAGTTCGGGGCGAACGCCGTAGGCGTGGTCGGTGCGGGCGAAGTAGTAGGGCAGGTAGCCGCCGCCGTGGACCACCACCATCCGGAGCTCGGGGTGGCGGTGCCACACCCCGCCCAGGATCATGCGGGACACCGCCAGCGTGGACGCCAGCGGCATGCACACCACGTTGACCAGGTAGTAGTCGTCCATCCGCTGGCCGTGGGTGAACCCCTGGGGATGCATGATCACGGTCATGCCCAGCTGGACGGCCTTCTCCCACACCGGGTCGTAGCGGCGGTCGTCCAGGTCGCCGCCGTTCACGTCGGCGTTGATCTCGAAGCCGCCCATGCCGAAGTCCCGGCGGGCCTCGACCATCACCTCGACGGCCAGCTCGGGATGGTCCATGGGCAGGTTGGCCACCGCCGCGAACCTCTCCGGGTGCTGGGCCACCACCTCGGCGAGGCGCTCATGCTGGAGGCGGCAGGCCTTGACCGCATGCTCGGCGTCCAGCCAGTAGAAGTACTCGCCGGGCGACACCGACAGGATCTGCATGTCGATGCCCTGCTTGTCCATGTCCTCGATCCGGGCCTCGGCCTGCTCGAACCTGGCCACCATCTCGGGCCGGCTGCGCAGCTCCCGGTTGTAGCGGAGGCTCTCGGGCGGCGAGAAGAACGAGCGCGGGTCCATCTCGGGCGAGAAGTGCGGCTTGGCCAGTGCCGAGGCCGCGGGCACCGACAGGTGGGAGTGCACGTCGATGCACAGGCACGGCGGCTTGGGCGCCGCCGACCGCTCCCATCTGGGCCCCAGCTCGGGCCACCACTCGGCCGGCGCTTCGGATTCGGCTGCGGTCATGGCGACTCCTCGATGGTCGTGGCCGCCCGCGGCTGCGGGCCGGCGCCGGTCGGGCTCCGGGGGCTCACTCGACGGTGGTGACCCCGGCGGCCACCAGCTCCGAGATCGCGGCAGCGTCGAGGCCCAGCTCGCCCGCCAGCACCTCACGGCTGTGCTGGCCCAGCGTGGGCGGCGGCCGGCGTATGACCGCGGGCGTGCCGAACATCCTGAAGGGCACCCCGGTGAGGGCCAACTCGCCTGCCGTCGGGTGCTCGACGGTGGTCACCATGCCCCGAGCCGCCGTCTGCGGCGAGGCCAGCGCCTCGGCAACCGAGTTGATCGGCACGCAGGGAATGCCGTTGGCCTCGAGGTCGGCGCTCCACTCGGTCCGGGTGCCGGTGACCATGCGGTCGCGGATCAGGCCGTCGAGCAGGTCGCGGTTGGCGACCCGGTCGGCGTTGCGGGCGAAGCGAGGGTCCGAGGACCACCCGTCGCAGCCCAGGACCTGGGCGAACCTGGCGAACTGGGTGTCGTTGCCCACCGTCACCACCAACTCGCCGTCGGCGGTGGGGTAGGTCCGGTAGGGCACGATGTTGGGATGGCCGTTGCCGTAGCGGACTGCCTCGGCCCCGCTCACCAGGTGGTTGGCGGCGACGTTGGCCAGCATCTGGAGTCCGGTGTCGTGCAGCGACAGCTCGATCCGCTGTCCCCTGCCGGAGCGCCCGCGGGCCGCCAGCCCGCCCAGCACCGACATGGCGGCCAGCATCCCGGTGCAGACGTCCACGATGGCCACACCCAGCTTCATCGACTCGCCGTCGGGCTCGCCCGTGATGGCCATCAGACCGGTCTCGGCCTGCAGGATGAAGTCGTAGCCCGGCATGGCCGCCTTGGGACCGGTGGATCCGTAGCCGGAGATGGTGGCCCGCACCGCGGCCGACGCCTCCTCGGCGTACCACTCGTCGGTGAAGCCCCACCGGTCGAGGGTGCCGATCTTGAAGTTGTCCAGCACGACGTCCGCGCCCCGGATCAGCTCGGCCAGGATCTCCAGGCCCCGAGGTTGACCCAGGTCCAGCGTGAGGCTCCGCTTGTTGCGGTTGACCCCCAGGAAGTAGGCGGCCTCGGTTCCCGCGAACGGCGGGCCCCAGGCCCGGGTGTCGTCGCCTGAGCCGGGCCGCTCGACCTTGATGACGTCGGCGCCCATGTCGCCGAGCCACATGGCGCACAGCGGGCCGGCGAGCACCCGGGTGAGGTCCACCACCCGGACACCGTCCAGCGCACCCTCGGACACGCTCAGAGGCCCCGCGGAACGACGAGCGAGCCCGGCCCATGCGGGCGGGGCCGTGGCCCGAGCGGCCCGCAGGCCCGCGCCGCCATCGCGGTCAGCCCTCCCGGGCCCGGCGTGAGGACTCGCTCTGGTTGCGGCCCTCGTCGAAGTCGTCCATGTAGGTGTCGAGCGCGGCCCGGTTGCGCTCCCGGAACTGGTGGAAGTCGGCCGGACGCTTCTCCAGGAAGGCGTTCATGCCCTCGAGCGACTCCTCGGTGCCCCAGATGTTGGCCAGCAGCTCCATCCCGTGCTGCCACGACGGGTAGAGCGCGTCGCTGTCGAAGTTGAGCGACACCTTCGTGGACCGGATGGTCTGGGAGCTGTAGCCCTTGATCTGGGCCACCACCTCCTCGACCCGGCCCAGCAGCTCGCCCGCGGGCACGGCCTCGTTGGCCAGCCCGATGTCGGCCGCTTCGGCGCCCGAGTACCGCTTGCACAGGAAGATCATCTCCTTGGCCCGCCGCTCGCCGATGAGCTTGCCGATGTACTGGGTCGCCCCGACGGTGGGGCAGGCCCCGACCCGGGCGCCAGTCTGGCCGAAGATCGAGTCCTCGGACGCGATCACGAGGTCGCACCACAGCATCAGCTCGTGCCCGCCGCCCACGCAGGCGCCCTCGACCATGGCGATCACCGGGATGGGAAGGTTGCGGCAGGTCATGGCCACCTTCTGCATCCGGTCGTTCCACATGTACGAGTTGGCCTTGTTGAGCTTCATCATGGCGTGGAAGTCGCCGCCCGCCGAGAAGTGGCCGCCGACCCCGTACACCACCGCGGCGACGATGGTGGGGTCCTCGCGGGTGGAGTTGAGCGCGTCGGCGAGCTCGTCGAGGGTCTGCTCGCGGAAGGCATTGCGCACCTCGGGACGGTTGATGCCGATCCAGGCGGCATCGTCGCGGATCTCGAAGACGATCTCTTCATAGGGCATGGTCTCGGACAATCCTCCATATGTTGCCGGTGGCGTTGTTGCCGGTGGCGTCGGGCGGCCCGGGGGCGGCGCCATCCCGGACGGTCATGAACATATATCATATATGATCCTCGGGTGAGCGCAGCGAGCCGTCTGATCCGGCCCTTCGGCACGACGAGACGACCCGCCGAGAGGCTGGCCATCGCCATCGCGGTCGGGGCGCTGGGGACGCTCGGCTTCTCGGTGACCGCGCCGATCCTGCCCGACCTGGCCGACGCCTTCGGCGTGTCGCGGGGCGCCATCGGACTGGCGCAGGGCTCGATCTCCTTCGCCGGGGTCCTGTTCTCGGCTCTCATCGGCTATCTGGCCGACCGGGTCGGGCGGCGCCGGGTGATCCTGGCCGCGCTCGCGATCTTCTCGGTCTTCGGGTTGGCCGGTTTCATCGCCCGCTCGTTCTGGGCGCTGGTGGCGGTCCGCTTCCTGCAGGGCGCGGGCACCTCGGGCATCCTCGGCGTAGGCATCGTGTTGATCGCCGACGCCTTCGAGGGCGACGCCCGCACCCGGGCCATGGGCATCAACCTCACGGGCCTGCAGATGACCTCGCTGCTCGGCCCGGTGATCGCAGGGTTCCTGGCGACGGGCGGGATCTTCCGACCGTTCCTGATCTTCGCGGTCGGTATTCCTCTCGCCGCGTGGGCGAGCCGAATGCCCGACGACCGCCCCGCGACGTCGGTTGATCCGCCGCTGCGGCACCTGAGGACCGCTCTGGCGACGATGCGCCGCGAGCGCACCCTCGCCGACTACGCGGGCGTGCTCGCAGCCACCTTCATCGCCACCTACCTGCTGCACGGTCTAGGCCTCACCGTCGTGCCGCTCCTGCTCGACGACCTGTTCGGCCTCGACGTGGCGGCCAGGGGCGTGTTCATCGCCACGTTCCAGCTGGGGATCGTGCTGGCCGCGGTTCGTGTCGGCTCGCTCATAGCCGCGATGGGCCGGACCAACCTCATCACGACCGCCTTCACGCTGATGACGGCCGGCGCCGTCGTCACCGCGCTGGCCGCCTCGACGTGGTCGGTGGCGGTGGGACTCGCGGTGTGCGGCTTCGGGTTCGGCGCCTTCATTCCCCAGGCCCAGGCGTACGCGGCGACGGTGGGCGGGAACCGCTACCGCGGGCTCACGGTCCTGATCTGGGTGACGATCATCAGGGTCAGCCAGCTCGTCGGACCGCCCGCGGGGTCGATGCTCTACGACTCGGTCGGGCCGACCGTGCCGTTCTGGTCGGCCGCGGCTGTGACCTGCGTTCTTGCGGTGGCCTGGAAGCGGGTCAGGCGCTCGCTGTCGGGCGCTGCCCGATCCCTCTGAGCCGCGCCGCCACAGAGCCCGTGACCGTGGAGCCCCTCGGCCGTGCCGCGCGAAGGCGGGATCCCTGCGCCGACGCCGTCGGGCGTTGGAGCGTCCTCGAGCAGGTGCTGGCGCCGAGGCCGCCGCGGCGTGGTCACTCCCGCGCTTGTTCGCTGCGACGTGACGGCCGCTCGGTCCGCGGCCCCGCTCCGGCGGGCCGCATCGGCTCGCCTGTCCGCTCGGCCCCTCAGAAGCCGTAGAACTGCTCGGGATTGTCGACGAGGATGCGTCTCAGCAGGTCGGGATCGCCGACCCACGACCCGAGGGTGTCGACCAGGTCGCCCTCGTCGGGCACCGATGCGGCGTCGTACTTGTTGGGATGGGGCCAGTCGGTGCCCCACATGATCCGCTCGGGGTTGGCCTCGATGGCGGCCTCCGCCAGCGGGGCGACGTCGTCGTAGCCGGGCCCGCCGGCGGCGCTGACCCGGTCGGCGCCGGAGATCTTCAGCCAGGTGTTCCCGTCGCGCAGCAGCGCCAGCAGGGCCTGGAAGCCTGCGGCCTCCACTCCGTCGGCTGCGGGCTGGTAGGCGAAATGGCCGATGCAGGCCGGAACCGGCAGCGAGGCGACCAGCGGCGCGAGTTCGACCATGTCGCGCCCCGGGAACAGGAACTCGACGTGCCAGCCCATTGGTGCGATGCGCCTGCACAGTCCGGGCAGGTCGTCCCAGTCGATGGGCATGCCGCCGGCGTTGTCGGTGTTGAGGCGCACGCCGCGTGCGCCCCGGGCGTGCATGGCAGCCAGGTCCTGGTCGCTCGCGTCGTCTCCGACCGCCACCACGCTGCGGGCCCGGCCCGGCGTTGCCTCGTTGAGCGAATCGGAACCGTCGAGGATGGCGCCGTTGTCGGTGCCGTAGATGGAGGGCTGGGTGAACACGACCCGTTCGACGCCGATGGCCTCGTGCATGGCCACCAGTTGCTCCAGCCTCGAGTCGGGCGGGTCGTAGCCGCGCCGGGGCGACAGCCGGTACCGGCTGTCGAACACGTGCACGTGGGTGTCGACGCTGCCGGCCGGAAGCCTGGTGTCGGGCCGGCGGGGCGCACGGGTCGGCGCCAGGCACTGGGGGAGGGATGTCGTCAAGGGATCGCCGTCACGGGGTTGTTCGGTGTGGTCGGCCACCTGGCTGGCGGCACGAAAGCAACATCATATATGATGCATCATCTGCCCCACCAACTGGGATCGGCGGAGAAGCGAATGCGGCCGTCCGGGCCCGCCGGGAGAACTGAATGAGAGCGCAGCGAAGCGACGGGCCGGTCATCGACATCCACTGCCATCGCGAGTGCGGCCCGGCCACCGAGATGATGAGAGTCGAGGAGGAGCGGGTCGGGCGGGTGCGGCTGCAGTACGGCAGCGCCGTCACCCGCGACGTCAACCGGCGCCAGCTCGAGTTCCTCCGGCCCAAGATGGACTCCCTGGAGGTCCGGCTGGCCGACATGGACCGGATGGGCGTGGACATCCAGGCAGTCGCGGTGGCGGTGTACCAGTACTACTACTGGGCCGAGCCAGAGGTGGGCGCCCGGGTGTGCCGGATCATCAACGAGGAACTGGCCGAGGCCACCTCCAGGCACCCGGGCCGCTTCTCCCCGCTGGGAACCGTGCCCCTGCAGGACACCGGCGCGGCCGTGGCCGAGCTGCGCCACTGCGTGAACGAGTTGGGCATGCGGGGCCTGGAAATCGGCAGCCATGTTGAGGGCAGCGAGATCGCAGACCCCCGCCTCGAGGACTTCTGGGCCGAGGTCGAGCGGCTCGGCGCGGTAGTGGTGGTCCACACCGAGGGGCACACCCACAAGGACCGGCTTCAGGGCCACAACTTCGTCAACATCATCGGCCATGCCTTCGAGGCGACGCTGGCCACGGCCCACCTCATCTTCAACGGGGTGATGGAACGCTGGCCACAGCTGAAGATCGTGGTGGTGCACGGCGGCGGCTACCTGCCGGCCTACGCCGGTCGCATCGACCACGCCTGGCGGGCCCGGGCCGACGTGAGCGAGGGGGTGCCCGACCTGCCCTCGAGCTACCTGAAGCGCTTCTTCTTCGACACCATGGTGTTCGAGCCCGCCCAGGTCAAGTTCCTGGTCGACAAGTACGGCGCCGACCATGTGCTGCTGGGCACCGACTACCCCTACGACATGGGCGACGACGACCCGCTCGAGCTGATCGGCTCGGTGCCCGGCCTCGATCAGGCCGAGGTCGACCTGATCGCGGGCGGCAACGCGGCCCGTCTGCTGGGATACGACTGAACGGGGAGAGGACATGACTGAGGGGATCGGGCTGGCCGTCATCGGCTGCGGCACCATCGGGCGCATCCGGGCCGTGCTGGCCCGCGAGTACTCGGGAGTCGACTGGCTGGGCCTGTGCGACGTCCACGAACCCACCGCGAAGCAGCTCGCGGTCGACACCCAGGCCGACTTCGTCACCACCGACGCGGCCGAGCTGCTGGCCCGGGGCGAGGTCACCGCGGTGATCGTGGCCACCGACGAGCGCGAGCACGTCGACCCCATCATGCAGTCGGTGGCCTACGGGTTCCCCATGTTCATCGAGAAGCCCCTCGCGACCGACCCGGTGGAGTCCGCCGCAGTGCTCGAGGCCATCGAGAGCCGCGGCATCGACGCCGTCATCGGCTACACGCAGCGCTTCAGGCGCCGGTTCCTCACCGTGAAGCAGAGGATCCGCGACGGCCAGCTCGGTGAGGTCACCAGCGTCGTCACCAGGGCCCTCATGAACCGGATGGTGGTGGAGGCCACCCTCTCGAAAGCCGACGACCGCACCAACCTCACCCCCATGGTGGTGTCGGGCACTCACAGCCTCGACATGAGCATGTGGCTCATGGAGGGCAAGGAGCCCGTGGAGGTGTACGCCCGCTCGGTGGACAAGGTGCTGGGCTCCTGGGACACCTTCGACGCAACCTTCGGCCTGTTCACAATGGACGACGGGACCCTGTTCTCGATGAACATCAGCTGGGCGCTCCCGGTGGTGTGGCCCGGCGCGGTGTACGGGCTCGAGATCGGCATCGTGGGAACCAAGGGCGTGATCGACATCGAGGACACCCACCGCGACGTGATCGTGGCCTCGGAGGTCCCCCAGCCGGCCGGCTACCGCAGCCGGGGCTTCGAGGCGCCCGCCGACCGCCATGTGGACTTCATCGGCAGCTACCCGCCGGGCGACCTGTCCGACGGTCTGCTGTGGGGACCGATGCGGGAGGAGACCGCTACCTGGTTCAATCGGCTCGCGGCGGGCGTGGCCACCCCCCACGCCACCGCCGCGGAGGGCCACCGCAACCTGCTGCTGACGATGGCGATGGACTACTCGGCCCGCCTGGGCCGTCCCGTCAGCCTGCCCGCAGACCCCGAGGAACTCAGGCGGGGCCTGCTGCCCCGAGACGAGAGGAACCAGTGATGGTGAAGAAACTCAACGTCGGAGTCATCGGCACCGGATGGTGCGGGGGCATCAGGGCCATGGCCTGCGCCCGGCACGCGCTGGTCGACCGCCTCCACATCGCTGAGACCAACCCCGCCCGCCGCACCGAGGTGGAAGCACTCGCCGATCCGGCAACCAGCACCGACGACTGGGAGTCGCTGCTGGAGATCGACGGCCTGGACGCGGTGATGATCTCGGCCACACCGGAGACGACCCACTACCCGATGGCCAGGGCCGCGCTGGAGGCCGGCCTGCACGTGCTGCTCGAGAAGCCGATCGCGCTGGCGCTGGAGGAGGCCGACGAGCTGATCGACCTCGCCGACAGCAACGGGCTGAAGTTCACCATCGGCTACTCGCAGCGGTTCAACCCCAAGCAGTCGTTCGCGCGGCGCAGCGTGCGCGACGGCAGCGTCGGCGACCTGCGGCATGTGCTGATCACCCGCCACGTCGGTCGCCGGCTCGGAGCCAAGATCGGCAACCGCATCAAGCTGTCGCCCGCTGCGATGGAGGCCACTCACGACATCGACTTCGCCTTCTGGTGCCTCCAGCCCCGGCGTCCGGTGCGGGTGTACTCCCAGATGGCCTGGGGCGTGCGCCAGTCCACGGTGGGGCTGCCCGACTCCCAGGTGATGATCGTGACGATGGACGACGGCGCGGTGGTGACCGTCAACGCAGGCATGGCCCTACCCGCGGGCGGCTACCCCAACGCGGCCACCACCTGGATCGAGCTGGTCGGGACCGACGGGACGGTGATGATCGACGACACCCACAAGGAGATCGTCCACAACACCTCAACCGACGGGGTGCAGTTCCCGCTGTCGACGATGCCCGGCGAGTACGTCGAGTCCACCTACGCCGGGCCGATGGAGCGCGAGACCACACACTTCCTGGAGGCCGTCGCCCACGACACCGAGGTGATGGTCGACGCCCGGGACGCCCGGCTGGTGATGGAGGTCTACATGGCGGCCGACCTGTCCGCCGACCTCAACGAGGTGGTCGAGCTCCCCCTCAGCGCGGAGGCGCAGGGCCTGGCCCTGGCCGCCTCCATCAAGCAGTAGCGGCCCGCTCGGCATCTAGGGCCGCGGGTCGTCCACGGGGCCGGGTACCGTGTGCGGGCCTAGCCGGGCGACCACGGCCGCCTCCATCTCGTCGATCAGGGCGTCGGCGGACGCATCGGTGGCGGCCTTGGCCGATATCCGGACTCTGGTCTGGTTGTCGGTGAGCATGTAGGCCAGCGACGGGTTGGTGGAGTCGTTCAGATCGCCGAGGAGTTCAGCCACCTGGGACTCGCCCAGGCCCACGGTCTGCAGCAGGCGGCTTCGCAGCACCGCCGGCTCGCCCACCAGGGCACCGAGTCTGGGCATCACCTCGGCGTCGAGCATGGCGACCATTTCCGAGGGGACCCCGGGCAGGGCGAACAGGTGGACGCCTTCGTGCTCCATGGCCGCGCCGAGGGCCACTCCCACCGGGTTCGGCAGAGGGTCGGCACCTTCCGGGTAGTCGGCCATACGCAGGGCGCTGGCGGTGACCGTGCCCCTCGCCTGGTTTATCCGGTCGCGGATGCGCTGCTCCTGGGCCGCGTCGCGCACGATGCCGGCGCCCGCGTACGCGCACAGCGCGTCGCGGGTCAGGTCGTCGGGGGTGGGACCCATGCCGCCGGTCAGCACCACCGCGTCGGCTCGCGCCGCGGCGTCGGCGATGGCGCCGGTCAGGCGCTGCAGGTTGTCGCCCACGGTCGTCTGGTAGTGGGCGTCGAGCCCGGCCGCGGCCAGTCGCTGGGCGATGGTGGCCGCGTTGGAGTTCACGATCTGGCCGAGCAGTAGCTCGGTCCCCACCGAGATCACCTCGACGATCACGGGGCCTGTCTCACACGACGGGGTTAGTGAGGGTGCCGATGCCGTCGATCGACACCTCGACCGTGTCACCGGGCTGGAGGTACACCCGGGGGTCGAAGCCGATGCCCACCCCCGCCGGCGTGCCGGTCGCGATCACGTCGCCGGGCTGCAGACGCACCGCGGCCGAGATGGCCTCGATGAGGGTGGGTATGTCGAAGATCAGATCGCTGATGGAGGCGTCCTGGCGGGGTTCGCCGTTGACCGTGGTGCGCAGGCGGGCGGCGCCGATGTCGTCGATCTCGTCGGCGGTGACGACGCACGGCCCCATCGGGCAGAAGGTGGCCGCGCTCTTGCCTATGAAGAACTGCACGTGCTGGGCCTGAAGCGCCCTCGCGGTGACGTCGTTGACGATGGTGTAGCCGAAGACGTGGGCCATGGCGCCGGCTGCGGCGATGCGGTGGCCGCCGATGCCGATCACCACCCCCAGTTCGCCTTCGTAGTCGGCGGTGCCGGTGGGGTCCATGGACGTGTCGATGGCGTCGCCCGGCCCCACTATCGACGACAGGGCCTTGGTGAAGATGATCGGATGGTCGGGGATCATCTTCTTCTCGGAGGCGTCGAAGCCGCTCGCCGAGAACTCCTTGGCGTGGTCGTGGTAGTTGCGGCCCACCGCCATCACGTTGTTGCGGGGCATGATCGGCGCCAGCAGCCGCACCGAGCGCTCCGGCAGCACCGGGCTCGATGCGAGCGCCGCCCGAGCCGCGTCGAGTCCGGCCTCGCCGGCCTCCACCACTTCGAGCATGGTCGCACCCACGCCCGCGGCTCCCGACACGTCCACCACCGCCCCGCCGACGTCCAGCGCCCCGACCCGCGGCCCGTTCCCGTTGTCGAATGTCACCAGCTTCATGGTTGCGCCACCTCTCGGAGTTCGTCCTCGCCGAAGTCAGTCGGCCAGTTCGTCGACGCCCAGCCTGCGGGCGAGCGCGTTGAGTTCATCCAGCAGCCGCGGCGGGACCGCGATTCGGTGGCCTTGGCGATGGCGATCTCGGCCGCGGTGGTCATCACCACCTGGCCCAGGCCGTTGTCCCCGTCCACCAGCGCGGAGGGCATCGTGGCCGAACCGGCGTCGCTCAGTCATCGCGGCCCGACACCCGGCAGCGGTCAGCCCTTGACCAAGCGGGCCGGATCGGGGCGGCCATCTGGGAGACGGTCTCGTCGCATGCACACCTCCGTTTCGAGGTGCTGATCATATATGTTGCAGGATGATCAGGTTGGGGCTCGCTCCCGGGGTGACGAGAGTACCGGCTGCACATCTTCGGACTCCGGCGGGGGAGGCCCACATGCGGATCGTCAGCGTGGAGGCGGTACCCATCACCGTTGGGTTGGCCAAGCCGGTGGTGATGGCCCAGATCACCGTGGAACGCTCCCACAACGTGCTGGCAAGGATCACCGCCGACAACGGCCTCGTCGGATGGGGCGAGGGCGTGGAGGCCGTCAACCTGACGGGAGACACTCAGGGGGCCATCGCGTCCGCCATCGACTTCCTCGGCCCCCGCCTGGTGGGCGAAGACCCCCTCCGCCGCACCGCCCTGTGGTGGGCCATGCGAGGAATGATCCAGGCGAACTACACCGCCATCGGCGCCATCGACATGGCCCTCCACGATCTTGCCGGCAAGCACTTCGGGGTTCCCGTGGTGGAGTTGCTCGGGGGCAGGGTCAGGGGATCGGTCCCCGCTCTCACCATCTTCGGCAGCGGCGACCCCGACGCGGACGTTGCCGCGGCCCGGACCAAGCACGAGTCCGGGTTCCGATGGTTCAAGTTGAAGCTCGGCCTTGGGCCTGTCGACGCTGAGCTCGAAACGATGCGGCGAGTCCGCGAGGCGCTGCCCGCGGACTGCGTGCTCAGCGGCGACGCCAACCAGGGCTGGTCCGAACCCGAGGCGGTCCGGTTCCTGCGAGCGCTCGACGGCCTCGACGTCCGCTTCATCGAGCAGCCGATCGCCCAGGGCGACCACGCCGCCATGGTGAGGGTGGCCCGGGCCTCGCCCGTCCCGATCTGCGTCGACGAGAGCATCCACTCCCACAACGACATCCTCGGCTTCGGGCGCACCGGCGTGGCAGGGGTGAGCCTCAAGCTGATCAAGCTGGGCGGCATCACCGGCGTGATGAGGGGCGCCGCGCTGTGCGAGTCGCTGGGACTGGAGGTGAACCTCGCCGGCAAGATCGCTGAGTCGAGCGTGGCCGCCGCGGCCAACGTCCACTGCGCGGCAGCACTGCGGAACTCGGGCTTCGGATGCAGCCCCGGCAACCAGGGGGCGAGCTCCGACGTGGCCTCGGCGCCGCTGGTCGCGCAGGACGGCCGATACCAGGTCCCCTCCGGGCCTGGTCTCGGCATCGAAGTCGACCAGGTGTGACGGCCGCCATGAGAGTCGGGTTCGTGGGCGTGGGCCGGATGGGCCTGCCCATGGCGCGCCGGGTGGCGGACGCCGGGCACGACGTGACGGCGTTCGACGCCTCCCCGCAAACCGCACGACGGGCCGCGGCGTCGGGGCTGGCCACGGTCGAGAGCCTCGACGGGCTCGCGGGCTGCGAGGTGGTGTGCTCGTCGCTACCCGGCAGCGACGATGTGGAGGCCGTGTACTGCTCCGGAGGCGGGCTGCTAGAGGTGCTGGAGCCACCCGCGGTGGCCGCGGACCTGTCGACGGTGTCGGTGGCTGTGAGTCGCCGGGTGGCCGCCGAGGCCCGGCGGCGCTCGATCGGCTTCCTGGACGCGCCGGTCAGCGGCACGTCCATCCACGCCGAGGCCGGGACGCTCACCGTGATGGTCGGCGGCCCGCCCGAAGCGCTGAGCGCGGCCCGTGGCGTGCTGGAGGCGTTCGCCAGCCGGGTCGAGCGCGTGGGAGACAACGGGTCGGGTCTGCTGCTCAAGCTGATCAGCAACCGGCTGCTCACCACCTACCTGGGCGCCATCGCCGAAGCGGTGGTGGCCATGGAGCGCACCGGGCTCGACGTGGCCCAGGGCATCGAGCTGCTCCGCGCCGGCGCCGCGCCCCGCCAACTCGACTACAAGGCCGAGCCGATGGCCGCCCGGGACTTCGCCCCCATGTTCACCGTCGACCTGATGGGCAAGGACCTGCGGCTGGCCGACGAGGCCCTCGGTGCGGCCCGCATCGCCGGCGTGACCCGGACCGTCCTGGAGGAGACCGCGGCGGCGGGCCGCGGCTCCGAGGACCTGGGCGCGCTCATAACCGCGGTAGAGCGCTACATGGACGGGCCATGAGCGCCCCGAACCGGTCGGCGCTGGCCGACCCGGCCCTGCTCCGGGCCGACGGCTACATCGGCGGGCGCTGGACCCCGGCGGACTCAGGCCCGCGGTTCGACGTGGTCGACCCGGCCAGCGGTGAAACGATCGCCGCGGTGGCCGACATGGGTGCTGGCGAGACCCGTCGCGCCGTCGCCGCGGCCGCCGCCGCCCTGCCCGCCTGGAGGGCGCTCACCGCCAAGCAGCGGTCCGCCCTGCTGCGACGCTGGTACGAGCTGATGGTGGAGAACGCCCCGGACCTCGCCGCCATCGTCACCGCCGAGATGGGCAAGCCCCTGGCCGAGGGGCGGGGCGAGATCCTGGCCGGGGCCGCCTATGTGGAGTGGTTCGCCGAGGAGGCCAAGCGGGCCTACGGCGAGACCATCCCGACCCACGACCCGGCCATGCGCCTGGTGGTGATCAAGCAGCCGGTCGGGGTGGTGGCCGCCATCACGCCTTGGAACTTCCCGTTCGCCACCATCGCCCGCAAGGCCGGTCCCGCGCTGGCCGCGGGCTGCACGGTGGTGGCCAAGCCGGCTGAGGACACTCCGCTGTCGGCTCTGGCCCTGGCCGAGCTGGCCGGGCGGGCCGGCCTTCCGGCCGGGGCTTTCAACGTGGTGACCGCCTCGGATCCTGCTCCGGTGGGCGCCGAGCTGACCGCCCACCCGGCGGTGAAGAAGATCTCGTTCACGGGCAGCACCGAGGTGGGCAAGCTGCTGATGGGCCAGGCCGCCGGCACCGTCAAGAAGGTTGCTCTCGAGCTCGGCGGGAACGCCCCGCTGATCGTCTTCGACGACGCCGATATGGACGCGGCCGTGGCCCACGCCATCGTCTCGAAGTTCCGCAACGGCGGGCAGACCTGCATCTGCGCCAACCGGATCCTGGTCCAGGCCGGCGTCTACGACGAGTTCGTGGACCGCTTCTGCGCCGCCGCGGCCGCCTTGAACGTCGGGCCGGGCACCGACCCCGGAACGGACATCGGCCCGCTGATCAACGGCGAGGCGCTGGCCAAGGTGCAGCGCCTGGTGGACGCGGCGGTGGCCGGCGGCGCCTCCGCACGCCTGGGGGCCGCGGCCCATGCGCTCGGCGGCACCTTCTACGAGACCACGGTCCTGACCGGCGTGACCGGCGACATGGACATCGCGGCCGAGGAGGTGTTCGGCCCGGTGGCGTCGATCCTCCGGTTCGACACCGACGATGAGGCCGTGGCCGCGGCCAACGACACCCCCTACGGTCTGGCCGCCTACTTCTTCACCAAGGACCTGGCCCGGGCCTGGCGGGTGGGCGAGGCCCTCGAGTACGGCATGGTGGCCGTCAACTCGGGCCTGCTGATGACCGAACTGGCCCCCTTCGGCGGGGTCAAGGAGTCCGGCATCGGCCGCGAGGGCGCCCGCGAGGGCCTCGACGAGTTCCTGGAGACCAAGTACCTGGCCATGGGCGGGCTGGCCTGACCCTGGCCGCCGCCGGCAAGGGCGGCCGCTGTCACGCCATGAAGCGGCCACCGTTCACGGTGACCGTCTCACCGGTCATGTAGGCGGCTTCGTCGGATGCCAGGAACATCATCCAGCTCACGATCTCGCCGGTCGTGCCGTAGCGGCCGAGCGGGATGGACGCCTCGGTGCGGGCCCGCTCGTCGGGGCCCCGGACCGCGCGGATCCGGTCGGTCATCACCGCGCTCGGCGCGATCGCGTTGGACGTGACGCCGTCGGGAGCCAGCTCGAAGGCGAAGACCCGGCTGAGGGCCAGCACCCCGGCCTTGGCCGCGGCGTAAGCGGGGGAGGACCGGTAGACCGCGGTCTGGCCGGCCAGCGACGACAGCGTGATGATGCGGCCCGCCGGTGACCGGCGCAGCAGCGGCATGGCCCGCCGGGTGCACAGGAACACGCCCTTGAGGTTGAGGTCGACGACCGCGTCCCACTCGCTGGTGGGCAGCGACTCGGTGGTGTGCTGGTGCCAGAACCCTCCCGCGTTGTTGATCAGGACGTCGAGACGGCCTGCGTCGTGCTCGATCCGGTCGAACACGGCCTCGACGGCGTCGGCATCGGCCACGTCGCAACCCAGGAAGCGGGCCCCGGCGCCGGCAGCGACCTCTGAGCCCCTCTCCTCGTCGATGTCGAGCCCGTACACCTCGGCGCCGGCCGCGGCGAAGGCCCTCACCGCATCCGCCCCCATGCCCGATGCCGAGCCGGTGACGGCCACAACCCGCCCTGAGAAGTTCCAGGAGACGTTGGTCATCCGGCCACCTATCCGCGCATGCTCTTCAGTTGAGCCGGGTGTTGTCGCCCCGGTACCAGTCGACCGGGCCGGCCGCGGTGCGCACCGTCACCGAACGGACGTGGGTGAACTCGTGGAACGACTCCCAGCCGCCCTCGCGGCCGGTGCCGCTGTCGCGCACCCCGCCCCACGGCAGCGACGGGTCGAGGCGGTGGTGGTCGTTGACCCAGACGATCCCGTGCTCCAGACCGTCGGCCACCCGGTGGGCCCGAGCCACATCGGATGTCCACACCGACGATCCGAGCCCGTACACCGAGTCGTTGGCCAGAGCGAGCGCCTCGGCCTCGTCCCGGAACGGGATCACCACCACCACCGGCCCGAAGATCTCGTCCCGGGCGCAGGCCATGTCGTTGGTCACCCCGGTGAGCACGGTCGGCTCAACGTAGAAGCCGCTACTCAGGGCGCCGTCAGCAGGCACTCCCCCGCCGCACACGATCTCGGCCCCGTCGCTGACCGCTCCCGCGATGCAGCCGAGCACCCGCTGCCTGGCCTTCTCGCTGATGACCGGGCCGAGCTGGGTGGCCTCCTCGGCCGGATCCCCGATCCGGATCGAGCGGGCTATGGATGCGAGCGCCTCGACGAACTCGTCGTGGATGGAGGCCTCCACCAGCACCCGGCTGCCGCAGATGCAGGTCTGCCCCGCGGCGATGAACCCGCCGAAGGCCACGCCGGGGGCGGACACGGCCACCGGCTGGTCGGCGAACACCAGCACCGGCGTCTTGCCGCCCAGTTCGACGGTGACCTTGGCGAAGCGACTGGCGGCCGCAGCCGACACCGAACGGCCCGCCTCGGTGCCTCCGGTGAACACCACCTTGCCCACGTCGGGATGCTCGGCCAGGCGGGCGCCGGCCACCGAGCCGATCCCGGTGACCACGTTCAGCACGCCCGGGGGCACCCCAGCCTCGGCGGCCAGGTCGGCTAGGCGCAGCGGCGTGAACGGGGTGAGCTCCGACGGCTTGACCACCACCGAGTTCCCGGTGGCCAGGGCGGGGGCGAGGCTCTTGGACGTGATCATCAGCGGGTGGTTGAACGAGCTGAGGATGCCGACGGTGCCGATCGGGAAGCGGCTGGTGTAGGCGTGGTAGGGGCCCGGCATGGGCGCGACCGAGGTGCGGTCGGCCACCAGCAGCGAGGCGTTGTAGCGGTACCAGCCCGACAGCCTCGACACCTGGGCCCGGGTCTCGGCGATGGGCCGCCCGTTGTTGAGGGTCTCCAGGCGGAACAGGTCGTCGAGGTTGCCGTCGATGGCGTCGGCGAGACGGTGCAGCACCGCGGCCCGCTCCGCGATCGGCATGCGCCGCCACTGGCCGCGCTCGAAGGCCGCCTTGGCCGCAGCCACGGCCCGGTCCACATCGGCGGATCCCGCCGCCGCGGAAGTGCCGAGGGGCCGGCCGCTCGCGGGATTGACGATGTCGAGGGTCGACCCGTCGGCTGCGGCCACCTCCTGGCCGCCGATCAGCAACCCCCGACTCAGGCGATCAGTCATCCATCAGGCCGTTCCGTCATCGCTTGATCCTATAACATATATTTTTCGGCGTCCCGCGGGGCTTGGCCACTAGCTTCTGTTCGCGTGAGGAGCCGGGTGGGGACGTGAACAGATTGCGAGTGGGGGTCGTGGGTGGCTCGATCGGGGGGCTGACCGCGGCGGTACTGCTGCACGAGATGGGCTGCGACGTCCAGGTGTTCGAGCGGTCGACCGCGGCTCTGCAGGGCCGGGGCGCCGGCATCGTGGTGCTGCCCATGACCGAGCGGTACTTCACCGAGTCGGGCACAGGACTGCACGCCGGCCGGGACAAGGACCGCCAAGTCGCCCTCACGCTCACGTACTGGAGCTACATCGACCGGTCCGGCGCCATCATCGACGCGGCCGCCACCAACAACCGCTTCACGTCGTGGAACACGCTCTACCGGGCGTTGCTGGAGCGCCTGCCCCCGGAGCGATACCACCTCGGTCGCGGCGCGACCGGCGTGTCGCCGGCAGTCGACTCCGCGACGGTGCGCTTCGCCGACGGCCGCGCCGACACGTTCGACCTCGTGGTCGGCGCCGACGGGATCGGCTCGACGGTGAGGGAGGCCGTGGCGCCCGGTACGCCCACCACCTACGCCGGCTACGTGGCCTGGCGGGGCACCGTGCTCGAGCGTGACCTGTCGCCGAGCAGCGCAGAGGCGTTCGCCGACGCCATGGTCTACCAGGTGCTGGATCACTCCCATGTGCTGGTGTACGCCATCCCGGGGCCCGGCGACTCGGCCGAGGCGGGCCGCAGGGCCCTCAACTTCGTCTGGTACCGCAACGCTCGGGGCAACGGCTACGACGAGTTGATGACGGACCGGCACGGTGTGCACCGGCCGGCCACCATGCCGCCCGGACTGGTGCAGCATCGTTTCGTTCAGGAACTGCACTCCGACGCCTCCGCACAGCTGGCACCTCAGCTGGCCGAGCTGGTGCAGGCCTGCGACCAGCCCTTCATACAGGCGATATTCGACATGACGGCGGATCGGTTCCGCCGGGGCCGAGTCATCCTCATCGGCGATGCGGCCGCCGCGCTGCGGCCCCATGTCGCCGCGGGAACGGCCAAGGCCTGCGCCGACGGATGGGCGTTACGGGACTTCCTGGCCAGTGCTGGCGACCTCGACGAGGCGCTGGCGGGCTGGGAGGCTCAGCAGCTGGCGCTGGCCCGGCGCATCGCGGCCAAGTCCCGAGCGATGGGCGAGGCAGCTCAGACCACCGGCACGATGGTGCCGGGCGACCCCGACTGGCGATTCGGCCTCTTCGGCCCCGGAAACTGAGCCACATCCCCCGAGCGCCGATATTGCATTTTGCACGATCCGGGGCCAACCTTGCGATCTGAGCGACTCGGGAGGACGGCTTGCCCGCAGTGCACATCGATTCGTCGGGCGAGGGCCCGCCACTGGTGCTGATCCATTCGCTGCTGACCGACGCCCGCGCCTACGACGCCGTCGCGGCGACGCTGTCCGGCCGTTACCGGTTGCACCGCGCCTGGCTCCCGGGGTTCGGCCCCTCGCCGCCTCTAACCCCAGATGGCTCCCCCGACCTCTTCCACTTGGCCGCAATGGTGTCCGAGGCGATGTCGGAAACCGGAGTGGAACCGGATGCAGCCGTGCTCGGAAACGGGTTGGGTGCCTTCATCGCGGTTGCCATGGCCATCGCTCACGGCTCGGACTTCGGGCCGTTGATCGTCGCCAACGGCGGCGCGGTCTTCTCCGAGGACCGTCGGGGAGCCTTCTCCACGATGAGCCGCCTGGTGTCGGAGGCGGGCATGGCTGCAGTGGTCGAGACCGCGGTGCGGCGCATCTTCCCCGAGGAGTACCTGGCCGCCCACCCCGAAGCGATCGAGGACAGGCGCCGCGCGCTGCTGGAGGTAGACCCCGCCTCCTTCGCGTCCTGCTGCCGGGCGCTGCACGCCATGGACCTTCGCCCCGGTCTCGGCAGCATCACCAACCCCACCCTGGTCATCGGCGGCTCCGCCGACGCCACCACCCCGCCGGAGATGTCCGCCGAGTTGGCCGCGTCCATAGCCGGAGCCGAGCTGGTGGTCCTCGACGACTGCGGCCACTGCCCGCCGCTGCAGCAGCCGGCGGCCCTCGCGGCCGCTGTCGACGCCTTCCTGACCCGTCACCTCCCACGGTGAGGAGACGACCCGTTCGCCGACGATCGGAGACCTGACGTGGAGATCAACACCGACCTGCTCGACACCTTCTGCGCGCGATACCGGAACTGGGGGCGCTGGGGCGACGACGACGAGCTCGGCACCCTCAACTTCATCACGCCCGCCAAGATCGCCGAGGCGGCCGGCTTGGTGAGGCAGGGAAAGGTGTTCTCGCTGCAACTCCCGCTCGACGGCAACGGCCCCCAGACCGGCGCCTTCGGCAGGGTCAACGCGGTGCACCAGATGGTCGCCACCGGCACCGACCACGTCGCCGGCACGCAGGGCTGGCCCATGGGGTGGGGCGTCGCCGACGACACCCTGTTCCTGTTCCTGCAGGGCGGCACCCAGTGGGACGCGCTGGCCCACATCTTCCACGACGGCAAGATGTACAACGGCTATGACGCCGGCCTGGTCGACAGCCGCGGCGCGGCCCGCAACGGCATCGAGAACGTCAAGACGGTGGTGAGCCGGGGCGTGCTGCTGGACATCCCCAGGGTTCTGGGCGTCGACCACCTCGAGCCCGGCTTCGCCATCGGAGCCGACCTGCTGGACGAAGCCTGCGAGGCCCACGGCGTGGAGGTGGGCACGGGCGACATGGTGCTGATCCGCACCGGCGACATGGCCCGCCGGCGCGACCTGCCCGGCTGGGACGGCTACTCGGCCGGCGACTCGCCCGGACTGTCGCTTCTGGCCGCGCCCTGGCTGGCGGAGCGGGAGATCGCCGCGCTGGCCACCGACACCTGGGGAGCCGAGGTCCGCCCCAACGAGATCGACGGGAGCTTCCAGCCGCTGCACCTGGTAATGGTGGTGAGCATGGGCCTGCTGGTGGGCGAGATCTGGCACCTCGACGAACTGGCCGAGGACTGCGCGGCCGACGGCGTCTACGAATTCCAGCTGGTGGCGCCCGGGCTGGTGATCCCGGGCGCGGTCGGATCGCCGCTGAACCCGCAGGCCATCAAGTAGGCCCGCCGAGCGAAGGAGTCCGACATCTTCATCGGCGGCACCGTGGAACAGTCCGTCGAGGCCTGGCAGCAGCTGGTGCAACAGGTGCCGGCGGAGTACATCACCCTGATCTGGCACTACGCGCAGATACCCAAGGACGAGGTGGCCGAAGAGCTGACCCTGTTCATGCAGGAAGCCGACACCCGGTTCTCCGAGGCAGTCGACGACGCCGAGCGGTTCACCACCGGCACCCTCCCCAACGGGTTGGCCTTCGCGTCCAACGGCGACATCCTCATATCGAACTTCGGCACCGACCGGCTCGAGCGCATGACCCGGACCGGCGAGTCCACGATCATGCACGACTCGGTTGACGGCGAGCCGATCGGCAAGGTCAATTTCGTGATCCGGGACTCCAGGGACCGGATCTACATGACGGTCTCCACGATGATCACCAACTGGATGGAGACGATCAGCCCCAACGTCGCCGACGGCCGCATCGTGCTCGTGGACGACGGGGGCATCCGCATCTTCGCCATCACCCCCGACGGGGACCTTCGCATCATCCTCGACGACGACCGGGGCTCCGCAGCGGGACGGGCGTTCCTCGATGCATTCCACCGCGACGAGGCCACTTCCGAGTTGATGCTGGCGGCGGGCGGCACCATCGCCCCGTGGACCGCCAGCGTCACTTTCGGGGGTCCCGACCTGCGCACGGTCTATGTGGGCAGCCTGCGGGGCACCCGGATTCCGTATTTCCGCAGCCCGGTGGCGGGACTGCCGATGGTCCACTGGCAGGCGACCGGCGCGGCACCCGGGATATAGGGTTCGACGCTGATCCGACGGCAAGGAGTTGACAAATGACGATCAGGCTGTACCAGTTCCTGGACGTGTCGGCCGGCTTGCAGGCCGGCCAGTTCGGGATCGGGGGGCGGAGCGAGATCGAGAGCCTCGAAGAGCTCGACCCCATCTACAAGCGGCTGCTCGACGAGCAGGTCACCGCGGTGGTTTCGGTGATCGGCGCCGACGGCCGGCCCAGCCTCACCCCGATGTGGTTCGACTACGCCGGGGACAGGGTGCTGGTCAACGTGGCCGCGCACCGCAAGAAGACAGCGTGGATCCGCAGCAGCCCGGAGATCTCACTGATCCTCATCAACCCGCAGAACCCGTACCACTGGGTGTCGATGAAGATCACCGTGGAGCGGGAGATATCCGAGGACGACCCCTCCGAGGGCGCTCGGGTCACCGAGCAGCTCGACGGGATCTGGACGAAGTACACCGGAGCGGAGCCGCCCTACGGCCTGCGCGATCCGTCCCTCGACGAGCGCCGCGTGCTGTTCGAGTGCCGGGTGGACAAGGTCTCCACGTTCGGCCAGCCCTGATCAACCGCGGGAACCATCGGCTAGCCGGGCGGCCTCGCCGTCCGCTACGAAGGGAACGATGGGAGACATGACACCGCGCACCGGAGCTGAGGCGCTCGCCGTGATGCTCTCGGAGTACGGCGTCACCCACGTGTTCCAGGTGCCGGCGGTGCTGCGGCGCACGATGGTGGAGATCGAGAGGCTCACCGGCATCAAGCGGATCCGCCCCCACGGCGAGAAGCCGGCCGCGTACATGGCCGACGGCTACGCCCGGGCGTCGCGGCGGCCCGGCGTGTGCATGGCTCAGGTGGTGGGCGCCCTCAACCTGTGCGCCGGCCTGCGGGACGCCTGGCTCGCCCATTCCCCGGTCATCGCCCTGACCGGCGGGCGCGACCCGGCCACGAAGTTCCGCAAGGTCTACCAGGAGGTCGACGACGTGCCCGCCTTCGAGACGGTCACCAAGTGGAACGCCACCATCGACGACCCCGAGCGCATCCCGGACATGGTGCGCCAAGCCTTCCGGGTGGCGACCTCAGGCTCGCCCGGGCCGGTGCATCTCCAGTTCGCGGGCAACGAGGGCCAGGTCGACGCCGGCGCCATCGATGCCGCCGCCCGCACCGAGGCGCGCTATGCGACGGTGCCGCCGCACCGGCCGGTCCCTTCGGACGCAACCGATGTGGACCGCGCCGTCGAGATGCTGCGCACTGCCGAGCGCCCGGTGCTGGTGGCCGGCGGGGGCGCCCGATGGTCGGGCGCGGGCCGCCTGCTGGTCGAGTTGGCCGAACGGCTCGACATCCCGGTGGCCACCAGCCTCAACGGCAAGGACTCGATCCCGGGGGGCCACCGGCTGGCGGTGGGGGTGGTCGGCACCTACTCGCGGGCCTCGGCCAACCGCATCGTCTCGCAGGCCGACCTCGTCTGCTACGTCGGCAGCGAGACCGGCAGCATGTCCACCCACTTCTGGCAGGTGCCGCCGCCGGGCCGGGACACCATCCAGATCGACCTCGACCCCGAGGCCATCGGGCGCAACTACCCCGCGTCCGTCGGTGTCTGCGGCGACGCGGCCGCGGTGCTGGAACTGATGCTTGCCCGCGCCGGAGAGCCGGTGCAGCGGCCCGCCTGGACCGGCGCGGCCCGTGCCGCGGTCGGGCAGTGGCGGGCCGAGCACGGGGCGGAGCTGCTCTCCGACGCCGTGCCGGTGCGCCCTGAGCGGGTCTGCGCCGAGCTGACCGGGCACACCCCGTCCGACGCCATCGTGGTGGTCGACACGGGCCACGCAGGGATGTGGATGGGGGGGATGTTCGACGTGGCCGACGGCCAGGACTACATGCGCTCGGCCGGCCACCTCGGGTGGGCGTTCCCGGCTGCGCTGGGGGCCAAGTGCGCCCAGCCCGACCGCCCGGTGGTCTGCTTCACCGGAGACTCGGGATTCTGGTACCACATGGCCGAGATCGAGACCGCGGTCCGGTGGGGGATCGCCGCGGTGACGGTGGTGAACAACAACGCCTCGGGGAACCAGTCCAAGCGGGGCTTCGACCGCGCCTACGGCGGCGTGCAGACCGAGCGGGGCGCCTCAGATCTGTGGAAGTTCACGATGGTCGACTTCGCCGCGCTGGCCGCCCAGATCGGAGCGCTCGGCCTGCGCGTCACCGAGCCCCGAGACTTCGCACCGGCTCTGGCTCAGGCCCTGGAATCGGGCCGGCCTGCCGTGATCGACGTGGTCACCGACATCGACGCGCTGGCGCCACTGGCCGTGGTGGACTGACCCTCCCGGCGAGTCCGTCACCGCGCGGCGGGCGACCCGCTGCACGCCAAGGCTCTCGTGGAGAGGGCGACGCCGCGGCGGGCTGAGGCGAGGTCGTTTCGGTCGAGGCCGT
>JAPPMA010000042.1:6865-30374 GCA_028819295.1 bacterium | reverse complement strand
CTAGGACGCCGCCCTTTCAAGGCGGTAACACGGGTTCGAATCCCGTTGGGGGTGCAAATCCAGGGTTTCCGCTGTTCCCAGGAAGTCCCCATTGTTCCCTAAACTCCCAGCTTAGCAGCTATATTTGTCGCTTCGTGGCGTTATACTGTTCCCAGAGCCAATCGAGGCGTCCCACAGAAAGTGTGGGACAGGATGTCGAATCTCACCGCCGCCACGGTCAAGACAGCAGGGCCTGGAAAATACCACGATGGACAGGGCCTTCACCTGCGAGTGACCGACTCCGGGTCGAAATCTTGGGTTCTGCGGATCACCGTTGACGGCCGTCGCCGCGACATCGGTCTGGGTGGCTGGCCCGATGTGAGCCTGGCCGATGCCCGCAGGAAGGCTCTTGAGCACCGGTCGGTAGCAGCCGACGGGCGTGATCCTCTCGCCGACAAGCGCCGGACGGTTACGCCTGCGTTCAGAGATGCCGCCGAAGCCGTGTACGACGCCAACCGGCCGCGGTGGCGAAGCGATCGGCATGCCGCCAACTGGTGGGGATCGCTGGAGAAGCACGTGTTCCCCGTAATCGGAGATACCAAGGTGGACCGCATCACTCAGTCCGATGTTCTTCGCGTTCTAACTCCGATCTGGACCACCCGCCCAGAGGTGGCCAGGAAGACTCGCCAGCGCATCCGTACCATCATGCGTTGGGCGATGGCCCACAGCTACATCCAGTTCAACGTCGCAGGCGAGGCCATCGACGGGGCACTGCCGCCGATGCCGCGGGTCCAGTCCCACTTCCGCTCCCTGCCCTACACCGAGGTGGCCGACGCGCTCGCGGTGGTCGACGAATCCGGGGCGTCGCCGTCGGCCAAGCTGTGCCTGCGGTTTGTGGTGTTGACCGCGGCCCGCTCCGGCGAGGCCCGCAACGCGACATGGGACGAAATCGACTTCGAGACCTGCGAGTAGAGGATACCGGCTGAGAGGATGAAGGCTGCTACAGAGCACCGGGTGCCGCTCAGCGCGGCCGCCCTGGATATCCTGGACCAGGCCAAAGACTGCCACGACGGCAGCGACTTGGTGTTCCCGTCGCCGCTCAAGCCCGGCAGGCCGCTGTCGGATATGACGCTGACGAAAATCCTTCGTGACGTCGGGTTGGCAGACCGAGCCACCGTGCATGGCTTCCGGGCCAGCTTCCGTACTTGGGCGCTGGAGGAAACAGACACGCCCTGGGCTGTCGCTGAAGCCGCGTTGGCCCACAGCCTCGGCGACTCGGTGCAACGGGCCTACATCCGTGGCGACGCCTATGCCAAGCGCCGCAAGCTGATGGACCAGTGGGCCGAATACCTGCAATAGGCATAGGGGCACGCTGAGAGGCCTTGGGACCTGTTCACATACCGATCAACGGTAGGCGTTTACACAAAGCTGGGCGGACCCATACTTCTGATAATCGATGCCCACGAATCTTGTAGACGAGGTGCGAAAGGCGATGAAGCAGGTCCGGTGCAACCCGGGGGGAAATATCTGCCGCGGCCCTGCTCCGGTCAGCCCCATCCAGAATTGGCAGATGGGACGGGTCGGAGTCAGACGCAACACACCCTGGTTTGGCACTATTGGGGGACCGCCCTTTGAGTCGAGAGGGCGGAGTTGCGATTGCCCAGAGGATATCCCGAAAGCTAGGAACGCCGAATCGCGAAATCCCCAGTAGTCTGAGTCCGGGATTTTGCGTTTCAGACCGGGAATCCGAGCAACCCCGGGCTGCTTCTATGGGCTTTGAGAAACCGGGGCGGATCAGCGATGCCAGACGATATCGAGCAGTCATTCATGCATGCTATTGAGGTCGGGCGCGAGAACGAGAGGCTCGTCAGCCTGGGTAAAGCTTGGTGCGCACACATCCGCACGGATCGCTCCCTCATGGGTGTCGGTTTGCTCGAGCAGGTGTCCGGCTTGCCGGTGACTGGCGGGAGGTTTGCGTGCGATTTCGCTAGGGCGCCGGTTGGAGTCGAAGCAATGCAGCTTGAGGTCTCCGCTTTGCCGTTCTACGAGGACAACTGTGTCGGGTGCCCCAACCGTTCTCCCGGTGGGAGGATTCCGAATCTCGGCACTTGGGCTGAGGAGATCATCGCCGAGCGCTCTCGGCGTGAAGCTGCCGATGTGGATGCTGAGCGCGCCGCTGACGAGGAGTGCCGACATCGCATGGCCGAACGGACTCGCCTGGGGGCGCGGCTCAGTGCTGCTAGCCAAGAAGTGATCGGGGCGGTGAACAGGCTCGACGCCAATCCCACGGACAGGAATGCCGCTGTCTCGTTGCGAGACGCTGCCCGGTTGGCACCAGATTCCTTTCCCGTGGATGTCAAGGAGATGCTCTACCAGGACGCACGGCTGCTTGGGCGAGCGGTGCTCTTGGAAGTCCTGATCGCTCTCGACTCGCAAGACAACCCTCCGGCTCTGCACTCCTTGTGCGTTGACGCTGCGGTCGACGGCTGGGCGATTGCAGAGGGATTCCGCTATCTCAGCGAACACGGCGTAGCTGGCGACGTTTCGGACGAATTTCTTGGAGCTGTGGTCTTCCACGCAGCCGAGAAGGGGCTTCCCTGGTGCCGAGAGCCGGGCGACGGCGCAGCGCTGCTTCACTATCACTCGCTGGCACCGGAACCGGTGGAGGAAAAGCTCTCGTCTTTGCTCCGGCATGGTGATCCGCATTTCAGGGCTGCGGCTGGGAGCGCCAGCCAGTCATTGATTCCTGAGAGGCGGGATGTGGGCGAGCGGCTCCTTCCCGCCCTTTTGGACGGGCTTCGATTCCATGAGGACCCGACAGACCTCAGGGAAGCTACAGCCGAAGTGTCCCAGGCTGTCGGCCTTGTGCTCCAGGGTTCTACTGATGTCGCCGGTGCTGAGATCAAAAGGCGATGGGATGGCGCGTCGCCCGAGTATCGGGTGCGTCTTCTTGGTTGCTACGACAGTTTCTTGCGCTCCTTTCCCCGGGGCCAGGAGGTGCCGGTCGAAATCGGCAGTGCTGCGCTCGGCCTTGCGGTTGATGCTCTGTCAGAGCCCGATGGCCCGCATTCTCATCGTTCCTATTCGGAAGACTTTCGGTCAAGGGCTGCTGACCTCCTCAGGATCGCTGCCAGGAGGTGCCCGGCAGCGTCCCCTTCCACTGAGCGGCTCTTGGGATTGCTCTTGGAGTGGATCGAAAGGAGGAGCGGCCTCGCTGAATCCCAGGAAGATGATCTGCTGGATGCGATGGCGAAGGAGGGAACCCGGATCACAATGGGGAAGGTCATCGACGACATCGGCGCCGCTGCAATAGAGGTTGCCGGCAGCGGTCCGGCTGCGTTCCTGGGATTGTGCTCCGATTTCTATGGCGGGAGCGAGTCCCAACCAGTTGTTCAAGCTGAAGCCGTGGCGATGGCCGGCTCGGCGGCAGAGAAGTTCCCTGAGCATCTCAACGATGCGCTGCCGCTCATATACACGGCGACGCTCAGCGCGCCGTTACAAGTGCGCTTCTCAGGGATAAGGGCTGCGATTGCGGCCACGCGGGGCATTCCATCTGAGAGCATCCCACCTCTCTTGGCCTTGGCCGTCGCCGCGGGCCTACAAGACCAATACCTGGCAGTGGTCGCCGAGGCCGTGAAGGCGATGCAGCACATGCCCGCCGACCTGATCAACACCAGGCAAACGGTGTCCCACCTACTCGTGATCGCAGCCTCTTATGCTGCGGATCGGCTGCACGACCAATTGGTGGAAGACGCCCTGAGCGCCGCGCTGCGCCTCGCCCACTCAGATGAAGAGCTGCTGGCTTCTGTGGCCAAGTCCGCGCTCCAGGCAGTCGACATGATGCCCCCCTACGGCGCCCGCAAGGTGCTCCAATGGCATTCGGCGTTGAGGGAGCAGGAAGGATGGGCTGACACTGCGATCCGAGCTCTGCGACCAGACGACGACCTTCAATACGAGTCCCTTTCCTGGAAGGGGGACGACGGGGAGGGACTGCTCGCAGAACTAGCACGCCGGAGCCTCGCGCCCCACCAGATCGAGTCGCTTGCCGACACCGCAATCGAAGCGGGCCGCACCAACCATGCCCGATGCCTTTATTCCGCGGACGCCCTGGCTGAACTCGGGCGACCGGACCTCAGCGCCGAGGTCTTCCGCGCCCACCTCGGCGAGATACCCGACACGATCGAGAACCGCTGGCAGCGAAGGTCTATCGGCCTTGTCGTGTTGCGCTTCGAACTCGAGGACGCAATCGCATCAGGCGACCGCGAGCGGCAATCAGGAATCGTGGAGCAGGCAAAGAGCCTGCTCGGAGAAGACGAACCCCACGATCTCGAATCCACCTCACTTGCATCCGCGTTATCGGGGAACACCGTTGGCGGTGCCATGAGTGAAATCGCCAGGGGCTCCGCAACCGCTGGCGACGCCAAGATCCTCCTAGAGATTGAAGCCAGGGCCGCGCTCATCGACTCATTGCACAGCATCTCGACAGGGGATGACGCATCCGGCGACGACTTCAATGTCGCCATAGGCGATTGTATGGAGAATCTTGGGAGCGGCGCCGACGGCGATGTCATCTGGGCCTTCTCGGAGGTCGCCGATTCGCTGGTTCTCGCTGTCCGCTGGAGGACTGCCTCCTGGGAAGCCGAGCCGGACGCGGATCGGTTTGCGAGGGCTGCCCGACTTCGAGCCGAAGCAGTAGTCGAGCAGGCAGGAGACACCTGGCCCTCTGCGCTGCTGTCAGCGGCTAGGAGGCTGGCAGGCCTTGACGGCCAGAATGGGCCGGCTGAGATAGCGGACCTGCTGAGCCGCGTGCCGCTGCCGCCCCGCATGACACGCAAACCCCACAGGCAGGCCATCAGCGAAGATCCCGGCCAGCAGGCACCAGTTCCATCGGTCGCTCTTTTGGTCCGATTCAACTCAGAACCGGTTATGCGCCCGACGGTTCTTCGCCCAGGTGCCATGCACCAGCTTCAAGTAGAAGCACGGGTGAGCGAATGGCCCGACAACGCAGAAATGCTCGAAGTGGAGTTCCTATCGGTACACCCGAGGGAATTCCTCCACTCATCGAAGCTGGCCTTCACCCCAGACCAGCTACAGCAACCCCTAGAAATCCGGATTGCAGGAGAACGCCCCTCAACAGACCCTCCGCTCAGCCTGACGGCCCTGGCCAGGTTCCGCAGCGGCGGAGAGCCAATAGAGGCCAGGCTGGCAGGCAACACCACGCTCGAACTGACGACCTTCCACCCCGATACGGCAACTCCGCCGGGCCAACCAGAGGCAGCACGGCGACTCCAAGAAATAATGAGCGAGCTGCGAAACGCTTACCCTGACCAATCCGAGGAAGACAGACGTGACATCAGACTCCTGCTGGCCGGAATCCTGAGGTTCGCCCACAACGAACTTGACAACAGGCTCGGAGCACAACAGGACATAGACGAGGCATGGTTCCAGAGCGAGCTTCTGTATTTCCTCCGCGCCGACCCCAACATCGGTGCCCAGCTAGAACAGCGGGTCGGCCGGGCAGGTGGACTTACCGACCTCATTCTTGGGAGAACGGTCGTCGAGCTGAAATTGGAAAAAGGGACCCCGATCACACTTGAGGCCGCCGAGTCTCGATACGCAGGCCAGGCGACCCAGTATGCGTCGGCAGGCGATGCGAGAGTGTCCCTGCTGGTCGTGCTCGATGCGTCCCCGAAACGCGCTCCCTCAGGGGTGATGGGCAACGAAATGAAATGGGCCTACCCGGAGACCGCCAGCGGGCCCAGTGCCCCGCTTCCCTCCCTTGTCGGAATAGCCATAGTGCGGTCCGGGTTCCCCCGACCGAGCGACTTCAGCCTTTAGGTCCAGATTCTGCTGCGAAGTACCATCGGCACAACCACAGAGTCCTCGGATGCGCCGGCTATTCCTGCCGCTACATGCTCTCCTCGAGGATGCTGCCGGCTTGGGCTCACAGCCTTGAGGGTTGTCATGCCTTCGCAAGAGGGGGTCTGAAGTCCCGTGAACTGGGGTGGAGACGGGTTCGGTACTCGCCTCGGCCAACCCGGCGAACTCGCCGTGCAAGTCTTCTAACGATTAAGCAGCCTTGGAGCAGGCGAGCGTCGCGGCTGAGCCGGTTGAGGGGCGGGCTATTGGTGTTCGTAGAGGCGGTCGGTGGAGGTTAGCCAGGCGGGGTTTTGGGGCCATTGTTCGGCGGCTGCGGTGAGGGTGTCGGCGGCGGCGAGTCGGAGTTCTTTTCGGGGGGTGGGGTCGGCGATGAGCTGGTCGAGCCATTCGTCTTGGACGGAGGGCAGGGGCGGGCCGATGGTGGCGGCGATTGCTTCGGCGACTGGTTCGTTGTTGTTGTCTATGGCGTCGACGAGGAGGCCGAGGTCGGTTTTGACGTTTGGGGCGATTGCCCAGTCGGCGGGGCTTTCGCGGATGACCCAGCCGTCTTTTTCGGCGCGTCGCAGGATGCTTCGGGCGTTCTCGGCGGTGGTTCGCAGGATGCCGGCCACTTCGTCGGTTTTGGCCCGGTTGGCGCCGGCGGCGATGAGCACGGCGAGGACTGACTGCCGGGTTTTTCGCATGGGCGAGTTGGCGGAGTACAGGTTGAACACCCGGTCGTGGCGGGCTTTGATCTGGTCGGCTCGGGCGATGAGGTCTTCGTGGGCAGATTCTTGGCGCGGGGGCGCAGCGGGCGTTTGCTCGCCGGCCTCGTTGCCGGTGGCCGGTTCGGGGCTGGTGTCGGGTTCTGGGTGGGCGGCTTGGTGGGAGATTTGCTGGGAGGCGGATGCTGGTTCGGGTGTCTGGTCGGGCTCGGTTTCTTGGGGGCCGGGCAGCGGCGGGGTGGGGTGGTCGAGGGGTGGGAAGTAGGGGGCGGGGATGGGCTGGGTGCGGGGCCGGGGCAGGTTCCACACCGGCGAGCAGATGTGCAGTCCGCCGCTGTGGGGCCTCCAGGGGCGGCGCCTCACGATGTAGGCCAGGGATGAGGCGGCGATGATGGCCCAGGTGGCGGCTGCGGTGGTGGCTGCGCATCGGGCTGTTTGTGTGCCGGGGTTGTTGGCGGCGATCTGTTCGTAGGCTTCGGCCCACGCTTCGGGCCGGAGTTCGATGAGGCCGTTGCGGGCTGCCCATGCGGCGTAGGCGGTGAACCCGGCCAGCCAGATGGCCGACCGGGCCCATTTCCGTATTTCCCGGCGTCCTGTGGGGGTGGCTTTGCGGCGGGTGTAGTAGACGGCTCGGCTGGCTTGGATTCCGGTCATCGCGGTGTCATGTCGTGCAGGCGGGCAGGTTGGCGGCGGCGCCTTCGTTGAGGACTTCGGCTGTGCGGGCTGTGCCGGTTTTGTGGGCGATCCACAGCCGGGGCTCTACGGGGACCGACACCTCTACGATCAGGGCTGCGCCGGTGAGGCAGGCTTGGATTCGGGTGCCTGGCGCGTCGTCGGGGCCGGGTGCGAAGACGCTGTTGTCGCAGGTTCCGGTGGCGCAGCTGGCGGTGTGGGCGTCGGCGGTCTGCTCGGCTCGGATGGCGGCGAGGTTGCGTGCGGAGATGATCTCGGCCTGGTCTGCGATGGCCGTCGCGGTGAAGCCGCACGCCCATATGAGGGACAGGTAGACGATGGCGGTGTACACGGCGGCGGCTAGCGGATCTGGCGGACTGACAGGGCGGTGACGGTGGTGTCGGCCAGCAGCGTGCTGGTGTGGATGGGGCATACGACCAGCACCGCGACTGATGTGGGGGTGTCGGGCGGGTCGGGCTGGGTGTGGAGGCCGATTTTGAAGCGGGGGTCGGATTGCACGCAGTCGCCCCACACAGGCAGCCGCCCGTTGGCTTCGACTGCTTGGGCGGTCTGGGCCCAAAGGGCGGTGTTTCGGGGGTCGGCGGCGATCTGGTCGGCGGCGTGGTCGGCGGCGCGCGCCGCGTAGTTCGCGGCCCGGTAGCTGGCCGACCCGCGGTCGCCCGCCACATCGGCGAACACGATGGCCAGCAGGAGTCCCGGCAGGATCAACAGCAAAGTGACCGCGTCGCTCATCTGCTGGGCCTCAGCATCTTCCCGTTGTGATGAGCGGGCCGTCTTGACCGGGGGCCGAGCAGGCGGCGGCGGTGTGCTCTAGGCCCGCCCAGCGCGCTGACAGGGCGCCGACGGTGACGGTGGCGACGATGTTGCAGTCGTGCGCGGCGACGACGACGGATTTCGCCTTGACGCCGCCTTGGGCGAGGCGGGCCTGCACGGCCCGATGCGCCTGGTATTGGCCGGCGCCCAACAGGTCGGGGTGGTCGGGGTCGCAGCCCCAGTCGTCGGGCACCTCGGGGGCTGCTGCGGCGGCGGACTGGGCTGCTGCGTCGGCGGCGAGGCGGGTTGTGTGGCTGACGTATTGCCACAGCACCAGCATGAACGCCACGAGGAACAGCACCGATGTGCGCAGCACGATGATCGGCGTCTCCATCGCGGTGTTCCTATTGTCCCGGTGGGGCGCAGGCTCCGGCGCTGAGGCCCTGAAGGCCGCTCGGCGGCGTCCACTGGCCTCCGGCGGCGTCGCAGAGCCCAGAGGTCTCTATGAGCGCCCATTGCGCGGCGGTGAGCTCTCCTGTGCGGGCGGCGCGCTCGGCGCCGACTCGGGCCACGCTGAACGCGGCCATCGACACCAGCGCGGCGACCGCGATCATCACGGCCAGGAACCTGATCTCGATGATGGCCTCAACCATCGGGGCCTGCCTGTGGGGCCGCGCCGGGACGACCGGCGGGACGGGCTATTCGGCGCACTTCGGTGTCTTGGTGCTGTCCCAGGTGCCGCCGACGGCTTCGCACAGGGTCTGGTTGGTGATGGTGTCGTAGTCGTAGATGACGTCTGTCTGCTCGTTTATGGTGTCGGCCCGGTCGGTGACCTGGTTGTAGACGACGATGCTCACGATGGCCGCTACTGCGATGCCGACCACGATGAGGATCATCTGGACTATGGCGCTTTGCATGGTTTTTTCCTTTCGGTTCTGCTGTTCTTCTTTGTCGGAGCTCGCATCGGGCATCAGAGGCTGGACATGACCGCCAGCATCACGACGAGGCCGGTGACGACCGAGGTCAAGGTGGCGGTGATGGCGACGGATCGGGCGATGCTGTCGATGGCTTGGCGGCGGTCGGACTCGAAGGCGCGCACGGTGCGGGCCAGGGTGCGGTCCAGCAGGCCGGTCGACGCGGCGCCGGAGCGCTCCGCGGAGATCACGGCTTGCAGCAGCGGCTCGGCCGGGGAGTTGGCGATTGTGTCCAGGACCACGGCGAGGGGGTCGCTGCCCGCGGCGAGCGCGGCGCTGATGCGGCCTTGGGCGGGGGTGAAGCCCCGTCCGGTGATCGACATCGACGCTTCCACGGCGGCGGCGTTGATGGGCAGGCCGGTGGCGGACAGGAGCCGCATGCGGCGGAACCACTCCAGCAGGTTCATGTCGCGCTCGAGCCCGTAGGAGCTCAGCACCGCGGCGCGCAGCGCGGCGGGCACCAGCCAGGGCAGCCACATGGCCGCCATCGCGGCCGCAGCGAACCCGGCGGATGCGTCGGCGAAGGCCGCTCCCAGCGCCCCGCACAGCACCGAGCCTGCCGCGGAGCCGGCCCAGCCTGCGGCGGCGACCCGGCGGGGCGGCCAGCCCATGGCGGCGGCGTCGACGGCCGCGGCCGGCCCGCGGGGACCGGTGAGGAGCAGCAGCGCCGCGCAGCACGTCCCGGACAGGGCCACCAGGAGGCTCATTTCAGCTCTCTTTGGGCCCGGCCCAGCACCCACACGTGCATAAGGCCCAGCAGCGCGGCGGCGGCCAGCAGGATGGTCTGCCCGTCGCCGGAGGACAGCCACGCCCCGGCGGTCTCGGCCAGCATCCCGGTGAGCGCGACCACTGCGACGGCCATGAAGAGGGTGATGACGATCTGGCCCATCATGCGCCCGACGTGGCGGTGGAACCATCGGGCGGTCTCCGCGGCCTCTGCGGCCTCGGTGTCTAAGATGTCTACGAGCTGCGCCCACTGGATGTCCCCGGAGTGGGCCTCTATCAGCACGTTGGCGCACATCGACGCCAGCGGCCGGTTCACGGTGGCGGCGAAGCGGTCGGCGGCCTCGGGCAGGCTGCCGATCCACACTTCCTCGGCCATGGTGCGCGCCGCCTGCCCCACCCGGCCCGGCACCAGGGGGGGGCGGCGTCCTTGACGGCCTCGACCACGGTGGGGGCGACGGTGGCCTGATTGGCCAGCCCACCTCATCGCCGATCCGACCAGCCCCATCGCGGAACTCCCGATCGTAATGTCTTCGCGGTCTAGAAATAGCTCCTCCCTATAAAGCATGTCTCCATGAAAAGTGGAGAACCTCAGTCCGCTTAGGGCTTAGCGGGTTGTTTCCGGGTGGTTCAGGCGGGTACTCTGATCTTGTTATTCCCCGCCTGCCCTGTTCCGCAGGGCATGGCGGGGCTATTTTGTGGGGCCGTGTGTGCCCATCGGGTCGTGGTGTTCATCGACTACCAGAACGTTTACCATCTGGCCCGGTCCGCGTTCGGCCACGAGGGCAACCCGGATAAGAACGTCGGCCATGTCCACCCTCCAAAGGTCGGCGAGCTGCTGTGCGACCTGGGGCGATCCAGCCTCGCGGACCGCGAGCTGGCAGGAGTGCGTGTGTATCAGGGCCTGCCCGACGCCAGAAGCGGTGCCGATCTGGCTCGGTTCACGTCCCGGCAGATAGCCGGGTGGCAGCGCTCGGCGGGCGTTGTGGTCAAGACCAGGCCGCTGGCCTACCACCAGTCCACCGCCGGGGGCCGAACAGTGTGGCGAGCGCAGGAAAAAGGCGTCGACGTGATGCTCGCGGTGGACGTGGTGGACATGGCCCGAACCGACGCCTACGACACCGCGGTGGTGTTCTCAGCCGACACCGACCTGCTGCCCGCGCTGGAGGCCGCGGTGGAAATCGGCAAGCGCATCGAGACCGCCACCTGGAGGGGCCCCGGAGACAACCGAGGTCCGTTGCGCATCAAACAGCGCAACCTGTGGAACCACTACCTCGACCACGCCTGCTTCGACCAAGTATGCGACGACACCGACTACCTCGCTGGCCCCTAAGCCCGGCACCGACACCTGAGCCAACAGCGCCGCCAGCGCCGCGGACCTCAAAACTGCGGGCCGACAAGCACAAAACCAGAACTCCACGGGTCGCAGGTCGCCATAGCGTGGCCTCGCAACCACCACTATCTCGCGCCCATTGTGCGCAACCCACCGAACGCCCTGACAGATCCGACCGCGGGCAAAGGCACCACGCCGAAACCCGGGGTATCCCGCAAAGCGCCGTCAGACATCTACGCCACAGACTGGTCACCGGTGGCACGAGACCTCGCGGCCAGCCACGCGTCGATCTCCGAATCATGCCAGCGCACAGCGCACCTGCCGGCGCGGATCGGTTCGGGGAACAGCCCACTGCGCATGAACCGGTGAATCGAACTAGCAGACAACAACGCGCCTCCACCTGCCGACGGGTCAACAGAGCGTCTCTGCGGTCGCGAATATCGGTATCCATACCCGCCACTGTGCGACATCGCACCGGTCGCAAGCTGCCCGGCCAGTCGCTGAAGCCGGCGAGGAGTGGGAATTCGAGTAGGTCAGCCAGCCCGGCGCGCGGGTAGAGTATGTGGGCCCCCGCCAGTCGCGGCCAGCGCGTGGGCCGGCTTTGCATGCCGGTGCTCGTGTGGGACAGATTGTGGGACAAGGAGCCAAATCCAGTTCATCTAGGCGGTTGACCTGGGGAAACGACGGGGCTTCGAATACCGTTGGGGGTGCGAATGTAGGGTTCCTGTTGTTCCCAGGAAGTCCCCATTGTTCCCTAAACTCCCAGCGTAATAGCCACATTTGTCACTTTGTGGTGCTGTGGGGCAGTTCGGACCTTCACAGCAGTCAGCACTGGGGTATCGTCGGGGGATGGCTGAGATCGTCGTGTACCACAACCCCGGTTGAGGCAAGTCCCGGGGCGCGCTCGACATTCTCGAGGCGCTAGGCGTCGAGTTCGACGTCGTCCAATATCTCAAGACCCCACTCGAGCGGGGCGACTTGGAGCGGTTTTTGGCCATGCTGCCCAACGAACCCGCCGAATTGGTTCGGGTAGACGGCCACTTCAAGGAGCTTGGGCTGAACATCGACGACTACCAGAGCGCTGAGGCCGTGGCCGATCTGCTGATGGAGCACCCCAAGCTGATGCAGCGCCCGGTGGTGGTGCGCGGCAATCGAGCCGTTATCGCCCGCCCTTCGGAGTTGGTTGAAGAGCTGCTGTGAGGGCGCGGCCATGATGGGGAGAGGCAGTCCGCTGGGTGGCTCTGCGGTCGCCCGTGCGGAGTCCAAGGCGCGTCGGCAACTGGCTTCTGAAGGCTCACGGCGCTCGAAACCCAGAAAAACACCAGTGGGTGGCGAGGAGTTCCCCGAGGGCGCGACCATCGTGGCCGGGCCCGACGGCAAGCCGTATCCGGTGGCCGCGGTGTGGCGGCGGGCGCTGGCCCGGATCATCGACGCCGTCACCGTTTTCTTCATTCAGTGGATGCTCACCGTCATCCAACTGCTGTGGTTCATGGACGACGTTTCCACCCGCTGGCAGCCTGACCCCTGGGGCCGGGCTACCGCCGCCATCCTGGGCTACATCTTCTTCCACTTCGTTTACACAATGGTGTTCCTGCGCTGGAACGAGGGCCAGACCCCGGCCATGGACCTGTTGAATCTTCGGGCGGTGCGCACCAAAGACGGCAGCCGCCTCGGTTTGGGCCGGTGCGGTGCCCGATGGCTGGTGGGCGGGGTGTCGTGGATTGCGCCCCCCGTGGTGCTCGGCGGGATCATTGTGAATGCGGCCACCTACCTGACGGTCCCCTTCGACCGCCGCCGCCGCACGGTGTCTGACCGGCTGGCTGGAACCACCGTCATCGCCTACGACCGCGACAAGGAAGACCCCGACGGGGAGATCGAGGAAGTGCTGGATGAGTTCGGCCAGCCGATGACGGTTCGGGAGCAGATCCGACGCAAGTACGGCCTCTTCGGGGGCCTGACCGGGCTGGGAAGGCGGCTCGGCGACCGGAATCGGGACGACGGCAGATCATCGCGGGATTCCCAGAGGCGTTGAGGTTCGCGTACCATGTCGCCCACATCTAGATCAGCCCAAAGACAACGGGGAGAACGCCGTGGCAACTGAGCGTCCGCTTCTGGAGGTGGAGAACCTCCGCACCTATTTCGACACGCCACGCGGGATCTTGAAGGCGGTCGACGGGGTGAGCTTCACTCTGGACAAGGGTGAGACCATCGGCATCGTGGGCGAGTCGGGCTCGGGCAAGTCGGTGCTGGTGCGCTCGATCATGAACATCTTGACCAGCAACGCCATCGTGCCCGACGGCTCCGACGTGCACTTCGACGGGAAGGACACCCGCAACCTGAGCCGGAGCGAGGCCAAGCACTTCTGGGGCACCCAGATGGCCATGATTTTCCAAGACCCGATGACCTCGCTGAACCCGGTCAAGAAGGTGGGCGTCCAGATCACCGAGTCCATCCGCTACCACCTCGGAGCTTCCAAACAGGAGGCCATGGACCGGGCCCTTGAGCTCATGGTGCAGGTGGGCATCCCCGAGCCCCGCAAGCGGCTCAAGGAGTACCCGCATCAGCTATCAGGTGGGATGCGCCAGCGGGTCACCATCGCCATCGCCTTGGCCTGCAACCCCAAGCTGCTGATCGCCGACGAGCCCACCACCGCGCTGGACGTGACCGTGCAGAAGCAGATCCTCGACCTGCTGGCCTCGCTCCAAGAGGAATTGGGCATGGCCATGATCCTCATCACCCACGACTTGGGCGTGGTGGCCGGCCGGGCCCGACGCATCGGCGTGATGTACGCCGGAAAGATGGTGGAGACCGCCGACACCACCACCCTGTTCCACCACATGAACCACCCCTACACCGAGGCCCTGTTCAAGTCGATCCCCCGGGTGGAGCACCAGAGCCATACCCGGTTGGACGCCATCAGCGGCCGACCGCCCGACATGGTGCTGGAGCTTGTGGGATGCCGGTTCGCCCCCCGGTGCCGCTACGCCCAGGAGCAGTGCATCACCGATGAGCCGGAGCTGTTCGACACCGGCCAGCCCGACCACCGCCAGGCCTGCTTCTACCCGGTGGGCTCGCCGGAAAACGCGCAAGCGCTGGCCGCCAACCAGGAGACCGGTATCACCGCGGCCGGCCTCGACCTGACCGCCGCCGCGGTCTCATAGCTCAACGGGCTCGAAGCCGAGGAGGACTCACGAATGGCTGGAACTGGCAAAGTCCACATGAGGGGCGATGATGCCCTCGTCGCCGTGGAAGATCTGGTTATGGAGTTCCCGGCCGGGCGCCAGGCCGTGGTGCATGCGGTGTCGGGCATCAGCTTCGACATTCTCGAAGGCGAGACTCTGGGCCTGGTGGGCGAGTCGGGCTGCGGCAAGTCCACCACTGGGCGGGCCATGATGCAGCTTCCCCCGCCCACCGCGGGATCGGTGCGATTCGATGGCGTGGAGATGACCGAGCTGTCCAAAGAGGACCTGCGCCGCACCCGCACCCGGATGCAGATGATCTTCCAAGACCCGATCTCTTCGCTGAACCCCCGGCGCAAGGTGAAGGACATCGTGGCCGAGGGCCTGTCCATCTGGCACAACGATGCCGGGGACACAGCCGTTCAAAAGGTGAACGAGGTGCTCGACGCGGTGGGGCTCGACCCCGAGGTGGTTTCCGACCGCCGCCCCCACCAGTTCTCCGGTGGCCAGTGCCAGCGAATCTGCATCGCCCGGGCCCTGGTGCTCGACCCCAAGGTGATCATCTGCGATGAGCCGGTGTCGGCGCTGGACGTGTCGGTGCAGGCCCAGATCTTGAACCTCCTGGAGGAGATGAAGGAGCGCTACGGGCTGACCCTGGTGTTCATCGCCCACGACCTAGCCGTGGTCAAGAACGTGTCCGACCGGGTGGTGGTGATGTATCTGGGCAAGGTTTGCGAAGTGGCCGGACCCGACACCCTCTACGCCCATCCCGCCCACCCCTACACCGACGTGCTGCTGGCCTCCATCCCCGAGCCCGATCCCGACCACCCGGTGTCCGACCGCCAGATAACCGGCGAACTCCCGTCGCCCATCAACCCCCCCTCAGGCTGCCGGTTCCGCACCCGCTGCGAGAAAGTGCAGGATCTCTGCTCGGAGAAGGAGCCCGTGCTGCGGGAGATCGCCCCCGACCACTTCGTGGCCTGCCACTTCCCCAACGAAGTCCCGGTCAGCGTCAACGGCAGCTAGCAGCCTCCTGCTATTGCCGCGCGCCCTGTCTCATCCACTCCGACACGTCCACACCCACTCGGGAAGCCATTGAAGTGAACCCGTGAACCGCTTGAGACACGATCTCAGGTCGCAAGCGCGTAATCGCCTCATAGCTTGCGTTGCGGCCTTCGAACCGCCAATCCGGCGCTTCTCCTACCGCGACTACCGACCCATCTTCGTTCGGCTCAAACTCTGGCATGACGAGTTTGTGGGGATGCTTCTCGAAGTTGACTGAGACAACCTGGCCCGCTTGGTCTTTGAACATCGCATCCGGCGTGTCCGCCTCGATACGCTCGCGGAGCGGCATCAGGGGAAACGCTCTGATGCCGTCAATACGCACACTGTCGCACAAGGGCTGCATGCACAGCCAGTAGTTCCCAGACTCGTCCTTGACAACGATCCCAAGTTCGAGTCGGGGAGGTTGAGAGCCGATCCCTGTTGCGCACATGAGACAGGCCAGGTCTTCGTCAGATTGCCGGTCGTCGCCAAACGCATCAAGGAGGAAGAGCCTTCGCGGACCACCCCCGAATTCGCATTCATGGCCCTTCCCTGATCGCCCTCAGCATAACGACTCCCCCTCCTCTCGCAACTAGAGGCATCGCATTCAAGGATATGGAAAGTAAACCAAAGCCTTGCGACAATTACCCAAAGCAACGCTCCCGACGCTGAATCCTCAACGCTGACTCTCCGTGATTGGGAGGAGGTATGGAGGATTAAGCAGGATCTGCGGCCATGTGAGCTGCTCAGAGCCGGTAGCGGTAGACGTTGGTGTCGCGGACTTCGAAGCCGAGGCGCAGATAGAGGTGGTTGGCGGCCTCTCTCGACGGGCGGGAGGTGAGGTCCACGGTCACTGCACCGGCGGCTTGGGCCATCTCCAGCGCCGCCTCGTTGAGGGCCCGGCCCACGCCCTGGCCCCGCGACTGCTCATCAACCACTACATCCTCGATGACGGCCCGCAGCCCGGTGGGGATTCGCACCAGAACCAGGGTGAGGCTGCCGACGATGACGCCGTCTGCCGTGGCCATCAGCAGACGGGTGGCATCGGAGGCGACGATGGCATCGAGGGCCTCGGCCGACGGGGGCGGGTTGGACGACGAGAGCTGGGGGGCGAGCCGCTCGAATGCCTCCACCAGCTCTGCGGTGGCCTCGGTGGCCTCGGTGATCTCAACCGCCATGGGGTGAGACTACCGGCGCGAGATGGGGTTGCCCCGAACGGGGCGATAGGTTGAGCGGGTGGCGCTGATCAGCTGGGTGGACGAATCCCCTCGCAACCGGCCAACCCTGCTCGCCGCATTCACCGGCTGGAATGACGCCGGCGATGCCGCCTCCGGGGCGCTGGCCTGGCTGGCCAGCCAATGGGACACCACCGAGGTGGCCAGCCTCGACCCCGAGCCGTTCTACGACTTCGCCGAGACCCGCCCCCGACTGCGCCTCGAGGACGACGGCTCCCGCTCGCTGATCTGGCCCAGCAACGACTTGATGGCGGCCACCGTCGACGGCAGCAAGACGCCTGATGGCAGCGAGACCGAGGTGGCTCTGCTGGTGGGCGCCGAGCCCCAGCTCAAGTGGCGCACCTTCGCCCAGCAGGTTGTGGCCATGGCCAAACGGCTGGAGAGCCCGCTAGTGATCACCCTCGGGGCGCTTCTGGCCGACATCCCCCACACCCGGCCCACCCCGATATACGGCAGCAGCGACGATCCGAAGATGGCCTCCCAGTTGGGGCTCTCCCCCTCCAGCTACGAGGGTCCCACCGGCATTGTGGGGGTGCTCCACAACGCCTGCGCCGCCGCAGGGCTGCAAACCGCCTCGCTCTGGGCCGCGGTACCGGGCTACGCCTCGGAGATACCCTCGCCCAAGGCCTCCCTCGCCCTGGTGCGGAGGCTGGGAACCTTGCTGGACATCTCCCCCGACACCTCAGAGCTGGAGGAGATGGCCGAGAGCTACGAGCGCCATGTGTCGGAGCTGGCCGAACAAGCCGACGAGACCTCAGAGTACATAACCCAACTAGAAGAGGCCTACGACCGACAAGAAGCCGAAAACGGCGAAATCGAGCAAATGCGCTCCACCGACCCCGGCGAGTTCGTAGACCAAATCGAGCAGTTCCTCCGCAACCAGCGTAGCTGAGGGTCATTTGCGCTTAGGGTTCGATAAAAATGATCTTGACTGGAAAGGTGGGGAACTGACGTTGAAGCCCCATGATGTCTGTTACAAGCATTTCCCCACGTCCAACGCCAGATGACATCTCTTTCGCTAATCTGAACGAAGGAACTATCTCAACACCGACATCTGCTTCGTTTTGGCGATAGAAGTACTCAAGCTTTGCCATGTCGTAGAACATCGCAAAGTACTTTTCAAATTGTACCTCAACTAGCACACGATCAAGAGCAAAGTCGATCTGCTTGGTTCCTGCACTGATTTCTGAAGTATCCCAACCGGGTACATTTGGTTCCACTGTACGCTTCAGTTCGCGGAAGCCCTTCTTGTTGAATTCCTGCTTGAAGGCATTATTCATACTCTTTGGGTCAAACAGAACTTTCCCTATTGAAGTCTTTTCTTTGCTAACTTTGGTACAAAAATCATCGCCAACAGAGTATATAACTTCATCTATTGACCGATCAATGTCAGAAAAGTCACACTTCAAGATTTGGCTTCCGCCCAGATGAGAGTGAACATGTACAATCCTCATGAGATCAGCCAGCTATATCAAATTGTGTGCATCATTGTTGGAAGGTGGCTGATATACCGGCTTACCCATAGGACGAGTCCGCAAAAGTCCACTGAGTTCGGCTTGAATGCGTTCGCAGCCCATGGAATGGTAGTCTCTGTCGACTTCTGCTCCGATAGCTCGCCTGCCATGCCGGAGTGCTCCTATGGCAGTTGATGCAACTCCCATGTAAGGATCGAGTACAAGATCGTCCGGCTCCGTCATCGATAAAACCAAACGTTCTACCAGTTCTATCGGAAATTGACAAGGATGATTCGTCTTCTCAATGTGATTATGCTTAACGTTAGGAAATATCCACACGTCGCCGGGATTCTTACCCAACGGGTTACCAGAAAGCTGCCCTATTTTGGGTCCCTTGAAGTGTCGTTTTCCAGGATACTTTTGTGGAATACGTATTGGATCAACATCAAACAGGTAGTCATTCGACTTTGTATACCAAGAAATCGTCTCATATCTTCCTGAAAGCCGCTTGGTGCAGTGCAAGCCGTGTTCGAAATGCCACACAATACGATTCCGCATTTTCAGACCTAATTCTCTGAAGACCGGAAAGAGCAAAGTGTCTAGCGGAACTATCTCACCGTCACACACATAGTTTCCCGTTTGCCAGCATAGGGATCCATTTTCTGCCATTACTCGAACACATTGTTCAATGACTTGAGCCTGTGTCTCCAAGTACTTATCTAGTGTTTGGGAAGACTCATATTCTTTGCCAATATTGTACGGCGGTGATGTCACTACAAGCTGCACAGAACCATTAAGCATTTCCGCCAACAACTTGCGGCAGTCTCCAAGATAGAAGACGACCTTTTCATTGGCATCCTCCGTTTCACATTTGACATCCACTTCAAGGGATGTTTGGAGAGCATTCATGTAACTATCGATTTCCTCCATATTGAGCTGAACCGGGATGAGCGGACGATCCATCTTGTGTTTGCCGACCGTAACACCTGTGTTACGCCTCCTTGGGTATTTGCGGGGCGCCTCGTCGTGCCGACGAGAAGCGTCACCATAGTCAGGCTCGCTGACAATTTGCCGGGGATGGCCGCTGACCTAGGGGCTGCGCCAGGGTGGGGTGCGGGGGTGGTCGAAGAGGAAATCTACGGGGTCGCCGCGGATGGCGGCGAAGGAGTGGGACAGCCACCAATCGCTGGGGTGGACGCCGTCGGGGAGGTTGTCAGGGCCGAAGAATCCGACGGCGCCGCACTCCAGGGGATGGGGGGCCAGCTTGCCGCCAACGGCCCGGCATAGGAACACCATCGAATACATGGGCACGGTGGTGAACCCCCGGCGCAGGCCGTCGTGGATGGCGATGGGGCGCTCCACCTCGCAGACGATGCCGGTCTCCTCCTGCACCTCCTTCACCACCACCTCTGAGGGGGAGTAGCCCACATCGGCCCAGCCGGTGGGATACAGCCACACCCCGGAGTCGGCCCGCTGCACCAGCAGAATCTCGCCTTCGCCGTTGCCCACCACGGCGCCCACCGCCACCTTGGGCGTGACGTAGCCGGGAACGCCATCGCCTACCGACTTCATCCACTCGGCCACGAACGCTTCGGGCGTCCATCCGGTGCTCAGTACGGAGGCCATGTCGGCCGCCACATGCAGCACCTCCTCGAACCGCTCCTGCTCGTACTGGTTGCGGGTGAAGGCCAGCCCGGTGCGGGCGATCCCAGCCAGAGCCTCCGACCACCGACGCAGATCGCCCTCGCCCACCACAGCCCGGCCCTCGTCACCCATGGCCGCTGACAGGCACGAACCGCTGCGACAAAATCACCAAATTGGCCAAAGACACAGTCATGGCCGCCAACAGGCGCGAATCGCCATCATGGCCGAGTGGAGCAGGAGTCGATGGCGTGCTGGAGCGCCAGGTTGATCTCGTTGATGTGGTCTTGATCGGTCACCTTGTCACCCTCGCCATCGCGCACGTAATACGCATGGACCACGTCTCCGCCGAGGTCCTGCACCTTGGCGCTGAGGATGTCCAGCCCAAGCTGCGACAGCGCGCTGGTGACCCGGCTCAGCAGGCCGATACGGGCCTGAGCGGCCAACTCGATGATGGTGGCGGTTGAAGACGAATCGTTGTCCAACGTCACCTTGGGGGCGATCACCGGCCGGGGGGTGAAGTCGGGCTCGGCCTCATAGGCGCTGATCCGCTCGGCGAGGCGGGCCTCGATGGCCAGCCTTCCGACCAGGGCCTGCTCCACGTAGGCCGTGACCTGGGGCCAGTCGATCTCCAAACCGAGTGTGCTCTCCACCTGGAACCGCTCCAGCGCCATCCCGTACTCGGAGTGGGCCGCGGCCAAAAGCACCCGGAGCCCGCTCAGCGCCAGCGCCCCGGCCACCCGCGAGAACATGCCGTGCTGGTCGGGGGCGATCACCAGCAGCGTGTCGCCCTCGCCCAGCACCAGGCGCTCGCCGGCCTCCATCATCCCCCTCTGCTCGGGGGTGGGGAACCTCGACGTGATCTCGTCGATGTCGCCGCCCTCCATCACATGGGCGCAGCGGGCCACCAGCTCTCGCACCAGGCTGGCCTTCCACTTGCTCCACGCGGAGGGGCCGGTGGCCACCGAGTCGGCCTCGGTGAGCGCTCCCAGCAGGCGCAGGGTTTCCACCGTGCGGGACTGACGGGCCACCTCGGCGATGGTGTCGGGGTCTTCCAGGTCGCGCCGGGTGGCCACATCGGGCAATAGAAGGTGGTGCTCGACCATCGCCACCAGCACGTCCACATCGGTGGGCGGGAAGCCCATGCGGTGGGCGATGTCGGCCACCAGCACCATGCCCACCTCGGTGTGGTCGCCGGGATAGCCCTTGCCGATGTCGTGCAGCAGGGCCCCCAACACCAACAAGTCGGGGCGGTCTACTCGGTCGACCAGATCGGCGGCCAGCGCGGCGGCCTCGCACAGGTGCCGGTCCACGGTGAACTGGTGGTAGGCGTTGCGCTGGGGGCGGCTGCGATTGGGGGCCCACTCGGGGAGGATGCGAACGAACAGGTCCATCTGGTCGAGCGCCTCGACCACCGGCGGGGCGGCCGCTCCGGTCATCAACAGGTCGACGAACAGCTTGCGAGCCTCGTCAGGCCATTGTCCGGGCATGGGGACCATCTCCTCGCGGAGCCGCTCCAGGCTGTCGCGGCCCATGCGCAGACCGTGGGATGCGGCCGTTCGGGCCAAGCGGAGCGCGGAGCAGGGGTCGGTGAAATCAGCGTCGTCGGCCAATACGGCGCGGCCCTCATGGGCGGACACCCCCACATCCAGCGCAGTGATGGTGCGGCTGTTGCGGCGGCGCAGCCTCCGACGCCACTCGGGGGGAAGCTCGGAGTCGCGCAGCCAAGACCAGACTTCGTCGCTGCGCCAGGCGATCGACCGGGCTGAAGCGGCGATAGCGGCCATCAGCTCGTCGGCATCCGCGTAACCCAACGCGGCGGCCACGCCGTCTTGTTCTTGGAGAAGCAGCACGTCGCCGGGACGATCGGTAGTTCGGTGCAGCTCCACCCGGGCAGCGAGGATCACTTCGTAGTCGGACCACAGCTTGCGGCCTTCGGCATCGTCCAACTCGAACACTGCCGCTTCCACCCAGCGCAGGGCGTGGACATCTCGCAGACCTCCCCGCCCCTCTTTGAGGTCGGGCGCCAGCTTGTAGGCCACCTCCCCGCTGCGGCGGTGGCGCTCGGCCACCCGCTCGGCCAGCATGGGCAGCCACCGCCGGGCATTGCGCCGCCACTGGTTGGCGTTGTCGGCGGCGAGGTCGGCGGCCAGTTCGGCATCGCCGGCAATGTGGCGGACATCCAGCAGCGCCGTGGACGTGTCCAGGTCGGTCTTGGCCAGGTCCCTGGTCTCCCGGGGCGTCCGCACCGAATGGCCGAGCTTCAGGCCCTCATCCCAAATCGGGTACCAGAGCCGGGGGGCGATGTCGCCGATGTCGGGGCGCTCGCGGTGCAACAGCAGCAAGTCGATGTCGCTGTGGGGGCACAGCTCCGCTCGGCCGTAGCCACCCACTGCCACCAGCGCGATGCCCGCGGCGTCGCCGACCTCGGTCGAGAAGATGCCGTGGAGCCACTCGTCGGTCCGCCGGGCCAGCGCCCGGCACAGAACCGCTCCCGCCATGGCGCGGTCGGCCAGCAATTCCCCGCGGCGCAATCCGCTCCTTGTTGCCTCGCCCGTCGCCACTGCCCTTCGAGGCTAGTGGGTAGAACGATGGGCCGGGTCAGCTGTTGTAGGCAGTCTCGGCGTGGAGCGACTGGTCGAGGCCGACGCTCTCGTCCTCCGCCGATGCCCGGATACCCACGGTGCGGTTGAGCACCCAGGTGATGATGTAGGTGGCTGTGAAGCTGTAAGCCATGACTGCGAGGATGGAGACGATCTGATTGATCAGCAGCTCGCCGCCGCCGAAGAAGACGCCGTCGATGAAGTCTGCTCCTTGGATGGCGCCGGAGTCGGCGAAGAACCCGATCAGCACCCCGCCGATGATGCCGCCGAACATGTGGATGCCCACCACGTCGAGGCTGTCGTCGTAGCGGTAGCGCAGCTTCAGCCCGATGGCCAAAAAGCACAGAACCCCGGCCGCGGCGCCGATCACGATGGAAGACATTGCCCCCACGAAACCGGCCGCCGGGGTGATGGCCACCAGCGCGGCCACGATGCCCGAGGCCATGCCCAAGGCGGTGGGCTTGCCGTCTTTGACCGTCTCGGCCACCATCCACGAGCACAGCCCGGCCGCGGCGGCCAAGAAGGTGGTCAAGAACGCGTGCGAGGCCGTGAGGTCGGCAGCCAGGGCCGACCCGGCGTTGAACCCGAACCAGCCGAACCACAAGATGCCCGCGCCCAAAAGCACCAGGGGCAGGCTGTGGGGAAAGTCCACATCGCGGGGCCAGCCCTTGCGGGGGCCGAGCACCATGACCACGGCCAGAGCGGCCGCACCGGCGTTGATGTGGATGGCGGTGCCGCCGGCGAAGTCGTGGGCCGGAAGCTTGTAAATCCAGCCTTCGCCTCCGTATATCCAGTACACCACCGGGGAGTACACCAAGAACGACCACACCGGCACGAAGATGGCCCAGGCGGAGAACTTCATGCGGCCGGCCACCGCGCCGGAGATGAGCGCCGGGGTGATCGCCGCGAAGGTCATGCCGAACACGAATTCCCGCTTGGCCACCACGTCGTCAACACCGTTGAGCCAGAACGCGTCGAAGTCCCCGAACAGCGGAAAGCTCCAATTTCCGGAGGCGAACCCGTAGCCTGCCACCGCCCACAGAATGGGCACGATGCCCAAACAGTACAGGTTCATGTTCATCATGTTGAGCACGTTCTTGGTGCCCACCATGCCCCCGTAGAACAGGGCCAGGCCCGGCACCATGAACAAAACCAGCGCGGCGGAAACCAGAACCCATGCGGTGTCGGCGCCCATGACTGCTCCCATCGAGTCGGCGGCTACTGAGCCTTTCGGCACCGCCAGTATGCCAGGTTTTGCCCGACTTGCTCAGAACCGCTTTCGTCCCGGTCAGCCATGCCGATGGCGGTACACGA
>JAPPMA010000042.1:0-6765 GCA_028819295.1 bacterium | reverse complement strand
CGACTTGCTCAGAACCGCTTTCGTCCCGGTCAGCCATGCCGATGGCGGTACACGAACGCCTTGGCCGCACCCCACCTCAGGCCGAGCGCTTGCAGGTCGGGGTGGATGTCGGCGAACGACGCCGGGGTCAGGTCGTAGATGTCGTCGGGAAACCGGTCGATGGCGAAATCGTCCCGCTCCACCGGGTCGGCACCGGCGGCGGCGAGCACCTCGGTGGGATAGCGCACCGCCCGGCGCAACACTGCCAGGGGGTTCTCGCGCTGATCGTCGATGTCGCCAGCCAGCAGCCGGGCCACCTCGGCCCCGACCTCGGCCGCCGCCGCCGCCCCGGCCGCCGCCGCCGCCCCCCGAGCCTCAGAGCCCATGGCCGTGATCCGGCTCTCCACCGACGACACCACCCACCCCGGCAGAGCCCACTCGATGCCTCGGGCCAACTCCCGGGCGTGCTCCGCGAGCTGCCGCTCGGCGGCCCGAAGCTCCGCGGCACCGGGGGAGGTCAAGGGCTGGGCGCCGACAAGCCCAGGCCGAGCGCGGCATTCAGGTTGCCGGAGCGCAGCCCCTCCAAATCCAGGGTCGCGTACCGGTAACCGGCCCGGCGCACGGCCTCTACCACCGCGGCCCGCTGGGCTACCACGTCGGCCAGGCGGTGGTCGGGCACCTCGATGCGGGCAAGCTCGCCGTAGTGGCGCACCCTCATCTCCCCGAAGCCCAGCTTCCGCAGGGCGGCCTCGGCGTCGCCCACCGAGGCCAATGCCCCCAGCGTCACCGGCGTTCCGTAGGGAATCCGAGAGGCCAGACAGGGGGCGGCCGGCTTGTCCCAGGTGCGAAGCCCCAGCCGCTGCGACCAATCCCGCACATCGGCCTTTGAGAATCCGGCGTCAACCAGGGGAAACACCGCGCCTCGAGCCTCCGCCGACCGCTGGCCCGGCCGGTGATCGCCCAAATCGTCGGTGTTCACCCCCAGCGCAATCACCGACGACGTGGCTTCGGCCAGCGGGGCCACCGCCTCCATCAGCGCGTCCTTGCACCAGTAGCAGCGGTCGCCGTCGTTGGCCACATACGCGGCCCGCTCCATCTCGGTGGTGAACACCTCGCTCCACTGCAAGCCCCACTCCGAGGCCAGCCGCTCGCAGTCGGCCCGCTCGGCCGCGGCCAGCGAGGGCGACACCGCGGTCACAGCCCGGGCCCCCTCCCCCAGAACGTCGCGGGCCATCCAGGCCAAAAAAGAGGAGTCGGCGCCGCCGCTGAAGGCCACCATCACCCGGTCGAGCTGGCCAAGGTTGTGTCGAAGCCGCTCCAAGTCGCCCACGCCCCCATTGTGGCCGCTCGCCGACGCCCGGTGAAAAGCGGCCGCTGGTGCGGGCTTGCACCGCGGGGGCTCCCCCTTCCGAACGGGGGCGCAAACTAACGTGGACATAGTGCGAAGAGGGCTTGTTCTGGCTGGATTGGCGCTTTGCCTGATGCTGGTTTGGACCGGTGCCGCCACCGCCCAAACCGGCAGCGAGGCCGACGGCATCCAACCAACCCTGCTGGAAGGCACGCTGCGGGTGGGGTTCGACCAGTTCATCGCCGGGGTCGAGATAACGGTGGCCGACCAGTCGGGCGCCGAGGTGGGGCGGGCCGTCACCGGCGACGACGGCCGCTGGTCGATTGAGGTGCCCGGCGCCGGCGCCTATGCAGTCACCCTCAACGAAAGCACCCTGCCCGATGGCGTGGGTCTGCGCGAGGGGTTCACGCCCACCGCCGAGGCGATGGCGGCAACGGGCGCTTCTCGGCCCGTGGTGTTCGCGGTGGGCGAAGCCCCCGAGGGCACCCCGTTCGGCGAGCGAGCCGCCCAGACGGTGTTCAACGGACTGAAGTTCGGCCTGATAATCGCTATGAGCGCCATCGGCCTGTCGCTCATCTATGGCACCACCGGGCTGGTCAACTTCGCCCACGGCGAGCTGGTGACGTTCGGCGCTGTCATCGCCTGGTACTTCAACAGCTCCTGGGGCGGGCTCAACCTGGTGGTGGCCGCGGTCCTCACCATGGTCGTGTGCGGAATGCTGGGGGCAGGATTGGAAGTGGGGCTGTTCCGACCGCTGCGCCATCGAAAGCTGGGCGTGTTCCAGCTTGTGGTGGTCACCATCGGCCTGTCGCTGCTCGGGCGACAGGTGATTCAACTCTTCTTCGGGGCGGAGCCGCTGTCGTACCGCGACTACCAGGTTCAGCAGCGCTGGGAGATCGGCCCCTGGTCGATCACGCCCCGCGAGCTGGTGACCATCGCGGTCATCATCGTGGTCTTGTTGGCGGCGGGGCTGATGCTCCAGCGGACCAGGTTCGGCAAAGCGGCCCGGGCGGTGTCCGACAACCCCGGCCTGGCCGCCGCGTCGGGCATCGACGTGAACCGGGTGGTGCTGTTGGTGTGGGTGCTGGGAGCGGCGCTGGCCGGGCTGGGAGGGGTGTTCCAGGGCCTCGACACCGACATCGACCCGTTTTTGGGCTTCCAGCTTCTGCTGCTGATCTTTGCCGGGGTGGAGTTGGGAGGGCTGGGCACCGCCTACGGCGCGCTGGCAGGCTCGCTCATCATCGGCATGTCCACCGAGGTGAGCACGCTGTGGATCTCGCCCGAGCTGAAGTTCGTGGTGCCGCTGGCCGCGCTCATCCTCATCCTGCTGCTGCGCCCTCAGGGCCTGTTCGGAATCAAGGCCCGGGTGGGATAAGTGGACTCGGCATACCCGGCAGAGCAGGTGTTCCAAGTGGATCCGGGATCTCCGGCCAAGCAGGCGTTCTAGATGGACTTCGACATCATCTTCGGCAACGCGGCCCGGGCGGCCTTCGGGCCCGAGGCGGTGATCTTGGCGCTGGCCGCCATCGGCTTGAACGTCCACTTCGGCTTCACCGGCCTGTTGAACTGCGGGCAGGTGGGATTCCTCCTTCTCGGGGCATACGGCACCAGCGTGTCGGTGGCCACGTTCGGCTGGTCGCTGTGGGCGGGCGTGCTGATCGGCCTCTTTCTGTCGCTGGCCCTGGCCGCCGCCCTCGGCATTCCCACGCTGCGGCTGAACCCGCTCCTGTTCGCCATCGCCACCATCGCCGCCGCCGAGATCATCCGGATCCTCATCGGCTCGACCGACGCCATCGGCCTCACCGGAGGGCCGCTCAGCGTGAGCTTCGACGCCGGCGCGTTCTACGACCTGAACCCCTATCCCGACGGGCCCCAAGACCGCTACGGCGTCGGCACGTTCGAGTTCACCGGCCAGCAGCTTTGGGTGATCACCGTGGGCTGGGCGCTGGTGGCGCTGATCAGCCTCGCAATCTTCCTGCTGGTGCGCAGCCCGTGGGGCCGGGTGCTGAAATCCATCCGGGAAGACGAGGACGCGGCCCGGAGCCTGGGCAAGAACGTGTTCTCCTACAAGATGCAGGCCCTGCTCATCGGCGGGGGCATCGGGGGATTGGGCGGGGTGATCGACGCCATCAAGACCTCTGGCGCCGATCCCAACGGTTTCCGCCCCCAAGTCACCTTCTTCGCCTTTGCCGCGCTCTTGCTGGGCGGCGCGGCCACCTACCTGGGGCCGGTGCTGGGCGCCGTGCTGTTCTGGTTTCTGCGGGAGTGGATCGAATCGTTCCTGCGCCAGCTCGCCTCCGAATCCTGGCTGCCCGCAGCGGCGGCCGATTTCCTCGACGGCGCCGAGGGGATCATCAGCGTGGCCATGGTGGGCTTGGCCCTTGTGCTGCTCATGTTGTTCCGCCCCCAGGGGTTGACCGGCAATCAAACAGAATTGCACTTGGATGCCCGATGAGCTGACCCCGAATCCCGACTCGCCGCGCCCCGTGGCAACACCGCCGGCGAACCCGGCCCCGCCCTCCGACGGCACCGATATCGAGCCCATCTTGACCGTGCCGCCGGTGCCGGGCGCGCCCAAGCCCAACCCGATCCTGGTGGTGGACAACCTGGCCCGCAGCTTCGGCGGGCTGCGGGCGGTGGACGTCGACCACCTCGAGGTGGAGCGGGGGGTGGTCACCGCCCTCATCGGCCCCAACGGCGCGGGCAAGACAACCCTGTTCAACCTGCTGAGCGGGTTCGACCGGGCCGACAGCGGCCGCTGGTCGTTCGACGGTCGAGCGGTCACTGCGCCGGCCCCCGACCAGCTTGCCCGACAGGGCATGATCCGCACTTTTCAGCTCACCAAGTCGCTGGCCAAGCTGACGGTGATCGACAACGTGCTGCTGGGCGCCCCCGGCCAGGCGGGAGAGCGGTTGTGGACGGCCCCGTTCCGGTGGCGCTGGCGAGATCAGGAGCACGAGAACACCGGGCGAGCCGAGGAACTGCTCGAGCGGTTCAACCTGGCCCACATGCGCGACGAGCTGGCCGGCACGCTCTCGGGCGGACAGCGCAAACTGCTGGAGGTGGCTCGGGCGCTGATGGCCAACCCGGTGCTGATCATGCTGGACGAGCCCATGGCCGGGGTGAACCCGGCCCTCGGCCAGTCGCTGATGCGCCACATCACGCTTCTGGCCCACGAGGGAATGAGCGTGGTGTTCATCGAGCATGCGATGGATGTGGTAACCGGCATCAGCGACTGGGTGGTGGTGCTGTCGCAGGGTCGGATCATCGCCGAGGGACCCCCGTGGAAGATCATCCACGACGACGAGGTGATCGACGCCTACTTGGGCCGGCGGCGAGCGGGGGAGGCGCGGTGACCTCGGGCAAACCCCTGCTCGAGGCCGACGGCTTGGTGGCCGGATACCTGCCCGGGGTCAACATCTTGAACGGATGCTCCCTGGATCTCTTCCCCGGCGAGATCGTCGGGGTGATCGGACCCAACGGAGCGGGCAAGTCCACCTTGTTGAAGGCCGTGTTCGGCCTAGTCGAGGTGCGATCGGGCGCCGTCCGCCTCGACGGCGAAAACATCACCGGCCTCCGCCCTCACGAGCTGGTCGCCCTGGGCATCGGCTTCGTCCCCCAGACCGACAACGTCTTCCCCCGCCTGTCCATACAGGAGAACCTGGAGATGGGGGTGTTCCAGAACCCCGCGATGTTTGCCCAGCGCTTCGAGGTTGTCGCCGAGCTGTTCCCCCTGCTCGCTGACCGGCGCCATCAGCGGGCCGACGGGTTGTCGGGGGGGCAGCGCCAGATGGTGGCCATCGGGCGGGCTCTCATGATGGATCCCCGGATCGTGCTCTTGGACGAGCCCTCCGCCGGGCTCTCACCGGCCAATCAAGACCAGGTGTTCGAGCAGATCACCCGCATCGCCACCCACGAGGTGTCGCTGGTCATGGTGGAGCAGAACGCCCGGCGCTGCCTGGAGATCTGCGACCGGGGCTATGTGCTCGACCAGGGGGCCAACGCCCACACCGGCACCGGCCAGGAGCTGCTCGACGACCCCAAGGTGATCAGCCTGTACCTGGGCACGCTGATGAGCTTGTAACCCCGGATTCTGTCTCGGTGATAGTATCTAGGTATTATATATGATTAATCAGCTTATTTCAGTATATTGGGGTTGACGCAGCGTCGGAGTGCTGCTAGTTTGGCCGGCGTGTTCAGGAAGTCGCTCCGATGAGCATGGTGGCGCACCGCCGACCGGGAGCCGAGGTCTATTATCCGGAGGGGCCCCCAATGCCCGAGGGCGACATGCAGACACGGCGGCGAATGGAACTGGTCGTGGCATTGCGGGGCTGGCTGGGCGAGCACCGCCCCGATGCCTGGGTGTGCTGCGACATCAACATCTACTACCGCGAAGGAGACCCCCGCGTGGTTGTGGCACCCGACGTGGCCGTTGCGTTCGGAGTGGACACCGCGATGGTGGAGAACAAGGGAACCTACAAGGTTTGGGAAGCCGGAGCGCCTCCCTCGTTCGCGCTGGAGATCGCCTCGCCGAACACCTTCCGAACAGACTTGCACGAAAAGCCCGGTCGCTTCGCTGACCTCGGTGTAGAAGAGTACTGGCGGCTCGACCCCACCGGCGGAGAGCTGTACGGCGCCCCACTGGCGGCAGAACACCGCCGCAACGGCTGCTGGGCGCCGATCCCCATAACCGCCCAGCAGCCTGACGCTCACGGCGTGCAACTCCGAGGACACAGCACCGCTTTGGGCCTCGACCTCTGCTGGGCACCCCCCAAGCTGCGCCTCTACCACCCGCCAACGGGCGCCTGGCTGCCCGACCATGACGACCTAGCCGAACAACTCCAAGCCGAAGCCGCCGCCCGCCAAGCCGAAGCCGCCGCCCGCCAAGCCGCCGAAACCGAACTCGAAGCTCTGCGCCAACGCCTCAACCAACTCTGACGAGCGAGCCAACCAAGCTCGTGTATCGCTAGTCGGTGTAGGCGACGTTGCCTTGGGCTTTTTTGTTGGCTAGGCCTGTGCTCCAGACGAGGGCGAGGGCGAGCTGGTTTTCTGTGCCGGTGGTGATGGTGACGGTTGCGGTGGGCTGGTCTTTGGTGAGGGCGGCGTAGATGTTGTTGCCGAGTTCGCCGTCGCGCACGGGCGCGAGCAGCACAGTCGGGTTTCGTGCTGGTTTGCAGTCGAGACTGATGTGGAAGTCGACGGTTGTGTCGGCGCGGCTGGCGGTGGGGCTGCTGATCGACAGGGTGGGCTTGGCTAAGCCGCAGCCTTCGAGCGCCGCCTCGTCGGGCTCGTCCTGCACCGGCGGCGGCGGCGGGGGCGGCGGTGGCGGTGGTGGCGGTGGTGGCGGCGGCGGCGGCGGGGGTGGTGGTGGTGGTGGTGGTGGTGGGGGCGGGTTGTTGTCGGCGCATGTTTCGAGACGCTCTAGTTCTTCTCTCACG